>NZ_BAAACA010000028.1:37989-91733 GCF_039521265.1 Streptomyces crystallinus | reverse complement strand
ACAATTTTTAGCCTCAACCCCCGTGCCCTTTTGGGCCGGGGGTTGAGGCATTTTTGCGTTCAGGACCCATACGCCCACGCACGGGAACGCGACGGGACGGCCGGGTCACTAACCACTCCGGCGCAGGATCAGATCAGAGCCGCCCCGCGGCCTTCAGTTCCAGATAGGCGTCGGCCAACGCCGGAGCAAGATCATCGGGAGTGGCGTCCACGACGGTAACTCCATGGCGCATGAGTTGTTCAGCCGTGCGGCGACGTTGTTCCTGGGTGCGGCTGGCAGCGGCGGCTCCGTAAACGGCGTCCACCGTGCCCCGCGCCTCCGCCATCTTCTTGATATGCGGGTCGGCGACCGCCGCGATCACCACCGTATGGCGCTTAGTGAGCTGAGGAAGGACTGGCAGGAGGCCTTGCTCCACCGGAGCCGCGTCCAGGCTGGTGAGGAGCACGATCAGAGAGCGACGAGGAGCATTGGCGAGCGCGGCGGCGCTCAAGCCTCGGGTGTCCGTCTCTACGAGTTCGGGTTCGAGCGGTGCCATCGCGTTGACGAGAGAAGGCAGGAGTTCGCTTTGGGAGCGGCCCTGTACCCGTGCTCGTACGCGACGGTCGTATGCAAGGAGGTCGACGCGGTCGCCCGCGCGGGACGCTAGCGCGGCCAGTAGCAGGGAGGCGTCCATGGCGGCGTCCAGGCGGGGGACGTCACCGACGCGGCCCGCTGACGTACGGCCTGTATCGAGGACGACAAGGATGTGACGGTCGCGTTCGGGGCGCCAGGTGCGTATGGCCACGGCGTTCTGCCGGGCGGTGGCGCGCCAGTCGATGGAGCGGGTGTCGTCGCCCGGGACATACGGGCGCAGGCTGTCGAACTCGGTGCCTTCGCCCCGCGTCAACACACTGGTACGGCCGTCCAGTTCCCGTAGCCGGGCCAGCCGGGACGGCAGGTGTTTGCGGCTGGTGAACGGCGGCAGGACGCGTACGGTCCAGGGGGCGTGATGGGTGCCCTGCCGGGAGACGAGACCGAGCGGCCCGTAGGAACGGACCGTGATCTGCTGGGAGCGACGGTCACCGCGGCGGGTGGGGCGAAGGGCCGTGGTGACGCGGCGGCGTTCGCCGGCCGGGACCGTCACCGTATGCCGGGAGGCGTCCTGTTCGGCGTCGGCGGGCCAGCTGCTGGGGGGCCAGGCGTCGCGGAGCTGGGCCCGCAGCGGACGGCCCGAGGGGTTGGTGACGGTGAGGACGACTTCCGCGGCGTCACCCAGTCGAACTGATGTATCACCGTTTCGGGTGAATTGAAGCTTTCGCACTGGCGCGGCGAGGGTGTAGTCGCACATCATTGCGAGTGTGAGGGGGGCGTTGACCGCGAGCATTCCCGCCCAGCTCGGGGCCCATACGCCAACGGGGACGGATCCGAGAGCAGCGAGCAGAGCAGCGCGTCCGGTGAGAGCCACGATCGCCGTCTCAGCGGGGGACGGGTACGTGGGCGAGCACCGAGGTGATGACGGAGTCGGCGGTGACGCCCTCCATCTCCGCCTCGGGACGCAACTGGATGCGATGGCGAAGTGTGGGGAGGGCCAAGGCCTTTACGTCGTCGGGGATGACATAGTCCCGGCCCGTGAGCCAGGCCCAGGCGCGAGCGGTGGAGAGCAGGGCGGTGGCGCCTCGGGGAGAGACACCGAGGCTGAGCGAGGGGGATTCACGCGTGGCACGACAGATATCGACGACATAGCCGGTGATCTCCGCTGAGACGGCGGTCTTGGCTACGGCGGCGCGAGCCGCTTCCAGGTCGGCGGCACCCGCGACGGGACGGACTCCCGCTGCCTGGAGATCGCGAGGGTTGAAGCCCTCGGCGTGACGGGCCAGGACGTTGATCTCGTCCGCGCGCGAGGGCAGAGGCACGGTCAACTTCAGCAGGAAGCGGTCCAGCTGGGCTTCCGGCAGGGGGTACGTGCCCTCGTACTCGACGGGGTTCTGCGTCGCGGCGACCAGGAAGGGCTCGGGAAGCGGGCGCGGCGTGCCGTCGACCGTGACCTGACGCTCCTCCATGGCCTCGAGGAGAGAGGACTGGGTCTTCGGGGGCGTGCGGTTGATCTCGTCCGCGAGCAGCAGATTGGTGAACACCGGGCCTGCCTGGAAGGAGAACTCGGCGGTGCGGGCGTCGTAGATCAGCGAGCCCGTGACATCACTGGGCATCAGATCGGGGGTGAACTGGACGCGCTTGGTGTCGAGTTCGAGTGAGGCGGCGAGCGAGCGCACCAGCAGTGTCTTGGCGACGCCGGGGACGCCTTCCAGGAGGACGTGGCCACGGCAGAGCAGGGCCACGACCAGGCCCGTCACGGCGGAGTCCTGGCCGACCACGGCCTTGGCGATCTCGGCGCGCAGGGCCTCCAGGGAGGCGCGGGCGCTGTCCGGGTTCGCTGCGGTCGCCGGGGTTCGGTCGCTCATGAGGTGCGTACCTCTCTTTCGAGGGCGTCGAGTTCGTCCGCGAGGCGGACCAGTGCGGCGTCATCGGCCGGGGCCGGGCCGAAGAGCAGGACCTGGGGGTCCCGTTCGGCGGACGGGGTCCGGGCGGAGACGGCGGGGACGAGGAGTTCGGGCGCGTGCGCCGAAGCGGCGGGCACGCCCAGAAGGGGGGCGAGACGAGTGCGGGTCGCCGAGCGCAGGGCGTCGGCCGCGCGGTCGCGGGCGTTGGCCTTGCGGTAGAGGCGGGCTCGGCCCTCGGTGGTCTCGGACGCGCGGATGGCGACCGGGAGTTGCTCGGTCACCAGCGGGCCGAGGCGGCGCGCTCGCCAGACGGCGGCGAGGGCGGCCGCGAGGGTGAGCTGGAGGGTGGCCCAGCGCCATCCGGATGGGATGAGGTCGAAGAAGCTGCGGTCACCGCCATCGGTGGCCGAGACATCACCGAGCGAGGGGAGGTACCAGACCAGATGGGGGCGGGAGCCGAGGAGTTGGAGGGCGAGCGAGGCGTTGCCCTGCTTGTCGAGACGGTGGTTGTAGAGGATGTCCGGGGCGCCCAGCAGGACGGTGTCGCCGCCGGAGGAGGCCTGTATCCGCAGCAGGGTGGGCAGTCCGCCCGCGAGGTAGCAGGCGTCGTCGGCCTTGCTGGTGGCGGCGTAGCGGATGCCTCCGGTGTCGGCGCTTCCGGCGCGGACGGCCAGGGGCAGGGAGCAGTTCGGCTCGCGGTTGTCGACCGAGGACGAGCCTTCCTCCCGTACGCCAGGGGCGAGTACGGAGAGGGAGGGCGAGCTGGGGGAAAGCAGCACGGTCCGTCCGCCGGACTTGGTGGCGGCATCGTGGAGGCGCTGTTGCTGGGAGGCGGTGAGCAGATCGGGGACGGTGACCAGGAGGGTCGAGTCCGGCCCTGTGGCCCGCGTGGCTTCGTCGAGGGTGGTGGCCACGCGCGTGGAGACGCCCTGGTTTTTAAGGAGTTCGGCGATGGCGCGGCTGCCGTAGCGGTCCGCAGAGCGGGGGTCGAGGCGGCCGTGCTGATCGCCGGAGCGCGTGGCGGCGAGGACGATGCCGGCGGCCACGAGGATCACGGTGGCGAGCAGCAGCCCACGGGTGCGCGTCCAGATCTGCCGAGGTGTTGCATCGGTGGACGTGGAGGCGGTCTTCGCGGGGATCTCGGTGCCGGTCATTCGGCGCCTCCCCGGGCAGCCGCTGCCGCGGTGGGGCGCTGGCTGAGAGTGCTGAGATCCGGCTTCGTACGTTCGAGATCGGTGTCGAGGTCGCGCAGACGGTCGTACGCGGTCTTGTCGGCCGTACGGCCTCCGTACGTGACGTCGTCGAACTCACGGGCGGCGGCGCGGAGTCGGTCGGCGTGGGCGGGCAGCGGGCGGCCTGCCTCGGCTGCGGCTTCGTCGGCGGTCCGGCCGGGGCGCGGATCGAGGAGGGCGCGCTCCTCTAGGGAGCGGACGATCGCGCGCATCCGTTCCTGGACGGCCTGGGTCCAGAGGCCGGCCGCGGCGTGGGCCTCGGCCGTTGCGCGGTGCTCGGCGGCGCTGCGCGGACGGTCGTCGAAGACGGTGCCGACGGTGGAGACGGCGCGCGTCGGGGTGCCCAGTCGCCACCACAGGGCGGCGACCAGGGCCAGGACGAACACGGCGATGGCGACCAGGCCGAGCGCGCCGCCCGGGGCCGCGCCCGAGGCGGCGTCGAAGAGGCCGCCGACCCAGTCCCAGAAGCGGTTGAGGGCACGCTCCAGGAGGTTCGGGTCGTTCTCGTGGTACATCGGCTTGGACAGTTCGCGCCGGGCCCCCTCGCGGGCGGGCACGCGCGGAGTGTCCACCGGTGGTTCGCCGGCCGCCCGGACCAGCAGCCGCACCATGGTTGTGCCCCCCGTTGCGGACACCGCATCAGCTCCCGGGAGTCTCGTAGCCCGGCAGGTTCGCGGCGCGGGCGAGATCGAGGTCGAGGGCCTCGCGGCGGATGCGCTGGTCGACGTAGAGCAGCGCGGCCACACCGGCGGAGATCGGGTAGGTGATCGCCGAGCCGATCACGGCGCCGATCCCGCTGATGATCAGGAACGGCCAGCCGAAGTCGGAGCTGTCCCCGGAGAAAAGGCTGCCGGCACCGCCGTCGTCCACGAGCGTTCCGATCACGGTGAACGGGATCCCGATGATCATCGAGACGATGAACGTCAGGAGCAGCGTCAGCAGCGTGATGCCGAAGATCCGCCACCAGGCGCCGCGCACCAGCTTGGCGGACCGGCGGAGGGACTTGAGGAGGCTCTGGCGTTCCAGCATCAGCGCGGGCGCGGCGAGGCTGAACCGGACGAGCAGCCAGATCACGACCACGGAGGCGGTGAGCCCGCCGAGTCCGGCGAGGGCCGCACCCGCGTCGGATCCGATGAGCGCCCCGGGCAGGATGCCGATACCGACGACCGCTCCTGCCATCACCGGCAGCAGCACCAGCAGGCCGAGCAGCGGCAGCAGCCTCGGCCGGGCCTCCGCCCAGGCTTCCCGCAGGGTTACAGGGCGCCCCAGGACGGAGCGGCTGATGACGACGGTGAGGACCGCTGTGACGAAGAGCGTCCCGATCAGTCCGAGGACACCTATGGGCAGCAGTCTGAGCATGCTCGACCGCAGCGAGTCCATGAGCTGGTCCACGGCCTCGGCGCCGGTGGCGTTCGGGTCGATGTCCGGCGGGTCGGGCAGGAGGTAGCGCTCGGCGAGGATGTTCGCGATCTGCGTGATCACGGCGACCGTGAGGGTGAGGCCCAGGACCGTGCGCCAGTGGGCGCGCATCGTCGAGACCGCTCCGTCGAGGATCTCGCCCACGCCCAGGGGGCGGAGCGGGATGACGCCGGGCTTGGCGGCGGGCGCCGGGCCCCATCCGGAGTTCCATGGCCCGCCCGGAGCGGGAGGCGGGCCCCAACCGCCCTGCTGGGGCCCAGGACGGCCCGGCGGAGGCGGAGGTGTGCTCTGCCCCGGGGTGGCGGCCGGAGGCGACCACTGGCCCGCCGGAGGCTGGTTGCGGGACCACTGCGAGGACGCGCGGGCCCGGTCGGAGGGCTCGGGCTGCCGGGGCGTGCCGGAGTCCTCACCGTCGGAGGGGGCCGATCCGGGCGAGGCCCAGCCCGGAGAGTCGTTCACGGTCGTCCACCTCGTGGATTGGTCGTGGGACCAGCTCGGCGAGCCGGCTCCCTGGGGTTGGCAGCCATCGTGCCATGCGGTCCCGGGCCGTGGACCGGCCCCCGTATCTCGTTGGCACCTTCAATTGTCGGTGGCTCACCGGGCAGACTGGGCGGATGGCTGATCACGAGGTGCGATCCACCCTGGGCTCCCAGCCGCAGGGACTGGCACAGCTTCGCTGGGACGAGCCGCCGGAAGGGCCGGTGCTGGTGCTCCTCGACCAGACCCGGCTCCCGGCCGAGGAGGTGGAGCTGGTCTGCACGGATGTGCCGGCGCTGGTGCGGGCCATCCAGACGCTGGCCGTCCGCGGGGCGCCACTGCTGGGAATCGCGGGGGCGTACGGGGTGGCGCTGGCGGGGGTGCGCGGGTACGACGTGCGGGAGGCCGCCGCTCTGCTGGCGGCGGCGCGGCCCACCGCGGTGAACCTCGGGTACGGGGTGCGGCTGGCGCTGGGCGCCTATCAGGCGGCGGCCGACAAGGGCGCGGGTCCGCAGGAGGCCGGGGCGGCGGCGCTGGCCGCGGCGCGGGCCCTGCACCGGGCGGACGCGGAGGCCAGTGCCAGGATGGCGGCGCACGGCCTGGCCCTGCTCGACGAGCTGCTGCCCGGCGGCAGCCACCGGGTGCTCACGCACTGCAACACCGGGCGGCTGGTCTCCGGCGGTGAGGGCACCGCGTTCGCGGTCGCGCTGGCCGCGCACCGGGCGGGCCGGCTGCGGCGGCTGTGGGTGGACGAGACGCGGCCGCTGCTCCAGGGAGCCAGACTGACCGCGTACGAGGCGGCGCGCAACGGAATGGCGTACAGCCTGCTGACCGACAATGCTGCGGGTTCACTGTTCGCGGCGGGGGAGGTGGACGCTGTGCTGGTCGGCGCCGACCGGATCGCCGCCGACGGGTCGGTGGCGAACAAGGTGGGGAGCTATCCGCTCGCCGTGCTCGCCAAGTACCACCATGTGCCGTTCGTGGTGGTGGCGCCGGTCACGACGGTGGATCTGGAAACCCCGGACGGGGCGGCGATCGAGGTCGAGCAGCGACCCGGGCAGGAGGTGACGGAGCTCACCGGACCGCAGGCTCCTGCGGCGGGGTGGGGGGCCGGCGGCGGGCTGCCCGTGGCGCCGCTGGGGACGCAGGCGTACAACCCCGCGTTCGATGTGACGCCCCCCGAGCTGGTGACGGCGATCGTCACCGAGGAAGGTGTTCTCTCGCCCGTCACCGGGGGCGGTCTGAGAGAGCTGTGTGCCAGGTCACGCCAGGTAACGATTAGCTAATGGGATGATGACGTTTATGAAGGGACGCGTCCTTGTCGTCGACGACGACACCGCGCTGGCCGAGATGCTCGGCATTGTGCTGCGTGGAGAAGGTTTTGAGCCGTCGTTCGTAGCGGACGGCGACAAGGCACTGGCGGCATTCCGTGAGGCCAAGCCGGACCTGGTCCTGCTGGACCTCATGCTGCCCGGACGGGACGGCATCGAGGTCTGCAGGCTGATCAGGGCCGAGTCCGGTGTGCCGATCGTCATGCTCACCGCCAAGAGCGACACCGTGGATGTGGTGGTCGGCCTGGAGTCCGGGGCCGATGACTACATCGTGAAGCCGTTCAAGCCGAAGGAGCTGGTCGCCCGTATCCGGGCGCGCCTGCGGAGGTCGGAGGAGCCGGCGCCGGAGCAGCTGGCGATCGGCGATCTGGTGATCGACGTGGCGGGTCACTCCGTGAAGCGGGACGGGCAGTCCATCGCCCTGACCCCGCTGGAGTTCGACCTGCTGGTCGCGCTGGCCCGCAAGCCGTGGCAGGTGTTCACCCGTGAGGTGCTCCTGGAGCAGGTGTGGGGGTACCGGCACGCGGCGGACACACGGCTGGTGAACGTGCACGTCCAGCGGCTCCGCTCGAAGGTCGAGAAGGACCCCGAGCGTCCGGAGATCGTGGTGACCGTCCGTGGTGTCGGTTACAAGGCCGGACCGAGCTGACATGTCCCGCGGCGGTGCTGCTCCGAAGCCCGGGAAGCCCGGGGTCCGTGGGGGGCGGGCTGCTGGTGGAGGACGCAAGACGTCATGGGGCGGGCGGATCCTCCAGGAGGGCACGCCCGCCAGCCCCGTGCTGCGGCTCTTCGTGCGCTGGGTGCGGCGTCCGCTGCTGCCCGCGGTGCGGCTGTGGCGGCGCAACATCCAGCTGCGGGTGGTTGCCTCCACCTTGCTGATGTCGCTGGGTGTGGTGCTGCTGCTCGGGTTCGTTGTCATCGGTCAGGTGCGCAACGGACTTCTCGTCACCAAGGAGAAGGCGTCCGAGAGCCAGTCCGCGGGCGGCTTCGCCGTGGCCAAGGACAAGGCCAGTGCCCCGGCGGCGCCCGGCGCGGACGACAGCGGCTCCGACGGGCGGGCCGGCAGCTCGGTGACCTGGCGCAGTGAGCTGGTGACCCAGCTCGCCAGTGGCGGCCAGGGCGCGTTCTACGTGGTCGCGCTCAGCGCCGACTCCGAGGACGGGGGCTCCAGCAACCGCGGCCCGCGCGCCTCGGGCGGGGTGGACCCGGTCACCAGCGTCCCGCAGAGCCTGCGGGACAACGTCGACCAGGGCACGGGGGCGTACAAGACGTACGCCTCGATCAAGTTCCTCGACGGTCAGGAGCCCAAGCCGGGGCTGGTGATCGGGACCAAGCTCAAGGACGTCGACGGTCAGGCGTACCAGCTGTACTACCTGTTCCCGCTGGGGCAGGAGGAGAAGACGCTGAGCCTGGTCAAGGGCACCCTCGCGACCGCCGGGCTGTTCCTGGTGGTGTTGCTCGGGGCCATCGCCTGGCTGGTGGTGCGGCAGGTCGTCACCCCCGTGCGGATGGCGGCGCAGATCGCGGAGCGGCTCTCCGCGGCCAAGCTCCAGGAGCGGATGAAGGTCACCGGCGAGGACGACATCGCGCGGCTCGGCGAGGCCTTCAACAAGATGGCGCAGAACCTCCAGATCAAGATCCAGCAGCTGGAGGAGCTGTCGCGGATGCAGCGGCGGTTCGTCTCGGACGTCTCGCACGAGCTGCGGACGCCGCTGACGACCGTACGGATGGCGGCGGACGTCATCCACGAGGCACGCGTCGACTTCGATCCGGTGACGGCGCGGTCGGCGGAGCTGCTGGCCGGGCAGCTGGACCGGTTCGAGTCGCTGCTCGCCGACCTGCTGGAGATCAGCCGGTTCGACGCGGGCGCGGCGGCCCTGGAGGCCGAGCCGATAGACCTGCGGGATGTCGTACGACGGGTGATCGAGGGTGCCGAGCCGCTCGCCGAGCGCAAGGGGACCCGGATACGGGTGGTCGGCGACGACCAGCCGGTGATCGCCGAGGCAGACGCCCGACGGGTCGAGCGGGTGCTGCGCAACCTCGTGGTCAACGCCGTGGAGCACGGCGAGGGCCGGGACGTGGTGGTGCGCATGGGTTCGGCCGGGGGAGCGGTCGCGGTCGCGGTGCGCGACTACGGAGTGGGCCTGAAGCCGGGCGAGGCGACCCGGGTGTTCAACCGCTTCTGGCGGGCCGACCCGGCCCGGGCCAGGACGACCGGAGGCACCGGTCTGGGCCTGTCGATCGCGGTCGAGGACGCGCGGCTGCACGGCGGCTGGCTCCAGGCCTGGGGCGAGCCCGGCGGCGGCTCCCAGTTCCGGCTGACGCTGCCGCGGACCGCCGACGAGCCGCTGCGCGGATCGCCGATACCGCTGGAGCCGGAGGACTCCCGGGCCGCCCGTGAGCGGGCCCGGCAGGGCGCGGCGCCCGAGCAGGGCAATGGGCTGCGGCTGGCGAGCGTGCCGGTCCAGCCCGCCGCCACCCGCTCCTCGCTGCCCGTGCCGCCCCGTCCGCCGGTTCCGCCGAGGACGTCCGGGCCGGCCGCCGATCCGACCGCGCTGCCCGCTGGCGGCGGGGCCAGGGTGGTGCCGCGGGTCAGCGACGCGCGCGTGGAGGGCGAGTCCGTACCATCGCAGGCTGCTGACGGAGCGGCTGCCGAGGCAGCCGCCGACCAGGAGGAATCGTCTCGTGGGCGCTGATCGGGGGAGGGGCCGCGGCCGACGGCTGCGGTCGGCCGCGCTGCTGGGCTGCGGCGGTGTGCTGGTGGCGGGGTGCGCGTCGATGCCCGACAGCGGCGACGTGCACGCCGTGCAGGCCTCGCAGCGCGCCGACTCGCAGGTGCAGGTGTACGCGGTGCCGCCGCGTGAGGGGGCGGCCGCCGACGAGATAGTCGACGGCTTCCTGGAGGCGATGACCAGCGACGACCCGCAGTTCGCGACGGCGCGCAAGTATCTGACGCCGCAGGCCGCGCGGAACTGGAAGCCGGATCAGGCGACCACGGTGCTGGCGGACGGGCCGAACCCGCAGCCGAACCGCGTCAGCGACAAGGGCGACGCCTCGAGCTTCACCTTCACGGTGACCGGAAAGCCGGTGGCCGTGGTGGACAAGCAGCACGCCTACCAGCCGGCGGCGGCGAAGTCGACGTACAACGAGACGATCCATCTCGTACGGCAGAACACGCCCAGCGGCAAGGAGTGGCGCATCGACGTGCTCCCCGAGGGGCTGCTGCTCGGGCAGTCGGACTTCCAGCGCATTTACCGCTCCGTCAACAAGTACTACTTCGCGTCCGGGCAGGACCGGCTGGTGGCCGATCCGGTGTACGTGCGCCAGCGCAACGACCCCGAGACGCAGATGAACCTGGTCACCCAGACGGTCAGGACCGTGCTGGAGGGGCCGACCAACTGGCTTCGGCCGGTGGTGGGGTCGCGCTTCCCGAGCGGGACGGCCCTGAAGGAGGGCACCAAGTCGCTCTCGTTCGACGACCGCAACGCGCTCAAGGTGCCGCTCAACGAGCGGGCGTCCAACGTGGGTGGCGGCCAGTGCCGCAAGATGGCCGCCCAACTGCTGTTCACCCTGCGGGACCTGACGGCGACCCGGGTCAGCCAGGTGGAGCTGGACCGGGCGAACGGCTCGCAGCTGTGCGTGCTCGGCGGCGACCAGGCCGAGGGGTACGCCCCGGACCGCACCTCCCCCAAGCCCGGCCAGTACTTCGTGGACGCGCAGGGCCGCCTCGCGCGGATGCGCGCCGGGACGCATGAGGGCGCGGACGCCGCCGACAGTGTCGACAGCACGGACGGCGACGTGGTCACCGAGCTGGTGCCCGGGCCGTTCGGCCGGGGTGAGCAGAAGCTGCGTACGGTCGCGGTGGAGCGGGACGAGCGGCGCGCCGCGGGCGTGACGACCGACGGCCGCTCGTTGTACGTGGCGCCCATCGTGTCCGACGGCGAGCTGGTGAAGACGCTGGTGACCAGCCAGGGCAAGGACCCGAAGGACGGCCTTTCGGCACCGAGTTGGGACGGCCGCGACGACCTGTGGGTGGCCGACAGGGACCCGGACCACCCCCGGCTGCTCCACCTCGACCACGGTCAGGGGCAGCCGCAGGAGGTCGATGTCGCCGGTCTGAACGGGGCGCGCATCGAGCAGGTGCGGATGTCGGCGGACGGGGTGCGCATCGCGCTCCTGGTGAACGAGGGCGGTCACACGACGCTGCGGATCGGCCGTGTGGAGCGGATCGGCGACCCCGAGCACCCGCAGGTCTCGGTGGTGGAACTGCGCCCCGGGGCGCCGCAGATGGAGGACGTGACGGCGGTGTCCTGGGCCGGTCGCAGCCGCCTGGTCGTCGTCGGCAAGGAGTCCGGCGGGCTCCAGCAGCAGCTGCGCTACATGCAGACGGACGGCTCATTGTCGGCCGCGGGCAATCTGCCGGGCGCCAACCGGGTGACGGAGATCGCCGCCGCGGACGACGAGCGGCTGCCGCTGGTGGCGCACTCCAGGGAGGACGGCATCGTCCGGCTGCCGCCGGGCGCCAACTGGAAGACGGCGGTCAAGACGGGCTCCTCGCCGGTCTACCCGGGCTGACGGTTCGCCGCTCGGCGGTGGTCCTCGGACCGGGCCGGTCCTCGGACCGGGCCGGGGCACGCGGCTCCCCGTGTGGCCCGACGGTGGCACCGGACGGCTGCCCGGCCATCTCCGGTGGGTTTTCCACAGGGGTGGCCGGGCAGCCGTCCGGTTGGCACAGTGGATGCCATGCGGGGATGGTGGCAGGAGGTCTCCGGGCTGGTGCTGCCGGTTGCCTGCGGCGGCTGCGGCAGTCCCCGTACGGCGCTGTGCGAGCGGTGCGCGGCGGCGCTGCTCGATGTGCGGGCACGGCGGGTCCGACCCTCCCCCGAGCCCGCTGGACTGCCGGTGGTGTACGCGGCGGCGGTGTACGAGGACTCCGTGCGGGCGGTGCTGCTCGCGCACAAGGAACGGGGCGCCCTGGGCCTGGCCGGGGTCCTCGGGCAGGCGCTCGCGGGCGCGGTGCGCGCGGCTGCGGGAGTGCCCCGGGACGGGCCGGTGCTGCTCGTGCCGGTGCCCTCGGCGCGACGGGCGGTGCGGGCGCGCGGGCATGATCCGGCGCGCCGGATCGCCCTGGCGGCGGCCGGGGAGTTGCGGCGTACGGGCACGGACGCGCGCGTGGCGGCGGTGCTGCGCCAGCGGCGTGCGGTGGCGGACCAGTCGGGGCTGAGCGCCCGGCAGCGGCTGGTGAATCTGAGCGGGGCGCTGGAGGTGTCGGCGGGCGGTGACAGGCTGCTGGAGGGCGGCCAGGTGGTCCTCGTGGACGACCTGATGACCACCGGTGCCTCGTTGGTGGAGGCGGCCCGGGCAGTGGCGGATTCCGCCAGAACGGCGGGTGTGGCATCGGGCGGTTTCCGGGCACACGCGATCGCGGGAGACGCGCAACGGGCTTCGGCGGCTGCGGTCGTCGCATCAACCCCGGCATCTTTTGAAATAAACCGGAACTGACGGGGAACTTGCATCGTTGCAGGTAGTGAGAGGCGGGAAACACCTGAACGGAGGTACGTGCGGGTAGCGGGTGCCGACATCCGTCCGAGCGAGCTATGTTCGGTTGTGAGGAACGGCGACAGCCGCCCTCATGGAATGCACGACCTCGCTTCTGGGTATTTCCCCGACCCGAAGTCGGTGGGGTGGCGATCTTCCCCACGGGGGAGGAGGAGGTGAAAGTCGCCCAGTCCGAGACTCCGGTGCCCACCGGAGTCTGGTGCAAGAGGGAGATGCTCCGCAGTGAAGGCGGAGTGATCCGGGAACGGAGTTCTGCGTGGACATCGTCGTCAAGGGCCGCAAGACCGAGGTGCCCGAGCGGTTCCGCAAGCACGTGGCCGAGAAGCTGAAGCTGGAGAAGATCCAGAAGCTCGACGGCAAGGTGATCAGCCTCGACGTCGAGGTGTCCAAGGAACACAACCCGCGGCAGGCCGACCGTTCCGACCGAGTGGAGATCACGCTGCACTCGCGTGGCCCGGTGATCCGGGCGGAGGCGGCGGCAGGCGACCCGTACGCAGCCCTCGACCTGGCCCACAGCAAGCTGGAGGCGCGGCTGCGCAAGCAGCACGACAAGCGCTACACCCGCAGGGGCAACGGCCGGCTGTCGGCTGCCGAGGTGGCCGACGTGGTCCCGGACGCGGCCCAGTTGAACGGAAACGGCGAGCCGGTGGGCGGCGCGAGGGAGGAGCGCGTTCCCATCACCCGGATGGGATCGGTCGAAGTGCAGGGCGAGGGCCCGCTGGTGGTCCGCGAGAAGACCCACCTCGCGGCCCCGATGACACTCGACCAGGCGCTGTACGAGATGGAGCTGGTCGGACATGACTTCTACCTTTTCGTCGACTCCGAGACGAAGCAGCCCAGCGTCGTCTACCGGCGCCACGCCTACGACTACGGCGTGATTCATCTGGAGACGGACCCGCTCGCCGGTGAGGACGCGAGCGGCGCCGGCGGAGCACTCGGCGGATGACCGGGTCGGCGGCGCGCTGAACGAAACCGTGCGGCGAGCCGTACCGATGAGCGGTGATGCCCCTGGAGCGCCTTGTGCGCCCCCAGGGGCACCACTGTGCGACTACTGGACCACCGCTCTGTCGGCCGGGCATGAAATCATGGCGTCGCACGCCAACCGCTGCTCCCTGGAGCGCGGTTGGTGCAGCCACACCAACTCGGGCCATGGCCTTCAGGGGGAGGAACGATGGCAGACACCTTCGGGCCGGTGCACGACGGATCGGCCCCGGACGGTTCTGACGGGGCTCCCACCGGCATGGAAACAGCCGGGTCGCGCAAGGAGCCGATCAGGGTCCTCGTCGTCGACGACCACGCGCTGTTCCGCCGGGGCCTGGAGATCGTGCTGGCCGCGGAGGAGGACATCCAGGTCGTCGGTGAGGCGGGCGACGGGGCGGAGGCCGTGGACAAGGCGGCGGACCTGCTCCCTGACATCGTGCTGATGGACGTACGGATGCCGCGCCGCGGCGGCATCGAGGCCTGCACCTCCATCAAGGAGGTGGCGCCCAGCGCGAAGATCATCATGTTGACGATCAGCGACGAGGAGGCCGACCTCTACGACGCGATCAAGGCGGGCGCGACGGGCTACCTCCTCAAGGAGATCTCCACCGACGAGGTGGCGACCGCGATCCGGGCGGTGGCCGACGGCCAGTCCCAGATCAGCCCGTCCATGGCGTCGAAGCTGCTCACCGAGTTCAAGTCGATGATCCAGCGCACCGACGAGCGCCGGCTGGTGCCCGCGCCGAGACTGACCGACCGCGAGCTCGAAGTGCTCAAGCTCGTGGCCACGGGGATGAACAACCGGGACATCGCCAAGGAGTTGTTCATCTCCGAGAACACCGTGAAGAACCACGTCCGCAACATCCTGGAGAAGCTCCAGCTGCATTCCAGGATGGAGGCGGTGGTGTACGCGATGCGCGAGAAGATCCTGGAGATCCGCTAGCCGCCGTCGACGCCTGCCGCGACCGCCGCCAGGAGCCCCTGAGAGCCACCCCAGGAGCCCCTCGGATCCTGCCGGGGAGCCCCCGGCGTCAGAAGGCCGCGACCGCCGCCGTCAGCTCACGGGCGAGCCCCGGGGTGTCGGCGCGCTCGATCCGTACGGCGTCGCAGCCCACCCAGCGCGCCGCCTCCAGCAGGGCCTGCGCCATCGGGGCTATCGCCTTCGGCGTCTCCAGCGAGACCTGCTTGGCCACCAGGGTGCGCCCCTCGCGCGCGGGGTCGACGCGGCCGAGGAGCCGGCCGCCCGCCAGCAGCGGCATCGCGAAGTATCCGTACACCCGCTTCGGCTTGGGGGTGTAGGCCTCCAGCCGGTGGCTGAAGCCGAAGATCCGCTCGGTGCGGGCGCGGTCCCAGATCAGCGAGTCGAAGGGCGACAGCAGCGTCGTACGGTGGCGTCCGCGCGGCTCGGTGGCGAGCGCCTGCGGGTCCGCCCAGGCGGCCTTGTCCCAGCCCTGGACGGTGACCGGCACCAGGCCGGAGTCGGCGATCACCGCGTCCACCTGCTCGCCCTTCAGGCGGTGGTAGTCCGCGATGTCCGCGCGCGTGCCCACGCCGAGGGAGCGGCCCGCCAGGGCGACGAGGCGGCGCAGGCACTCGGCGTCGTCCAGCTCGTCGTGGAGGAGGGCGTCGGGGATGGCGCGCTCGGCCAGGTCGTAGACCCGCTTCCAGCCGCGCCGTTCGGTGCACACCACCTCGCCGTACATCAACGCGCGCTCGACGGCGACCTTCGACTCCGACCAGTCCCACCACTCGCCCTTGTTCTTGGCTCCGCCCAAGTCCGTGGCGGTCAGCGGGCCTTCGGCACGCAGCTGCTTGATCACCTGTTCGTACGCCCCGTCGGGCAGGTCGTGGTGCCAGTGCGGGCGGGAGCGGTAGGCGCGGCGGCGGAAGGCGAAGTGCGGCCACTCCTCCACGGGGAGGATGCAGGCGGCGTGCGACCAGTACTCGAAGGCGTGGGTGTCCGTCCAGTACGCCTGGTCCACCGCCTTGCGGCCCACCGCGCCCAGCCGTGCGTACGGAATCAGCTCGTGCGAACGGGCGAGGACCGAGATCGTGTCCAGCTGGACCGCGCCCAGGTGGCGCAGCACGCCCCGCACGCCGCCCTTGCGGTCGGGCGTGCCCATGAATCCCTGGGCGCGCAGGGCGATACGGCGGGCCTCGTCGGCGGAGAGCTGGGCGGCGGGACGCGGCAGGCTGGTCATGCTCCGCACGATAGACGGCGGCACTGACAATCCCCCGGGGAGCGCCCTCGGCCGCGGTCCGTCCGCGCTCGCCTCACGTCCGGGGCGGCAGGTACGCGCGCGTGGTGGGCAGTCCGAGATCGCTCGGGAGCAGGCCGCCCACCCAGCTGTCGCGGCGGGTGCCACCGTGGACGAGGCCCGCGCGCAGGGTGCCCTCCATGGTGAAGCCCGCCTTCTCGGCCACCGCGCGCGAGGCCGTGTTGCCGACCTCCGCCCGCCACTCCAGGCGTTCGACGCCCGCCGACTCGAAGGCCCAGCGGGCCACCGCCAGCGCCGCCTCGGTCATATAGCCGCGGCCCCGGTGCTCCTTGGCCGCCCAGAACCCGAGCTCGGCGACGTTCTCGCCGCGCCGCATGACGCCGACCATCGCCACCAGCGCGCCTTCCGCCTCGGAAGCCCCTGCGGCCCCCTCGCCCCCATCGGCCCCGTTTGTCCCATCGGTCCCGGCGATTCCACCCATCCCGGACGTATCCCTCAGACGTACCGCGAACGTGTAGTCGGAGTCGTCACGCCAGCCGTTGGGTGCGAAGGTGCCGGTGAAGGCCTCGGCGTGCTCACGCAGGTAGGGCGACGGGACGGTGGTCCAGCGCTGGATGTCGGGATCCTGACAAGCCGCGTACGTCGCGTCCGCGTCCTGCGGGCCGACGGGGCGCAGCAGCAGGCGCTCGGTCCTGAGGGTGATGGCGTCCATCGGCTGATTCTCCGCGCGGGGCCGGAACGGGCGCCAGGGCTTTTCGTGTTTCCCGGCACCTTCCGGGCGCCCTGTCCGTTGTCGTAATGGCAGACCTCCCGGCGCGGGCGGGTCCTCGCATACGATGGCCGTTGCTCAGAAGTAATCAACCGTACTCGACCGCGCCAGGCCCGACCGGCAAGGAGACCAACCCCCGTGTCCGTCCTCTCAAAGCTCATGCGTGCAGGCGAAGGCAAGATCCTGCGCAAGCTGCACCGCATCGCGGACCAGGTCAACTCCATCGAAGAGGACTTCGTGAACCTCTCCGACGCCGAGCTCCGTGCCCTCACCGACGAGTACAAGGAGCGGTACGCGAACGGGGAGAGCCTGGACGACCTGCTCCCGGAAGCCTTCGCCACCGTCCGCGAGGCCGCCAAGCGCGTCCTCGGACAGCGCCACTACGACGTCCAGATGATGGGTGGCGCGGCCCTGCACCTCGGCTATGTGGCCGAGATGAAGACCGGTGAGGGCAAGACCCTCGTCGGCACGCTGCCCGCGTACCTCAACGCGCTCTCCGGCAAGGGCGTGCACCTGATCACGGTCAACGACTACCTGGCCGAGCGCGACTCCGAGATGATGGGCCGGGTGCACAAGTTCCTCGGCCTCGAGGTCGGCTGCATCCTGGCCAACATGTCGCCCGCCGAGCGCCGCGCGCAGTACGCCTGCGACATCACGTACGGCACGAACAACGAGTTCGGCTTCGACTACCTGCGCGACAACATGGCGTGGTCCAAGGACGAGCTCGTCCAGCGCGGCCACAACTTCGCCATCGTCGACGAGGTCGACTCCATCCTGGTCGACGAGGCGCGTACGCCGCTGATCATCTCCGGTCCGGCCGACCAGGCCACCAAGTGGTACGGCGACTTCGCCAAGCTGGTCACGCGCCTCACCAAGGGCGAGGCGGGCAACCCGCTCAAGGGCATCGAGGAGACCGGCGACTACGAGGTCGACGAGAAGAAGCGCACCGTCGCCATCCACGAGCCGGGCGTCGCCAAGGTCGAGGACTGGCTGGGCATCGACAACCTCTACGAGTCGGTGAACACCCCCCTCGTCGGCTATCTGAACAACGCCATCAAGGCGAAGGAACTGTTCAAGAAGGACAAGGACTACGTCGTCATGGACGGCGAAGTCATGATCGTCGACGAGCACACCGGCCGTATCCTCGCCGGCCGCCGCTACAACGAGGGCATGCACCAGGCGATCGAGGCGAAGGAAGGGGTGGACATCAAGGACGAGAACCAGACCCTCGCCACGATCACCCTGCAGAACTTCTTCCGCCTCTACAAGCGCCACGACCAGGAGGGCAGGGAGCAGCCCGGCCTCTCCGGCATGACCGGTACGGCGATGACCGAGGCCGCTGAGTTCCACCAGATCTACAAGCTCGGTGTCGTCCCGATCCCGACCAACCGCCCGATGGTCCGCAAGGACCAGTCCGACCTGATCTACCGGACCGAGGTCGCCAAGTTCGAGGCGGTCGTCGACGACATCGCCGACAAGCACGAGAAGGGCCAGCCGATCCTGGTCGGCACCACCTCGGTCGAGAAGTCCGAGTACCTCTCGCAGCAGCTCTCCAAGCGCGGCATCCAGCACGAGGTGCTGAACGCCAAGCAGCACGACCGGGAGGCGACGATCGTCGCCCAGGCCGGCCGCAAGGGCGCCGTGACCGTCGCCACGAACATGGCCGGCCGAGGCACCGACATCAAGCTCGGCGGCAACCCGGACGACCTCGCCGAGGCGGAGCTGCGCCAGCGCGGTCTGGACCCGGTGGAGCACGCCGAGGAGTGGGCGCAGGCGCTGCCCGCCGCTCTGGAGAAGGCCGAGCAGGCCGTCAAGGCGGAGTTCGAAGAGGTCAAGGAGCTCGGCGGCCTCTATGTGCTGGGCACCGAGCGGCACGAGTCGCGCCGTATCGACAACCAGCTGCGCGGACGCTCCGGCCGTCAGGGCGACCCGGGCGAGTCCCGCTTCTACCTGTCCCTGGGCGACGACCTGATGCGCCTGTTCAAGGCCCAGATGGTCGAGCGCGTCATGTCGATGGCCAACGTGCCGGACGACGTGCCGATCGAGAACAAGATGGTGACGCGCGCGATCGCGTCGGCCCAGTCGCAGGTCGAGCAGCAGAACTTCGAGACGCGTAAGAACGTCCTGAAGTACGACGAGGTGCTCAACCGCCAGCGCGAGGTCATCTACGGAGAGCGCCGCCGCGTCCTGGAGGGCGAGGACCTGCACGAGCAGGTGCAGCACTTCATGGACGACACGATCGACGCCTACATCCAGGCGGAGACCGTCGAGGGCTTCGCCGAGGAGTGGGACCTGGACCGGCTGTGGGGCGCCTTCAAGCAGCTCTACCCGGTGAAGGTCACCGTGGAGGAGCTGGAGGAGGCGGCGGGCGACCGCGCGGGCATCACCGCCGAGTTCATCGCCGAGTCCATCAAGGACGACATCCACGAGCAGTACGCCGCGCGCGAGGCGCAGCTCGGCTCCGACATCATGCGCGAGCTGGAGCGGCGCGTGGTCCTCTCGGTGCTCGACCGCAAGTGGCGCGAGCACCTCTACGAGATGGACTACCTCCAGGAGGGCATCGGCCTGCGTGCCATGGCGCAGAAGGACCCGCTGGTGGAGTACCAGCGCGAGGGTTTCGACATGTTCAACGCCATGATGGACGGCATCAAGGAGGAGTCCGTCGGCTACCTGTTCAACCTGGAGGTCCAGGTCGAGCAGCAGGTCGAGGAGGTCCCCGTCGAGGACGCGGCGCCGTCCGACAGGCCGTCGCTGGAGAAGGAGCCCGCCGGGGCGCGTCCGGAGATCCGGGCCAAGGGCCTGGACGCCCCGCAGCGCCCGGACCGGCTGCACTTCTCGGCGCCGACGGTGGACGGCGAGGGCGGTGTCGTCGAGGGTGACTTCGACAACGGCGACGAGCCGGCCCGCTCCGAGGCGGACGGCATGACGCGCGCGGAGCGCCGCAAGGCCCAGAAGGCCACGGGCGGCCGCCGCCGCAAGAAGTAACGGCGAGGCGAGCAGTCACCGGGTGGGGCCGGGCACCGTACGGGTGCCCGGCCCCACTTCTACTGCCGCGCACCGCCAGCGCAGGTCGGCGCCCTGCTCCAGGCGGAAGGCCATGGCGCGTACGTGGTCGCCCGCGCCGATGCGGGCGAAGGCCTCGATGACGCCCGGCTGGGGCACGTACTCGTCGCAGTGGCGCACCACCGGCCTGCACGAGGCCCTCAGCGGGCTCGCGGGGGCGAGCAGCACCAACTGCTCGTACGCCTCGCCGACGGTGTGACCCAGCATCCAGTGCACCGGGCGATGGCCGCTGAGGACGGCCAGCAGGCGCTCCGCGAACCAGTAGCGGGGCAGCCGCTGGCGCCGCGCGTACAGGGCGTCGGCGGCGGCCCTGCCGGGCCCCACGCGGTCGGCGCGTCCCGCCGGCCGAGTCCTGTCGGTCCGCGCGGCCGCCCTCGTCCTGTCGGTCCTGTTCATCTCCGTCGCCCCCTTTGATACCGGCCGGTAGCTTTCTGTTGGGGATCTTGTACGGGGGTGGCGCAGCGGGTCGCAAGGGCCGCGGGACGGGCGCGGCGGGGCCGAGGAGGTTCACCTATCTGGGTGATGTGGGGCCCGGCGGGCCCAGTGGCGGCGGGAAATCCGGCGTCCCGCACCCCCAGCCCCCAGCCGCCGCGCGGGCAACCCGAAGGGGGACTCCCCACGTATCCTGAGTGCGTCTTCCGACCAGAAAAGAGCGGCCTGTCATGCGCGTGTACCTCCCTCTGACCCTCCCTGGTCTTGCGACGGCGCACACGGCGGGAGAGCTCGGCCCCGGCCCGCTGACCGCCTACGCCGTCACGCCCGGGCTGCGCGAGTGGTACGTCTCGGACGACATGGAGGAGCTGGAGTACGCGGCGCTGAGCCGCGCCGCCGCTGCGTCGCTGCGGCTGATCGCCGGGGACCCGCAGGCCGCCAGGCGCCGGGTCGTGGTCGCCGTGGACGTGCCCGACGGGGCCGCCTCGGCCGACCCGGACCGCAGCCTGGACGCCGACGCGCTGGGCGAGGTGCGGATCGCCGGACCGGTGGCGCTGGCCAAGGCGGCCGCGGTGCACGTGGACTCCGACGACGCGGTCGCCGATGTCGCCGCCGCGGCCGAGGCGCTGGGCGCGGCGGACCAGGGCGACGACGACGCGCGGTTCACGGTCGACGGCGCGGAGGACCACGAGCTGCTGTGGTTCGGGGTGCAGGAGATTCCCAGCCTGATCGGCTAGGAGATTCCTGGCCTGCTCGGCTGACGTCCCAGCTGACGTCCTGGCTGACCTGTGCTTTTGGGTACCCGAGGGGTTCCGGCGGGGTCCGTTGTCAGTGGGGGTGGGTACCGTTCTGGCATGGGGAAGCGCACGACGCATCTGGTCTGGGACTGGAACGGCACACTGCTCGACGACATCGCCGCGGTCATCGAGGCGACCAACGCCGCCTTCGCGGAGCTGGGCCTGGAGCCGATCACGCTGGAGCGGTACCGCGAGCTGTACTGCGTGCCGATACCCCGCTTCTACGAGCGGCTGATGGGGCGGCTGCCGACCGATGCGGAGTGGCTCGTGATGGACGAGGCGTTCCACAAGCACTACTGGCTCCGGGCGGACGCCTGCGCGCTCACCACGGGCGCGGCCGAGCTGCTCGCCGCGCGCCGGGCGGCAGGGCTCAGCCAGTCACTGCTGTCGATGGCGCCGCACGAGCACCTGGTGCCGATCGTACGCAGGCACGGCATCACCGAGCACTTCCTGCGGGTGGACGGGCGCACCGGCCCCTCGCACGGCAGCAAGGCCGAGCACATGGTGCGGCATCTGACGCTGCTGCGCGAGGCGGGCAAGGGCATATCCCCGGAACGGATCGTGGTGATCGGGGACGCGGTGGACGACGCCGTGGCGGCGGCGCACGTGGGGGCGCGCGCGGTGCTGTACACCGGCGGCTCGCACAGCCGCGCCAGCCTCGCGCTGGCGGGCGTGCCGGTGGTGGACACGCTGGCGGACGCGGTCGAGACGGCGGAGGCGCTGGCGGGCTGAGGCGCCCGCGCGGGCCCGGGTGGGCCCGGGGCACCTGCGCGCACACCGGAGGCCCGGACGCCTCCGCCCGCGCGGGCGGAGGGCCGTACGAGCAGGTGGTACGGGGCGGTCAGTCCAGACGCTCCCGCACCGCACCCGGGCGGCCGGAACACCTGGAGGAGGCCGCACACGTCGGCTGAGGGTTGCCCAGGGGGCGCGGCGCCCCCTGGCTCACCTACGTCACCGGCGCCTTGGCCCGCAGCACCGTGAGGAACTCCCGCATCCAGGTGGAGTGGTCCGGCCAGGCGCGGGCGGAGACCAGGGTGCCGTCGACCACGGTCTCCGCGTCGCGGAAGCTGGCGCCGGCGGCCTGCATGTCGAGTTCGAGGGCGGGGTACGCGGTGACCCGGCGGCCGCTGAGGCCGCCGATCGCGGCGGTCAGGAGGGGTCCGTGACAGATCTGGGCGACCGGCTTGTCCGTGTCGAAGAAGGCCTTGAGGAGCTTGCGCAGCTCGGGGTCGTTGCGCAGGTACTCGGGCGCGCGGCCGCCCGGGATCACCAGGGCGGCGTACTGGCCGGGATCTACCTCCGAGAAGGCGAGGTCGGCCGGCCAGGTGTAGCCCGGCTTCTCGGTGTAGGTGTCGAAGCCCGGCTCGAAGTCGTGGATGACGAACTGGAGCTTCTTGCGGGAGGGCGCGGCGATGTGGACGTCGTAGCCCTCCTCGCGCAGCCGCTGGAAGGGGTAGAGGACCTCCAGCGACTCCGCCGCGTCGCCGGTCACGATCAGGATCTTGGCTGCCATCGGTGCTCCCGGAGTCGACCGTGCGTGCCTGGCTCGTACAGGGTGCGCAGGGCTGTGCGCCCCGCCGTTCCTGGGGGTCGGCGCGGTGCGGTCGGCCGCACCGCGGGTACGGGGCAAACGTGCCCCGGCCCGGCCGTTTTGCCAAGAGGACATATGGACGGCCCGCGTCGCTGTCCAGAGTGTCAAACTTCGGGCCCCGCTTTTGTACACATACGGCTCATGACGGTTCGGGGGGGCGGGGCGATAGCCTTGACCCGTGATCAGCGCGATATCCCGCAGGGGCACTGACGCCCCTGCCCTGCGCCCGGAGTGCCACAGTGCCCGGGCCCTCGCTGATTCCCGTATCCCGGGCCCTTCGCCGAAAATGGCCAATATCGACCCGGGCATCTCTCATCGCGGCATAACGTCGACTCCGACCGGACACCCCGCGTCGTGGCGTTGCGCTGCTTCTACCTACGTCACGCAACGGCGCGCGACAGGAGCCAGAGGACATGCAGACCAAGCTGGACGAAGCCAAGGCCGAGCTGCTCGCACGGGCCGCCCGGGTAGCTGAGAACAGCCCGGTGGGGGGCCCCGGCGGTCTGGGGGGCACCCCCCAGGACCGGGCAGCCACCACCGGGGCCGCGGGGGAGGAAGGTCCTGCCCAGGACGCCGTCCTCGGGTACCTCCAGCGCTACTACCTGCACACCGCTCCCGAGGACCTGACCGACCGCGACCCGGTCGACGTCTTCGGTGCCGCCCTGTCGCACTACAGGTTGGCCGAAAACCGCCCACAGGGGACCGCGAGCGTGCGGGTGCACACCCCGACCGTCGAGGAGAACGGCTGGACCTGCAGCCACTCCGTGGTCGAGGTCGTCACCGACGACATGCCCTTCCTCGTGGACTCGGTCACCAACGAGCTCTCCCGCCAGAACCGCGGCATCCACGTCGTGATCCACCCGCAGGTCGTGGTCCGCCGCGACCTGACCGGCAAGCTCATCGAGGTGCTGGACACCGGCGCGCAGTCCGGCGCCCTGCCACACGACGCGGTCACCGAGTCCTGGATCCACGTCGAGATCGACCGCGAGACCGACCGCGCCGACCTGAAGCAGATCACCGCCGATCTGCTGCGGGTGCTGTCCGACGTCCGCGAGGCCGTCGAGGACTGGGAGAAGATGCGCGACGCCTCGCTGCGCATCGCCGACGAGCTCCCCAAGGAGCCCAAGGCCGGCGACCTGCGCGACGAGGAGGTCGACGAGGCCCGGGAGCTGCTGCGCTGGCTCTCCGACGACCACTTCACGTTCCTCGGCTACCGCGAGTACGAGCTGCGCGAGGACGACTCGCTGGCGGCGGTGCCCGGCACCGGCCTCGGCATCCTGCGCTCCGACCCGCAGCACGGCGGCGACGACAGCCACCCGGTCAGCCCGTCCTTCGAGCGGCTGCCCGCCGACGCGCGCGCCAAGGCCCGCGAGCACAAGCTCCTGGTGCTCACCAAGGCCAACAGCCGCGCCACCGTGCACCGGCCCTCCTACCTCGACTACGTCGGGGTGAAGAAGTTCGACGACAGCGGCAACGTGATCGGCGAGCGCCGCTTCCTCGGCCTGTTCTCCTCGGCCGCGTACACCGAGTCGGTCCGGCGCGTCCCGGTGGTGCGCCGCA
The DNA here is from genome assembly GCF_039521265.1 of Streptomyces crystallinus. Classification (NCBI taxonomy): domain Bacteria; kingdom Bacillati; phylum Actinomycetota; class Actinomycetes; order Kitasatosporales; family Streptomycetaceae; genus Streptomyces; species Streptomyces crystallinus. The sequence goes on along the minus strand of NZ_BAAACA010000028.1, from coordinate 67,826 downwards.
AGGTCGCCGAGGTGCTGCGCGGCGCCGGGTTCTCGCCCAACAGCCACGACGGCCGCGACCTGCTCCAGATCCTGGAGACCTACCCGCGCGACGAGCTGTTCCAGACCCCGGCCGACCAGCTGCGCTCCATCGTCACCTCGGTGCTCTACCTCCAGGAGCGGCGCCGGCTGCGCCTCTACCTGCGCCAGGACGAGTACGGGCGCTACTACTCGGCGCTGATCTACCTGCCCCGCGACCGCTACACCACGGGCGTGCGGCTGCGGCTCATCGACATCCTCAAGGAGGAGCTCGGCGGCATCAGCGTCGACTTCACCGCCTGGAACACCGAGTCGATCCTGTCCCGGCTCCACTTCGTGGTGCGGGTGCCCGCCGGCACCGAGCTGCCCGACCTCACCGACGCCGACACCGAGCGCATCGAGGCCCGGCTGGTGGAGGCCGCCCGCTCCTGGGCCGACGGCTTCTCCGACGCGCTGAACGCCGAGTGCGGCGAGGAGCGCGCCGCCGAGCTGCTGCGCCGCTACGGCCACGCCTTCCCCGAGGGCTACAAGGCGGACCACTCGCCGCGCGCCGCCGTGGCCGACCTGGTCCACCTGGAGCAGCTCACCCACGGCCGCAAGGACTTCGCGCTCTCGCTGTACGAGCCGGTCAACGCGGCCCCCGGCGAGCGCCGGTTCAAGATCTACCGCATCGGCGAGCAGGTCTCGCTCTCGGCGGTGCTGCCGGTCCTCCAGCGTCTGGGCGTGGAGGTCACCGACGAGCGCCCCTACGAGCTTCGGTGCGCCGACCGCACGCACGCGTGGATCTACGACTTCGGTCTGCGCCTGCCCAAGAAGGTCGTCGGCAACGGCGACTACCTCGCGGACGACGCCCGTGAGCGCTTCCAGGAGGCCTTCGCCGCCACCTGGACCGGCGCCGCCGAGAACGACGGCTTCAACTCGCTGGTGCTGCGCGCCGGGCTCAACTGGCGCCAGGCGATGGTGCTGCGCGCCTACGCCAAGTACCTGCGCCAGGCCGGTTCGACCTTCAGCCAGGACTACATGGAGGACACCCTCCGCGACAACGTCCACACCACCCGGCTGCTGGTCTCGCTCTTCGAGGCGCGGATGTCGCCGGGCCGCCAGAGCGCGGGCACCGAGCTCATCGACGGTCTGCTCGAAGAGCTCGACGGGGCGCTCGACCAGGTCGCCTCGCTCGACGAGGACCGCATCCTGCGCTCCTTCCTCACCGTCATCAAGGCGACGCTGCGGACGAACTACTTCCAGAAGAACGCGGACGGCAACCCGCACGCGTACGTCTCGATGAAGTTCGACCCGCAGGCGATTCCGGACCTGCCGGCGCCCCGCCCGGCGTTCGAGATCTGGGTGTACTCGCCGCGCGTCGAGGGCGTGCACCTGCGCTTCGGCAAGGTCGCGCGCGGTGGTCTGCGCTGGTCCGACCGCCGCGAGGACTTCCGTACGGAGATCCTCGGCCTGGTCAAGGCACAGATGGTGAAGAACACCGTCATCGTGCCGGTCGGTGCCAAGGGCGGCTTCGTCGCCAAGCAGCTCCCGGACCCGTCCGTGGACCGCGACGCGTGGCTGGCCGAGGGCATCGCCTCGTACAAGACGTTCATCTCGGCGCTGCTCGACATCACCGACAACCTGGTGGCGGGCGAGGTCGTGCCGCCGGCCGACGTGGTGCGCCACGACGAGGACGACACCTACCTGGTGGTCGCCGCCGACAAGGGCACCGCGACCTTCTCCGACATCGCCAACGAGGTGGCCGTCTCCTACGGCTTCTGGCTCGGCGACGCGTTCGCGTCCGGCGGCTCCGCCGGGTACGACCACAAGGGCATGGGCATCACCGCGCGCGGTGCCTGGGAGTCCGTCAAGCGGCACTTCCGCGAGCTCGGCCACGACACCCAGACCGAGGACTTCACGGTCGTCGGCGTCGGCGACATGTCCGGTGACGTGTTCGGCAACGGCATGCTGCTCTCCGAGCACATCCGCCTGGTCGCCGCCTTCGACCACCGCCACATCTTCATCGACCCGACCCCGGACGCGGCCGTCTCGTACGCCGAGCGCCGCCGGCTGTTCGACCTGCCGCGCAGCTCCTGGGCGGACTACAACAAGGAGCTGCTGTCGGTCGGCGGCGGCATCCACCCGCGTACGGCCAAGTCGATCCCGGTGAACGCGCAGATGCGCGCGGCCCTCGGCATCGAGGGCGGCGTCACCAAGCTGACGCCCGCCGAGCTGATGCAGGCGATCCTCAAGTCGCCGGTGGACCTGCTGTGGAACGGCGGCATCGGTACGTATGTGAAGTCGTCGGCCGAGTCCAACGCGGACGTCGGTGACAAGGCGAACGACGCGATCCGCGTCAACGGCGAGGACCTGAGGGTCAAGGTCGTCGGCGAGGGCGGCAACCTAGGGCTGACCCAGCTCGGCCGGATCGAGTTCGACCGCAACGGCGGCAAGGTCAACACCGACGCGATCGACAACAGCGCGGGCGTGGACACCTCCGACCACGAGGTGAACATCAAGATCCTGCTCAACGGTCTGGTCACGGACGGCGACATGACCGTCAAGCAGCGCAACAAGATCCTCGCCCAGATGACCGACGAGGTCGGCCACCTGGTGCTGCGCAACAACTACGCGCAGAACACCGCCCTGGCCAACGCCGTGGCCCAGTCCCCGTCGCTGCTCCACGCCCACCAGCGGTTCATGCGCCGCCTCGGGCGCGACGGCCATCTGGACCGGGCGCTGGAGTTCCTGCCGACCGACCGCCAGATCCGTGAGCTGCTGAGCAACGGGCGCGGGCTCAGCCAGCCCGAGCTCGCCGTGCTGCTCGCCTACACCAAGATCACGGTGGCCGACGAGCTGATCCACACCGACCTGCCGGACGACCCGTACCTGCAGAAGCTGCTGCACGCGTACTTCCCCAAGCAGCTGCGCGAGAAGTTCCCCGAGGCCATCGACGGCCATGCGCTGCGCCGTGAGATCGTCACCACGGTCCTGGTCAACGACACGGTGAACACCGGTGGTTCGACCTTCCTGCACCGGCTGCGCGAGGAGACCGGCGCGTCGATGGAGGAGATCGTCCGGGCGCAGACCGCGGCCCGTGAGATCTTCGGCCTGAGCGCGGTGTGGGACGCGGTGGAGGCGCTGGACAACAAGGTCGACGCCGATGTCCAGACCCGTATCCGGCTCCACTCGCGCCGGCTGGTCGAGCGCGGCACGCGCTGGCTGCTCAACAACCGGCCGCAGCCGCTCCAGATCGCCGAGACCATCGCGGACTTCGCCGAGGGCGTCGAGAAGGTCTGGGGCGAGCTGGCGAAGATGCTCAAGGGCGCGGACCTGGAGTGGTACCAGTCGATCCTGGACGAGCTGACCTCGGCCGGGGTGCCGGACGAGCTCGCGCGCCGGGTCGCCGGGTTCTCCTCCGCGTTCCCCTCGCTCGACATCGTGGCGGTCTCGGGCCGCACGGGCAAGGACCCGCTGGCGGTGGCCGAGGTGTACTACGACCTCGCGGACCGGCTGCGGATCACCCAGCTGATGGACCGGATCATCGAGCTGCCGCGGGCCGACCGCTGGCAGTCCATGGCCCGCGCCTCCATCCGCGAGGACCTGTACGCGGCGCACGCGGGTCTCACCCAGGACGTGCTCTCGGTCGGCAACGGCACCTCGTCGCCCGAGCAGCGCTTCAAGGCGTGGGAGGAGAAGAACGCGGCGATCCTCGGCCGGGCCCGTACGACCCTGGAGGAGATCCAGGGGTCGGACGCGTTCGATCTGGCGAATCTGTCGGTGGCGATGCGGACGATGCGGACGCTGCTGCGGACGCACAGCTGAGTAACGGCTGAGGGGCGGCCACCGGTGGATACCGGTGGCCGCCCCTCAGCCATGAGCGGGCGCGCGGTGCATCGTGTTCGTCCTCGGGCCGGTGGGGGCTGGGCGCGCAGTTCCCCGCGCCCCTTGAATGCCGCTGCGCGGCAATCCCCCCGCGCCCCTTGAGTGCCGCTGCGCGCCCCCTAGCGCGTCGCCTTCCAGAGGGTGACCGTGCCCTCGAACGTCGGGATGTCCTTGTCCGTCGACGGCGTCACCTTGGTGATCTTCCACATGGCCAGATTGCCCTTGGTGGTCACCGTGCACATGATGTCGCCCGCCTTGATCAGGTGGTCGTCGTTGAGCGCCTGGGCCGAGGCCGAGTTGGGCAGCGGGTTCTGCAGGGCTCCCTCGCGGCACTGCTGGGGCGTGGTGCCGTCCGCCTTGCCGAGCGCCTGCTTGAAGTCCAGCCGGTCGTCCCTCGCCTCGAACTCGGTGTTGTCGTAGGCGAGCTTGCCGGTCGGGTCCACCGCCGGGACGTCGAAGTCGACCATCGTGGTGGAGAGCGACTCCGGCGTCCGCAGGGTGATCGGCTTGTCCTCGAAGACCAGCGTGTACGTGACGTTGGCGGGCGGCGCCGAAGCCTCGCTGCTCGGCCCGTCCGAGGGCGTGGCGACGGCCGGGGACCCCTTCGGCGGGTTCTTGGCGGCGGGCGGCTGCGAGGTGCTGCCCTTGGCGTCCTTGCTGTCGCCGTCGTCCTTCTTCTTGGTGAGCCAGACCGCCGCGCCCGCGCCCGCGCCGACCGCCACGACCAGGGTGGCCGCGACGACGACGGTACGGAGCCTGCGCTTCGGCTTCTTCTGCGGCGCGGTCGGCGCCGGGGCCGGGGCCGGAGTCTGGGCGTGGACGGCCGGGTGCTGGGCGGTGCCGTAGCCCGCCCCGTACGCCGTGTCGTACGGGGCTCCGTACGCCGTGCCGTACCCGGGAACGGGGCCCGTCCCGGGGCCCGGCTGCGGAGCCGTCTGCGGGACCGGCTGGGGCGGCGTGTGGGTGACCGGGGGAGCCGTCGGCGGGGCCTGCGGGGCCGTGCGCGGCATCGCCGGGGGCGCGGTCGGCGGCAGCGGGGGCTGGGCCGGGGCGGGCTTCGGCGGCGCCGAGGCCGCCTGCTCGCTGCGGGTGATCTCGGCCGCCACCGCCTCCGGCAGCCAGCCGGAGAAGTCCCGCAGGGCGCGCCCCGACGCCTGCTCGCAGAGCGGGGCGAGGTCGGCCGGGGTGATGCGCAGCGCCGGGTCGGCGGTCAGCGTGCACTCGAGAAGGGGTCGCAGCTCCGCCGGATAGCCGCTCAGGTCCGGCGGGCGGTGGGCGGAGTTGGCGATCTGCGCGGCCACGGTGATGGCGCCGCCGTCGCCGTACGGGTGGCGGCCGGTGGCCGCCACGGCCGCTATCAGTCCGAGCGAGAACACGTCGGTCGCGGGCGTGAGCTGCTCGCCCAGCGCGTGCTCGGGCGACATGTACTGCGGCGTGCCGATCATGCCGCCGCTGGCGGTGAGCTGGGTGGCGTCGGCGGCGCGCGCGATGCCGAAGTCGATCACGTACGGGCCGCCGGAGCCGAGCAGGACGTTGCTGGGCTTCAGGTCGCGGTGGATCACCCCGGCGGCGTGCACGGCGGTCAGCGCCTGGGCCGCGCAGCCGACGAGCTGGAAGACGGCGGGCAGCGGCAGCGGGCCGAACGAGGCCAGCGCGTCGTGCAGGGACAGGCCCGGCACGTACTGCGTTGCGAGCCAGGGCTGGGCGCCGCTGGTGTCGTGGTCCACCACCGGGACGATGTGGTAGCCCTGCACCCGGCGGGCGGCCTGCACCTCCTGCTCGAAGCGGCGCCGGAAATCGGGGTCCTGGCCGTACTCCCTGCGGATCACCTTGAGGGCGACCGGCTGTCCGCCCCGGGTGTGCGAGAGGTAGACCGTGCCCATGCCGCCTTCGCCGATACGGGCGAGGAGCTGGTAGCCGGCGGTCTCGCGCGGGTCGTCGGGCCCGAGTGGCCTGAGTGTGTCACCGGATCTGCTGATGGTTCCTCCCCCGGTCGTGGCACCCGACGTGCCGTCAACTGCTGCGCGCGCAGAGCCTACGCGCGCAGCCGCCACCGGGACTACTCAGCGCCTGAACGCCTCGTCCCGCGCACGCGACGGATGAACTCGGCCGCGTCGGCGTCGCGGACCGTCAGCGGCGCGGTCGGGGGCACCGCCGGGACCGTCGGCGCGTCCGGCAGCGCCATCCGCAGCCGGGCCGCCGCCTCGGTCGCCTGGATCGCGGCCAGATGCGGCGCGGGCAGCCAGCCCGCGAAGTCGAGCGGTCCGCGGCCGCAGAGGCGGCGGCACAGGGCGGCCAACTCGGCGGCGGCGGGGCGCTCTTCGGGCCGTGCGGCCAGACAGAGCCGGAGCACCTCGCGCAGTGGTTCCGGGTACGGCGTGAGGTCCGGCGGCTCGCGGTCGGTGCCCGCGATGCGCGCGGCGACCGCGAGGGCGCTGCCCCCTCCGTACGGATGGTGCCCGGTGGCGGCGAGACCGGCGAGCAGTCCGAGCGCGAAGACGTCGGCGGCCGGGGTGAGTTCGCGTCCGAGGGCGTGCTCGGGCGACATGTACTTCGGGGTGCCCACCAGCCGTCCCGTGGTGGTGAGCCGGACCGCCCCGGCGGCCTTGGCTATCCCGAAGTCGAGCAGCCAGGGGCCGTCGGCGGCCAGCAGCAGGTTGCCGGGCTTCACATCGCGGTGGATCACTCCGGCGTGGTGCACCGAGTCGAGCGCGCGGGCGGCGCAGGCGAGCAGGTGCAGCACGGCCCCGGGCGGCAGCGGGCCGTGCGCGTCCAGGGCGTCGTCCAGCGGGACGCCCGGGATGTAGCGGGTGGCGAGCCAGGGCCGCGCGCTCTGCGCCGAGTGGTCCAGAACGGGGGCGACATGGGCCCCGTACACCCGCTGGGCGGCCTCGACCTCGCGGGTGAAGCGGCGGCGGAACTCCTCGTTCTCCCCGTACTCCCTGCGGATCAGTTTGAGGGCCACCGGCTGGTTGCCCCGGGTGCGGGAGAGGTAGACCGTGCCCATGCCGCCCTCGCCGATGCGGGCTTCCAGGACATAGCCGGAGATCTGGCGCGGGTCGTCCGCGCGCAGCGGCGGAAAACGCGTGTCGGACACCGCGATCTCCCTTCCCCCATGGGCCTCTTGTGGCGCCGGCGAGGCCCTCGTGCCGATGAGGAACGAGACTATCGCGGCCCACTGACAACGGGCCGCGCGGCCGTCGCCCTCCACAGCCGGCGGCAGGAGAGCAGCGCGGCGCCGAGCAGCAGTCCGTTGCGCAGCACCATCAGCGCGGTCCCGGTCGCCGTCCCGGCCATGACCTGGCCGTACAGGGTGGGGAAGGCGAGGGCGCTCAGGGCGGCCGCGGGCAGCATCAGCAGCGCCACGGGCCGCTGGCTGGTCTGCCGCGAGGTCAGACACACGGCGGCGAGGCCGAGCAGCCAGACCAGGTACTGCGGGCTGATCACCCGGCTGGTGACGGTGAAGAGCAGGACCGCGCAGAGCGCCGCGTCGGCCGGGGTGGCGGCCGTCCAGCGGCGCGCCCTGACCCGCCACAGCAGCAGCCAGCAGAACGCGGCGGCGGTGAGGCAGAGGGCCAGGTGCGCCACGGAGGAGACGTACGGGCCGGTGAACTCCATGGCGCCGTACCGGTAGACGACCCGGCCGGGCCAGTGGGCGAGGAGGTGGGCGAGCTGGAGGGCGGTGCCGCCGAGGGACTCGATCTGCACCCCTCGGCTCCCCTGCTGGCGCAGGAAGTCCAGGCTGTGGCTGAAACCGAGGGCGAGGACGGAGAACAGCGCGGCGGCCGCGCCGAGCGCCGCCGTCCATGACGCGCGCGTGGTGCGGCCGCGAGGGGTGCCGATCAGGACCAGCGCGGGCCAGACCTTGACCAGCGCGCCGAGCCCCGCGAGCGCCCCGCCCAGGCGCGGTCTGCGCCGTACGCAGAGCAGGGAAGCCACGGCCGGGGCGGTGACCAGGACGTCGTAGCGGCCGTACGGGAGGTGGAGCAGCAGCGGCAGCCCGCCGACCCACGTCCAGGCGCCCGCCGCGCTGCCGCCCGCGCGCGCCCCGGCCCGTACCAGCGCCAGGGCGATCAGGGCGTCGGCGGCCAGGGTCAGCGCGACGAAGGCCTGGAAGAAGGTCAGGAACGGCAGCAGTGCGGGGGAGAGGATCACCGCGCCCGCGCCCGGCGGGTACTGCCAGGTGGGGTCTCCGTAGGGGAAGTGACCGGCGGTCAGCTGTTCGTACCACTGGCGGTACAGGACGTAGACCTCGCCGGTCACTCCGCCGACGCCGATCGAGTCGTCCATGAGGAGGAACAGCATCACCGCGCGCGTGGCGAGCCAGGTGGCGGCGAGGGCGGCGTACCGGGTGCGGCGGCCCGAGGCGCCCGGGTCGGGCGCGGCGGACGGAGCGGGGATGCGCAGCTGCTGGGTCGTCATCGACCAGAATTTTATACCGTTTTGGGATATTTATTCGTACGGGTGTGACGCTATGTCGTCCCCGGGTGGCCTACTTCTTCCTGGTGTGCTCCTCGTACGCGGCGACGACCTCGTCGGCCGGGCCGTCCATGCGCAGGACGCCCGACTCCAGCCAGATCGCCCGGTCGCAGGTCTCCTTGATGGTGCCGTTGCTGTGGCTGACCAGGAAGACCGTGCCCGCCTCGGCGCGCAGCTCCTCGATCCGCTGCCGGCTGCGCCGCTGGAAGCGGGCGTCGCCCGTGGAGAGCGCCTCGTCGATCAGGAGCACGTCGTGGGACTTGGCGGCGGCGATGGAGAACCGCAGCCGGGCGCCCATGCCGGAGGAGTAGGTGCGCATCGGGAGCGAGATGAAGTCGCCCTTCTCGTTGATCCCGGAGAACTCGACGATGTCGTCGTAGCGCTCGCGGACCTCCTCGCGGGACATGCCCATGGCGAGTCCGCCGAGGGTGACGTTGCGCTCTCCGGTGAGGTCGTTCATCAGCGCCGCGTTGACGCCGAGCAGGGACGGCTGGCCCTGGGTGAAGATCCGGCCGCCGGCGGTCGGGAGCAGGCCCGCGACGGCCTTCAGGAGGGTGGATTTGCCCGAGCCGTTGGAGCCGATCAGCCCGATCGCCTCACCCTTGCGGGCGACGAAGCTGACGCCCTTGACGGCGTGCACCTCGCGGACGCCCGGGGTGGCCCTGCGGGAGGCGATCCGGCTGAGCGCGGAGGTCGCACTGCCTCTTCCTTTGGAGGAGCCGCCGTTCACCTTGTAGACGACGTGGACGTCGTCGGCGATCACGGTGGGGGCGCCGAGCGCGGCGGGGGCGCCGGTCACGGCGGGAGTGCTGTCAGCCACGGCCGTACTTCTCCTCTGCCTTCCAGAAGTAGATGAACCCGGCGACGAGGGCGAGGACCGCCCAGCCGCCCGCGACGGCCCACACGTGGTCGGGGAGCTGCTTCGCCTTGAAGCTGTCGATCAGGGAGAAGCGCATCAGGTCGATGTAGACGGCCGCCGGGTTGTACTGGAGCACCTGCACCAGGCCGTGCGGCAGCGAGCTGCGGGTCATCAGCTGCGGCAGGCTCCACATGACGCCGGAGACGTACATCCAGGTGCGCAGCACGAACGGCATCAGCTGGGAGACGTCCGGGGTCTTGCTGGCGATCCGGGCCATCGCGAGCGACAGGCCGGTGTTGAACATGGCCTGGAGGACCAGCGCGGGGACGGCGATCAGCCAGGACACCGCCGGGTAGACGCCGACGGCGACCAGGATCATCGCGAGCGCGGCGATCGAGAAGAGCAGCTGCTGGAGCTGCTGGAGGGCCAGCGCGATGGGCAGGGACGCGCGCGGGAAGTGCAGGGCGCGCACCAGGCCCATGTTGCCGGTGATCGCGCGCGTGCCCGACATGATCGAGTTGGCGGTGAAGGTCCAGATGAAGACGCCGGTGACCAGGAACGGGATGTAGTCCGGGACGCCCTGCTTGGTGCCCATCAGGATGCCGAAGATGAAGTAGTAGACCGTCGCGTTGAGCAGCGGTGTCATCAGCTGCCAGATCTGGCCCAGCTTCGCCTCGCTGTACTGCGCGGTGAGCTTGGCGGTGGCGAACGCCGAGATGAAGTGGCGCCGCTCCCAGAGCTGCTGGACGTACTCCCGCAGGGTCGGGCGGGCGCCGCTGACCGTCAGGCCGTACTTGGCGGCCAGCTCGGCGGCGTCCAGGCCCTGGTCGGGGTCGGCGGGCCGGGTGTCCTGCGCGGGGGCCGGCGGGGCCGGCGGTGCTGCGGTCTGGCTCACAACGATCGCTTTCGACGTGGCTTCGCGGGCGGGAGGTCTTCGCGGGATGCGTGTCTCAGGACCGGCGCGTGTATCGAGGCCGGGGGGTGGCCGGGCGGTGAACCCGAGGTTACGACGGGACGGGTCCGTATCGTCGTAACGCTGAGAGTAGGACGTGATGACGTCGCAACGCAACCGTCTCGTCGTATCGCTATGCTCAAGACATGACCAACTCGGACGCCCCGGCCCCCGCCGAACCGCAGCGCCGCGCCCCGGCCGGTGCCGCCGTGCTGCGCTCCGACGTGACCGAGGCCATCCGCAAGGCCGTCTTCGAGGAGCTGGCGGCGGTCGGCTTCGCCCGGATGTCGATCGAGGGCATCGCGCGCCGCGCCGGAGTGGGCAAGACGGCCGTGTACCGCCGCTGGAAGTCCAAGCTGAGCCTGGTCCTGGACCTGGTGTCCGCCTTCGCCGCACAGGGCCTCCCGGTGCCGCACACGGGCTCCCTGTACGGGGACATCCGGGCACTGCTCGCGGTGGCGTCGCTCGCCCTGCGCCACCCGGTCGCCTCCCAGGTGATCCCGGACCTGCTGGTGGAGTCCGTGCGCCACCCGGAGATCGCCGACGCCATCAAGAAGGCGCTGCTCGACGGGCAGAAGGGCGTCGCCGCGGTCGTCGTGCGCGAGGCCGTGGAGCGCGGCGAGCTCCCCGCGGGAGCCGACCCGGACCGGGCCCTGGACCTGATCGTCGGCCCCCTGTACTGGCGGCTCGTGGTGGTCCGGGGTGACCTGCCGAAGGGGTACCTGGACGACCTGGCCACCTCGGCCGTGGCGGCGCTGAAGGCGACGGGCTGAGGGCAGGCCCTAGTACCTGACCCGCGCCAGTACCTCGCCGCTGCGCCGGTTGAAGGCGACCACCACCGCCTCCTCCGGCAGCCGCTCCTGCGGTGTGAGCAGCAGCCAGTGGACCCCGTAGCGGCGGGCGATGGCCGCGCGCGCGTGGCGGGGCGTCGACGGGGACAGATAGCGCTTCACCGCCGCCTTGCGGCGCAGCCGTTCGGACTCCGCGAGCGCCGGGTCGGGCCAGACCGGGGCCACCAGGAAGGGGCCGTACCCGGGCAGGGACCGAACTACGTAGTAGTCGTCCGCGAGGACCGTCTCGCCCGGCGGGATGTGCTGGGCGGCCCAGCCGTACGTGTCCCAGTGCGGCGGGCGCTCGATGCCGCGCACCCCCAGGCTCGGCGCCACCGCCCCGGCCTGGGCCGAGACGAACCCCAGGCACGCCCCGGCCGCCGCCAGCGGGGCCAGCGCGCGGCGGGCCGCCGACCAGGGGCGCGGGCGGGCCAGTTCGACGGCGAGTGCGACCTGCGCGGGCACCGGGGCGACCGCGAGCATCCGGCCGTACGTGTAGTGGCCGCTCGCCCAGCCGTACAGGACGACCAGCCAGAACAGCAGCGTCATCAGCGCCAGCGGGTCACGCCGGTCGCGGCGCAGACGCAGCAGCAGGGCGGGGCCGCCGAGCAGGGCCGCCAGCCAGTAACGGCCGGTCAGATCTTCATACAGGGCCCTGTGCATGGAATCGATGCCGGTGTCGCCGACGAGTGTGAAGATGTCGCAGTACGGCCAGGTGACCGTCACCGCCAGGGCGCCCGCCCCCGCCAGCGCCCAGCGGCCGGCCGCCGCACGGGTGCACGCCCCCTTCCGCGCGAGCGCGAGCCCCGCCGCGCCCAGCACCGCGGCGATCGCGGTGATCGGGTGGACGAGGACGACCACACCGGTGAGCACGCCGAGCGCGGCGTGCTCCAGCGGGGCCGCGCGCCACCGGGACGTACGGGAAGAACGTTCCGTCAGACGGCCCGTCAGGGCCCAGATGTGAAAGGTGAGACCAATGGCGAACGTACTCGGATAGGACAGGTTGCCGGTCATCGAGAGCAGCCCGAGGAATCCGCTCCACCACGTCACCGAGGTGCCCCACAGCACCGCCGAGAAGACCAGCGCGAACACCGGCGCCCACGCGCGCGTGGAGAACAGCCGGGTGAAGCGGCCGAGTCCGGTGATCAGGACCAGCAGGTTGACCGGCCCGAACAGCCGCACCACCACCCGGCCGGGCAGCTCGGTGAGCTCCGCGAACAGGCCCTGGACCACGGAGTACGGCGAGTAGTACGGGCTGCCCAGGCCCGGCAGGTCGGCCATCGGGTGCGCGGGGGCGAGCAGATCGGCCTTCAGCCGCTCCACCACGGCGGCGTGCGTACCGAGGTCGCAGCACAGCGGCACCCGCCAGGCCGCCGCCGATATCACCAGCCAGAAGATCCCCCCGCACACGAAGTACGGCGTGACGCGCCAGGCGGGACCCGGGGGCGGCGCGTCGCCGGGGCGGCCCGCCGCGCGCCGGGGCGCCGGGAGCCGGGCGGGGCCGGTGGGAGGAAAGGTGCGCACAGGTCATCGGTTCCGTGGGGGTCCCGATCTGTCCCGGCATCCCGCGTCCATCACCCGATCAGCAGCCCGCCGTCAGCCGGTCGACGACCCGGGCCGCTGCCCGGCCGTCGTCCAGGTCGCAGAACGCGGCACGGAAGGCGGTGTACGCGCCCGCGTGGGTCGTGGCGCCGCTCTCCGGCGCGGCCAGCGCCTCCGCCACGGCGCCGGTGTCGCTGAGCAGCGGGCCGGGGGCCAGCGCCTCGAAGTCCGCGTAGAAGCCGCGCGCGGTGTCGCGGTAGTGGGCGAGGTCGTACGTGTGGAAGAGCATCGGGCGGCCGGTGTGGGCGAAGCCGCAGATCAGCCCGGAGTAGTCGGTGACCAGGACGTCGGCGGCCAGCAGCAGCCCCGAGGTCGTGGGGTGCGCCGAGACGTCACGCCCGCCCGCCACGGCTCCCGCCACGCGCGCGTGGCGCCGCACCAGGACGAGGTGGTCCTGCCCGAGCTTGCGCTCCAGCTCGACGACGTCGAGGCCGGCCGGGTCGGGGCGGTGGACGCCGGGGTGGCTCGGGCCCAGGGGGAGGTGGCAGCGGTAGGTGGGCGCGTAGAGCACCACGCGCGCGTCGGGGCCCGCGCCCAGGGCGGCGCGCACCCGGGCGCGGGTGCGGTCCCGGTCGGCCGCCAGGAGCGCGTCGTTGGCGGGGTTGCCCGCCTCCAGGACCTCGCCCTCGTACGCGAGTGCCCGGCGCAGCACCGGTGTGGCCCACCGGCTCGGCGACACCAGCAGCGACCACTGCCGGGCCAGGTGCGGCAGCGCCTCGATACGGCGGTGGTCGGCGTGGAGGGTGCCGGTCAGATCGGTGCCGGTCCGGCCGAGCGGGGTGCCGTGCCAGGTCTGGACGACGCTCTGCCCCGGCCGCCGCTCGAACCACTCGGGGAGGTGGTCGTCGGTGACGATGTGCCGGGCGGTCGCCAGCGCCTCGTACCAGGCGCGGCTGCCGGGCTCGACGGGCGCCGCGCCGGGCGGAGCCGCGCGGCGCCGGTCGCCGGTGACCCACAGCGGGGTCAATCCGCTGCCTCGGGCGACCAGTTCGGCCAGCACCGCGCGCGGGGAGTCGCCGCCCGTGAACAGGACCGTGTCGCGCAGGACAGTGTCGCGCAGGACGGTGTCGGGCAGAACGGTGTCGGGCAGGACCGTGCCGGGCGGGACCGTGCCGGGCAGGACTGTGTCGCGCCGCAGAACGGCGTTGCCCAGCCGGCCGTGGGGGCGCCGGTCCGGGAAGTACGCCGTACGCAGCCCGCGCTGGCGGTACGCCCCGCGCTCGGCCTCGGCCAGCGGTGACCCGGCGACGAGCTCCAGCCGGTCGCCGTGGCGGCGGGCGGCCGTGAACCGGCGCCCGAAGAGGTCGCGAGGGCGGGGGAGCGCGGCACCGGTCGACGTCAGCAGGCGTACCGGAGCTTCACCCAGAAGGATGGACCAGCGGCCCTCCGTCAGCGAGGCCATCGCCTCCGCGGGCACGGTGGCCCGGAAGCGCACACCGTCCCGGGTGAGGAGCGCGGTGACCTCCTCGCGCAGGACGGTGTGGCGCAGCACCAGCCGGGCGCCGCCGAAGCCGTCCGCGCTCCAGGTCCCCGCCACGGTCAGCGTGCCGTCGTCGGCCCAGTCGACCGAGTCGGCCAGCGGTCGCCGGGTGAGCTCGACCGCCAGGTTTCCGGCCGGGTCCGCGCGCAGGCACAGCCGCCCGAGGGCGTGCCCGGGGGCCAGGTCGAGGGAGGCCGGGACCGGGCCCGCGCTGCCGTCGGGGTACCCGAACCGGGCCTCCCAGCGGTCCGCGTCCGGAGGTTCCACGCCACGGGGCGCGGTGTGGGGCGCGGGCTGTACACCCATGAGCCCGGCGAGGGGGATGCGCACGGCGAACCCGGGGCGGCGGCGGTCCTGCGGACCCGGGCTTTCCGGCTGGTCTCGGCCCCCCGGCGGCTCCCGTACCTCCCCAAGCTCCTGTGCCTGCCGTACCTCCTGTGCCTCTCGTGCCTCCTGTGCCTCTCCTGGCTCCCGTACCTCCCCCGCCTCTTGTGGCTCTCGTGCCTCCCGTACGGGCAAGGCCAACTCCATGCCGGAGGGCGGGTGGTGCAGAGAGAGGTGGGTGGGGCGTGGGGCGGGGCCGTGGAGGCTGCCGAAGAGTTCGACGGCCGGCTGGGCCCGGGCCGTGTCTCCACCGGTCTCGCCGAGCGCCCCCGCCTCGACCACCCGATGGCCCTCCACCCGCGCTCCGTACCGCCGCACCGACAGCACCAGCCGCCCCTCCCGGTAGGCGGCCACCAGCCGTCTCCCGGCGGCCAGTTCGTACACCCGGGGCTGGTCCTCGGAGCGGCCGAGGGGGCGGAGGGCGGCCCGCCGCACCGCCCCGCCTCCGCCCCCGACCGCCACCAGCACCACCCCTGCCGTCCACTCGCCGTCGCCGAGGCGGGCCGGGTCCACGACGGTCTCGAAGCCCGAGCGGTCGTAGTCGTGGAGCTCCTGGGCGGCGTTGTCAGTGGCGGGTGGCAGGCTGATGGTGCGGGTCGGGAAGCGGCGCAGCCGGTGGGTGCCGTGCTCCTGGGCCAGCGCGAGCACGAGCCTGCCCGGACCGGCGTTGCGTACGTACGCGAAGCCGGTCAGGCGCAGGGTCCCGTCCGGCTGCCGCTCCACCGCCGACAGCCGGGCCACCACCGGCAGTTCCCCGCGCCGCACCCGAGCGGCGCGGCCGACCACCGCTCCGACGCCCGGGTACGAGACGCGGCCGCCCCGCACCGCGTGCGTGCCCACCCCGTTGGCCTGCTCGAAGGCCAGCACCTCGACCAGCTCAGCGAGCCGGTCCTCCCGCACCAGCTGCCATTTGACCCGCAGATGGGGCGGCAGAGCACGGGTGGCGTCCGCGCCCGCGCGCTCCAGGAACGCCCGGGCGCCGGTCATGAACGCCGCCCGGTAGTCGGGCCCGCCCATCGGCAGGCCCTCCAGGAAGTAGACGAAGTCGTCCCGCAGACAGGAGGTGTCGTAGTGCCCCAGCTGATCCGGCCTGGCCCGGGCGAGGAACGCGCTGACGTCCGCGCAGGCGGCGATCCGGTCGCGCACACCCCGGACATCGGTGCGCAGCCGGGTGATCGAGCCCTCGCGCACCCGCCAGTAGTAGACGTGCTCGTGGAGGACGTCCACGGAGCGGGCGAGGTAGTGCGCCGGGATCACCACCGGTGTGTCCTCGTACAGCCTTCCCACCGGATAGGTGAATCCGTGGCGGTCCCAGAACGAGCGGCGGAAGACCTTGTTCCAGGCGACGCGGTCGGTGAGGAGGCGGGGCTCGCGGGTGATGTGGGTGCCGGTCCGGTCGGCGGTGAGCCACCGGTACTGCCAGGCCTGGCGCCGCCCGCCCGGATGCAGGCGCCACACGTTCCCGGAGGCGAGGTCCGAGCCGGAGGCGTCGAGGGAGGCGGTCAGCCGGGCGTAGGCATGGGGGGCGAGGACGTCGTCGCTGTCGACGAAGGCGAGGTAGTCGGTGCCGGGGGCGGTGTGGGCGACGCCCGTGTTGCGGGCCGCGCTCAGCCCGGCGTTGGGCTGGCGTACGTAACGGAAGCGGGCGTCCCGGCGGGTGAACTCCTGGGCGATGCGGGGGCTGTCGTCGGTGGAGCCGTCGTCGACGAGGACCACGTCGAGGGCGGTCATGCTCTGCGCGGCCAGGGACGCGAGGCACTCCTCCAGATAGGGGGCGACATTGTGGACGGGGACGACCACGCTCAGCCTGGGCGGGGCCGCGGCCTTCGGTGCCCCGGGCGTGGGCACCCGCGGCCCCGGCGCTTCCGGGGGAACGGACTGCGGTGGGTTCACGCCGGGTCAACCCGAGTGTCCTGCACTGGTTACCGATGCTGCCCCTATCGGGTGACAGTGCGCACCGGTGAGGGTGACGGGTGGTTACGCTCGGCTCCCATGCCGCGCCCCCTCGTCAGCGTCGTCGCACCGCTTCACCCTGTTCAGGACCGTCTCGGCGAGAGCCCGTCGCCCGCGCTCGACCAGTCGTACGGGGAGCCGGATCAGGATCAGGGGGAGAAGCAGGCGCGCGTCAGGGCGTGGGCCCTGAGCGGCAAGAAGCGGGTGCGCCGCCATGTCCTCGGTGGCCTCTACCGCGCCGACCTGCGCCGCCCCCTCGACCCGGACCTCGTCGTCCACGGGGCGTACTGGAACCGGGGCGTGGCCTGCAATCCCGCCGCCATCCACGCCAAGGCGCTGGAGCTGGCGCCCCGGCTGCGGCATCTGTGGGTGGTGGGCAGCCGTCATGTCGGGCGGGTGCCGGCGGGGGTGGAACACGTCGTCGCGGGGTCGCGCGCGTACTGGCGGGCCATGGCGACGGCCACGTACCTCGTCAACAACTCCAGCTTCCCCGGCGGGTTCCGCAAGCGGGCCGGGCAGGTCTACCTCCAGACCCACCACGGGACCCCGCTCAAGTCCATGGGTCTCGACCAGCGCAGCTATCCGGCCTCCGCGCGTGGCATGGACTTCGAGAAGGTCCTCGCGCACGTCGGCCAGTGGGACTTCAGCCTCGCCGCCAACCCGCACGCGGCCGAGGTCTGGGACCGCGTCTACCCGGCCGCGTACGAACACCTCCACCTCGGCCAGCCCCGCAACGACCGCTATTTCACCGCCACTTCCGACGACGTCGCCGCCGTCCGCGCCTCGCTCGGCATCGCGCCCGACAGCCGTGTGCTCCTCTACGCCCCGACCCACCGGGACCACCGTGATCATCAGCCCGACGGGGCCGGGCGCCGCTCGCCGCCGCTCGCTCTCGACGTGGGGCGATTCGCGCGCGAAATGGGGGACGAGTGCGTCCTGCTGGTGCGGGCGCACTACTTCCACGGGATCTCGGCGGGCCTCGACGCCGGGCCGCCCCGGGTCGTGGACGTCACCGGGTATCCCCGCGTCGAGGACCTCTGTCTCGTGTCGGACGCGCTGATCACCGACTACTCGTCGCTGCTCTTCGACTACGCCTGCCTCGACCGGCCGATCGTCGTGCACGCCCCGGACTGGGAGGAGTACCGGGCCGCCCGGGGCGTCTACTTCGACCTGCTCTCGGGGCGTCCGGGCGACACCCCCGGCGCGGTCTCCACCAGCGACGACGAGCTGATCGCGCTGTTCAGGGACGGCGGCTGGGACACGGACGCCAGCACCGGGCTGCGCGGGGCGTTCCGGGCGCGGTTCTGCCTGTACGACGACGGGCACGCGGCGGAGCGGGTCGTGCGCCGCCTCTTCCTGGGCGAACAGCCACCTCGCCCAGGACCGGCAGCCCCCACCGGCCCCACCCGCCCCACCCGTCACCCGGATGGACGGGCTGAGGTGACCGCCCTCGCGTTCGGCGGTTGAGCACGCGTGGGGCGGGACGCGCCCCCGTCCGCCGCAGGAAGGTGCTCCCCGTATGACGCGTATGACGCCCCTGACGCCCCGCCTCAGCGTCGTCGTCCCCGTCCACAACGTCGAGGAGCACCTGGGGGCCTGTCTGGAGTCGCTGGCCCGGCAGAGCCTGCGGGACCTCGACGTGGTGCTCGTGGACGACGGCTCGACGGACGCCAGCGCCGACATCGCCCGGGAGTTCGCCGCGCGCGACGACCGGTTCCGGGTGGTGGCCAGGGAGAACGGCGGCCTGGGCGCGGCCCGCAACACGGGCGTCGCGCACACCGCGCCCGGCACCGAGTACCTCGCCTTCGTGGACAGCGACGACGTACTGCCGTCGCGCGCCTTCGAGCTGCTGACCGGCGCGCTCGACAAGTCCGGCTCCGACTTCGCCTCCGGCAACGTCCTGCGGCTGACCGGCGGCGGGCGCCTCGGACAGCACCCGCTGTTCACCAGGCCGATGCGCTCCACGCGCCCCGCCACCCACGTCACCAGGGACTGGTCGCTGCTCCTTGACCGGATCGCCTGCAACAAGGTGTTCCGCCGCGCCTTCTGGGACGAGCAGGCCTTCGCCTTCCCCGAGGGCGTGCTCTACGAGGACATCCCGGTCGTGCTGCCCGCGCACTTCGCCGCCCGCTCGGTCGACGTCCTCCAGGACGCCGTCTACTACTGGCGCTACAGGGAGAGTTCGATCACCAACCGGCGCGCGGTGGTGCGCGGGGTCGTGGACCGTACGGCGGCGGTGCTAGGCGTCAGCCAGTGGCTCGCGGGGACGCCCGAGCACAAGAAGCGTTACGACGAGTCGGTGCTGTGCGAGGACCTCTGGTACTTCATGCAGGTCCTGCCGGAGGGCGACGCGGCCTACCGCCAGGCGTTCCTCGATCACGCGGGGGAGTTCGCGGGCCAGGTGGACCCCGAGGTGCTGGCCGGGCTGCCGCTGCACCACCGGGTGAAGTGGCACCTGACCCGCGAGCGGCGCCTCGAAGAGCTGGTCGGCCTGCTGGAGTTCGAGCGCCGCAATCCGCGTACGCACCGGGTGCGCGGGCTGCACCGGCGCACCGCCGTGTACCCGCCGCTCGCCGCGCCCCTGCCGCGTGACGTGGCCGCCCTGGCCCCCGGCGACCTGCCGCTGGAGGCCCGGCTCACCGGCGCCGAGTGGCAGGGCGGCAGGCTCCGGCTCACCGGGTACGGCTACATCCGCAACCTCCCGGCCCGGGCGCGGCGGCACGCGCTGAAGGCCGCCTGGCTGCGCACACCCGACCGGCGCGCCCTGCCGCTGCGGCTGAAGAGGGTCAACGACCCGTCCATCACCGCCCGTTCGGGGCAGGAGCTGCACGGCTACGACTGGGCCGGCTTCGAGATCACCGTCGATCCGGCCCGGCTGCTCACCGAGTCCGCCGGCACCACCTGGAAGCTGGTCCTCGGGGTGCTCGGCCACCGGGGCGTGCCGGGCCACGGCGTGGCGCGCCGGGGCGGGGTCGCGGACGGGGGCGCGCAGTTGGAGGCGCACTACCTCGACGAGGACACCAGGGTCGTCCCGGTCTTCGCGTCCGGCCGCCTCCAGCTGCGCGCCGAGCGCGTCCAGACCTGGCTGACCGGCCACGACTGCCACGACGGCGTGCTCACGCTCACCGGCCGCACCCGTACCCGCGCGAGCGCCCTGCGGCTCGGCCACTGGCACTCGGAGGCCGCGATCCAGGTCCCCCTCGCGCGCGACGGAGAGCGGTTCACCGCCCGGGTGCCGCTCGACGAGCTGGTCGCGGTGCGCGGCCGGGGCCCGGTGCGGGCGCCGCACGGCGAGTCCCGGCCCGCCGACGCGTACAGCGTCCAACTGGTGAAGCCGGACGGCCGGCGGCTCCCCGTCGCCGCGCCCCCCGCGCTGCCGCTCGGCCGCCACGCCGCCCCCGGGGGCCGCGAGCTGGCCTTCACGGTGAGCGCCTGGGGCAACGCCGTCCTCACCGACCAGCTGCCCCACGCGTACACCGAAAGCGTGGCCTGGACCGATCACTCGCTGGTCCTCCAGGGCCGGTACGCGGGCGGTCCCGGCATCCCGCTCCAACTGCGCCGCACCGGCGCCGAGGAGGAAGAGGTCGAGCTGCCCGCCCGCTGCGCGGACGACCGGTTCCGGGTCGAGTCGGCGTACGAGGCGCTGACGCTGATCGGGGAGGGGGAGTGGCGGCTGTCCATGGGCGAGGCGCCGGTGCGGGTCCCGGCCGCCGCGCATCCCACGCTCCCCGCCGCCCGTACGATCGCCGGACGCGACTTCCGCGTCCGCCGCGACGGCCACGACCAGCTGACCCTCACGGTCTCCGGACCGGCGGCGGCCGCCGCCGAGGGGGGCGACCCGTGCGCGAGCTGAGCATCGAGGGCGCCTGGGTGGTCGAGCCGCAGGTGCTGCTCGACAGCCGGGGCAGCTTCCACGAGTGGTTCCGGGACGACCGGTTCTCCGCCGCCACCGGCCACGGCTTGGGCCTGGCGCAGGCCAACTGCTCGGTGTCGGCGCGCGGCACCCTGCGCGGGGTCCACTTCGCGGATGTGCCGCCGGGGCAGGCGAAGTACGTCAAGTGCGTGCGCGGGGCGGTCCTGGACGTGGTGGTGGACCTGCGGACCGGGTCGCCCACGTTCAAGCGGTGGGAGCAGGTGCTGCTCGACGACCGCGACCATCGGGCCGTGCACCTGGCGGAGGGGCTCGGGCACGCGTTCATGGCGCTGACCGAGGGGGCGACGGTGGTCTACCTCTGCTCGGAGGGGTACGCGCCGACCCGTGAGCACGGGGTGCATCCGCTCGACCCGGATCTGGGCATCGCGTGGCCCACGCATCTGACGCCGCTGCTCTCGCCGAAGGACGCGGGGGCTCCTGGCGTCGCGGAGGCGGGGGAGCGGGGGTTGTTGCCGTCGTACTCGGCGTGTGTGGAGTGGTATGCGCGGCGGCGGGCGTTGGTTGCGGCTCGGCCGTAACGCTCCGCCGCGTGGGGGTGGGGCTGCTCTTCGTCTGCGGGCCGTGGCCGGTTGCTCGCGCCCACGCGGCGGAGCCGCACATGTCACAGCCCCGCGCCCCTAAGTGCGCCCCTGAGCGCGCCCCTTCGGGACGCCCCCGGCGGCGGAGCTAAATCCGCGCCCCCGCCCGCTCCGCCTCCACCAACCCCGGCAGCGCCTCCGCCAGCGCTTCCCGCCACTCCCTCATCGGCTTCAAGCCCGCCTCGCGCCAGCGGCCGTGGGACAGGACGCTGTAGGCGGGGCGGGGGGCCGGGCGCGGGTAGCACTCGGTGGTGGTGGGGCGCACTCGGGCCGGGTCGGCGCCCAGCAGCTGGAACGTCTCGCGGGCCAGGTCGTACCAGGTGCCGTGGCCCGCGCCGGTGCCGTGCCAGTGACCGGCGGGCGCGGTCCCGGCCAGCGCCGCCTCGCCCAGCCTGACCAGCCGGTCGGCCAGGTCGGCGGTCCAGGTGGGCTGGCCGCGCTGGTCGTCGACGACGTCCAGGTGCTCGCGCGCCGACTCCAGTCGGATCATGGTCCGTACGAAGTTGGCGCCGCCCGCCCCGTACAGCCAGCCGGTCCGCACCACATGGCCGGTCCTCGGCAGCAACGACCGCACCGCCCGCTCGCCCGCCAGCTTGGTCCGGCCGTAGGCGGTGCGCGGGGCGGGCGGGGCGTTCTCCGGGTAGGGGGCGGTCGCGTCGCCCGCGAAGACGTAGTCGGTGGAGACGTGCAGCAGCAGTGAACCGGCGCGGGCACAGGCGCGCGCCAGATGGGACGCGCCCTCGCCGTTGACGCGCAGCGCCTCGGCCTCCCGGGTTTCCGCCTCGTCCACGGCCGTCCACGCGGCGCAGTTGACGACGACGTCGGGCCGGGCGCCGGCCACCGTCGCCGCGACCGCCGCCGCGTCCGTCAGATCGAGCGCCGAGCGGTCCAGGGCCAGTGCGTCCCGGCCCGCGAGCCGGGCGACCACATCCCGGCCGAGCATCCCGCCCGCCCCGGTGACCAGCCAACTCGCGCTCACAGGGCGGCCTTTGAGCGCAGCGGCTCCCACCAGTCGCGGCGGGTGCGGTACCACTCGACGGTCTCCGCCAGGCCCTCGGCGAAGTCCTTGCCCGGGGCGTAGCCCAGCTCGGCGCGGATCTTGGCGCAGTCGACCGAGTAGCGCCGGTCGTGGCCCTTGCGGTCCTCGACGTGCACCACCCGGTCCCAGTCCGCGCCGCACGCCGCCAGCAGCAGCCCGGTCAGCTCGTTGTTGCTGAGCTCGGTGCCGCCGCCGATGTTGTAGACCTCGCCGGGGCGGCCGCCGGTGCGGACCAGCTCGACGGCGCGGACGTGGTCGTCGATGTGCAGCCAGTCGCGGACGTGGCGCCCGTCCCCGTACAGCGGCACCGTTCCGCCGTCCAGCAGCCGGGTGATGAAGAGCGGGATCAGCTTCTCGGGGAACTGGTGGTGGCCGTAGTTGTTGGAGCAGCGCGTCACCCGTACGTCCAGGCCGTGGGTGCGGTGGTAGGAGAGCGCCACCAGGTCGGCGGAGGCCTTGGAGGCGGCGTACGGGGAGGTGGGCCGCAGCGGGTGCTCCTCCGGCCAGGAGCCCGAGTCGATCGAGCCGTACACCTCGTCGGTGGAGATGTGGACGAAGGGGCCGAGCCGGTGGCGCAGCGCCGCGTCGAGGAGCGTCTGGGTGCCGAGCACGTTCGTCCGTACGAACTCGGCGGCGCCCCGGATCGAGCGGTCGACGTGCGACTCGGCGGCGAAGTGGACCACCTGGTCGTTCTCGCCGACCAGCTTGTCGACGAGCCGGGCGTCGCAGACGTCGCCCTGGACGAAGGCGAATCCGGGGTGGGCGCGCACCTCGTCGAGGCTGGCCGGGCAGCCCGCGTAGGTGAGCTTGTCGAGGACGGTCAGCGCGACGTCGCCGGGGCCCTCGGGCCCGAGGAGCGTACGGACGTAGTGCGAGCCGATGAACCCGGCGCCGCCGGTGACGAGGATGCGAAGGGTCATGCGGAGATCTGTACCTTGCTGTGGTCACCGAGGACGAGCCGGTGGGCGGCCGGGGTGGGCGGGGCCGGCGTGATCTCGACGTCGCGGCCGATCAGGGACGCCTCGATCCGGCCGACGCCGTGCAGTGAGGAGCCACTGAGGACGATCGAGTACTCGATCTCGCTGTCGGTCACCCGGCAGTTCTCCGCGATCGAGGTGGACGGGCCGATGTAGGAGTTCTCCACGACCGTGCGCGGCCCGATGATCGCCGGGCCGACGATCCGGGAGCCGCGCACGGTGGCGCCCCGGTCGATCCGCACCCGGCCGATGATCTCGGTGCTGTCGTCGACCGAGCCCTCGTGCCCGGGGGTGAGCAGCTCCAGGACCGAGCGGTTGACCTCCAGCATGTCCTCGACGTTGCCGGTGTCCTTCCAGTAGCCGGAGATCACCGTCGAACTCACCTGCCGGCGCCGGTCGATGAGCCACTGGAGGGCGTGGGTGATCTCCAGCTCGCCGCGCGCCGAGGGGCTGATGGCGCGGACGGCCTCGTGCACGGCCGGGGTGAAGAGGTAGACGCCGACCAGCGCCAGATCGCTCTTGGGGTGCGCCGGCTTCTCCTCCAGGCGCGCCACCCGACCGTCCGTGTCCAGCTCCGCGACGCCGAAGGAGCGCGGGTCGGGCACCTTGGTCAGCAGGATCTGCGCGTCCGGGCGGGCGGCCCGGAACTCGTCGACCAGGTCGGTGATCCCGCCGACCACGAAGTTGTCGCCCAGATACATCACGAAGTCCTCCTCGCCGAGGAACTCGCGGGCGATCAGGACCGCGTGGGCCAGCCCCAGCGGCGCGTGCTGCGGGATGTAGGTGACGGTGATGCCGAACCGCGAGCCGTCCCCCACGGCCGCCCGGATCTCCTTGGCCGTGTCCCCGACGATGATGCCGACGTCCGTGATCCCGGCGGCGGCGATCGACTCCAGACCGTAGAAGAGCACCGGTTTGTTGGCGACCGGCACCAGCTGTTTGGCCGAGGTGTGGGTGATCGGCCGCAGCCGGGTGCCGGCGCCGCCGGAGAGGACGAGTGCTTTCACTGGGGGACCACCGGAGTCTGGGAGGCGAGGGACAGGTAGTGAACGACAGCTGAAGCCGGGGATTACGGCTGGTGGTGAACCATACGGGTGATTTCCGGGCTGCTGCTTTTGCCCAGGACGCGCAGGCCGAACAACGCCCCCGGGGTGAAAGTGCGTTGATCGCTCCGGTGTATTTCGCCCCCTTATTGGTACGTTCGTCCGCCATGAGCGCGCAGACATTCGGGACGAATCAGTACGTACGGCATGGAAGGCTCATCGTCGGGGCCGTGGCCGCCGTCGGGTTCCTCGCGAAGATGGTGTTCGCCGCCCGCACCCGGGGCCCCGCCGACGTCTTCTTCTTCTGGGCCTTCTCCCAGCACATCGAGAAGGTCGGCCCGGTACGGATCTACGCGCACCCGATGCCGGGGCTGCCGGTCTACAACCACCCCCCGCTGGCGGGCTGGATGCTGCTCGGGCTCGACCGACTCTCCCGTCTCGGCGTCGAGTTCGGGACGCTGATCCGCACCCCCGCCTGCCTCGCCGACTTCGCGGCCGCCCTGCTGGTTTTCGAGATCGTCCGCAGGCGCCGCTCGGTACGGACGGCCGTCGCCTGCGGCATCGGCGTGACCCTCTCACCGGTGCTCGTCCCGACCTCCGGCTACCACGGCAACACCGACTCGGTCGCCGTGACGCTGGCGCTCGCCGCCGCCTGGCTGCTCGCCGACCGGCGGACGCCGCTGGCCGCCGGGGTGGTCGCGGCCCTCTCCATCAGCGTGAAGTTCGTGCCGGTGGTGGCGCTGCCCGCGCTGCTGGTGGCGGCCTGGCGCACCGGGCGGCGGGAGTTCCTGCGCTTCTCGGCGGGCCTGGGCGCGGTGCTGCTCGTGGTGTGGGGGCCGGTGGTCGCGACCGTACCGGGGGCGCTGCGGGCCAACGTCCTGGAGTACAAGGGCGGCGACTTCCGGCTGTGGGGCATCGTGAAGTTCGCCGAGTGGCTGGGCTTCTCCCACGCCTCGATCGCCGAGCTGCGCGGACCCGGCCACTTCGTGGTGGTCCTGCTCTGCGTGGCGGCGGGCGCCTGGCCCGCCTGGCGCCGCCCGGACCGCGCGCCGCTGGTCGTCGCGATCACCCTGAGCGTGCTGCTGCTGCTCAGCACCGCCTCCGGGGTGCAGTACCTGGCCTGGCCGGTCGCGGCGCTCTTCGCCATCGGCTTCTGGGAGGGCCTCGCCTACAGCGTGCTCGCGGGCGTCCTCGCCTCCTGGGTCTACACGATCCAGAAGCCGACCCGCTGGAACTACGACCAGCAGGTCCTGGGTGCGTGGGCCTGGGCGGCGCTGCTGGTGGGGGTGGCCTCGGGGTACGCGGCGGTGTTCCGGTCGCGCGAGCGGCCGGGCGCCCCCGCTCCGCACGTGGCGACCACGGTTCCGGCTCCGAGCGCGCCGCTGGAGGTGCGGTGATGCGTCTGCGGGCCGTCGGTGGCCGGTCGCGCAGTTCCCCGCGCCCCTCAGGCAGTCGGCCGCAGCCGGAGAACTCAGCTCGGCCCGAGAGCTTTTAGGGGCGCGGGAACTGCGCGACCAGCCACCCACCGGCCCGCAGACGAACACCGGCCACCAACCCACCTCACCCCTGGAGACGCCCGTGCAGCCGACCCCGGTCCGTACCCCCGAAGCCGTCGACCGCTCAGGTCGAACCCCCCGTATCGGCGTCCTCGTCGTCGCCTACAACGCCGAGACCACTCTGGAGCGCACCCTCGACCGCATCCCGGCCGACTTCCGCTCCCGGATCGACGAGATCCTCATCCTCGACGACGCCAGCCACGACGGCACCTTCACCGCCGGCTGCCGCTGGTCCGAGGCCGAGGGCAGGCCCCGTACCGTCGTCATGCGGCACACCAAGAACCTCGGCTACGGCGGCAACCAGAAGGCCGGGTACGCGCTCGCCGCCGAGCGCGGGCTCGACATCGTCGTCCTGCTGCACGGCGACGGCCAGTACGCCCCCGAGCTGCTCCCCGAGATGGTCGCGCCCATCGAGCGGGGCGAGGCCGAGGCCGTGTTCGGCTCGCGCATGATGGACCGGGGCGGCGCGCTGCGCGGCGGGATGCCGCTCTACAAATGGCTGGGGAACCGTATCCTCACCCGGCTGGAGAAC
The DNA here is from genome assembly GCF_039521265.1 of Streptomyces crystallinus. Classification (NCBI taxonomy): domain Bacteria; kingdom Bacillati; phylum Actinomycetota; class Actinomycetes; order Kitasatosporales; family Streptomycetaceae; genus Streptomyces; species Streptomyces crystallinus. Next base: position 41,744 of record NZ_BAAACA010000028.1, on the reverse strand, counting down.
GCGCTGCTCGGCTCCCGACTCACCGAGTTCCACTCCGGCTACCGCGCCTACAGCGTCGCCGCCCTGCGCCGGCTGCCCGTCGAGCGCAACACCGACGCCTTCGACTTCGACACCCAGATCATCGTCCAGCTCATCGACGCGGGCCTGCGGATCCGGGAGATCCCGGTCCCCACCTACTACGGCGACGAGATCTGCTACGTCAACGGGCTCAAGTACGCCAAGGACGTGGTGAAGGACGTCCTCGAATACCGGCTCGCGGTCAAGGGGTTCGGCACCTGCCCATGGATCCCCAAGCCCGAGGGATACGCCTTCAAGGAGGGCGACGGCTCCTCCCACGCGGTGATCCTGGACCGGATGCGCGCCCTGCCGCCCGGCCGCGTCCTCGACCTCGGCTGCTCCGGCGGGCTCTTCGCCGAGCGCCTTCAGGCCCTCGGCCACGAGGTGACCGGCGTCGACCGCGTCGAGGTGCCGGGCGTGCGCGAGAGGTGCCACCGCTTCTTCACGGCCGACCTGGAGGAGGGGCTGCCCGAGGAGATCGGACGGGGGTACGACTACGTGGTCGCCGGGGACGTCATCGAACACCTCTCCCGGCCCGAGCGCGTCCTCGCCGAGATCGCCGGGGTGCTGCGCCCGGGCGGCCGGGTGCTGCTGTCCGTGCCGAACTTCAGCCACTGGTACTCCCGGCTGCGCGTCGCCCTCGGCGCCTTCGGCTACGACCGGCGCGGCATCCTGGACGAGACGCATCTGCGCTTCTTCACCCGCGCCAGCCTGCGCCGCACGGTCCAGGGCGCCGGGTACGACGTCCTCGCCCTGACCTCGACCGGGGCGCCCTTCTGGGCGCTGCTCGGCGGCGGGGGCCGGGTCGGCGGGGCGCTGGCGAAGGCGCTCGGCGGGCTCTCCCGGCTGCTGACCCGGCTGCGGCCGACCCTGTTCGGCTACCAGCACATCGCCCTGCTCACGCCGCACGCGGCGGAGACGATCATCGCTGGGGAGCACGTCGATGTACAGGACATCCTCAACCGCCAGTACACCCCCGCCGACCGCGTGGGCGTCTGACCGCACCCCGCGCCCGATGCCCGAAGCCCCGGTCGGGAGGCCGACGTTGAACCTGTCCAGCCTGGCCCTGCTGCTCTTCGCGGTGTTCTCCTCGGCGGGCGGCCAGATCATGCTCAAGCACGGCATGCGCTCCGCCGCGTCGGCCGTGGAGCACGGCGGCGGCTCGATCGCGCTGCGGGCCGCGACCAGCCCCTGGATCGTGGTCGGGCTGATCGTCTTCGCCGTCTCGGCCGTCGCCTGGATGTCGACGCTGGCCCGGGTGCCGCTGTCCGTCGCGTACCCCTTCAACGCCCTGGGGTATCTGCTGATCGTGCTGGCGGGCTCGACCGTGCTGCACGAGCGGACGTCGGTGTGGACGTGGTCGGGTTCGCTGCTCGTGGTGGTCGGGCTCGTCACGGTGATGGCCGGGCAGCGGCGGTGACCCGGCGGGCGGCGCTCTGGCCCGGCAGCGGCGGGAGCGCGCGCCGGGCGGGCTCGCCGGGCGCCCCGGCGTCCTCGCCGAGGAACACCGCGCGCACCACCCGCTCGGCGGCGTGCCCGTCGTCGTACGGACAGAACCGCTCCCGGAACGCGGCCCGCAGCACGGCGTTGGCGCGGCTGTCCCAACCGCCGTCCCGCAAGCACGAGATGAGTTCGTCCGTGCTGGTGGTGACCGCGCCCGGGGTGTCCCCGGGGCGCCCCGACAGCAGGTCGAAGCAGACGCCCCGGACCGTGCGGTACACCTCCCAGTCGGGGGCGTGCACCACGATCGGGCGGTCCAGGTTGGCGTAGTCGAACATCACCGAGGAGTAGTCGGTGACCAGCGCGTCCGCCGCCAGGCACAGCTCCTCGACGTGCGGGTGGCCCGAGACGTCGAGCAGCCCCGGGTGCTCCGGCAGCCCGGCCGAGGGGTGGAAGTAGTGGGCGCGCACCAGCAGCAGGGTGCCGGGCCCCAGCGCGTCCGCCACCCGGACCAGGTCCAGCGGTGCCGAGAAGCCGCGCTCGTACTCGCGGTGGGTCGGCGCGTACAGGATCGCGCGGCGGCCCGGCGCGATGCCGAGCGCACGGCGGGCGGCGGCGACGGACTCGGCGCTCGCCGCCGCGTAGACGTCGTTGCGCGGATAGCCGGACTCCAGGTGGCGCACCGCGCTCGGGTAGACGCGCGACCAGGTCTCTGTGGAGTGCGGGTTGGCGGAGAGCGAGAAGTCCCAGCGGTCCACCCGGCCCAGGAACCGGCGGAAGCTGAACCCCTTGGCGGCGGCCGGGTGGGCGAGCTGGTCCAGGCCCATGCGCTTGAGCGGGGTGCCGTGGTGGGTCTGGAGATGGCACTGGCCCGGGCGCTTGACCAGGTGGTCGGGGAAGTTGACGTTGTTCACGAAGTACGTGGCCCGGGCCATCAGCCGCCAGTACGCGCGGGTGTCCGGCAGCACGAAGGGGTGCCCGGCTGCCGACTGCGCCCTGTTGACCACCCATACGCCCCTGATGTGCGGGGCGAGTTCGGCGGCCTTGCGGTAGACGGCCGCCGGGTTGCAGCTCACGCCCCGGTTCCAGTACGCGGCGTACACCGCGAGACGCGGGTCGAGCGGGAGCAGCCGCTGGAGGCGGTAGTAGTACCGCAACAGCGTGCGCAGCACGGACTTGCGCAGGGCGCGGGCGCGCGAGCGCAGTCGGCGGCGGGCCGCGAGCGCCCGGTCGAGCGCGGCCAGCGTCCGGAACCGGCCCTCGGTGAGCAACCGGGCGCGCACGCCGGGCCGCCCGCCGACGGCGGGCCGGTGCTCTCGGCTGAACGCGGCCACCGCGCGGACGTACGCCCTGCGCTGTCCGCGCGCTCCCGCGTACGTCTTCAGCAGCTCCCGCACCGCCAGCGCGTACAGCGGTCCGCGCAGGGCCTCGGCCCCGGGGCGGGTGGCGACCTCGGCGAGCAGGGTGTCGTACGCGGCGACGACCTTCGCCGGGTCCTCGGTGCGGCGCGCCCCCGGCAGCGGGCGCTGCTGGCGGTGGTCCACCCAGGGCGTGGCCAGCGCCGCCACCGATCCGGCGGCGGCGAGCGAGCCGAGCGCCCAGACCGCCTCGGCCCGCTCGCCCGGGCCGAACCTCGGCCCGCCGTCACGCCAGAACTCCCGCCGCACCGCCCGGTTCCAGCTCACCGGGGCGACGCCGAGCAGGCCCGGCCGCTCGGCGGCCGTGGTCACCTCGTCCCCTGCGGTACGCAGCACCTCCAGGGAGCGGGCCGGCTCGGCCGTGCCGAGGAAGGGGGTGCGCAGATGCCCGAAGAGGAGGAGGTCCGGGTCCCCGGCCTCCTTCAGGCGGGCGTCGATGGCGTCGAGCGCGCCGGGCAGCTGGACCAGGCCGGGCTCCAGGAAGAGCAGGTACTCGCCGCGCGCCTGCCCGGCTCCGGCGTCGCGGCGCTCGCCCGCACTCACCGGGGCCGCCAGATGGACGGCCCGGACGCGGCGGTCGGCGGCGGCCAGTTCGTCCAGCAGCCGCCCCGAGCCGTCCGTCGAGCCGTCGTCGACCCCGATGACCTCGATGTCGGCGCGGCGCTGCCGCAGCACGGACTCCAGGCACTCCCGCAGCAGCCCGCGGGCGTTGTGGACGGGCACGACGACGGTGAAACGGGGCAACGCGGCCTCTTTCCGGGGCGGGGGGTTCTGGAGCGCGGGGTGCGGGCTGGGCGGGGTGTGAGCGTGCCCGGGGGCGGGGTGCCGCTGTGCCCACCC
>NZ_BAAACA010000028.1:0-37958 GCF_039521265.1 Streptomyces crystallinus | reverse complement strand
CTGCGCGACCAGCCCACGGCCGCCCGCAGTCGCGCACCGAGCCGCAAGGGGCTGGGCGGGGGGCGAAAAGGGGCCCGGGGACGGGGCGCTAGACCAGGCCTGCCAGTTCTCGTTGGACCGCGCTGGCGGGCAGGGCTGCCGATGGGGCTGGGCGGCGGTCCTCCAGCGGGATCACCGGGGGCAGCGCGCCCGGCTGGCCCAGGAACACCCGCCGCACCACCCGCTCCGCCGCGTGTCCGTCGTCGTACGGGCAGAACCGGGCCCGGAACGCGGCCCTCAGCTGGGCCGAGCGGGAGCCGCGCCAGTGGCCGGTGCTGAAGATGTCGATCAGCTCGTCCTCGGTGCGGGCGACCGCGCCCGGCGGGAAGGCCCGCAGGTCGAAGTAGGTGCCGCGGGCCGCCTCGTACGCCTCCCAGTCGTCGGTGTGGATGACGATGGGGCGGTCCAGGTTGGCGTAGTCGAACATCAGCGACGAGTAGTCGGTGACCAGCGCGTCGGCGGCCAGGCACAGCTGCTCGACCGACGGGTGCGCGCTGACGTCGATGATCCGGGGGTGCGCCTCCTCGGCCAGCGGCGCCCCGTACGCGGGGTGGGCGCGGGTGAGGAGCACGACCTGGGGCCCGAGCCTGCGGGCCACGCGCTCCAGGTCGAGGGGGCGGTGCTGGTCGCGCCGGTAGTCGCGGTGGGTCGGCGCGTAGAGGACGGCGGTGGCGCCGACGGGGATGCCGAGGCCCTCGCGGAGCCGGGCCACGTCCGCGGCGCTGGCCCGGTGGAAGACGTCGTTGCGCGGATAGCCGTACTCCAGCGTGGTGTAGCCCGAGGGGTAGGTGCGCTCCCAGGTGAGGGTGGAGTGCAGATTGGCCGAGAGGCTGTAGTCCCACTGGTCGCTGCCCGCGACCAGCCCGGCGAAGTCGGTGGCGCGGGCGGCCGCCGGGCGGCCCATCAGGTCCAGGCCCATGGTCTTGAGCGGGGTGCCGTGGTGGGTCTGGAGCAGCACCTGCCCCTCCCGCTTGACCAGCCGCCGGTCGAACTCCACATTGCTGACCAGGTACTTGGCGCGGGCCAGCGCCGTCCAGTACGCGAAGGTGCCCGACGCCACCTTGCGGGTGGCGGGCGGCACGGTGTGCAGGTGCGCGGGCGCGGCCACCCAGGTGGTCCGCACCCGGGGCACCAGCTCGCGCACCTGAGCCTCGACCGCGGCCGGGTTGCAGGAGTACCCCCGGTCCCCGTACGCGCTGAAGACCGCCTCGTCCCGCAACGGCAGCCGCAGCTGGATCCGGTAGTGGAGATGGAGCACTCCCGAGCGCAGGGCGCGGCCGAGCGCGCGCAGCGGGCGGCCCGCGCGGGCGCGCAGCGCGCTGAGCGCCCCCAGACCCAGATAGGTGCGGTGGGCGCCGAGCCGGACCAGCCCGTGCCGCACCCGGACGCGCAGGGTGCGCGGGCCGCCGCCGGGGGTGCGGTGGCGGCGGTACTGGGCGCGGGCGCGGCGGAAGAACTCGGCGCGGCTGCCGCGCGGCAGCCGCACCCGGGTGGTGAACACGGTGAGGAAGTGGTCGGCCATCTTCCGGAAGATCAGCGGCCGCAGCGGGGCCAGTTCGGGGCGCGTGTCGAGGAACGCGAAGACCCGGTCGTACTGGTCGAAGAGGTCGAAGTGGCGGTGGCTGGTGGTGGACAGGATGCTGCCCTGGCGGCGCTGGCGGTAGTGGACGCAGACCCGGTCGAGCGTGGTGAGCGAGTCGGCGGCCATCAGCGCCGGATACGTCCAGGGCGCGTCCTCGTAGAAGCCGGAGGTGAAGCTGAAGCCCTGCTCCTCGATGAACTCGCGGCGGTACGCCTTGTTCCAGACCACGCTCAGCAGCTTGAGCAGCCCGGGCCGGTCCGCGAGCCGGAAGGTGGCGGGCCCGGCCTCGGCGAGCTGGGCGGCCGACTTGTTGCGCACCCGCTCGCCGGACCAGAAGGTGCGCGCGTAGTCGTAGACCAGGACGTCCGGGTCGCCGGTCTCCTTGAGCCGGTCGGCGATCGCCTGGAGGGCGCCCGGGGTGAGGGTGTCGTCGCCGTCGAGGAACACCACGTAGTCGCCGGTGGCATGGGCGAGTCCGGCGTTGCGGGCGGGGCCGAGACCCGTGTTGGTGTCCAGGTGGACGGCGGTGACGCGGCGGTCGCGGGCGGCGAGTTCGTCGATGATCGCGCCGCACGCGTCCGGTGAGCAGTCGTCCACCGCGATCAGTTCCAGATCGTCGTACGACTGGCTGAGCACCGAGCCCAGGCAGTCGTGGAGATAGGCCTGGACCTTGTACACGGGGACGATCACGCTGAACCGGGGCATGGCCCGTAGAACGGCCGATGGCGCGACCGGGTTACGCCGGTGGGGGCAGACGGGGTAAAGCCGCGGCGCCCGCTTGACGCCGGGCGCCTGACCTGGGCGGTCGGGGGTGTTCCCGGTTACTTGACGGCGCCCGCCATCACCCCCGACACGAACTGGCGCTGGAAGGCGAAGAAGACGGCCAGCGGGATGACCATGGAGACGAAGGCGCCGGGCGCGAGGACGTCGATGTTGTTGCCGAACTGCCGTACCTGCTGCTGGAGGGCGACCGTGATCGGCGGGTGCTTGGAGTCCGCGAAGATCAGCGCGACCAGCATGTCGTTCCAGACCCAGAGGAACTGGAAGATGCCGAGCGAGGCGATCGCGGGGCCGCCCAGCGGCAGCACGACCCGGGTGAACAGCCGTATCTCGCCCGCCCCGTCGAGCCGCGCGGCCTCCAGGAGCTCGCGCGGGATCTCGGCGAAGAAGTTCCGCAGCAGGAAGATCGCGAAGGGCAGTCCGAAGGCGACGTGGAAGGTGATCACGCCGACCGTCGTCTCGAAGATCCCGATCTTGCCGAAGAGCTTGGCGACCGGGACGAGGGCGACCTGCACGGGCACCACGAGCAGGCTCACCACGACCATGAACCACCAGTCGCGGCCGGGGAAGTCCATCCAGGCGAAGGCGTATCCGGCGAACGAGCCGATCACGACGACCAGCACGGTCGCGGGCACGGTGATCACGACGGTGGAGAGCAGCGAGTCGGTGATCGTGCTGTTGTCCAGCAGGTTGGCGTAGTTGTGGAAGGTGAGCTGGGAGGGCTCGCTGAAGACCTTCCACCAGCCGGTGGAGGCGATGTCGGAGGGGCTGCGCAGCGAGGAGAGCAGCAGCCCGACGGTCGGCATCAGCCAGAAGAGCCCGACGAGGATCAGGAAGACGCGCAGCGCGCCGCCGCCGGCGCGGGCGGCGATCCGGGCGGGCAGGGACTGCTTGGCCTTGACGACTCCCAGAGCTGTCATCGCCGGGCCTCCCGCCGCATCCTGCGGATATTGCTGTGCTGTCCCGGGGGGCGACCCCCGGACCCCCGGCAGGAGGTGATCGTGGCACAGCCAGTCCTCATCGCCGGGCCTCCCGCCGCATCCTGCGGATATTGCTGTGCTGTCCCGGGGGGCGACCCCCGGACCCCCGGCAGGAAGTGATCGTGGCGCAGGCAGTCCTCATCGCCGGGCCTCCCGCCGCATCCTGCGGATGTTGAAGAGCATCACCGGTACGACCAGGACCAGCAGCAGGACCGCGATCGCGCTGCCGATGCCGAGGTCGGCGTCCGTGCCGAACGAGGAGCGGTAGAGCTGGAGCGCCAGGACGTTGGCGTCGTCCTGGCTGGAGCCGGGGGCGATGATGAAGATCAGGTCGAAGATCTTCAGCACGTTGATCATCAGGGTGACGAGGACGACGGCGAGGACGGGCGCGAGCAGCGGCACGGTCACCCGCCGGAAGACCTGCCACTCGTTGGCGCCGTCCACCCGTGCCGCCTCCAGGAGTTCGCGCGGCAGCCCGGCGAGCCCGGCGGCGATGAGCACCATCGCGAACCCGGCCCACATCCAGATGTACGAGCCGATGATGGCGGGGGTGACCAGGGTCGGGCCGAGCCAGTTCACTCCGTTGTAGGGCTCGCGGAAGTTGCCGCGCGGCAGCCGCAGTCGGGCCCCGTCGGCCTTGGCGGGCAGGCTGAACGTGCCGTCCGCGCGCGCGGTGGCGGTGGCGACGACCCGGCCGTCCCGTACGGCCTCGATCTTGAGGCCCTTGAGGCCCAGCTCCTTGGAGTCGATGGCGTTGGGGGTGCCGCCGCCCCCCTTGGTGAAGTCGAGCCAGGCGGTGCCCGTGATTCCGCCGGGGTCGGCGGCCGCGGGCTTCGCCGCCTTCGCGGACGACGGCATCTTCTCGGCGGCGACCCCGACCAGCGGGAGCAGCGCGCTCTGCCCGGTGTGGACGGCGTCCTTGGTCACGAAGGAGCCGCCGCCGCCCGGCCTGAGAGGGGCGGAGGGCAGCGGGTGGGCCCGGGGGAAGCCCGCCGACTCGGCGAAGGTGTCGTGCACCCCGACCCAGACCGCGTTGGCCACGCCCCGGTCCGGGTCCTGCTCGTACACCAGCCGGAAGATGATGCCCGCGGCGAGCATCGAGATCACCATCGGCATGAAGACGATCAGCTTGAACGCCGTGCCCCAGCGCACCCGTTCGGTCAGTACGGCGAAGATCAGCCCGAGGACGGTGGCGACGGTCGGGGCGCAGACCACCCAGATCGCGTTGTTCTTGACTGCGGTCAGGATGGTGTCGTCGGTGAAGAGGGCCTTGTAGTTGTCGATCCCCGCGAAGCCGTCGCCGGACTGGTCGAAGAACGAGCGGTAGACCGAGTACCCGATCGGATACACCACCAGCGCGCCGAGCAGCACGAGCGCGGGCAGCAGGAACCCGGCGGCGAGATAGGCGCGGGTCCCGGTGACGCTCTTGCGGGCACGCGGGGGTGGGGGCGGGGGTGTGGGCGCGGCGGGGGCGGGTGACGGCGCCGGGGCGGTGGTCATGACCCCGTCAGCTCTTGTACGCCGCGGCCGCGTCGGCCTCCAGTTTGGCCTGGGCCCCGCTGACGTCCTTGGGGTTCTTCAGGAAGTCCTGGAGGTCCTTCCACTCGCCCTTGCCCGGCGTCCCGCCGAAGGACTGCGGAGCCTGGTCGGACATGTCGAACCGCACGTCGTCCCCGGCCGCGATCAGGGCCTTGGCGATGTCGCGCTGCACGTCATTGGGGTACGCGGCGAGGTCGGTGGCCTTGTTGGGCGAGATGTACCCGCCCGCCGCGGCCCAGACCTTGGCGGCGTCCGGGGAGGCCAGCCAGGTCAGCAGGGCCTGGGCGCCCTGGGAGTCCTTGAGCGCGACGGCCGCGTCGCCGCCGGTGACGACGGGGGCCTTGGCGCCGACGGCCGGGAACGGGAAGACCTTCGCGTCCGTACCGATCTTCGCGCTGGTCTGGGCGATGTTGACGCCGACGAAGTCGCCCTCGAAGACCATTCCGGCCTTGGGCTGGTCGCCGCCCGTGAAGGTCTGGGTGACGGAGGCGGGGAACTCGGTCTGGAGGGCGCCGGTGGCGCCGCCCGCGATCAGGTCGGGCTTGCCGAAGAGCTGGCCGAGGGTGGTCAGGGCGTCCTTGACCGACGGGTCGGTCCACTTGATCCGGTGCTTGGCCAGCTGGTCGTACTTCTCGGGCCCCGCCTGGGAGAGGTAGATGTTCTCGAACCAGTCGGTGAGCGTCCAGCCGTCCGCGCCGCCGACGGAGACGGGGGTGACACCGGAGGCGGAGATGGTGTCGGCGGTGGCCAGGAAGTCCTTCCAGGTCTTGGGGACCTGGGCGCCGGCGGTCTCGAAGACCTTGGTGTTGTACCAGACGAGGGACTTGTTGGCGGCCTTGAAGTAGACGGCGTACTGGGTGCCGTCGACCGCGCCGAGGTCCTGCCAGACCTTGGCGTAGTTCTTGGCGAGCTGGTCCTTGGCCCCCTGGCCGACGGGCTTGACCCACTTCTTCTGCACGGCCTGCTGGATGGCGCCGACCTGCGGCAGCATCGCCACGTCGGGCGGACTGCCTCCGGCGATCTTCGTGCCGAGGAAGTTGACGATGGGGTCCTGGGCGGGGACGAAGGTGACGGTGGCGCCGGTACGGCTCTCGAACTCCTTCAGCACCTTGACGAAGTTGGCCTGCTCGGGGCCGGTCCAGACGGCGGCGACCTCGATCTTCTGCCCGTCCAGCCGGGGCAGGCTGACGCCTGCGGGTGCGCCGGACCTGCTTGGCTTGTCCCCGTCGTCCTTCTTGTCGTCCCCGCAAGCGGTGGCGGTGAGGGCGAGCGCCCCGACGATGGCTATCCCGACCAACTTCCGACCTGTACGCATTGGCTTGCCGCCTCCCGCTTCGCCGGTCGTCCCGTCCGGACAGTCCTACGCCGGGGTGCGGGGGCGTAGCAATAGCGTGGTCATCGTCAACCGGCCGATCGTGATGGGGTCGTGACGTTGCGTCAGCCAGCTTTTGTCTGCGGGTGGGGTGGTGGCTGGTCGCGCAGTTCCCCGCGCCCCTTCTTGTGCCCGGCCTTTGTCTGCGGGCCGGTGGCCGCTTCTCGCGCAGTTCCCCGCGCCCCTGGAACGCGCCCCTGCGGGGCGATCCTTCGGCTGCGGGCCGGTGGCCGCTTCTCGCGCAGTTCCCCCGCGCCCCTTAAGTGCGGCCCCTCCGGGGCGCTCAGCCTGTGATCGCCCCGGAGGGGCGCTTTAGGGGCGCGGGGAACTGCGCGAGCAACCCACCACCCAGCCGCAGACAGAGGCCGGGCCGCTCAAAGACCCGCCGGGGGCGCCGCGTGGACCACCCGTCCCGCCCGATCCAACGCACTGGCCAGCAACGCCAGATCCGTAGGCCCGTTCCCCAGCTCCCGCACCGGCCGCCGCGCCGGCGGGTCCCCCATCCGCTCCCACTCCAGCGGCACCACCGTCGGCCGCAGCGTCGCCGTACGCGGTATCCGTCCCGTGACCCGTCCGCCCTGGAACGGCGTCACCGAACCGTCCGGCCCGAACAGCCGCCCCCGCCCGGGCGACGGCTCCTCAGGCGAGGGGCTGAGCGGCGGCGCGTCCAGCCGCACCACCTGCCGTACTCCCCGCGCCAGCTCCGTCTCCGCCGTACGCTCCGGCCGCGCGGACGTGGCGACCAGGTGGACCCCCAGCCGCTCCCCGTCCCGCGCCACCGCCTCCAGCGCGCGCACCACCGACCCGGCCGCGGGCCGCCCGGGGCTGCCCAGCGCGGGCGCGACCAGCGCGTCGAAGTCGTCCACCAGGATGACCAGACGCGCCAGCGGCGGCGGCCCCGCCTCCGTACGCGTACGCCCCAGCGGCCGCAGCCGCAGCGTGCTGGTGGACGGCGCGTCCACCTCGCCCGGCTGCTCCCCGCCCGACGGCGGCCGGGGACTCACCACCCGGCCCGCGACCTCCTCGGAGCCCTGCCGCGCGAGCCACTGGGCGAACCCCAGCTCCCCGAGCAGCTCCGCCCGCCGCTTCAGCTCCGCCCCCAGCGCCTGCGCGAACTCCCGCATACGGACCGGGTCGGAAGCCACCAAGTGGGTGGAGACATGGGGGAGTTCGGTACAAGGGCGCAGCCCCTCGCCGCGCTCCCCGCCCGCCCCGTCGACCAGCACCAGCGCCAGCCGGTCCGGCCGCGCCCCCGCCGCCAGCGACGCGGCGACCGCCCGCAGCAGCTCCGTACGCCCGCTGCCCGCCGGGCCCTCGACCAGCAGATGCGGCCCGTCGGACGCGAGGTCGACACCGACCGGGCCGCGCGGCCCGGCGCCGAGCACCACCGCCCCGTCCGGTGCCGACTCCCAGCGCGCCATCAGGGACGCCGGGGTGGCCCGGGCCAGGCCCAGCTCGTCGAGCAGCCGGGACGACGGGGGCAGCGCCACCGGCGGCCGCCCGGGCGCGACGGCCGTCCCGTCGCCCGCCCGCAGCGGCGCCAGCGCCCGCGCGAAACGCTCCGCCCACGCCGGGGACACCGCGTCCACCACCGCCAGCGTGCCGTGCCCGGCCGGACGGCCGCCCGCCGTACGCAGCAGCCGCAGCGCCGTGGCCACGTCCCCGCTCAGCAGCGCCGCCGCCCCGCACTCGCGGAACGGCAGCGAGACCGCGCACGCCGACTCGTACGTCGCTTCCACCGGCGACACCGGGGAGGCGGGCGGCGTCTCGGCGAGACAGAGCAGATGGATGCCCGCCGCGCCCCCGGCGGAGGCGAGCCGGGCGGTCGTCTCGCGCAGCACGGACGAGCCGGGGTCGCCGTCGACGACCACCACCGTGTACGGACCCGAGTAGCGGCGGGTGGCGTCGGCCACGGCCGCCGCGTCGGCGGACGCCCAGCCGGGGCCCAGCGGGCTGTCGTCCAGGCGCCGGACCAGCTCGGTCGTCCGGGCCGTGGCCTGCTCGCGGTCGTACGCGAGGAGCAGCCGGCAGTCCTGGCCGTGCCCCGGGCGCACATGCGGGAGCCAGCCGAGCCAGCCCCACTCCGCCGTACGCGTCTGGAGGCTGCGGCCGCGCTCCGTACTGATGAGGACGATCTCCAGGTCGGCCGGGGCGTGCAGCGCGGCCAGCTGGGCCACGGCCGCCCTCGCCAGCCCGTTCAACCGGGCGCGGGGACCGGCGAGCCCCAGCGAGCCCACCTCCCGCAGCCCGACGGTCACCGGCACGGCCGCCAGCTCGCCGTGGTCCGCCGTCCCCACCCGGATCGCCAGCTCCTCCGGGTGCCCGGGGCGCCGCTCCCACAGCCGTGGCCCGGGGCCGAGCGCGGTCAGCAGCAGCGCGGCCGGGTCGGGCCACCGCTCGGGCGCGGGCGACCCGCCGGGCACCACGGCCACGGCCTCGGCCGGCTCCGGTTCGTACCCGGCCTCCGCCCGTCCGCCGGTGAGCCGCCGCGCCCAGGCGCCGATCCCTCCGCGCCGCCGGGCGGGAGCCCCGTCGTCCACGCGCGCGTGCTCCACGTCCTCGGGCATCCGGGTCCCCCGAGGGGGCGTCCCGACGCGCCGACTGGTGCCCTGCCCACGGCCCGGCCCGGTCGAGGAGTCCCCGGGCGCCCGACCGTCCGTGGCGGGCCGGTACTCCTGCCCACCCGCACCACCACCAGGCGCCCAGCCCCCCGCGCCGTGCGTCCGCCCGTCGGCCCCAGCGTCGTAGCCCTGCGTGCCCGAGCCCCCTCCGGACGTCCGACCACCCGCGCCCGCGCCGTGCGCCCGCCCATCGGCCCCAGCGCCTGCGCCGTGCGTCCGCCCGTCGGCCCCAGCGTCGTAGCCCTGAGTGCCCGAACCCCCTCCGGACGTCCGACCACCCGCGCCCGCGCCGTGCGCCCGCCCGTCGGCCCCAGAGTCGTAACCCTGCCCGCCCGCGCCGTGCGCCCGCCCGTCGGCCCCAGCGCCTGCGGCATGCGTCCGCCCGTCCGCCCCGGCGCCATAGGCCCCGCCCGCGCCCCGCCCAGGCTCCTGGCTGCCCGCCTGGGCGCCGTGGGTCCGGTCGCTCGCTCCGGGTCCGTAACCCTGTTCGGCCGGGCCCGCCCCGGCCAGGTGGCCCCGACCGCCGTCTGCGCCGCCCGGCGCTCCGGAAGCCCCGCCCCGCGCCTCAGCGGCGCCGCCCTGAACTCCACCGCCCTGAACTCCGGGGACACCCCCGTACGTCCCGAAGCCGCCTTCTGTGCGCCCCTGCCCGAAAGCCTCCTCCGGCCGCCCGTGCGACCGGCCTCCGCCCTCCACCACGTCAGTGGGGCCCGCTTCAGCGGGGCCCGGAGCCCCCGCGCTCCCCGTCCCATGCGTCGTCGGCCCGTGCCCGCCGGGGCCCGGCTCGCTCGACGCGCGCGGGGACGGCACCCGGGCGGTCTCCGGGCCCCCGTCCGGCGCGGAGCCGGGGCCCGGGATCACCCGGATGTGGCCCTCGCCGTCCGCCGCCGTGGGCAGCGGCTGGGGGGACGGGGTGCCGGTGCTCAGGCGCAGGGTGGACTCGCCGAGCCGCAGCAGGGCGCCCACCGGGAGGCGCACCGGCTGCGGGCCGACGGGAGTGCTGTCCACGCGGGTGCCGTTCGTCGAGCCCAGGTCGGCCACCGAGACCCGGCCGCCCTCGCCGACCGTGACCGCGCAGTGCAGCCGGGACACGTCCGGGTCGTCCAGCGGAACATCCGCGTCCGCCGAGCGGCCGACGCGGATCTGGCCGCCGTGCAGCAGATGGACGCCGCCCGCGTCCGGCCCCGCGACCACGCACAGCCGGGCCGGGGCCGCCTCCGCGTGCTCCTCGTACGCGTACGACAACGAGTCGGCCGGGGTGGAGAGCGACAGCACCGCCCCGTCCACCAGCGGCGGCTCGCCCAGCACCCGGCGCTGGGGGTCCAGGCGCTCCCGGCCCGCGTAGAGCACCACCGTGCTCGGCGCCTCGGAGCCGGACGCGGCCGTGGCGAGGCCCGACGCGACGGCCGCGAGGGCGGTCCCGGCGGGCGCGGTCACGAGCACGTCGCAGGCGCGCGCCGCAGCGTGGCCGCTGCGCGGCGCGAGGACGGTCAGCCGGATCTGCATCGCCTCGGCGGTCCCTTCTGCGCGGGGGTGCCGGGCACGGAGGGAAAGCCCCTTGTGATTCCCCCCACCAGGCACACATGTCGTGCTGGGGGCATCCTCGCACCTGCCACTGACAACACGCCCGCCGCCCACCTCCAAGTGATCTTGAATGATCGGCTCTCGACGCAAATGTGGCCGCAAAGTGGCCGGTTGCGCACCTCGTCGGAATCGATCACCCCGCTTCGGTACGGCCGTTCGGCAACCTTCCGTGCGACGGTGACGTCTTTTACTCGAACAGCCGGAGCGCGCGGCCCGCGCCGCCGCGGCCGCCGCCACAGCCGTGGTGACAGCGGTCGGCACTACAGTGGGCGGCTCGGGGGCAGCCCCGAAGACCCGGATCCAGCCAGACCAGCAGGGAGCGCATGACGTGCGGCCGGTAGGCAGCAAGTACTTGCTCGAGGAGCCGCTCGGACGCGGTGCCACGGGCACCGTCTGGCGCGCCCGCCAGCGTGAGGCGGCGGGTGCGGAGGCGGCCGTGGCGGGCCGGCCCGGCGAGACCGTCGCGATCAAGGTCCTCAAGGAGGAGCTGGCCAACGACGCCGACATCGTGATGCGCTTTTTGCGCGAGCGGTCGGTGCTGCTGCGCCTGACGCACCCCAACATCGTGCGCACCCGCGACCTGGTCGTGGAGGGCGATCTGCTCGCCCTGGTCATGGACCTGGTCGACGGCCCTGACCTGCACCGCTATCTGCGCGACAACGGCCCCTTCACCCCCGTCGCCGCGTCCCTGCTCACCGCGCAGATCGCGGACGCGCTCGCCGCCAGCCACGCCGACGGCGTCGTCCACCGCGATCTGAAGCCCGCCAACGTCCTGCTCGACGAGCGCGACGGCGCCATGCACCCGATGCTCACCGACTTCGGCATCGCGCGCCTGGCGGACTCCCCGGGCCTGACCCGTACGCACGAGTTCGTGGGCACGCCCGCGTATGTGGCGCCGGAGTCCGCCGAGGGCCGCCCGCAGACCTCCGCCGTCGATGTCTACGGCGCCGGAATCCTGATGTACGAGCTGGTCACCGGGCGCCCGCCGTTCGCGGGCGGAACGGCCCTGGAGGTGCTGCACCGGCATCTGAGCGAGGAGCCGCGCCGCCCCACGACCGTGCCCGGCCCGCTGTGGACGGTCATCGAGCGCTGTCTGCGCAAGAACCCGGACGAGCGGCCCAGCGCCGAGAACCTCGCGCGCGCCCTGCGCGTGGTGGCCGACGGCATCGGGGTGCACTCGACCCCGGCCCAGGTCGAGGCGGCCGACGGCATCGGCGCCCTGCTCGCGCCCGACCCGGCGCCGGCGCCCGTCCCCGAGACGCCCGGCGCGGCCGACCCGACCCAGGTGCTGCCGAGCAACGCGGGCTCGTACGGCCGGCACGATCCGAATGCCGCGACCTCGTACCTGCCGAACACCCCCGGAGCCGCCGACCCGACCGCCGTCCTGCCCGGCCGGGGCGCGGCCGACCCGACGGCGGTGATGCCGCCGGTGCCGCAGGGCCAGAACCAGTTCGGCCCGCAGGGCGCCCGGCCCGAGGAGCCGCACCCCTGGCAGTCCCAGCTCCAGGCGGCCCGCGACCGCAACGAGCAGACGCAGGTGCAGTACCTGGACCCGGCCGAGGACCCGCTGCGCCGCCGCCCGCACCGCCAGGCGCAGCAGCCCCAGCAGCCTCAGCAGCAGCGCCCCCAGCAGTACGCCCCGCAGCCGCCCCAGCACCAGCAGCCGCCCCAGCACTACCGGCAGCCGCAGCAGCCCCAGCCGTACGCACAGCCCCCGCAGCACCAGCGTTACGCGCAGCCGCCCCAGCACCAGCAGTACGCCCCGCCGCAGGCGCCCCATCAGCCGCAGCAGCCGCAGGGTCCCGCCCCGCGCGAGCCCCGTGAGCCGCGCCGCCGCGGCGCCAACCCGATGCGGATCCCGGGGCTGGGCTGCCTCAAGGGCTGTCTGTTCAGCGTGGTCCTGCTGATCGTGGCGGGCTGGCTGATCTGGGAGCTGACCCCGCTTCAGGATTGGGTGGCCGAGGGCAAGGGCTACTGGCAGGCGATCGGCGACGCCGTCGACAAGGTGTCGGGCTGGGTCGGCAAACTCGGCGGCAACTGAGCGGCGACCGGGCGGCGACGGGGGCGGCCACCGGGGCCCGTGCCGCGCCGACTTCGTCGATTTGTCGACTTCCAGGGGGTGATTTCCCCTTCGGAAGTGAAGGTTGGCGTCCGGGCCGCGTAGCCTCGGCGTGCACAGCCAGCCGCTGAGGGAGCAGTCTTGGCACGGAATATCGGCAGCCGGTACACCGCCCACCAGATCCTGGGGCGGGGCAGCGCCGGCACGGTGTGGCTAGGCGAGGGGCCGGACGGGCCCGTCGCCATCAAGCTGCTGCGCGAGGACCTCGCTGCCGACCAGGAGCTGGTCGGCCGGTTCGTCCAGGAGCGCACCGCGCTGCTCGGTCTCGACCACCCCAACGTGGTGGGCGTGCGCGACCTGGTCGTCGACGGCAACGACCTCGCCCTGGTCATGGACCTGGTGCGGGGCACGGACGTACGCACCCGGCTCGACCGCGAGCGCCGACTCGCCCCCGAGGCGGCGGTGGCGATCGTCGCGGACGTGGCCGACGGCCTGGCTGCCGCGCACGCGGCCGGGGTGGTGCACCGCGACGTCAAGCCCGAGAACATCCTGCTGGACATGCAGGGCCCGCTCGGCCCCGGCGGCGCGCACCCAGCCCTCCTCACCGACTTCGGCGTGGCGAAGCTGATCGACACCCCGCGCCGCACCAAGGCCACCCGCATCATCGGCACCCCCGACTACCTCGCCCCCGAGATCGTCGAGGGCCTGCCGCCCAGGGCCGCGGTCGACATCTACGCCCTGGCGACGGTCCTCTACGAGCTCCTGGCGGGCTTCACGCCCTTCGGCGGCGGCCACCCCGGCGCGGTCCTGCGCCGCCACGTCACCGAGACCGTGGTGCCGCTGCCCGGCATCCCCGACGAGCTCTGGCAGCTGATGGTCCAGTGCCTCGCCAAGGCCCCGGCCTCCCGGCTGCGCGCCTCGGAGCTCTCCGTCCGGCTGCGCGAGCTGCTGCCGCTGGTGGCCGGGATGCCACCGCTGGACGTGGACGAGCCGGACGCCGAGGAGCCCGAGGAGCCGGTGTACGAGGAGCCCGCGGCCCCCTCCGGAAGGCCCCGCCGGGGCGCGGTGCCGCTGGTCCCGGGCGCCCCCCTGGACTCCAACCGCGACACGCACACCAGCATGCGCGTCCCCGGTCCCGACGAACTGGCCGGCGGCCCCCTCGGCACGGCCCGCGCCCCCCGCCCGGCGGGCACCCCGCGCCCCGGCTCGGCCCGGCACCGCGCGGACCAGCTGCGCAGGCGCCGGATCATCCTGGGCGCCTCGGCGGTGGCGCTGACGGCGGCGGTCGCGGTCGGCGGCTGGCTGGCCACCTCGGGCGGCGACGACAAGCCCCCGCAGGACTCCAAGCACTCGGCGCCGGGACCCCCGTAGTCCCGGGCCCGCGCGGCCCCGGCACGGCGCGGGGGAAACGTCCTTGCGCACAGCCGTTACGCTGGACCCGTGGCAGTCGTCGATGTTTCCGAAGAGCTGAAGTCCCTCTCCTCGACCATGGGGTCGATCGAGGCCGTCCTGGACCTCGACAAGCTGAGGGCAGACATTGCCGTGCTTGAGGAGCAGGCCGCCGCGCCGTCCCTGTGGGACGACCCGGAGGCCGCCCAGAAGATCACGAGCAAGCTTTCGCACCTCCAGGCCGAGGTCCGCAAGACCGAGGCGCTGCGCGGCCGGATCGACGACCTCGGGGTGCTCTTCGAGCTCGCCGAGGAGATGGACGACGCCGACACCCTCGCCGAGGCGGAGGCCGAGCTCACGTCCGTGCGCAAGGCGCTGGACGAGATGGAGGTCCGTACCCTCCTGTCCGGCGAGTACGACGAGCGCGAGGCGCTGGTCAACATCCGCGCCGAGGCCGGCGGCGTCGACGCCTCGGACTTCGCCGAGCGCCTCCAGCGCATGTACCTGCGCTGGGCCGAGCGGCACGGCTACTCGACCGAGGTCTACGAGACGTCGTACGCGGAGGAGGCCGGCATCAAGTCGACCACCTTCGTCGTCAAGGCGCCCTATGCGTACGGCACGCTCTCCGTCGAGCAGGGCACCCACCGCCTGGTGCGCATCTCGCCCTTCGACAACCAGGGCCGCCGCCAGACGTCGTTCGCGGGCGTCGAGATCCTCCCGGTCGTGGAGTCCTCCGACCACGTGGAGATCGAGGAGTCCGACCTGCGCGTGGACGTGTACCGCGCCTCGGGCCCCGGCGGCCAGGGCGTCAACACGACCGACTCCGCGGTCCGCATCACCCACCTCCCGACCGGCATCGTCGTCTCCTGCCAGAACGAGCGCTCGCAGATCCAGAACAAGGCGAGCGCCATGAACGTCCTCCAGGCCAAGCTCCTGGAGCGTCAGCGCCAGGAGGAGCGCGCCAAGATGGACGCGCTCAAGGGCGACGGCGGCAGCTCCTGGGGCAACCAGATGCGCTCGTACGTCCTGCACCCGTACCAGATGGTCAAGGACCTGCGCACCGAGTTCGAGGTCGGCAACCCGCAGTCCGTGCTCGACGGCGAGATCGACGGCTTCCTGGAAGCGGGAATTCGCTGGCGCAAGCAGCAGGAGAAGTAACCGACCGCCTTTTCGGGGCTTTGTCGACAAGGGAACTGCCGTCCACTGGACGGCAGTTCCCTTTTTACGTCACAGTCGCAATCCCGTACGACGGGCAATTCCCGCCAATACGGGCATTCCGTACGCAACGGCCTTGACGCGATTCTTAGGAGTGCGGAAGGGTGACGCGCGGCATGCGTATTTCCGGGGCGCGTGTGACGGGGGCGACGGACATCGGCTCCCCCCGGTCCCGCGGCTCCCGGGCGCTGCTCCATGACGATTGAGCTACTGGGGGTAGCAGGCAGATGACGAAAATGACGCGGGTCCGCGTTGCACGGATAGCCGCGGGCGCGGTGATCGCGGCAGGCGCGTCCCTGACCGCCGCGGGGGCGGCCCAGGCCGCCGGTGTCGACGTCAACATCGGCGGCATCAGCGCCAAGGCCCAGGTCGACAAGAGCGGCGTGGACGTCGGCCTCGGCATCCAGGGCGAGTCGGAGGGCACCACCGGCACGGTCGGTGGCATCGGCGGCGCGGACAGTGGTCAGACCACGGGTGGCCAGACGTCCGGCGGTCAGACCACGGGTGGCCAGACGACCGGTGGCCAGACCACGGGTGGTCAGACGTCCGGTGGTCAGACGACCGGTGGCGAGACCACGGGTGGTCAGACGACGGGTGGTCAGACCACGGGTGGCCAGACGTCCGGCGGTCAGACCACGGGTGGTCAGACGTCCGGTGGTCAGACGACCGGTGGCGAGACCACGGGTGGTCAGACGACGGGTGGTCAGACCACGGGTGGCCAGACGTCCGGCGGTCAGACCACGGGTGGCCAGACGACGGGTGGTCAGACGACTGGCGGTCAGACCACGGGTGGTCAGACGTCCGGTGGTCAGACCACGGGTGGCCAGACGACTGGTGGGTCCTCCTCCGGCGGCTCCTCCTCCGGCGGCTCCTCCTCCGGTGGGTCCTCCTCCGGTGGGTCCTCCTCCGGCGGCACCACCGCCACGGGTGGCAGCTCCACCGGCGGCACCACCTCCACCGGCGGCACCTCCACCGGCGGCTCCTCCAGCACCGGCGGCTCCACCGGCGGCTCCGGCACCTGCACCGTCTCCCTCGACGGGGCCAGCTGCCCGGACAACACCACCCCGGACAGCGGTGGCTCGAAGCCGGTCGAGCAGGGCAAGGCCAAGGACGAGCTCGCCGAGACCGGTGCGGGCGAGACCACCTTCCTGCTGCTCGGCGCCGCGACGATGATCGCCGGCGGCATCGGCTTCCGCTTCATGCCGCGCCTGGTCGGCGGCCGCAACGTCGCGTAAGCGACACGGACGGTAGTCGGCGCACAGTACGACAGTGGGGCCCGGGGTGCATCCGCACCCCGGGCCCCACCTGCGTCAAGCCGTAAGGACGTGAAACGGGACCCGCGGGTCCGTCACACAGTCTGGTGGGCCAGCAGCGCCACCGCGGCCACCAGCACCACCAGGAGCGTCACCAGCGCCACCGGGCTCAGGCCGCCCCAGGGGCCCTCCTGCTGCAGCCGCTCGCGGTTGGCCCGGCAGACGGGGCAGCGGCCCTCGCTGACCGGCGCCGCGCAGTTCGCGCACACCAATCGGTCATAGGTCATGCGCTTTCCTCCTCCCGCGCGGCGGAGCCGCTGTATGCACGTACTGCTCCGCACAACGCTCAGGGAAACGCAACCGTTCCCCCTACCACTGTGCCAGCTCGCGCGCGTTTCGGCGCGCCCCGCCGGATTCTGCCCCCGTGAGGGGGTCCGGGGCGGGGCCGGAGGGGGACCGGGGGCCGCCGTCAACAGGACATAAGGCGCATCCCCGGAACATCCTCGGCCGGTGCCTGCACGGCCCAGGCCGGTTCGCGTAGTGTCACGCACACCTATTCCCGGCGACCGTGGTGCACCGTGATCCGATTCGACAACGTCTCCAAGACCTATCCCAAGCAGAGCCACCCCGCTCTGCGGGACGTCTCCCTCGACATCGAGAAGGGTGAGTTCGTCTTCCTCGTCGGTTCGTCCGGCTCCGGGAAGTCGACCTTCCTGCGACTGATCCTGCGCGAGGAGCGCGCCAGCCATGGGCAGGTGCACGTGCTCGGCAAGGACCTGGCCCGGCTCTCCAACTGGAAGGTGCCGCACATGCGGCGCCAGCTCGGGACCGTCTTCCAGGACTTCCGGCTGCTCCCCAACAAGACCGTGGCCGAGAACGTCGCCTTCGCCCAGGAGGTCATCGGCAAGCCGCGCGGGGAGATCAGGAAGGCCGTGCCCCAGGTGCTCGACCTGGTCGGGCTCGGCGGCAAGGAGGACCGGCGCCCCGGTGAGCTCTCCGGCGGTGAGCAGCAGCGCGTCGCCATCGCGCGGGCCTTCGTCAACCGGCCGATGCTGCTGATCGCGGACGAGCCGACCGGCAACCTGGACCCGCAGACCTCGGTGGGCATCATGAAGCTCCTGGACCGGATCAACCGGACCGGGACGACCGTGATCATGGCGACCCACGACCAGAACATCGTCGACCAGATGCGCAAGCGTGTCATCGAGCTCGAAAAGGGCCGTCTCGTACGTGACCAGGCGCGCGGCGTCTACGGCTACCAGCACTGATGCGCTGAGCATCGAGCTCGGAAGCACGACAAGCACGGAAAGGCCCAACCAGTCGCCATGCGCGCGCAGTTCGTACTCTCGGAGATCGGCGTCGGTCTCCGCCGCAACCTGACCATGACGTTCGCCGTCATCGTCTCCGTGGCCCTGTCCCTGGCCCTGTTCGGCGGCTCGCTGCTGATGCGGGACCAGGTCAACAACATGAAGGGCTACTGGTACGACAAGGTCAACGTCTCCATCTTCCTCTGCAACAAGGCCGACGCCGAGTCCGTCGCCAAGTGCTCCAAGGGCGCTGTCACCGCCCAGCAGAAGAAGGACATCGAGGGCGACCTGAAGAAGCTGGACATCGTCCAGACCGTCACCTACGAGTCGGCCGACGAGGCGTTCAAGCACTACAAGGAGCAGTTCGGCGACTCCCCGATGGCCGGTTCGATCACGCCGGACCAGATGCAGGAGTCGTTCCGGGTCAAGCTCAAGGACCCGGAGAAGTTCAAGGTGGTCGCCACCGCCTTCGCCGGGCGCGACGGCGTGCAGTCCGTACAGGACCAGAAGGGCATCCTGGAGAACCTGTTCAGCCTGCTCGGCGGGATGAACGTGGCCGCGGTGCTGGTCATGGCGGTGATGCTGGTCGTGGCGCTGATGCTGATCGTCAACACCGTACGGGTGTCCGCGTTCAGTCGACGGCGCGAGACGGGCATCATGCGCCTGGTCGGTGCTTCGAGCTTCTACATCCAGGCGCCGTTCATCATGGAGGCCGCCTTCGCCGGAGTGCTCGGTGGCATCGCCGCCTCCGGGATGCTGATCGTCGGCCGCTACTTCATGATCGACCACGGCCTCGACCTGTCGCACAAGCTCAACCTGATCAACTTCATCGGCTGGGACGCGGTCCTGGCCAAGCTGCCGCTGGTGCTCGCGGCGAGCGTGCTGATGCCCTCCCTCGCCGCCTTCTTCGCGCTGCGCAAGTACCTGAAGGTGTGACGCGGGCCCGTCAGAGTGTGAGATGCGCCCCGGGCGCCGTGGGAGCAACAGCCCCTGCGGCGCCCTCGCGTTGTCCTAGACTCGACGCCATGTCAGGTCCGGACAGCTGTCCCAGGTCCCGTGGAGTGCGCCGCGGGGCGACTCTGACATTGGTCTTCGTCTCGGTCCTGGCGACCGCCGCGGTGACCGGCTCGCTGCCGCGGGCCGAGGAGCGCCGCGCCCCGCTGCACGCGCTGCCCGCCTCCGCCACCGAGCCCCGCGACCGCGGCACGGACGTGGCCCGGGCCGCCGCCGAGGCGGTCGCCGACGGCAAGTCGGTGGCGGAGGCGGCCGCCGAGGCCGTCAGCCGCAGCGGCGACCGCTGGGGCGCGGTGTACGACCAGAGCGCGTACGAGCAGTTCGAGGACGCCCTCGACGGCCGCTACACCGGCGTCGGCCTGTGGGCCCGGCGCGCCGCCGACGGCCGCGTCGAGGTGACCCGCCTCCAGGCCGGGGGACCGGCCGCCCGCGCCGGGATCAGGGCCGGGGACCGCCTCCGTACGATCGACGGCCGCACCCTCGACACCCTGCCGGTCACCCGGGTCGTCGCCCTGCTGCGCGGCGACGGGGCCACCCCCGGCAGCCGGGTCGTGCTCGGCCTGGAGCGGGCCGGGCGGACCTGGACCGAGTCGCTGCGCCGGGCCGAGCTCACCACCGAGAGCGTGACGGTCAGCGAGCTGCCCGGCGGCGACGTGATGATCAAGGTGGCGGCCTTCACCAAGGGCTCCGGCGAGCGGGTGCGCGACGCGGTCCGCCGGGCGCCCGGCGGCGCCGGGGTCCTGCTGGACCTGCGGGGCAACACCGGCGGCCTGGTCACCGAGGCCGCCTCGGCCGCCTCCGCCTTCCTCGACGGCGGCCTGGTCGCCACGTACGACGTGCACGGCCGGCAGCGCGCGCTGTACGCGGACCGGGGCGGCGACACCACCCGCCCCCTGGTCGTCCTCGTCGACAGCGGCACCATGAGCGCGGCCGAGCTGCTGACCGGCGCCCTCCAGGACCGGGGCCGGGCCGTCACGGTGGGCTCGCGCACCTTCGGCAAGGGCTCGGTCCAGATGCCCACCGCCCTGCCGGACGGCTCGGTCGCCGAGCTGACCGTCGGCCACTACCGCACCCCGGCGGGCCACGCGGTGGACGCGAAGGGCATCACCCCGGACGTACCGGTCACCGAGCACGCCCAGCAGCGGGCCGAGGCGGTATTGAGTGGCCTCGGGGGCGGGTCGTAGTGCGAAAATGGCCGCACTATGGCTAAGGCAAAAGAGAAGGACAAGGGCAGCGGGCGCAAGCTCGTCGCGCAGAACAAGAAGGCGCGGCACGACTACACCATCATCGACACCTACGAGTGCGGTCTTGTGCTCACGGGCACCGAGGTGAAGTCGCTGCGCCAGGGGCGGGCGTCGCTGGTCGACGGGTTCGTCCAGATCGACGGGGGCGAGGCCTGGCTGCACAACGTCCATGTGCCGGAGTACGCCCAGGGCACCTGGACCAACCACAGCGCGCGGCGCAAGCGGAAGCTGCTGCTGCACCGCGCCGAGATCGACAAGCTGGAGTCCAAGTCGCAGGAGACGGGCCACACGATCGTGCCCCTCGTCCTGTACTTCAAGGAGGGCCGGGCGAAGGTCGAGATCGCGCTGGCGAAGGGCAAGAAGGAGTACGACAAGCGCCAGACGCTGCGGGAGAAGCAGGACACCCGCGAGACGAACCGCGCGATCGCGGCGGCGCGGCGGCGGCAGCGGGCGTAATACGCTGGCACCCGCCCGCGTCGGTCACGTACGATGGGCACTGCACCTCACAGCGGGTGCGCGCATTGAAAAATCAACATGGGGATGATCGGTTTCGACAGCGGATGTCGAAGCAGGGGAAGCGTGTCGAGGAAGCGGCAATGATCTCGTAAACCATATGTCGCAACCAATAATCGCCAACACCAAGCGCGATTCCTTCGCCCTCGCTGCCTAAGTAGCGACTTGCGAAGTGTCAGCCCGGGGGTGATCCCGACCCGGATCCTGGCATCATCAAGGGATCTAAACTTCTGAGCCCGGTCACGGGGCCCAGAAGGAAATCAAACAGTGACTGAGCCCGTCGGAGACTTGTTCGCGTGATCTCCGGGGCTGAGAAAATCGCAGCGAACTGCACACGGAGAAGCCCTGATTCTGCACCGTTGGACGCGGGTTCGATTCCCGCCATCTCCACAATTCCCATGTAGGCGAAGGCCCGGCTGCTCACCGCAGCCGGGCCTTTGTCGTGCACGCCACCAGCGCCAGGCCCGCCGCGCAGACCGGGGCGAGGTAGGCCGCCGTGGTGGAGGTGTGGTCGGTGAGCCAGCCGCCCGTGGCCGAGCCGGCCGCGATGCCGCCCAGGATCGCGGTGACCGCGAGGGTCATCCCCTCGTTCAGCCGGCCCTCCGGAGTGAGCCGCTGGACCAGCGTCATCCCGGTGACCATGGTCGGCGCGGTCGCCGCGCCCGCGAGGAGCAGCGCGCCGGCCAGCACCACCAGCGACCCGGTGGTGGCCGCGAGCAGCGGCAGGCACATCAGGGCCGTCATCGCGCCGACGCACAGCAGCAGCCGCCGGGAGAGCGACCGCGCCGGCCGCACCGAGCCGTACACCAGACCCGCCGCGCCCGACCCCGCCGCCTGGAGGGCGAGGACCGCGCCGCCCGAGGGGCCGTGGCCGAGCCCGGACGCGTACGCCAGGGTCACCACCTCCATCGAGCCGAACACCGCGCCCGTGGCGAGGAAGACGGCGAGCAGCGGGGCCAGACCGGGGGAGCGCAGCGGTGAGCGGACGGCGGTGCGCGGGGCCGGCGGCGGTTCCGTGGCGCGCTGGGCCGAGAAGATCAGCACACCCGTCATCAGGAGCACCGCGCCGGCCAGCGTGCCCGCCTCCGGGAACAGGCCCGTGCACAGGAACGCGGCGGCCACCGGCCCCAGCATGAAGCACAGCTCGTCCACGGCCTGCTCGAAGGAGTTGGCGGTGTGCAGCGCGGCCGGGTCGCCACGGTGGACGTGCGCCCAGCGGGCCCGGGACATCCCGCCGGTGTTCGGGGTGGTGGCGGTGGCGGCGTACGAGGCGAAGAGCGTCCAGTCGGGTGCGTCCAGGCGTACGCAGAGCAGCAGCGCGAGCGAGCCGAGGACGGCGATCGCGGTGGCGGGCACGGCGACCCGGGCCTGGCCGTGGCGGTCGACGAGCCGGGCGGTCCAGGGCGCGACCAGGGCGGTCGCGGCGAGTCCGGTGGCGGTGACGGCGCCGGCCAGCGCGTACGAGCCGCGCGACCCGGCGATCATGATCACGGCGCTGACGCTGAACATGCCCATGGGCAGCCGTGCGACGAGGTTGCCCAGGGTGAAGGCGCGGGCGCCGGGGACGGCGAAGAGACGGCGGTAGGGGGCGGCCCGGCGGGACTTCGCGCGGGGCCCGCGCGGAGCCCGCGCGCCAGGGGCGCCTTCGTACGGGGCGGGTCCGGCCAGCACCAGGGTCGAGCCCGAGACGGTCATCAGTTGCGGCATGCACCGAGCTTCTCCGGGCCGGGGCGGGGGCGTCCAACACCTGATCAGGGCCCATTCACGCACTTCCGTTGTCAACGCGGGTGCGGTTGACTGCCGTGCGTGACCCAGGACATCGACCCCCGGCTGCTGCGCGCGTTCACCGCCGTCGCCGAGGAGCTGCACTTCACCCGGGCCGCCGCCCGGCTCTTCGTCGCCCAGCAGGCGCTCAGCCGGGATGTGCGGCGGCTCGAACGCGACCTGGGCGCGGAGCTGTTCGTGCGGACCACGCGCGCGGTGGAGCTCACCGCCGACGGACAGCGGCTGCTGCCGTACGCGCGGCGGGTGCTGGCCGCCCACGACGAGCTCCGCACCGGGTGGGCGGCCCAGGCCCGGCCGCTGCTGGTCGACATCAGCGCCCCGGTCGGCACCGGCCACCGGGTGCTGGCGCGGGCCCGCGAAGCGGCGGCGGGGCAGGAGTTCGTGGCGCGCTATCTGAGCGGGCTCACCGGGGCCGCGGCCGACATCCTGGCCGGGCGTCTGGACGTCTCCTTCGGCCGGGTCGCCGGGCTCGACCCGTCGGTGCTCGCGGGCCTCGCGCACCAGCCGGTGCGGTACGAGCGGATGGCGGTGCTGCTGCCCGAGGGACACCGCCTCGCGGGGCTGGCGCGGGTGCCGGTGGACGCGCTGGCGGGCGAGACGCTGTACGCGGCGGCGGGCAATCCGGCCACCGCCGAGTGGACGGATCTGGCCGCGCGGCTCTTCGCGGGGCGGGGCGCGGAACTGGCCGCGCCGTTCCCGGAGATCTCCGGGAAGGAGGAGTTCGCCCGGGTGGTGCTGGGGCGCGGCTGGTCGGTGCTGGCCAGCACCGACTTCCTGGAGATACCCGGGATGGTGCTGCGGCCGCTGACCGCGCCCGTACCGCTGTCGCCGGTGTCGATGGTGTGGCGCAAGGGGCTGACCCACCCGGGTCTGGCGGTTCTGCGGGAGGTCGCCCGGCGGATGAGCGAGGCCGCCGGATGGCTTGATCTGCCCCCTGAAAGCTGGCTTCCGGAAGAGGATATGTTCCTCATGTCCGGCTGATACCCGTCTGGTGTTCCAGTTGAGGAACAACACTCGGCAGGTGAACGTGGCTCACATCGGCGTGCGCTACATTCATTCCCCGGGTGCGGTGTGGTAGTGGGGGCGCGTGGAGCGGGTGGGGACCTGGTCCGGAACGCGGTGCCCTGCTAAAGGAGTGCGCGCAACCCGCGAATCATCCAGTGGGGAAGTGCGTACGCAAAGTGGACAATTGGCGAAAAGATGCCCCGCAGGGGCGATCCCTTGATCCGTTCCAGGAGCCCCGTCGGCCCCTGGACGACTACACGATGGAACTGAACGTCGGCGGCGGCCAGTTGGGCAACCCGCGCGTTCAGGACCGGATGCGGGCCCAGGCGCTGCCGGAGTCCGAGGTGCTCACCCAGGTGCAGCCGCAGGTACAGATCCAGCCGCCTTCCACGGGCGCCGACCCCGACGGTCCCGTCTTCGTGGACGAGAGCGGCCGTCGCGGCAAGAACCTGCGCCGGCTCGGCTGGGTCTTCGGCCTGGCATGCACCTGCTACGCGGTGATGCTCGTCGGCAGTCTGCTCGGCGGCAGCTCCCGCGCGCCCTGGCTCGGCATACCCGGGCCCGCCGCCAAGGAGAAGAAGACGGAGACGGTCCAGGTCACTCCGGCCCCCACCGACCCGCGCGCCACCCGCCCCGCCGCCAAGCCCAGCGGCCCCGCCAAGAGCAGGACGCACCCCCCGGCCGTCCCCGGCCACGCCAAGGCCTCCGGCACCCCCAAGCCGGCCAGGAAGAAGACCTCCGGCAAGCCCACCACCGCCTCCCCGCACCCCGCCGCCTCGCAGAGCGCGAAGCCGACAGGCGGTCGCACGGCGGGCCCCGGCCTCCCCACCGGCTCGTCCGGCAGCCCGACGGGGCTGTCGGCGAACCCGACTCCGCCCTCTGGAGCCAGCACGTGAAAGCCCCTCGCCGTACGAAGCCTCGTACGGGTTCCGCCCCGGCCCGCAAGCCGAGACGCCGCAGACTGCCGATGCGCTATCTGCTGCCGCTGCTCTTCCTCGTCGCCCTCTTCGCGATGCTGATGCTGCGCGGCTACGTCCACAACGAGATACTCGCCGACCACCGCATACGCGCGGAGGCGGCCACCGACCAGGTGCCCGAGCACATACTCGACGGCGGCCCGGTCATCGACGCACGGGGCAAGGGCAAGCCCACCAGCCTCGACATCCCCAAGCACAAGCTGGTGCTCACCTTCGACGACGGCCCGGACCCCACCTGGACCCCGAAGGTGCTCGACCAGCTGAAGAAGTACCGCGCGCACGGCGTCTTCTTCGTCACCGGCGCCAACGCCGCCCGCTACCCGGACCTGATCAAGCGGATGGTCGACGAGGGCCACGAGGTGGGGCTGCACACCTTCAACCACCCCGACCTCTCGTACCAGTCGCACGCCCGTATCGACTGGGAGCTCGCGCAGAACCAGCTCGCCCTCGAAGGCGCCGCCGGCATCCGCACCTCGCTCTTCAGGCCGCCGTACTCGTCGTTCGCGGACGCGATCGACGACGACAACTGGCCGGTGATCAAGTACGTGGGCAGCCGCGGGTACATCACCGCGCTGGACTCCACGGACAGTGAGGACTGGCAGCGCCCCGGCATCAAGACGATCATCAAGAACGCCACGCCCAAGCACGGCAAGGGCGCCATCGTCCTGATGCACGACTCCGGCGGCGACCGCTCCCAGACCGTGGCCGCGCTCGACACCTTCCTGCCCCAGCTCCAGGGCAAGGGCTACACGTTCGTGAACCTCACCGAGGCCCTGAACGCGCCGAGCGCGCACACCCCGGTCACCGGCATGGACCTGTGGAAGGGCAAGGCGTTCGTCTTCGCCGTACAGGTCTCCGAGCACACCACCGACATCCTGGTCGGCGGCCTCGCGGTGATCGGCGTCCTGGTCTTCGCCCGGTTCGGCCTGATGCTGATCCTCTCCTTCCTGCACGCGCGCAAGGTCCGCAAGCGGGGCTTCCGCTGGGGCCCCGAGGTCACCGAGCCGGTCACCGTGATCGTCCCCGCGTACAACGAGCGCGAGTGCATCGCCAACACCGTGCGCTCGCTGATGGCCAGCGACCACCCCATCGAGGTGCTCGTCGTCGACGACGGCTCCACCGACGGCACCGCCGACATCGTCGAGGCGATGTGGCTGCCCAACGTCCGGGTGATCCGCCAGGTCAACGGCGGCAAGCCGTCGGCCCTCAACAACGGCATCCGCAACGCCCGCTACGACATCGTCGTGATGATGGACGGCGACACCGTCTTCGAGCCGTCGACCGTACGCGAGCTGGTCCAGCCGTTCGGCGACCCGAAGGTCGGCGCGGTCGCCGGCAACGCCAAGGTGGGCAACCGCGACTCGCTCATCGGCGCCTGGCAGCACATCGAGTACGTGATGGGCTTCAACCTGGACCGCCGGATGTACGACGTGCTCGGTTGTATGCCGACCATCCCCGGCGCGGTCGGCGCCTTCCGCCGCACCGCCCTGGAGCGGGTCGGCGGCATCAGCGAGGACACCCTCGCCGAGGACACCGACGTCACCATGGCGATGCACCGCGACGGCTGGCGGGTGGTGTACGCGGAGAACGCCCGCGCCTGGACCGAGGCGCCGGAGACCGTCCAGCAGCTCTGGTCGCAGCGCTACCGCTGGTCGTACGGCACCATGCAGGCGATCTGGAAGCACCGCCGTGCCGTGTTCGAGCGCGGCCCCTCGGGCCGCTTCGGCCGCGTCGGCCTGCCCCTGGTCTCCCTCTTCATGGTCCTGGCCCCGCTGCTGGCCCCGCTGATCGACGTGTTCCTCCTGTACGGCCTGGTCTTCGGCCCGACCCAGAAGACCGTGGTGGCCTGGCTGGGCGTCCTGCTCATCCAGCTGGTCTGCGCGGCCTACGCCTTCCGCCTCGACCGCGAACGCCTCACCCACCTGGTCTCGCTCCCGCTCCAGCAGGTCCTCTACCGCCAGCTGATGTACGTCGTGCTCCTCCAGTCCTGGATCACCGCCCTCACCGGCGGCCGACTGCGCTGGCAGAAGCTGCGGCGCACGGGGGTGGTGGAGGCGCCGGGGGGGATCCCGAGCCAGCGGCGGAACACCGAGAGCGCGGACCGGAGGCCCGTAGGATGAGCACCCCGATACCCCAGCCGTACATCGAGGTCCCGGCCGTCGTGGCCGAGGCCGGCGCCGAGAAGAAGCCCAAGGCGTCGGGCCGCGACCGCTATCTGGACCTGCTGCGCTCGCTCGCGCTGGTCCGGGTGGTCGTCTACCACCTCTTCGGCTTCGCCTGGCTCTCCATCGTCTTCCCGTCCATGGGCGTGATGTTCGCGCTCGCCGGATCGCTGATGGCGCGCTCGCTCAGCCGGCCCGCCTGGAGCGTCATCCGCGGCCGGCTGCGGCGGCTGCTGCCGCCCATGTGGGCGTTCGGCGCGGTGATCCTGACCGCGATGTTCGCGGCGGGCTGGAAGCCGGACAAGGCCCAGGGCCTGTGGTGGTGGGCCAAGCTCTTCAACTACCTGGTGCCGGTCGGCACGCCGCCCTTCCCGTGGTCGATCGGCCACAAGGGCGGCATGCTGGAGCAGACCTGGGCCGTCCAGGCGGCCGAGCCGCTCTGGTATCTGCGCGCCTATCTGTGGTTCGTGCTCGCCTCGCCCCTGTTGCTGAAGCTCTTCCGCAAGGTGCCCTGGGCGGTGCTGCTCGCGCCGCTGGCGCTCACGGCGGTGCTGGGCACCGGCGTGGTCACCATCCCCGGCGACACCGGCGCGGTGATCACCGACTTCGTCACCTACGCGGCCTGCTGGGTGCTCGGCTTCGCGCACCACGACGGGCTGATCCAGAAGCTGCCCCGCTATCTGCTGGTGTCCTGTGCGTCGATGGTGATGGCGTTCGGCCTGTGGTGGGCCTCCGGGCACCCCACACAGGACGGGTGGGACCTCAACGACATCCCGCTCGCCCAGGCCACCTGGTCCTTCGGCTTCTGCGCGATCCTGCTGGCGTACTCGCCGTCCTGGCCGCGGCTGCCCGGCCGGCTGGCCCGCTACGACCGGCTGGTGACGCTCTCCAACAACCGCGCCGTCACCATCTATCTGTGGCACAACACGCTGATCGCGGCCGCCGTGCCGATCCTCGACCAGCTGTGGAACATCCCCGGGATCGGGACCCACTTCGACGGGTTTTTGACCACGACCTACGACGAGTGGATGTTCGTCCTGGTCTGGCCGCTGATCGGGCTGATGATCCTGTCCACCGGGTGGATCGAGGACGTCGCCGCCAAGCGCAGCCCCCGACTGTGGCCGGACGGCCGAAAGAGCGGGCGCCGCAAGCGCTGACAGGTACCCCGGCCCCTGGCCGGGGCACCGCCCGAGGGCCCGGACCAGCGCGTCCGGGCCCTCGTCACACTCCCCCCTGTGCGACTGCGGACACCCCCCATTCCCGCCCCACCCCCCTTCCCCCCAGGATCACCCCCACAGAGGCGTGCTCACGCGGAAGGGACCGCCACGGTGAGGAGGGGGACCGGGGGTGGGGGACCGGGGGTGGCCTCACCGCACCCGTTCCGCTCCCGTGAACACAAGGTTGCCCGTCGGTCACGCGGCGGCACGGGGGTGAAATGCGCTCTCCCTACCGTCGGTGTCCGGAAACCGTCAGCGGACCGGCCCCGCACGCCGTAGCGCTACGACCCGTCGATCAGGGAGGCGTCATGAAAGGCCGTTGGATCGAGGAGTGGGATCCCGAGGACGAGGTGTTCTGGGAGCGTACGGGGGAGCGGATCGCCCGGCGCAACCTCTGGTTCTCCGTCTTCTCCGAGCACATCGGGTTCTCCATCTGGACCATGTGGTCCGTGATGGTCCTGTTCATGGGGCCCGCCTACCACGTCGACCCCGCCGGGAAGTTCTTCCTGATCTCCACCGCCACCGCCGTGGGCGCGGTCGTGCGGATCCCCTACACGTTTGCCGTTGCCAAGTTCGGTGGCCGCAACTGGACCATCTTCAGCGCGCTTTCGCTGCTCGTGCCGACCGCCGCCGCGTTCGTCGTGATGGAGCCCGGCACCTCGTACACCACCTTCCTGCTCGTCGCCGCGCTGGCCGGCATCGGCGGCGGCAACTTCGCCTCCTCCATGACCAACATCAACGCGTTCTTCCCGCTGCGGAAGAAGGGGTGGGCGCTCGGGCTCAACGCCGGGGGCGGCAACATCGGGGTGCCCGTCGTGCAGCTCATCGGGCTGCTCGTCATCGGGACCGCCGGGGCCACCCACCCCCGCGTCGTGCTCGGGGTGTACGTGCCGCTCATCGTCGCCGCCGCCGTCGGCGCCGCGCTGAAGATGGACAACCTCGTGCCCGTCAAGAACGACACCGGCGCCGCCCTGGAGGCCGTGCGCGACCGGCACACCTGGATCATGGCGTTCCTTTACGTCGGGACCTTCGGGTCGTTCATCGGCTACAGCTTCGCCTTCGGGCTCGTCCTCCAGACGCAGTTCGGGCGCACCCCGCTCCAGGCCGCCTCCGTCACCTTCATCGGGCCGCTGCTCGGCTCGGTGATCCGGCCGGTCGGCGGTGCGCTCGCCGACCGGGTCGGCGGGGCGCGGATCACCCTGTGGACGTTCGCCGCGATGGCGGCCGCCACCTCGGTCGTGATCTTCGCTTCCGTACAGAAGTCCCTCGGTGTCTTCCTCGTCGGGTTCATCGCGCTGTTCGTGCTCAGCGGGCTCGGCAACGGCTCCACGTACAAGATGATCCCGGCGATCTTCCAGGCCACGGCCCTGACCAAGGGCATGACGGGCGAGGCGGCGGCCGCGTACGGGCGGCGGCTGTCCGGGGCCGCCATGGGGCTGATCGGCGCCGTCGGCGGGCTCGGCGGGCTCGGGATCAACCTCGCCTTCCGCCAGTCGTTCCTCACCAACGGCACCGGAACCGCCGCCTTTGTCTCCTTCCTCGTCTTCTACGCGGGCTGCCTCACCGTCACTTGGGCGGTATACCTTCGCCGCCCGGCCCGGGCGGAGACTGTGGCCGAGCCCGTATACGCCGAGGTCTGACGGGGTCTAATAGGTCCCACCGGACCGCGCCGCCCGTGCTCCCGCCGTAACGCGGGGGACACGCGGGCGAACCGAGCCTGTCACGCGGGGTTGGCAGGCTCGGGCGAACCGCCGCACCACCCCGGTTGGAGAGCCATGGTCGACACACAGCACGGACCCCTCGCCGGATTCACGGTCGCGGTCACGGCCGCCCGGCGCGCCGAGGAGCTGGGGGCGCTGCTGCAGCGGCGCGGCGCCGCCGTGGTGCACGGGCCCGCCCTGCGGATCGTGCCGCTCGCCGACGACGGCGAGCTGCTCTCGGCCACCAAGGAGCTGATCGACGAGCCGCCGCACATCGTCGTCGCCACCACCGCGATCGGCTTCCGGGGGTGGGTGGAGGCCGCCGACGGCTGGGGCCTGGGCGAGTCGCTGCTCGCCCGGCTCGGCGCCACCGAGCTGCTCGCACGCGGCCCGAAGGCCAAGGGCGCGATACGGGCCGCCGGGCTCACCGAGAAGTGGTCGCCCTCGTCCGACTCGATGGCCGAGGTCCTGGACCGGCTGCTGGAGCAGGGCGTCGAGGGCCGCCGGATCGCCGTGCAGCTGCACGGTGAACCGCTGCCCGGCTTCGTGGAGGCGCTGCGGGCCGGCGGTGCCCAGGTCGTCGGTGTGCCCGTCTACCGGTGGCTGCCCCCCGAGGACCTCGGCCCGCTCGACCGGCTGCTCGACCTCACCCTGAGCCGCGGGGTCGACGCGCTCACCTTCACCAGCGCGCCCGCCGCCGCCTCCCTGTTCTCCCGGGCCGAGAAGCGCGGGCAGCTGGCCGAGCTGCTGCACACGCTCGACCGCGACGTCCTGGCCGCCTGCGTCGGGCCGGTCACCGCGCTGCCGCTGCAGGCGCGCGGGATCAAGACGGTGGCGCCCGAGCGGTTCCGGCTCGGGCCGCTGGTCCAGCTGCTCTGCTGCGAGCTGCCCGCCCGGGCGCGGGCGCTGCCGATCGCCGGGCGCCGGGTGGAGATCCGCGGCCACGCGGTCCTGGTCGACGGCGAGCTGCGGCCGGTGCCGCCCGCCGGGATGTCGCTGCTGCGGGCGCTGGCCCAGCGGCCCGGCTGGGTGGTCTCGCGCGCCGACCTGCTCAAGGCCCTGCCGGGCTCGGGCACCGACGAGCACGCGGTGGAGACCGCGATGACCCGGCTGCGCACCGCGCTCGGCGCCCCCAAGCTCATCCAGACCGTGGTCAAGCGCGGCTACCGGCTGGCCCTGGACCCGGGGGCGGACGCCAAGTACGCCGACGGCTGAGCGGGGGCCGGCCGGGGACGGGCCGCGGGGCCACCACCCCCGGCAGGAGGGCTTCCGGCGCCGCCGCCGGGCGGGCACTCTGGAGGCACGGCACTCACCGGTAACCCCCAAGGCGGTGGCGCATGTTGCGGTTCGACTCCGGGCGGATCTGTCTGGATCTGGTGGCGACCGGGGCGTACGAGAGTGATCAGCTGGACAGCGCCGGGCGGCTCGGGCAGTGGCTCGTCGGCGCCGGGCTCGTGCCGCCGGGCACCCCGCTGACCGGGGCCGACGGCGAGTGGCTCGGCCGGTTCGCGGAACTGCGCGAGCACATCGGGCAGTTGGTCCGCGCCGAGCTCGGCGGGCGGGGCGGGGCCGCCGCCGCGCTGGAGCGGGTCAATGCCCTGGCCGCCGTCGCACCCCCGGGCGTACGTGCGATCCGCGGCGCCGACGGACGGCTGGTGCGCACCCTCAGCGGTGCCCCCGACTGCACCGCGCTGCTCGCCCTGGTCGCCCGGGACGCGGTGGAGCTGCTCACCGACCCGCAGGACCGCTCCCGGCTGCGCCAGTGCGAGGGCGACAACTGCTTCCGGCTCTATCTGGACACCTCGCGCGGCCGCCGTCGGCGCTGGTGCTCCAGCGAGGTGTGCGGCAACCGGGAGCGGGTGGCGCGCCACCGGCGGCGCACGGCGGCGGCCGCCCTGTGAAGCCGCAGGGTGCGCGCGCGTCCCTGACGTAAACGAGAAATCTCGCTCCGATTTGAATGGATGCGGACAACCGCCCGTATGGAGAGGTGAGCCGGTCGCGACCCGCGCGCCGGCAGGGTCTCGACCGGGAGGTTCTGGTGCGCAAGGATGCCGCCGTGGCCGATGACCGTCCGCAAGGCGCCCGGCACCGCTCCGTCCCCGACGAGGAGCTGATGCGGGCGCTCTACCGCGAACACGCGAGCCCCCTGCTCGCGTATGTGCTGCGTCTCGTCGCCGGTGACCGCCAGCGGGCCGAGGACGTCGTGCAGGAGACGCTCATCCGTGCCTGGAAGAACGCCGGTCAGCTCAACAGAGCGACCGGTTCGGTCCGCCCCTGGCTGGTGACGGTCGCACGGCGCATCGTCATCGACGGCCACCGCAGCCGGCAGGCCCGGCCGCAGGAGGTCGATCCGTCGCCGCTGGAGGTCATGCCCGCGGAGGACGAGATCGACAAGGCGCTGTGGCTGATGACGCTCTCCGACGCGCTCGACGACCTGACACCCGCACACCGCGAGGCGCTCGTCGAGACGTACTTCAAAGGACGTACGGTCAATGAAGCGGCCGAGGTGCTGGGCGTGCCGAGCGGGACCGTCCGGTCCCGGGTGTTCTACGCCCTGCGGTCCATGAAACTCGCGTTGGAGGAACGGGGGGTGACGGCATGACCACGCCGGAGTACCAGTCCGAGCACGAGGCGGTCGCCGCGTACGCGCTCGGCATCCTCGACGACGCCGAGGCCACCGCCTTCGAGGTCCACCTGGCGGGCTGCGACCTGTGCGCGGCCGAGCTCGACCGGCTCGGCGGCATGGAGCCGCTGCTCGCCACCCTCAAGGAGTTCCCCGGCCCGGCCGAGCGGCCGCTGCGCCCGGCCCCGCCGAGCATGAGCGAGCGGTTGATCGACGAGGTGGCGATGCGGCGCGCCCGGCGCAGGCGCCGCACCACGTATCTGGTGGCGGCCGCCGCCGCGCTGATCATCGGCGGTCCGGCGATCGCCGTGGTGGCCACCTCCGACGGCGGTGACACGCACCACAGCGCCCAGGTGGAGGCGCACCCGACCAGCCCGGCCGAGGACGCCTTCTTCAACCACATGACCCAGAAGGTGGCCGCGACCGACGCCACGACCGGGGTCACCGCGACCGTCGGCACCGAGAAGAAGGGCTGGGGCACCCACACCGTCCTCCAGCTCAAGAACGTGAAGGGGCCGCTCAAGTGCAGCCTCATCGCGATCGGCAAGGACGGCGCGCAGGAGACGGTGACCACCTGGGCGGTGCCCAAGTGGGGGTACGGGATCAAGGACAGCCCGCACAAGGAGGCGGAGTACCCGCTCTATGTGCACGGCGGTACCGCCATGAACCGGGACCAGATTGACCATTTCGAGGTCCGTACCCTCGACGGCAAGGCGCTGGTGGACGTCCCGGCCTGAACGGGAAGCGCCCACCGGCCGGTCACCGCCTGACAGACCCGCCCCCTTCGCGTACGGTTGACGGCTGCCCAATGCACGTCAGAAGGGGGCCTCGGTGGCCGCGCAGGAAGCCGCTGTCGACTCGGTCAGAGACCGTGAGATCGGAGTCGAACAGGAACACCTGGACAAGGTGTACCGCCGCCTCGAGGAGAAGATCCACGAGGCGGAGTTCCTGATGAACGACGCCGCCCAGCGCGGCCAGGTGGGAACGCCCGGAGCCCTGGCGGAGCGGGACGCCCAGGTCTTCCGGGCCGGGATCCACCTCAACCGCCTGAACAACGAGTTCGAGGACTTCCTCTTCGGCCGGATCGACCTGCTGCTCGGCAAGGACGGCAAGAAGGGCCCCGACGGGGCCTACACGGCCGTGGAGCCCGCCGAGGGGGCCGTACGGGAGGACGAGGGCGGCAAGTACGCCGAGATCGCCGAAACGCTCCACATCGGCCGTATCGGCGTCCTCGACTCGGACTACGCGCCGCTGGTCATCGACTGGCGCGCGCCCGCCGCCGCGCCGTTCTACCGCTCCACGCCGGTCGACCCGGGCCGGGTGGTGCGCCGCCGCGTCATCCGCTCCAAGGGCCGCAAGGTCCTCGGCGTCGAGGACGACCTGATGCGCCCGGAGCTGACCGCCACGCTGGACGGCGCCGAGCTGCCGGTGATCGGCGACGGCGCCCTGATGGCCGCGCTCGGCCAGGCCCGCAGCCACACCATGCGGGACATCGTGGCCTCCATCCAGGCCGAGCAGGACCTGGTGATCCGGGCGCCCGCCGCGTCCGTGACGTACGTGGAGGGCGGCCCCGGCACCGGCAAGACCGCCGTCGCGCTGCACCGCGCCGCGTATCTGCTCTACCAGGACCGCCGCCGGTACGCGGGCGGCATCCTGATCGTCTCTCCGACCCCGCTGCTCGTGGCGTACACCGAAGGCGTGCTGCCCTCGCTCGGCGAGGAGGGCCAGGTGGCGATCCGCGCGGTCGGCAGCCTGGTCGACGGCGCCGAGGCGACGGCGTACGACGACCCGGCGGTGGCCAGGATCAAGGGCTCCTCCCGGATGCTCCAGGTGCTGCGCAAGGCGGCGCGCGGGGCCCTGGAGACGTCGGAGCCGGCCCGGGGCAGGACCCGGCGGGGCGCCCCGGGCCGGGGCGGGGCGGGGCAGGACGCCGGGCAGCTCTCCTTCGGCGAGGCGGAGGCGGCCGAGGAGAGCGGCGAGGGCGGCCGGAGCGGCGAGGGCGGGACGAAGACCCCCGGGGCCGTCACCCCCACCCGGCTGCGCGTGGTCGCCTTCGGGCGGCGCGTCGAGCTGGAGGCCGAGGAGCTGCGCCGGATCCGGCACGCCGTCCTCGGCGGCACCGCGCCCGTCAACCTGCTGCGCCCGCGCGCCCGCAAGCTGCTCCTGGACGCCCTGTGGAGCAGATCCGGCGCCGCCGGGCGGCACACCGACCCGGAGCTGGCCGCCGAGCTGCGCGCGTCCTTCGACGACGACATCACCTCCGAGGACAGCTTCATCGAGTTCCTGGACGCCTGGTGGCCCGAGCTCACCCCGCGCGGGGTGCTGGTGGCGATGGCCGACGAGCGCCGCCTGGGCCGCTGGGCCCGGCGGGTCCTGACGCCCGGCGAGACCCGGCGCCTGGCCCGCTCCCTGGCCCGCCTCGACGCGAGCGGGCACGGGCCGCTCTCGGTGCACGACGTGGCGCTCCTGGACGAGCTCCAGACGCTGCTCGGCACCCCGGCCAGGCCGCGGAAGAAGCGCGAGTACGACCCGCTGGACGCGCTCACCGGCCTCGAGGAGCTGATGCCGCAGCGCGAGGAGACCCAGCGCGAGCGCGCGGAGCGGCTGGCGCAGGAGCGCACCGAGTACGCGCACGTCATCGTCGACGAGGCGCAGGACCTCACGCCGATGCAGTGGCGCATGGTCGGCCGCCGGGGCCGCACGGCCACCTGGACGGTCGTGGGGGACCCGGCCCAGTCCTCCTGGTCCGACCCGGACGAGGCGGCCGCCGCGCGCGACGAGGCGCTGGGCTCGCGCCCGCGCCGCCGCTTCGAGCTGACCGTGAACTACCGCAACCCGGCCGAGATCGCGGAGCTGGCGGCCCGGGTGCTGGCGCTGGCGATGCCGGGCATGAAGTCCCCGGCGGCGGTCCGCTCCACCGGCGTCGAGCCGCGTTTCGTGACAACGGGCGGCGCACGGGGCACGGTGGCGGGCCCCGACCTCGCCCAGCTGGTGCGGGACGAGGCGGCCCGGCTGCTCGACCAGGTCGACGGCACGGTCGGCGTGGTCGTCGCGATGCGGCGGCGGGAGGAGGCGGCGCGCTGGCTGGCGGGCCTGGGCGAGCGCGTGGTGGCGCTCGGCAGCCTGGAGGCCAAGGGCCTGGAGTACGACGCCACCGTGGTGGTCTCCCCGGCGGAGATCGCCGACGAGTCGCCCGCCGGGCTGCGCGTGCTGTACGTGGCGCTCACCCGGGCGACCCAGCAGCTCACGGTGGTCTCCGGCGAGCGGGACGAGCCGGACGCGGCGGGGGTGCCCGACCTGCTGCGGGAGTGAGCCGGCGAAAATCCGGCGGAGTCAACTCGCGATGCTCGAATCACTTGCCGGGGTGGTTTGTTAGCCTGGTTACGGCACCGGCTCGATCCAAGCCCCCGGGCCCAACCTTAGTCGCTTCGAGCGACCACTTGCCGCGAGGCGAGCATGGCGGGTCGGTGTCTTAACGTGAGCGACAGGCCCACGTCATCCGAGGATGGCGTGGGCCTGTTGTGCTTTCCACGAGTGTGCTTTCCACG
Source organism: Streptomyces crystallinus (assembly GCF_039521265.1). NCBI lineage: Bacteria > Bacillati > Actinomycetota > Actinomycetes > Kitasatosporales > Streptomycetaceae > Streptomyces > Streptomyces crystallinus. Next base: position 2,450 of record NZ_BAAACA010000028.1, on the reverse strand, counting down.
AGGCTTCGGCCGGCTGCGGCCGCCCTGCGGCCGCAGGGCGGGGCCAGGGGCTTCCGCCGATCGATCATCTCTCGTATGGTGGAAACTGTTTTCCGGAATGATAGGCGCGTTACCGGCTACCAGCCGGTAGGTGCGAACATCGGATGGCGCTGCCCCGGCAACAGCCTGGGCGGCGCTGGCAACGAAGCTAGGGAAAGCAGAGGAACCCGGTCATGGCAACGGCGCCCAGCGTCTCGTACTCGATGACGGTCAGGCTGGAGGTGCCCGCCAGCGGAACGGCGGTCTCCCAGCTCACCACGGCCGTGGAGTCCTCCGGCGGCTCGGTCACCGGCCTCGACGTGACCGCCTCCGGCCACGAGAAGCTCCGGATCGACGTCACCATCGCGGCCAGCTCCACCTCGCACGCCGACGAGATCGTCGAGGAGCTGCGCGGGATCGAGGGCGTCACCCTCGGCAAGGTCTCCGACCGTACGTTCCTGATGCACCTCGGCGGCAAGATCGAGATGGCGTCCAAGCACCCCATCCGCAACCGTGACGACCTCTCGATGATCTACACCCCGGGTGTCGCCCGGGTGTGCATGGCGATCGCCGAGAACCCCGAGGACGCCCGCCGCCTCACCATCAAGCGCAACTCCGTCGCGGTCGTCACCGACGGCTCGGCCGTCCTCGGCCTCGGCAACATCGGCCCCAAGGCCGCGCTGCCGGTCATGGAGGGCAAGGCGGCCCTCTTCAAGCGGTTCGCGGGCATCGACGCCTGGCCGCTCTGCCTGGACACCCAGGACACCGACGAGATCGTCGCGATCGTCAAGGCGATCGCCCCCGGCTTCGCGGGCATCAACCTGGAGGACATCTCCGCGCCCCGCTGCTTCGAGATCGAGGCGCGGCTGCGCGAGGCCCTGGACATCCCGGTCTTCCACGACGACCAGCACGGCACCGCGATCGTGGTGCTCGCCGCGCTGACCAACGCTCTGCGCGTGGTGGGCAAGGGCATCGGGGACGTACGGGTCGTCATGTCCGGCGCGGGCGCGGCCGGTACGGCCATCCTGAAGCTGCTGCTGGCGGCCGGTGTGAAGAACGCGGTCGTCGCCGACATCCAGGGCGTCGTCCACGCCGGCCGGGCGGACCTGGCGGGCGCCGACGGCGACTCCGACATGGCCACGCTGCGCTGGATCGCCGACAACACCAACCCCGAGGGCCTCACCGGCTCGCTGCGCGAGGCCGTGGTCGGCGCGGACGTCTTCATCGGCGTCTCCGCCCCCAACGTCCTGAACGGCGACGACGTGGCCGCGATGGCCGAGGGCGCCATCGTCTTCGCGCTCGCGAACCCCGACCCCGAGGTGGACCCGGCCGTGGCCCGCCGGAGCGCCGCCGTGGTGGCCACCGGCCGCTCGGACTTCCCGAACCAGATCAACAACGTGCTGGTCTTCCCGGGCGTCTTCCGCGGCCTCCTGGACGCCCAGTCGCGGACGGTCAACACGGACATGATGCTGGCTGCCGCGACCGCACTCGCGAACGTGGTGACCGAGGACGAGCTCAACCCGAACTACATCATCCCGTCGGTCTTCAACGACAAGGTCGCGGGCGCGGTGGCCGGCGCGGTGCGCACGGCGGCCCAGGCCGCGCTCTGAGGCCCCGGCGCCGGGCTGTGACCGGCCCCACGTCCGCCTGACCTACGGCGCGTCGCGGGATGCGGGGCTGTGGAGCCGCCCTTAGGGTGGCGGACCATGGACCCGCATCCGCCCCGGCGGCTCCAGCGAGTCCCCAAGGAGTCGACGGAGCGTCACCACGACGGGCCGGTGGCGCTTTTCGTGTGACTCCGAAGGGTGCCGGATTGGCTTTCCCGCCACAGGTGGGGGCAGGATGCGTAACCGGGCGCGAGGGTCTGACACAGACCCGGGTCCGGGGACTGTCCGAGGGCCCTGGCAGCATCGGCTTCGCTGTACCCAACACGCGGCTTCCGCCGCGTGGCACGCCGCACAGGCAAGAAGAACACGGGAGTAAGAACATGAACCGCAGTGAGCTGGTGGCCGCGCTGGCCGACCGCGCCGAGGTGACCCGCAAGGACGCCGACGCCGTTCTGGCCGCTCTCGCCGAGACGGTCGGCGAGGTCGTCGCCAAGGGCGACGAGAAGGTCACCATCCCCGGCTTCCTGACCTTCGAGCGCACCCACCGTGCCGCTCGTACCGCTCGTAACCCGCAGACCGGCGACCCGATCGACATCCCGGCCGGCTACAGCGTGAAGGTCTCCGCGGGCTCGAAGCTCAAGGAAGCCGCGAAGGGCAAGTAAGCGCGCCCTTCTGGTAGCCGCTTAGCCGTACGACGAGGGCGGCCACTCCCGTGGAGGGGGGTGGCCGCCCTTGCGTTGTGCCCGGTCTTTGTCTGCGGGCCGGTGGCCGGTTGCTCGCGCAGTTCCCCGCGCCCCTAGGGGGCCGGCCTTTAGGGGCGCGGGG
>NZ_BAAACA010000027.1:0-47547 GCF_039521265.1 Streptomyces crystallinus | reverse complement strand
CCGCCGCCCCGCTGACGCCGCCCCCGGCGGCGAGGACCGCGCCCGCCGCGCTGGCCCCGTCCCCGGCCGCCGGACGCGCACCCGCCGCGCCCCCCACTCCGCCCCTGGCCGCCGGGCCCGTCCCTGTCGCGCCACCGGCCTCGTTCCCGGCCGCCGGAACGGCACCCGCCGCCCCGCTGACGCCGCCCCCGGCGGCGAGGACCGCGCCCGCCGCGGCACCGGCCCCGTCCCCCGGAACGGCACCCGCCGCCCCGTCGTCGCCCGCGCCCCGGGTGGGCCTGGCGGCGCTGTCGGGGAGTCTGACGTACCCCGTCCCGCCCATACCCGTGGCCGAGGCGCCCGTGCGCGGTCGGCGGCGGGGGCGGGTCGTCGCGGCCGCCGTCTGCCTTGTGCTGGGGATCGGGCTGCTCGGGGGCGCGGCGGCCGGGAGCTGGCTGAGCGGCGGCTCCGGGGGAGCGGACGCCCGGGGCGGATACACCGCCGCCCGCGAGATGTGGCACAGCACCCCCGTGGACACCCTCTTCCCGCCGACCCTCAACGGGAGCGGTGCCGGTCCCGGCGGGGCCGACCGCGTCTGGACCCGCGTCGGGGTCGCGCCCGACTCCGGGTGCGCCGGCGCCCTCGACCCGCTGCTGCTCAAGGCGCTCCAACCGGTCGGCTGCGCCCGCCTGCTGAGGGCCACGTACACCGACGCCACCTCCTCCGCCGTCACCACCGTCGGGCTCGTCTTCACCGAGGCCGACGCCGACGCGATGGCCGCGCTGCGCACCCGGTTCAGCGACGAGTCGCTCGGCGACCGCGACGACCTGATGCCGCGCCCGTACGCCGTCAAGGGCACCCCCGCCGCCCGCTTCGGGGACGGACAGCGGGCGAGCTGGACCGTACGCGTCCTCACCGACGCCCCCGTCGTCGTCACCGCCGTCACCGGCTTCGCGGACGCCCGTACCGTCACCGACCCCCAGCCCGCCGACCGCGCCCTCGACGAGGGGACGACGGACGCACCCGTCGAGGCGGGGCTCACCTACGACGCCAAGGGCATCGCGGACCGCGTGGAGCGGGCCCTGCGCAAGACCGCCACCGGAACGAAGAAGCCGTCATGAGCACCCCACGGGCCACCCTCCGCCGGTACCGCGCCGCCGCCCTGGCCGGCACGGCCGCCCTCGCGCTCCTGCTGCCCGCCGCGCCCGCGCGGGCGGACGCCATCCGGGACCGGCAGTGGGAGCTGGCCGCCATGCACACCCAGCAGGCGTGGCGGACGACCAAGGGCAAGGGCATCACCGTCGCCGTGCTCGACACCGGTGTCGACGCCACCCACCCCGACCTCGCCGGACAGGTCCTCACCGGCAAGGACCTCGTCGGCTTCGGCGCCGGCCGGGGCAGCCGCGACTGGGCCCGGCACGGCACCGCCATGGCCGGGATCATCGCAGGCCACGGACACGGGCCCGGTCGCCAGGACGGCGTCCTCGGCATCGCCCCCGAGGCCAGGATCCTGCCGGTCCGGGTGATCCTCGAATCCTCCGACCCGGCGCGCAAGAAGGCCCGCGAGTCGCGCGGCGGCGCGCTCGCCGAGGGCATCCGCTGGGCCGCCGACCACGGCGCCGACGTCATCAACCTCTCCCTCGGCGACGACAGCGCCTCCGCGCACCCCGAACCGTCGGAGGACGCCGCCATCCAGTACGCCCTCGCCCGCGGCTCCGTCGTCGTCGCCTCCGCGGGCAACGGCGGCGAACAGGGCGACCACGTCTCCTACCCCGCCGCCTACCCGGGCGTCATCGCCGTCGCCGCCGTCGACCGCTACGGCACCCACGCGGCCTTCTCCACCCGCCGCTGGTACGCCACCGTCTCCGCGCCCGGCGTGGACGTGGTGATAGCGGACCCGGACCGCAAGTACTACGAGGGCTGGGGCACCAGCGCGGCCTCCGCCTTCGTCTCCGGGGCCGTCGCCCTGATCCGCGCGGCCCACCCCGGCCTCTCCCCGGCCCAGATCAAGACCCTGCTCGCGGACACCGCCCGCAACGCGCCCCGGGGCGGCCGCGACGACTCGCGCGGCTACGGCAGCGTCGACCCGGCCGCCGCCCTGGCCGAGGGCGCCCGCCTCAAGCCCGAGGTGCGCACCAACACGGCCACCGGCCACGCCCGCACCTACTTCGGCGCCGGCCCCGACAAGGAGAAGGACAGCGGCCACCGCGGCGACTGGCTCGCCGCCCTCGCGGCCGCCGCCGGTGCCCTGCTGCTCGCCGCGTCCCTGACCCTGTGGCGCGGCAGCCGCAGGACCGAACACGCCTGACCCCGCCGTACGGCCCTCACCGGCCCGCGCCCACCGCCGCCCGGGCCGCCTCCTCCACCGCCGCCACCCCCGCCTCCATCGACCCGTGGCCGTCCGACAGCACCGCCACCAGGTAGCTACGCCCATCGGCGGCGGTCACCCGGCCGATGCTGTTGACCACCCACAGCCCCGTCGCGCTCCGCGGCAGCCAGCCGTTCTTCAGGGCCCAGCCGGTGCCCGCCGCCGACACCCCCCAGTCCTGCCCGGCCACCGCGCGGCCCATCAGGGCGCCCATGTACGCCCGCGAGCCCTCGTCCAGTACCGACCGCTCCCCGAACACCGCCCGCAGCAGCGCCAGCCGGTCCCGTACGGTCGTCCGGGTCAGCCCCCAGGCCGTCGCGCCGGCCGTCTCCGTCAGCCCCAGCCGCGCGTTCGCCGCGTCCAGCCCGGCCGCGCCGCCGATCATCCGCCACAGCGCGGTCGCCGCGTCGTTGTCGCTGCGCTCGATCATGTCCGCCGCGAGCGCCCGCTCCTCGCCGGTCAGGCCGCGGCCCGCGTCCTGGGCCCGCAGCAGCAGGGCCGCGAGGATGTCCACCTTGACGACGCTGGCCGTGGCGTACGTACGCCCCTCGCCCCCGTACACCGCCTCCCCGCCGCCCGCGAGGCCGCACACGCCCACCGACAGCGAGCCCTGGGCCCGCCCCACCACCGCCGCTTCCGGATCCACGCTCACGACGTTACGGTCCGGGCGCCCGCCGGGCCGGTGCGCGGCCCGGTTAGGCTCGTGCCGTGGCGCTCAAGAACATCCCGGACCCCGGTTTCTCCGACGACGACGGCACCGCCGACCCCGAACTCACGGCGGCGCTCGCCGCCTGGGCCGAGGACCGGGGGAGCGGCGCGGCCCGGTCCCGGGTGCTGGCCGCGCTCAAGGAGGCCCGGCTGCTCGTCCCCGTCGTCGCCGTGCTCGGCGAGGTGGAGACCGACGAGAACGGGCTGCGCCGCGAGAAGACCAGCGACATGGCCGTGCCCACGCTCACCGCGGGCGACCGCAAGGCGCTGCCCGCCTTCACCTCGCTCGCCTCGCTCGCCCTGTGGGACCCCGAGGCCCGGCCGGTCGCCGTACCGCTGCACCAGGCGCTCCAGGCGGCCGCGCACGAGCGCGCCGACACGGTCGTCCTCGATCTGGCCGGGCCCGTCCCGTACGAGCTGACGGGCGGCGCGCTGCTCGCCCTGGCCGAGGGGCGCACCAGCGCGGACCCGCTCGACGACCCGGCGGTCGTCGCGGCCGTGCGCACGGCGGTCGCCGCCGAGCCCGCCGTGCTCCGCGCCCACCTCGGCCCCGGCGCCGCCGACGGCACGCTCGCCCTGGTGCTGGCCGAGGGCGCGGTGCCCGCCGACATCGCCCGCCGGGTCGCCGGGCTGCTCGCCGCCGACGAGGTGCTGCGGGCCCGGCTGGTGCGCGGCCTCGACCTCGCCCTGCTCCCGGCCGGGGCCCCGCAGCCGAACGAGCCGCTGTTCACCCGCTGAGCACGGCCACCGGCCGACCTACGAAGAGCGCCCCCGGTGTCGAACCGGGGGCGCTTCACTTCGTACGGGAGCGTGCGGTGACTAGCCGTACACCGGGCCGGTGTACTTCTCGCCCGGGCCCTTGCCCGGCTCGTCCGGGACGAGGGAGGCCTCGCGGAAGGCGAGCTGGAGGGACTTCAGGCCGTCGCGCAGCGGGGCGGCGTGGAAGGAGCTGATCTCGGTGGTGCTGGCGTCCAGCAGACCGGCCAGAGCGTGCACCAGCTTGCGGGCCTCGTCCAGGTCCTTGTGCTCGTCGCCCTCCTCCGTCAGCCCGAGCTTCACCGCGGCGGCGCTCATCAGGTTCACGGCGACCGTGACGATCACCTCGACGGCCGGGACCTCGGCGATGTCGCGGGTCATGGTGTCGAAGTCGGTGGTCTCGGGGGACTGGGGGGAGGTCTCACTCATGCCCCACACGATAGGCGCTCGGCCGGTGTGCGCACGATTGGCCCCCGTGCCGGTGTGCTGCTAACCTTGTGTAACGACCGGCCAGGCACTCCCATGTGCCCGGCCCACAAGTGGAGGCTCCGATCTCCCACCCGACCACCCTCCGGGGCGGCGGGTCACCCGGTCAGACGGTAGCCATCGTTCCGTACGGACGATGGAGCCGTCCGATGCGCGCCCCGCGGTTGATCGCGGCGGTGCTCCGGTTGCCATGGAGCCCCGCCTGTGTCCCGTCCGGGGCATTTTTCATGTGCCGCGATGGTTGGTCCCGAGTGAAAGTACGCGCTTGTCTGCCAGACAGGCGTGTGGTGCTACCGAGGAGGATCCATCAGCGCCGAGCCCCGCATCAACGACCGGATTCGCGTTCCCGAAGTGCGACTTGTCGGTCCCAGCGGCGAGCAGGTCGGGATTGTTCCGCTTGCCAAGGCCCTGGAGCTCGCACAGGAGTACGACCTGGACCTGGTCGAGGTCGCGGCGAACGCCCGTCCGCCCGTGTGCAAGCTCATGGACTACGGGAAGTTCAAGTACGAGTCGGCCATGAAGGCCCGTGAGGCGCGCAAGAACCAGGCGCACACGGTCATCAAGGAGATGAAGCTCCGGCCGAAGATCGACCCGCACGACTATGACACCAAGAAGGGTCACGTCGTCCGGTTCCTCAAGCAGGGCGACAAGGTCAAGATCACGATCATGTTCCGTGGTCGCGAGCAGTCCCGGCCGGAGCTCGGCTACCGACTGCTGCAGCGTCTCGCGGAGGACGTCCAGGACCTCGGTTTCGTCGAGTCGAACCCGAAGCAGGACGGCCGGAACATGATCATGGTCCTCGGTCCGCACAAGAAGAAGACCGAGGCGATGGCCGAGGCCCGCGAGGCGCAGGCCGCCCGCAAGGCGGAGCGCCAGGGTCAGCCCGCTGACGCCGAAGCCGAGGACTCCGTCGAGGAGCCCGTCGTCGAGGCGTCGGCCGAGGAACCCGCCGAGGCCTGATTCCCGGGCAGCCAGCCCAGGACTACCGATACACATGACGCTCCCGCGCGCCGGTCTCCGGACCGGCTGGGAGCGCCACTGACGAGGAGATAACGGCGCTATGCCGAAGAACAAGTCGCACAGCGGTGCCAGCAAGCGCTTCAAGATCACCGGCTCCGGCAAGGTGCTCCGTGAGCGTGCCGGCAAGCGCCACCTGCTTGAGCACAAGTCGTCCAAGCTGACGCGTCGCCTCACCGGCAACGCCGAGATGGCCCCGGGCGACGCCAAGAAGATCAAGAAGCTTCTCGGCAAGTGACGTTCCTCCGCTCCCGGTGACCGGGGGCGGAACGTCGAGACCGGGACCTATTCGAATTCGGGCCGTGTGATTACCCACCACGGCCCCGCTACAAGGAGTTAACAAGTGGCACGCGTCAAGCGGGCAGTCAACGCCCACAAGAAGCGCCGGGCGATCCTCGAGGCGGCCTCCGGCTACCGCGGTCAGCGTTCGCGTCTGTACCGCAAGGCCAAGGAGCAGGTCACCCACTCGCTGGTCTACAACTACAACGACCGCAAGAAGCGCAAGGGCGACTTCCGTCAGCTGTGGATCCAGCGCATCAACGCCGCTGCCCGCCAGAACGGCATGACGTACAACCGCCTCATCCAGGGTCTGAAGGCCGCCAACATCGAGGTGGACCGCAAGATCCTCGCGGAGCTGGCCGTCAACGACGCCAACGCGTTCGCCGCGCTCGTCGAGGTGGCCCAGAAGGCGCTGCCGAGCGACGTCAACGCCCCGAAGGCCGCGTAAGCGCCTGACGGCTTGTCGAGCCGGAACCGGACCCGCAGGCCTTTGGCCTGCGGGTCCGTGCGTTCCGGGCTCCGCCCCGGGTCCCGTTTCCGTCTGCGGACCGTGGTGGGTTGCTCGCGCAGTTCCCCGCGCCCCTGAGATGCGCCCCTGCGGGACGCCCCAGGGGATTGCCGCGCAGCGGCATCCATAGGGGCGCGGGGAACTGCGCGACCAGCCGGCCACGGCCCGCAGACGAACACCGGGCCCAAGAAGACGCCCCCCTCGTAGAGAGACCCCACATGCCCTCGCCCGAGCTGATCTCCCCCCGTTCTCCCCGCGTCACCGCCGCGAAGCGGCTCGCGCGGCGCAACTTCCGGGGCAAGGAGCGGCTGTTCATCGCCGAGGGGCCGCAGGCCGTTCGGGAGGCCGTGGAGCACCGGGCCGACGGGGAGGCGACGCTCACCGAGCTGTTCACCACCGTCGAGGCCGCCGAGCGGTACGCGGACATCGTGGCCGCCGCACGGGCGGCCGGGGCCCGGGTGCACTACGCGGACGACGAGGTGCTCGCCGAGGTCTCCCAGACCGTCACCCCGCAGGGCCTGGTCGGCGTCTGCCGCTTCCTGGACTCGCCGTTCGAGGAGATCCTCAAGGCCCGCCCCAAGCTCGTCGCCGTCCTCGCGCACGTCCGCGACCCCGGCAACGCGGGCACCGTACTGCGCTGCGCGGACGCCGCCGGCGCCGACGCGGTCGTCCTCACCGACGCCTCCGTCGACCTGTACAACCCCAAGTCGGTGCGCGCCTCGGTCGGTTCGCTCTTCCATCTGCCGGTCGCCGTCGGCGTCCCGGTGGAGCAGGCCGTACGGGGGCTGCGGGACGCCGGTGTGCGCATCCTGGCCGCCGACGGGGCGGGCCGCGACGACCTCGACGACGAGCTCGACGCGGGCACCATGGGCGGCCCCACCGCATGGATCTTCGGCAACGAGGCCTGGGGCCTGCCGGAGGAGACCCGGGCGCTGGCGGACGCCGTGGTGCGCGTCCCGATCCACGGCAAGGCCGAGAGCCTCAACCTGGCGACCGCCGCCGCGGTGTGCCTGTACGCCTCGGCGCGGGCCCAGCGCACCCGTACACCTCGCTGAGGGGGTCCGCACCGTCACCTCCAGCTAGTAGTGTGGCGGGCTCGGGGGCCCACTGTGTGCTTCGGAGAGGTGGGATACGGGGATGGCTGTCGGCGTGAGGACCATCGGCGAGAATGCCCTGGCGCGCCCATCCGGTGGCCGGGACGCCCTCGGGATAGACCCCGAGGACCTGCCCGACGGTCTCGTCGTCGCCGACGAGGAGGGCCGGGTCATCTGCTTCAACGCGGCCGCCGCCCGGATCACCGCCGTCCCCCGCCACGAGGCGCTCGGCGTCGAGCTGGAGCACGCCCTGCCGCTCGAGGACCTCAAGGGCCGCCGCTGGTGGCAGCTGACCGACCCGTACGGCGGACTCGCCATCCGCGTCGGCCAGCCCGAACGCAATCTGCTGCTGCCCGGCGGACGCGAGGTGCTGGTCTCCGCGCGGTACGTGCGCGAGCACCCCACCGGCCCGGTGCGCCGGGTCGTGGTGAGCCTGCGCTCCACCGAGGCGCGGCGGCGCACCGAGCGCTCGCACGCCGAGCTGATCGCCACCGTCGCCCATGAGCTGCGCTCCCCGCTGACCAGCGTCAAGGGGTTCACCGCGACGCTGCTCGCCAAGTGGGAGCGGTTCACCGACGACCAGAAGCGGCTGATGCTGGAGACCGTCGACGCCGACGCCAACCGCGTCACCCGGCTGATCGCCGAGCTCCTGGACATCTCCCGGATCGACTCGGGCCGCCTGGAGGTGCGCCGCCAGCCGGTGGACATAGCGGCCGCCGTCGGCCGCCACATCCAGGCCCATGTGGCCGCCGGGCAGGCCCCCGACCGCTTCCTCGTCCGCATCCAGCGCCCGCTGCCCGATCTGTGGGCGGATCCGGACAAGATCGACCAGGTCCTGGGCAACCTGCTGGAAAACGCGGTGCGCCACGGCGAGGGAACCGTCACCATCGAGGTGGCAACCGCGCCCGTCCGCATCGACGAGCACGACGAGAAGGGAACGGCCGTCACCGTGAGCGACGAAGGCCCCGGCATCCCCGAGGAGTCGATGGGCCGCGTCTTCACCCGCTTCTGGCGGGGCAGCAAACGCGGCGGCACCGGACTCGGCCTCTATATCGTCAAGGGCATCGTGGAGGCGCACGGCGGCACCATCGCGGTGGGCCGCGGCTCCGGCGGCGGCGCCGAGTTCCGATTTATCCTGCCCGTCGGCGCCCCGGCCTACCTCCAGTAGGGACCGCCGGGCGGCCCACGGGCGCATGCGCATTCCCGCACCCCGTTAGACTCGACCTTTGGCGCGTTCGTGTCTCAGCCATCGCGCGGCACATCGCGAGGCGAAGTCGCGCGGCCGAGTCGCTGTCGCGGTGGCGGGACCCCCAGCCAAGCCAATCGGAAGTACGGGAAGAGATGTCGGCACCCAATAAGTCGTACGACCCTGTTGAGGTCGAGGCACTGAAACCGGAAGAGATCGAGCGCATGCGGGACGAGGCGCTCGCCGCCTTCGCCGCCGCCGGTGATCTCGACGCGCTCGCACACGCGAAGACCGCGCACGCCGGTGGCACCTCGCCCCTGTCGCTCGCCAACCGGGAGATCGGCGCCCTGCCGCCGCAGGCCAAGGCCGAGGCGGGCAAGCGCGTGGGCATGGCCCGCGGCGCCGTGAACAAGGCGCTGGCCGCCCGCCAGGCCGAGCTGGAGGCCGAGCGCGACGCGCGCGTCCTGGTCGAGGAGGCGGTGGACGTCTCGCTGCCGTACGACCGCGTACCGGCCGGCGCCCGCCACCCGCTCACCACGCTCTCCGAGCGCATCGAGGACATCTTCGTGGCCATGGGCTACGAGGTGGCCGAGGGCCCGCAGGTCGAGGCCGAGTGGTTCAACTTCGACGCGCTCAACATCGGCCCGGACCACCCGGCCCGCGGTGAGGCCGACACCTTCTTCGTGCAGGCCGCCGACGGCACGGCGAACTCCGGCACGGTGCTGCGCACGCACACCTCCCCGGTGCAGATCCGCTCGCTGATCGACCGCGAGCCGCCGGTCTACGTGATCTGCCCCGGCCGGGTCTTCCGCACGGACGAGCTGGACGCCACGCACACCCCCGTCTTCAACCAGGTCGAGCTGCTCGCCGTCGACGAGGGCCTGACCATGGCGGACCTCAAGGGCACCCTGGACCACATGGTCCAGTCGCTCTTCGGACAGGACATGAAGACCCGGCTGCGGCCGAACTTCTTCCCGTTCACCGAGCCGTCCGCCGAGATGGACATGGTCTGCTACGTCTGCCGCGGCGAGTCCGTCGGCAACCCCGACCGCCCCTGCCGCACCTGCTCCAGCGAGGGCTGGATCGAGCTCGGCGGCTGCGGCATGGTCAACCCGAAGGTGCTCGTCGCCTGCGGTGTCGACCCCGAGAAGTACAGCGGATTCGCCTTCGGCTTCGGCATCGAACGCCTGCTGATGTTCCGCCACAACGTCGAAGACATGCGAGACATGGTCGAGGGTGACGTCCGGTTCACCCGGCCGTTCGGGATGGAGATCTGATGCGGGTCCCGCTTTCTTGGCTGCGGGAGTACGTCGACCTGCCGGCGACGGAGACCGGCCGTGACGTCCAGGCCAAGCTCGTCTCCGCCGGCCTCGAGGTCGAGACCGTCGAGCAGCTCGGCGCCGGCCTCAAGGGCCCCCTGGTCGTCGGCCAGGTGCTGACCATCGAGGAGCTGGAGGGCTTCAAGAAGCCCATCCGCTTCTGCACGGTCGACGTCGGCAGCGCCAACGGCACCGGCGAGCCGCAGGAGATCGTCTGCGGCGCGCGCAACTTCCAGGTCGGCGACAAGGTCGTCGTGGTGCTCCCCGGCGCCGTGCTGCCCGGCGACTTCGCCATCGCCGCGCGCCAGACGTACGGCAGGACCTCGCACGGCATGATCTGCTCCGGCGACGAGCTGGGCATGGGCGACGACGGCAGCGGCGGCATCATCGTCCTGCCGCCCGAGCACGAGGCCGGCACCGACGCCATCGAGCTCCTGGAGCTCGTCGACGAGGTCCTGGACATCGCGGTGACCGCCAACCGCGGCGACTGCCTGTCCATGCGCGGGGTGGCCCGCGAGACCGCCATCGCGTACGGCCTGCCGCTGCGCGACCCGGCGCTGCTCGACGTGCCCGCGCCCAACTCGTACGGCTACCAGGTGAAGATCGCCGACCCGATCGGCTGCGACCGCTTCACCGCGCGCACCGTGGTCGGCCTCGACCCCGAGGCCCGCTCCCCGATCTGGCTCCAGCGCCGTCTGCAGAAGGCCGGCATGCGGCCGATCTCGCTCGCCGTCGACGTCACCAACTACGTGATGATCGAGCTCGGCCAGCCGCTGCACGCCTACGACCGCTCGCTGGTCGACGGTCCGATCGGGGTGCGCCGCGCCGAGGCCGGCGAGGTGCTCACCACGCTCGACGGCGCCAAGCGCAAGCTGGACGCCGCCGACCTGGTCATCACCGACAACCGGGGCCCGATCGGCCTGGCCGGGGTGATGGGCGGCGCCAACACGGAGATCGCCGACTCGGTCACCGACCCCGAGACCGGGCAGGTCCGGGGCACCACCGAGGTGGTCATCGAGGCCGCGCACTTCGACCCGGTCGCCATCGCCCGTACCGCGCGCCGCCACAAGCTGACCTCCGAGGCGTCCAAGCGCTTCGAGCGCGGTGTCGACCCGCAGGCCGCCTCGGCGGCCGCCCAGCGGACCGTCGACCTGCTGGTGCTGCTCGCGGGCGGCACCGCCGAGGCCGGTGTCACCGAGGTCATCGCGCCGTCCGCGCCGCGCACCATCGCGGTCGCCGCCGACCACCCGGACAAGGTGGCGGGCGTCGAGTACGGCCGCGAGACGGTCGTGCGCCGCCTCCAGGAGATCGGCTGCGACGTCTACGGGCAGGACGAGCTCGTGGTCACCGTGCCCTCCTGGCGCCCCGACCTCACCGAGCCGAACGACCTCGCCGAGGAGGTCATCCGGCTGGAGGGGTACGAGAACCTCCCCTCCACCCTGCCGAAGCCGCCCGCCGGCCGCGGTCTGACCGAGCGGCAGCGGCTGCACCGCCGGGTGGGCCGCGCGCTCGCCGGGGCCGGCTACGTGGAGGCGCCGAACTACCCGTTCGTCTCCGAGCAGGTCTTCGACCAGCTGGGCCTGGAGGCCGGCGACCCGGCCCGCCGCGTCGTGAAGCTGGTCAACCCGCTCAACGACGAGGAGCCGGCGCTGCGCACCACGCTGCTGCCGGGCCTGCTCACCGCGCTGCGCCGCAACGATGGCCGCGGCAGCCACGACCTGGCGCTCTTCGAGACCGGTCTGGTCTTCCAGCCCGGCGAGCAGCAGGGCGTCGCCGTCCGGCTGCCCGTCGACCGCCGCCCCACCGACGAGGAGATCGCCGCGCTCGACGCCGTGCTGCCCGCGCAGCCCCGGCACGCGGCCGTGGTCATCGCCGGTGCGCGCGAGCAGGCCGGCTGGTGGGGCAAGGGCCGCCCGGCGAACTGGGCCGACGCGGTCGAGGCCGCCCGGACCCTGGCCCGCGAGGCCGGCGCCGAACTCATCGTCCAGCAGGGCCAGTACGGGCCGTGGCACCCCGGCCGCTGCGCCGAGCTCGCCGTCGTCGTCGACAGCGAGATCGTCGTCATCGGCCACGCGGGCGAGCTGCACCCGCGGGTGGTCAAGGCGCTGAGCCTGCCCGAGCGCACCTGCGCCATGGAGCTCGACCTGGACGTGCTGGCGAAGGCGGGGGAGGGCACCCTGTGGGCGCCGCGCATCTCCACCTTCCCGGTGGCCACCCAGGACGTGGCGCTGGTCGTCGACAACGAGGTCCCGGCCGCCGTGGTCGAGTACTTCCTGCGCGGCGGCGCCGGTGAACTGCTGGAGTCCATCCGGCTGTTCGACGTCTACACCGGCGAGCAGCTCGGCGAGGGCAAGAAGTCGCTGGCGTACGCGCTGCGCTTCCGCGCCCCCGACCGCACGCTGACCGTCGAGGAGGCCTCGGCCGCCCGCGACGCGGCGGTGGCCCTGGCCGCCGAGCGCACGGGCGCGGTGCTGCGCGGGGCGTAACTCCCCGCGGCACGACCACGGAAGGGCGCATCCGGATCCCCGGATGCGCCCTTCCGCCCTTCCCGCCCCTGCCCGAAGCGCCCCCTCCGGGAACCCCACCCTCCTCACTCGTTCGGGTGAGAACGGGGAGCGAGGTACGCAAAAAGGGGCGGACCGCAGAAAGAATCAATCCGGCCGTGATGGCCGGTGCAGGGGTGACAGGCGCAGGGGAGCGCAGAGGCCTAGGGGGGCCGACGGCATGATCCGTACCAGGAGTTGGCCGGCGGTCTGTGCGCGGGCCCTCGGGACGGGCCGGGGTCTCGCTCTGGCCCTGCCCCTTCTCTGGCTGGCCCTGGTCGTCGTCTGGCAGCTGACCTGCCCGCTCGCCACCGACGAGTCCATGGGCCTGCGGATCGCCACCTGCGCGGCCTTCCTGATCGCGGTGGCCTGTCTGGTGCACGGCGTACGGCTGGGCGCGGCGCGGGAGCTGCGGCAGGTCCAGGAGGTCGCCGACGCCGCCCAGCGGGTCCTGCTGCGCCCGCCGCCGCCCCGCGTCGACGGGCTCGCGGTGGCCGCCGGGCAGCTCTGCGCGGGCGAGGGCGCGGTGGTCGGCGGCGATCTGTACGAGGTGATCGCCACGCCGTACGGGGTGCGGGTCGTCATGGGCGATGTGCGCGGCCACGGCCTCGGCTCGCTCGGCGCGGTCGCGGCGCTGCTCGGCAGCTTCCGGGAGGCCGCGCACGACGAGCCGGACCTGGCCGGTGTGCTGCGGCGGCTGGACCGGGCGCTGCAACGGCATCTGCGCGAGCGGGCCCGCGCCGAGCACCCGGCCTGCTGCCCGGGCGAGCCGGAGAGTCCGCTCGCCGAGGAGTTCGTCACCGTACTGCTCCTGGAGATCCGCGCCGACGGGCTGGTGCTCGCCCTCAACTGCGGCCACCCCTGGCCCTATCGGCTGTGCGGCGGCGCCGAGGCGCTGCTGCCCGGCGACCCGCTGCCGCCGCTCGGCTCCTTCCCGCTCCCCGCCGAACTGCCGCTGCACCGCTGCACCCGGCTGCTGCCGGGCGAGGCGCTCTGTGTGCACACGGACGGCGCCGAGGACGCCAGGGACCGCTCCGGGCGGTTCTTCCGGCTGCAGGAAGTACTCGCCCGGGCGGCCCTTGACACCCCGCTGTCCCCCGCAGCAGTGGTCCACTGCGTACAGCGGGAGCTGTTGCGACACACCGGCGGACGGCTCGCCGACGACGTGGCGCTGATGGTGCTGCGCAACGACCGGGTGCGCGTGCCCGCGCGTCCCGGAGCCGTTCGGACCGCGCAGGCACGGCACTGAGGCGCGGTGTGCGCCGTCGGCCCTGCCGCGGAGTGACGGGCAGTTCGGCAGGACCGGCGGCGCCGGGAGCGGGCCGCCGCACTGTACGAGGGGGAGCCGGCGGCCCGGCACGCCTCTGTGGAGAGGCAGTTCAGTCAATCGGCAGCGGTCGCGCCGCGGCAGAGTGCGCGGCGCATAAATGCGAGCACTCCCTTCACACCCCGTGTGAACGCGCCTCGTCTACGCTGGGCGCACCGAGCCAACGGAGGGCCTGATGCAGCCCAATACCCTGCTCGACGCGCTGGTCGACGAGGCCGGCATCTCGAACGCCGGGCTCGCGGCCCATGTGAACCAGGCCGGCCGCGCCAGAGGCCTGGCACTGAAGTACGAACACACCGCGGTGGCCCGGTGGTTGAAGGGCCAGCGGCCGCGCGGCCAGGTGCCGGACCTGATCTGCGAGGTGCTCGCGGTGCGGCTGCACCGGCCGGTCACCCTCGACGACATCGGGCTCGGAGTGCCGGGCGAGCCGGCCGCGCCGGTGGGCTCGCCGCTCGCCGGGTTCGTCGAGCGCGCCACCGCGCTGTGGCGCTCCGACGAGCAGCAGCGCCCGCACATACTGGGCGCTCCCGCCGTCACCGGCACCCCGGCCGTGATGCCGGTGTGGGAGTGGGAGAACCCGCCGGAGGACACCGATGTGTCCCGGCACGGCCAGACCGCGGTGAGCGAGAGCGACATCGAGACGCTGCGGGCGGCCCGCGCGCACTACGAGCTGATGTACCGCAAGGCGGGCGGCATCGCCACCCGCTCGCGCATCGTGGGCTTCCTCAACTCCGAGACGGCGCCGCTGCTGCGCGGCTGCTACACCGACGCGACCGGCCGTCAGCTGCACCGGGCGACCGGGGGCCTGGTCGCGATCGCCGGGATCTGCGCGTACGACTCCAACGCCCAGGGGCTGGCCCAGCGCTACTTCCACCAGGCGCTGCGCCTCGCGAAGGCGAGCGGGGACCGGGGGCTCGGCGCCTATGTGATCGCGCTGCTGGTCAACCAGTCGCTGTTCATGCGCGACTACCGCCAGGCGGTCGCCTTCGCGGAGGCGGCGCTACGGGCGGCGGGCCACCAGCTCACCCCCGCGCTGGCCGCCGATCTGCACGCGATGCAGGCCAAGGCGTACGCGCACCTCGGCGACGGGCGCAGCGCGCTCGGCGCGGTGCGCGGCGCCGAGCGCGCTGCCGAGCGGATCCGGCCGAAGAACGAACCCGCCGAGACCGGCTACGTCCAGCCGGGCCTGGTCAACGTCCAGGTGGCGGAGGCCCTGCTGCGGCTCGGCGATCTGCCGGCCGCGCGCGAGCAGGCGGGACTGGCGGCGCACGCCCCCTCGCACGACCGGGGCAGGGTGCACCGCCTGGCGATGCTCGCGCAGATCGAGCTCCGGCAGGGCGAGGCGGACCGGGCCGTCGCGACGGCGGTCGAGATGGCCGAGCGGGCCCGGGGGATGGAGTCGCAGCGGTTGCGCGACCGGCTGCGCGTCGTACGCGAGCATCTGGTCGAGAGCGGTTGCGCCGGCGCCGACGAAGCCGCCGAGCTGATCGACGGGGCACTGCGCGTTCCCCTGTGAGCGCGTGCCTGCTGCGATATTGCCATCCTCTTGTCGGAAGGTGGCAAAAACGTGCAGTGGACGAACCTGAGTGAACAAACTGTCTATGAGAACCGCTGGTTCCGCGTCAATCTCGCCGATGTCGTCCTCCCGGACGGACGGCATCTGGACCACTTCCTGATCAGGCTGCGCCCGGTCGCCGTGGCGACCGCCGTCAACGAGGCCAACGAGGTGCTGCTGCTGTGGCGGCACCGCTTCATCACCGACAGCTGGGGCTGGGAGCTGGCCGCCGGAGTCGTCGAGGACGGCGAGGACATCGCGGACGCCGCCGCCCGCGAGATGGAGGAGGAGACGGGGTGGCGGCCGGGCCCGCTGCGCCATCTCCTCACCGTCGAGCCCGCCAACGGGCTCATCGACGCCCGGCACCACCTCTACTGGTCGGAGTCGGCCGAGTACATCGGCCACCCCGAGGACGACTTCGAGTCGTCGCGGCGCGAGTGGATACCGCTCAAGCTGGTACCCGACATGATCGCCCGAGGCGAGGTCCCGGCCGCCAACATGGCGGCCGGACTCCTGCTCCTGCACCATCTGCGGCTCGGCGACGGCTAGTCCACGGTTCGCACCGAGCTCACCGCCCCAGCGCCTGCCAGATCGCCACGGTCAGCGCGCCCAGGGCGGTGAGCACCGTGAGCGCGGGCAGCGGCCACCTCGTGTGCTCCAGGGACGCCACCCGCACGCCCAGCTCGGTCAGCTCGCGTTCGCTCTGGTCGTCGCGGTGGGTGAGCAGCGTCAGCTGCCCGTCTATGCGGGCCAGGCCCACTTCCAGGGAACGGCGTAACTCGAACAGTTCGTCGACGGCCATCGGTAGGCCGGGGTCGCTCGGCACGGCGAGGCTCCTTCGTCGTTGTGGCTGATCGCCATTGACTTTTCGCCAAGGAGTCAACTCGCCTTGCCCCAGGGGCGGGAGAGTGTGCGAAGAGCATATGCGGGCTCGCCGCGCACACCCGGTGTGAACGCGGCGGGCCCGGCCCTCACAGAGAGGAGCCGGGCCCGGCGACAGAAGTGCTCGACGTGCTCAGGCGTACGTGTAGAACCCGGAGCCGGTCTTGCGGCCCAGGCGGCCCGCGTCCACCATGCGCTGCAACAGCGGCGGCGCCGCGTACAGCGGCTCCTTGAACTCGTCGTACATCGAGTCCGCCACCGAGGCGACCGTGTCCAGGCCGATGAGGTCGGACAGCTTGAGCGGGCCCATCGGGTGGGCGCAGCCCAGCTCCATGCCGTTGTCGATGTCCTCGCGGCTGGCGATGCCCGACTCGAACATCCGGATCGCGGAGAGCAGATACGGGATGAGGAGGGCGTTGACCACGAAGCCCGAGCGGTCCTGGGCGCGGATCGCGTGCTTGCCGAGGACCTTCTCCACCATGGCCTGGGCCCGGCTGAGGGTGCCCTCGGAGGTGGTGAGGGCCGGGATCAGCTCGACGAGCTTCTGCACCGGGGCCGGGTTGAAGAAGTGGATGCCGATGACCTGGTCTGGCCGGGAGGTCGCGACCGCGAGCTTCACCAGCGGGATGGAGGAGGTGTTGGAGGCCAGGATCGCGTCCGGGCGGGTCACCACCTGGTCGAGGACCTGGAAGATCTCGGTCTTGACCTGCTCGTTCTCGACGACGGCCTCGATGACCAGATCGCGGTCGGCGAACTCGCCGAGGTCGGTGGTGAAGCTGAGGCGGGCGAGCGTCGCGTCCCGCTCCTCCTCGGTGATCTTGCCGCGCTCGGCGGCCTTCGAAAGGGAGTTGTGCAGCCGGGTACGGCCGATCTCCAGGGCCTCGCCGGTGGTCTCGGCGACCTTCACGTCCAGGCCGCTGCGGGCGCAGACCTCCGCGATGCCGGCCCCCATCTGGCCGCAGCCCACCACTCCGACGCGTTCGATGTCGGTCACATCGTGCCTTTCGCTACAGAAAAGTCCTGGCGGGTCCCCCGTGTGATTCCGGCGCCCGTCCCGGCCCACGACGTTACTCCGCGCCTGCGTGTGGATCACGGGGTGGGGCGGGCATGCTGTGCGCAACACCGGACATTCGAGGCGACGAGGGGGTCATCAAGTGGGACGGATCACTCGGCGGGGACTGCTGGCCGCACCATTGGCGGCCGGCACGGCCGGCGCGATGAACGGGCTGGTCACAGCGGGTGCGGCCGGAGCCGCGGAGGGTGCGCCCGGGGCCCTGGCGACGCCCGGTCCGGGCCGCCCGTGGAACCCGCCGCGACCGCTGGAGTTCCGCGGCACCTGGCTCGCCACGGTGTCCAACCTCGACTGGCCCTCACAACCAGGTCTGCCCCCGGAGAGACAGCAGGCGGAGCTGCTGGCCCACCTCGACCGGGCCGCCGCCCTGCGCCTGAACGTGGTGGCGCTCCAGGTCCGCCCCACCGCCGACGCCCTGTGGGCCTCGCCGTACGAGCCGTGGAGCCAGTACCTGAGCGGTGTCCAGGGCCAGGACCCGGGCTGGGACCCGCTGGGCACGGCGGTCCGCGAGGCCCACCGGCGCGGCCTCGAACTGCACGCCTGGTTCAACCCGTACCGGGTGGCCAACCACACCGACCCCAGCAGACTGGTGCCGACCCACCCCGCGCGGCTGCACCCCGACTGGGTCGTGGCGTACGGCGGAAAGCTCTACTACAACCCGGGGATCCCCGAGGTCCGCCACTTCGTGCAGGACGCGATGCTGGACGCGGTCGCGCGCTACGACGTGGACGCGGTGCACTGGGACGACTACTTCTATCCGTACCCGGTGGCCGGGCAGGCCTTCGCGGACGACGACGCCTACGCCCGGTACGGCGCCGGCTTCCCCGACCGGGCCGCCTGGCGCCGCGACAACATCGACAGGCTGGTACGCGAGACGGCGGCCCGGATCAAGCAGACTGCCAGACGGGTGAAGTTCGGGATCAGTCCCTTCGCGGTCTGGCGCAACGCCGCCACCGACCCGCTCGGCTCGCCCACCACGGCCGGTGTGCAGACCTATGACGACCTGCACGCGGACACCCGCAAGTGGGTGCGCGAGCACTGGATCGACTACATCTGCCCGCAGGTGTACTGGAACATCGGCTTCCAGGCCGCCGACTACGCCAAGCTCGTGCCCTGGTGGGACGCGGTCGCCCGGGGCAGCGGCACCCAGCTGATCATCGGCGAGGCCCTCTACAAGGCGGGCAACCCGGCCCAGCCCCCGGCCTGGCAGGACCCGGCCGAGCTGTCCCGCCACCTCACGCTCGCACGGAAGTACCCCTCCGTGCGCGGCCACTGCTTCTTCTCGGCGAAGGACGTGGCCGAGGACCGGATCGGCGCGATGGCCCGGGTGGTCGCGGACCACTACCCGGGCCGGGTGCGGCCGTGACGCCGCCGCCTAGTCGTCCGTGACGTGCTTGACGACGGTGTCGGGACCCGGGGACATCAGGGTCTCGTGCCCGTCGTCGAAGCGGACCCGGTACGGCGGGGTCCCGTCGGGACCCAGCACCTCGATGACTTCCGCGCTCCGGTCGTGCTGTCCGACGGTTCTGCCGTGCACCAGCAGCCGGTCGCCCACGCTCGCTCGCATGGCCCCCATTCTAGGGCGCAGAGCCCGGGTTGGGCCCTGCGAGCGGGCCGCCGGTGGTCCGGCCGGGGCGGTTTCAGGCCGCCGCGCGCTGGGTCACCGCGATACAGACGAGCACGCCCGCGGCGGCCAGCGGGGCGGCGGGGGAGAGGTGCTCGCCGAGCAGCAGCACCGCCCAGACCAGGGTGAGCAGCGGCTGCGCCAGCTGGAGCTGGCTGGCCCGGGGCACCCCGATCACGGCCATACCGCGGTACCAGACGTACAGCCCGAAGAACTGCGACCCGGCCGCCACCCACAGCACGCCGAGGACGCCGTGCGCGCCGAGGTGGACCGGTTCGGCGGCGAGCGCGACCGCCGAGCCGAGCGCGGCGAGCGGCAGGGTGAGGATCAGCGCCCAGCCGATCACCTGCCACCCCGGCATCACCCGGGCCAGCCGCCCGCCCTCGGTGTACCCGGCGGCGCAGACGAGGAGCGCCGCGAAGAGGTAGAGGTCGCCGGTGGAGAGGGCGCCGCCGCTCTGCTGCACGGTGAAGGCGACCACCACCCCGGCCCCGGCCAGCGCCGCCGTCCAGAAGGCGCGCGACGGGCGGCGGCCGGTCCGCAGCGCGGAGAGCGCGGCCGTGGTCAGCGGCAGCAGGCCCACCACGACCGCCGCGTGGGAGGTCGTGGAGGTCCGCAGGGCGAGGGTGGTCAGCAGCGGGAAGCCGACCACGGTCCCGGCCGCGACCACGGCGAGCCCGGCCCAGTGCCGCCGCTCGGGCAGCTTCACCCGGCCCACCAGCAGGAAGGCGCCCGCGATCAGCCCGGCGAGCAGACTGCGCACGGCGACCAGCGACCACGGGCCGAAGCTCTCCAGGCCCCAGGCGGTGGCGGGGAAGGTCAGCGAGAAGGCGACGACACCGAGCCCGGCGAGGAGCGCGCCCTGCCGGGAGGCGGCGGGCGCGAGCGGCCCGGCGGCCGTGGCGCGGGCGGACGTCGTACGTGCGGATGTCGTACGGCCGGTTGTCGTACGGGTAGGCGCCGTCCGGACGTCCGTCTCACGGCCCGGTGCCTCACGGCCCGGTGCCGTACGGGTCGGGGAGTCCTCGACCGCTATCGTCGTCCGGGTAGTAGCGCTATCCTGTGCTGTCATGCAAGAGCGTAGCAGTGTGGCCGAGCTGGCGACCATCCTCAAAGGGGAGCTCAACCGCTACTCCGTAGGAGGAAAGCTGCCGTCGAGCAGGGCGCTGGTCGAGCAGTACCGCGTCTCGCCGGTGACCGTGTCGCGGGCGCTGGCCCGGCTCGCCGCCGAAGGCCTCGTGGTCACCCGGCCCGGCGCGGGCGCCTTCCGCGCCGAGCCCCGTACGCCCGCCGCCCGCCCCGGCGACACCTCCTGGCAGGAGGTCTCGCTCAGCGCCGACGGCGCCACCGAGGCCGTGCCGCGCGCGGTCGACGCCTCCGGGGTCCTCGCCACCCTCGCCGCGCCCCCGACCGGGGTGATCGAGTTCAACGGCGGCTACCTCGCGCCCGCCCTCCAGCCGGAGCGCGCGATGGCCGCCGCCCTGGCCCGGGCCGGCCGCCGCCCCGGCGCCTGGGGGCGCCCGCCCACCGACGGGCTGACCGAACTGCGCGACTGGTTCGCGCGCGAGATCGGCGGCACGGTCACCGCCGCCGAGGTGCTGGTCTGCGCCGGCGGCCAGTCCGCCCTCACCACGGCGCTGCGCGCGCTCGCGGCGCCCGGCGCGCCGGTCCTGGTGGAGTCGCCGACCTACCCCGGCATGCTCGCGGTGGCCCGCGCCTCCGGGCTGCGGCCGGTGCCGGTCCCGGCCGACACCGACGGGGTGCGCCCGGACCTGCTCGCGGCCGCCTTCCGGGCCACCGGTGCCCGCGTCCTGGTCAGCCAGCCGCTCTTCCAGAACCCGACGGGCGCGGTGCTCTCCCCGGCCCGGCGGGCCCAGGTGCTCGGGGTGGCGCGGGAGTTCGGGGCGTTCGTCGTCGAGGACGACTTCGCCCGGCTGCTCGTCCACGCGGACGCCGGCCCGCTGCCCGCGCCGCTGGCCGCCGACGACCCGGACGGCGTGGTCGTCCACGTCCGCTCGCTCACCAAGGTGACCTCGCCCAGTCTGCGCGTCGGCGCGCTGGCCGCGCGCGGCCCGGTCCTGGAACGGCTGCGCGCGATCCAGGTCGTCGACAGCTTCTTCGTACCGCGCCCGCTCCAGGAGACGGCCCTGGAGCTGGTCGGCTCCCCGGCCTGGCCCCGCCATCTGCGGTCGGTCTCCCAGGAGCTCGGGGACCGCCGGCAGGCCATGGCGACCGCCCTGGCCCGCCACCTGCCCGAACTGGACGTGCCGCATCTGCCCCGGGGCGGCTACCACCTTTGGCTGCGGCTGCCGGACGGCACGCCGGAGGGCGCGGTCGCCGCGGCGGCCCTGCGCGCCGGGGTCGCCGTCGCGCCCGGCCGCCCGTACTTCAGCGCCGAGCCGCCCGCCGCGCACCTGCGGCTGTGCTTCGCGGGCGTCGCGGGGCGGGCGGAGATCGAGGAGGGGGTGCGGAGGCTGCGCGTGGCGTGCGACGAGGTGGGGTGACCGGTGCCCGGGCTTTGTCTGCGGGTGTGTGGGTGGTTGCTCGCGCAGTTCCCCGCGCCCCTAAACCCGTTCTCGTCTGCGGGTTGTGGTCGCTTCTCGCGCAGTTCCCCGCGCCCCTGAGCGGGTGGGGCTCTACCCGAGTTGTCGGGTCGCCCTTGCCGGGTTGCCCACTGCCAGGACCCCGTTCGGGAGGTCGCGGGTGACCACTGAACCCGCTCCCACCACCGTGTTCGCCCCGATGCTCACCCCGGGGCAGACGATCACCCCGCCGCCCAGCCACACGTTGTCCCCGATCGTCACCGGCTCCGCCTTCTCCCAGCCCTGGCGGCGGCGGTCGGCGTCCAGTTCGTGGGTGGGGGTGAGGAGTTGGACGTTCGGGCCGATCTGGACGTCCCTGCCGACGGTGATCCGGCCGGTGTCCAGGAAGACCGCGCCGAAGTTCACGAACGTACCGGCGCCGATGCTGATGTTGTAGCCGAAGTCGCAGTGGAACGGCGGTCGCACCCGTACGGTCTCGTCGACCTCGCCCAGCAGCTCGGACAGCAGCTTGTGCCGTTCGGCGGAAGGGGCGCCGCCCGCCGCGTTGTAGGCGGCGCAGCGCGCGATCCGGCGTTCGGTGTCGGCGGCCAGCTCGGGGTCGTCGGGCAGATACCACTCACCGGCCAGCATGAGCCGCTTGTTCTCCCCCACGGGAGCCTCCTCGTCCTGATGATCCGCACCCCTACCCGTAGTACCTGAGAGCTACGCGGAAGGCCCCTCCCCGGTCCGATGCGGGCCACGGCCCGTGATCCATACCTTCGGTGCTGCCGCCTGCCTAGGGTGAGCGGGATCGACAGGGGAGGGTCGGGTGGACGTGGAACGGCTGGTGGCGGGCGTACGGGCGGGGGCGCTCGGGGTGCGCCGGGAGCTGTGGACGGTGGCGCGGGATCCGCTGCCGCGCGGTGTGCTCGGCTGGCTGCCGCACGTCCACGCGGCGCTGTTCGCGCTCGGCGTGGGGATCGCCGCCGGGGCCGAGTCCACCAGCGCGGCGGGGTCGGCCGGGGCGGCCGTCGCGGTGTGCGCGGTGGCGCAGGCGGGGGCCGTCGTCATGGCGCTCTCCCGGCCGGTGCCCGCCTGGTGGCTCTCCACGGCCGCGATGTTCGTCTCCGGGGAGCTCGTGGACACCACCGCCGGCCCGGACCGGGCGTGGCCGTGGGGCGTGGGCGGCATCGCGCTGCACACCCTGGTGCTGCTGCTCCTCTCGCTGCGGGTCCGCCCCGTGGCCGCGGCCACCGCCCTGGCCGTCACCGTCGGGTCCGGGCTGCTCGGCCTCGCCCTGTCGGACCGCGGCCACAACGAGGTCGTCGGCCGGGCCGCCGTGGCCTTCGCGACCGCCGTGGCGGTGGGGGCCTCGCAGCGCGTCAGCCGGGTGGCCCGCTCCCGCCTCGCTGAGCAGGAGGGGCTCACCGCCGAGGAGCGGGCCCGGCGCACCCTCCTGGAGGAGCGCGGCCGGATCGCCCGCGAGCTGCACGACGTGGTCGCCCACCACATGTCGGTGATCTCCATCCAGGCCCAGGTGGCCCCGCACCTGGTGACCGACCCGACCCCGGAGCTCACCGAGAACCTGGCGGGCATCCGCGAGAACGCCGTCCAGGCGCTCACCGAGCTGCGCCGGGTGCTGGGCGTGCTGCGCTCGGCGGACCCGGGGGCCGAGGGCTCCCGGCACGCCCCGCAGCCCACCCTCGACCGGCTCGGCGAGCTGCTCGACAACGTGCGCGGCGCCGGCCTGGAGGTCACCGCCGAGACCGTCGGCGAGCCGCGCCCGCTCTCCCCGGGCGTCGGGCTCTCGGCCTTCCGCATCGTCCAGGAGGCGCTGAGCAACGCGATGCGGCACGCGCCCGGGGCGGCCGTGCGCGTGGCGATCGGCTACCAGTCGGCCACGCTCACCGTCCGCGTCACCAACTCCCCGCCCACCAGGGCCGCCGCGCCCTCGCCCGGTACCGGCCACGGCCTGCTCGGGATGCGGGAGCGGGCTGCGATGCTGGGCGGTGAACTGGCCACCGGGCCGACCCCGGAGGGCGGTTACGAAGTCACCGCGCTCCTGCCCACGGGCCGCACCGCCGCCGTCGACGCCACCGAGGACACCCCATGACCACCATCCGCGTGCTGATCGCCGACGACCAGGTGATGGTCCGCCAGGGACTGGCGGTGCTGCTCGACGCCGAACCCGGCCTCGAGGTGGTCGGCCAGGCGGTGGACGGCCTGGACGCGGTGGCCAAGGTCGCCGAGCTCGGCCCGGACGTGGTCCTGATGGACGTCCGGATGCCCGGCCTCGGCGGCATCGAGGCCACCCGCCGTGTCACCGGGGCCGCCGGCGCCACGGTCAGGGTCCTCATCCTGACCACCTTCGACCTGGACGAGTACGTGTACGAGGCGCTGCGCGCGGGCGCCTCCGGCTTCCTCCTGAAAGACGCCTCCGCCGCCGAACTCGCCCACGCGGTCCGGGTGGTGGCGGCCGGTGACGCCCTGCTCTCGCCCGGCGTCACCAAGCGCCTGATCGCCGAGTTCTCCCGTACGGCGGGCCCGCCCCGCGCCCCGCTCAAGGACCGCGTCGCCACCCTGACCGAGCGCGAGACGGAGGTCCTGTCCCTGATCGCCCAGGGTCTGTCCAACGCGGAGATAGCCGCCGGCCTCCTGCTGGCCGAGCAGACGGTGAAGACCCACGTCAGCCGCATCCTGATGAAACTCGCCCTGCGCGACCGCACCCAGGCCGCGGTCTTCGCGTACGAGACGGGGCTGGTGCGGCCGAAGGGGTACTGAGGGCGGGCCGGGGGCGGGCGGAAACGACCTTTGCATAAAACTGCATAGCTGCGTATAGTCATGCCATCGACGAGGAGGCTTCGATGGCGGTACGAGCGGCAGTGGCCGGGGCGAGCGGGTATGCGGGCGGGGAGCTGCTGCGACTGCTCCTCGCGCACCCGGACGTCGAGATCGGCGCCCTGACCGGGAACACCAACGCCGGGCAGCGGCTCGGCGCGCTCCAGCCGCATCTGCTGCCGCTGGCCGGGCGGGTGCTCGAGCCCACCACCGTGGAGGTGCTGGCGCGCGACCACGACGTGGTCTTCCTGGCGCTGCCGCACGGCCAGTCCGCCGCCGTCGCCGCGCAGCTCGGTGACGACGTGCTGGTCGTCGACATGGGCGCCGACTTCCGGCTGAAGGACGCCGCCGACTGGGAGAGGTTCTACGGCTCGCCGCACGCCGGCACCTGGCCCTACGGGCTGCCCGAACTGCCGGGCGGCCGCGCCGCGCTGGAGGGGTCCAAGCGCATCGCGGTCCCCGGTTGCTACCCCACCGCCGTCTCGCTCGCGCTGTTCCCGGCGTACGGGAGCGGCCTGGCCGAGCCCGAGGCCGTGATCGTCGCCGCCTCCGGCACCTCCGGCGCGGGCAAGGCGGCCAAGCCCCATCTGCTCGGCAGCGAGGTGATGGGGTCGATGTCGCCGTACGGCGTCGGCGGCGGCCACCGGCACACCCCGGAGATGATCCAGAACCTGAGCGCGGCCGCCGGGGAGCGGGTCACCGTCTCCTTCACGCCGACCCTCGCCCCCATGCCCCGGGGCATCCTCGCCACCTGCTCCGCCAAGGCGAGGCCGGGGGTCACCGGGGAGGCCGTGCGGGCGGCGTACCAGAAGGCGTTCGCCGACGAGCCGTTCGTCCATCTGCTCCCCGAGGGGCAGTGGCCCGCCACCGCGTCCGTGTACGGCTCCAACGCCGTGCAGATCCAGGTCGCGTACGACGAGAGCGCCCACCGGATCGTGGTGGTCGCCGCCGTCGACAACCTGACCAAGGGCACCGCGGGCGCCGCGGTGCAGAGCATGAACATCGCCCTGGGGATCGACGAGACCACGGGCCTGACCACGACAGGAGTTGCGCCGTGAGCGTGACGGCAGCCAAGGGGTTCACGGCGGCGGGCATCGCCGCCGGGATCAAGGAGAACGGCAACCCGGACCTGGCCCTGGTGGTCAACAACGGGCCGCGCCGAGCCGCCGCGGGCGTCTTCACCTCCAACCGCGTCAAGGCCGCCCCGGTCCTGTGGTCCGAGCAGGTCCTCAAGGGCGGCGCGGTCACCGCCGTCGTCCTCAACTCCGGTGGCGCCAACGCCTGTACGGGTCCGCAGGGCTTCCAGGACACCCACGCCACCGCCGAGAAGGCGGCCGAGGTCCTCGACGGGCACAGCGCGGGCGAGGTCGCCGTCGCGTCCACCGGGCTCATCGGGGTGACCCTGCCGATGGACAAGCTGCTGCCGGGCCTGGAGAAGGCCGCGGCCGAGCTCTCCGCGCACGGCGGCGAGAAGGCCGCCATCGCCATCAAGACCACCGACACCGTCCACAAGACGTCCGTCGTCACCCGAGGCGGCTGGACGGTGGGCGGCATGGCCAAGGGCGCCGGCATGCTCGCCCCGGGCCTGGCCACCATGCTCGTGGTCCTCACCACCGACGCCGACCTGGACGCCCCGGTCCTGGACCGCGCCCTGCGCGAGGCCACCCGGACCACCTTCGACCGGGTCGACTCCGACGGCTGTATGTCCACCAACGACACCGTGCTGCTGCTCGCCTCGGGCGCCTCCGAAGTGACGCCCGGGTACGCGGAGTTCGCCGAGGCCGTACGGACGGTCTGCGACGACCTCGCACGCCAGCTCATCGGCGACGCCGAGGGCGCCAGCAAGGACATCCGCATCGAGGTGGTGAACGCCGCGAGCGAGGCGGACGCCGTCGAGGTCGGGCGCTCCATCGCCCGCAACAACCTCCTCAAGTGCGCCATCCACGGCGAGGACCCCAACTGGGGCCGGGTGCTCTCCGCCATCGGCACCACCGGCGCCGCCTTCGAGCCCGATCGGCTCAACGTCGCCATCAACGGCGTCTGGGTCTGCAGGAACGGCTCGTTCGGCGAGGACCGCGACCTCGTCGACATGCGCTACCGGGAGGTCCGTATCACCGCCGACCTCGCCGCCGGGACCGCCGAGCCCGTCGTCATCTGGGCCAACGACCTCACCGCCGACTACGTCCACGAGAACAGCGCGTACAGCTCATGAGCACGCGAAAGCACACCGCGCTCCCCAAGGCCCGCATCCTCATCGAGGCGCTGCCCTGGCTGACCCGCCACCACGGGAAGACCGTCGTCATCAAGTTCGGCGGCAACGCCATGGTGGACGAGGCGCTCAAGGCCGCCTTCGCCCAGGACGTCGTCTTCCTGCGGCACGCCGGGCTCAAGCCCGTGGTGGTGCACGGGGGCGGCCCCCAGATCAGCGCCCAGCTCGACAAGCACGGCCTGGTCAGCGAGTTCAAGGCGGGCCTGCGCGTCACCACCCCGGAGGCCATGGACGTCGTACGGATGGTGCTCGCCGGGCAGGTCCAGCGCGAGCTCGTCGGGCTGCTCAACCAGCACGGCCCGCTCGCCGTCGGGATGACCGGCGAGGACGCGCACACGATAACCGCCACCCAGCACCGGCCCGAGATCGACGGCGAGCTCGTCGACATCGGCCGGGTCGGTGAGATCACCGCGATCGACACCGGTGCCATCGAGGCCCTCCTGGAGGACGGCCGGATCCCGGTCATCTCCTCGATCGCCCGCTCCCAGGACGACGGACATGTCTACAACGTCAATGCTGATACGGCGGCTGCGGCTCTTGCGGCTGCGCTGGGCGCCGAGACCCTGATGGTCCTGACCGACGTCGAGGGCCTGTACGAGGACTGGCCGCACAGCGACGAGGTCATCAGCAGGCTCACCGCGAGCCAGCTGGAGCGGCTGCTGCCCGACCTCTCCAGCGGCATGGTCCCCAAGATGGAGGGCTGTCTGTTCGCCGTGCGCAACGGCGTCACCACCGCGCGCGTGATCGACGGCCGGGTCCCGCACTCCATCCTTCTCGAGATCTTCACGGACGAGGGCATCGGCACCATGGTCGTGCCCGACAAGCAGCAGGGGGAACCCCAGTGACCGGTCAGGAGCTGGCCCAGCGCTGGCAGCGGGTCATGACGGACAACTACGGCACCCCGGGCCTGGCGCTGGTGCGCGGCGCGGGCGCCAAGGTGTGGGACGCGGACGGCACCGAGTACACCGACTTCGTCGGCGGTATCGCGGTCAACGCCCTCGGCCACGGCCACCCGGCCGTCGTCGAGGCCGTGTCCCGCCAGATCGCCTCGCTCGGCCACGTCTCCAACCTGTTCATCGCCGAGCCGCCGGTGGCGCTCGCCGAGCGGCTGACCGAGCTGTTCGGGCGCTCCGGCCGGGTCTTCTTCTGCAACTCGGGCGCCGAGGCCAACGAGGCCGCCTTCAAGATCGGCCGGCTGACCGGGCGCGGCCACATGGTCGCCACCGAAGGCGGCTTCCACGGCCGGACGATGGGCGCGCTCTCCCTCACCGGCCAGCCCAAGAAGCAGGAGCCCTTCCGGCCGCTGCCGGGCGAGGTGACGCATGTGCCGTACGGGGACGCCGAGGCGCTGCGGGCCGCGGTCACCGAGGAGACCGCGCTGGTGGTCATCGAGCCCATCCAGGGCGAGAACGGCGTGGTCGTCCCGCCCAAGGGCTATCTGCGGGCGGCCCGGGAGATCACCGAGGCCACCGGCACCCTGCTGGTCCTGGACGAGGTGCAGACCGGGGTGGGCCGCACCGGCACCTGGTTCGCGTACCAGCAGCACGAGGGCGTGCTGCCCGACCTCGTCACCCTCGCCAAGGGCCTCGGCGGCGGTCTGCCCATCGGCGCCACCGTCGCCTTCGGCCCGGCCGCCGACCTGCTGACGCCCGGTCAGCACGGCACCACCTTCGGCGGGAACCCGGTGGCGTGCGCGGCCGGGCTCGCCGTCCTGGACACGCTCGGCGCCGACGGCGCCCTCGACCGGGTGAAGCGGCTGGGCGAGCGGCTGCGGGACGGAATCGAGGCGCTGGCACACCCGCTGGTCTCCCATGTCCGTGGCGCGGGGCTGCTGCTGGGTATCGTGCTCACCGAGGCCGTCGCCGCCAAGGTGCAGCGCGCGGCCCAGGATGCCGGCTTCCTGGTCAACGCGCCCGCCCCCGATGTCGTACGGCTCATGCCGCCGCTGATCATCGGTGACGCGGAGGTGGACGCGTTCCTCCGGGCGCTGCCCGGTGTCCTCGCAGCGGTGACCAACGGGGACGGACGATCCGGAGAATGAGACGACGATGACCGACGAGGCGCAGGACTTCGAGCCGGGCGGCCCCGCCGTACCGCAGACCCGCACCGCCCGCCACCGCCGGATCGTGGACATCCTCAACCGGCAGCCGGTGCGGTCCCAGAGCCAGCTCGCCAAGCTGCTCGCGGACGACGGGCTGAGCGTCACCCAGGCGACGCTCTCCCGCGACCTCGACGAGCTGGGCGCGGTGAAGATCCGCAACACCGGCGGCGAGCTGATCTACGCGGTGCCCAGCGAGGGCGGCTTCCGCACGCCCAAGGCCCCCCTCGGCGAGTCGGCCAAGGAGGAGCGGATGCGCCGGCTCTCCGCGGAGCTGCTGATCTCCGCGGAGGCCTCCGCCAACCTGGTGGTGCTGCGTACGCCGCCGGGCGCCGCCCAGTTCCTCGCTTCGGCCATCGACCAGGCCGAACTGCACGACATCCTCGGCACGATCGCGGGGGACGACACCCTGATGCTGATCAGCCGCGACCCGGCGGGCGGCCAGGCCCTGGCGGACCATCTGCTGCGCCTGGCGCAGAACGACCGCTAGATCCCGCTCACGGCTCAGTAACGAGTGATCGCGGTCGGCCCGGACGCCGTGCCGATCGCGATGTGGGGGTGCTTGGCCGGGTCCGCCCAGGCCAGGATGGCGGCCATCGCGTCCGCCGGGACGGAGACACAACCGGCCGTCGCCCCCTTCCCGTTGACGTGCAGGAAGATTCCCGCACCCCGCCCGCGCACCGGCTGGTCGTAGTTGAACCCGACCACCAGGGCGCGGGCGTACTGCGTGGGGAACGCGGTGATCTGCTCCGACTCGCTCGCGCGGCAGTCCGCGGGCAGGCCCTCCACCCAGCGGTTGTACGACTGCGAGGCGGTGTCCTCGCACCACCAGGACTTCGCCGTGGCACGGCGGTAGCTGTACCGGGTGCCCTGGGGCGCGGCCGTGGTGCCGAACGCGTACGGCAGGTCGTAGAGGCCGGTCGGGGTGGTGCTGGTGCTCTGTTTGCGGGCGGTGCCCTCGACCAGGCCGTTGGCGCCGAACCTGGCCTCGGCGCGGCCCACCGCCACCCACAGCGGCCCGCGCCTGTCCCACCAGGTCACCCGGCCCGTGGTGGAGCCGAGGGAGGGGGCCTCGGCGGTGATCAGCTGGGTCCCGCCGCCGGTGTCGGCCATCCGGTTGGGCAGGTGCGGCGAGGGGAACGGGCGGGAGTCGGCCGCGGCGGCCGGGGCCGCGAGCGCGAGCAGGGCCGCGCCGAGTGCGAGAGCGGTACGCATCATGCCCGAGACCGTACGCGGCCCACCCGTTGACGTCCTCCCGGGGGCCGAACCGTTACCCCGGCGGTGTGGTTCTCCGCAGACCGGTGGCCTCTTCTCGCGCAGTTCCCCGCGCCCCTAAAGCGCCCCTCCGGGGCGATCGCGGGTTGGGCGCCCCGGAGGGGCGCACTTGAGGGGCGCGGGGAACTGCGCGACCAGCCACCCACTCCGCCGCAGACAAAGGCCGGGCCCCAATCGCCGTCTCGTTGACAAAACATACGGAGCACTGCATAGTTATACCCATCACCGAATGCACCGTAAGGAGAAACCCGTGACCGAGCGCGTCGTACTCGCCTACTCGGGCGGTCTGGACACCTCCGTCGCCATCGGCTGGATCGCCGAGGAGACGGGCGCCGAGGTCATCGCCGTCGCCGTGGACGTCGGCCAGGGCGGCGAGGACCTGGACGTCATCCGCAAGCGCGCGCTCGCCTGCGGTGCCGTCGAGGCCGAGGTCGCGGACGCGAAGGACGAGTTCGCCGACGAGTACTGCCTCCCGGCGATCAAGGCCAACGCCCTGTACATGGACCGCTACCCGCTGGTCTCCGCCCTCTCCCGGCCGACCATCGTCAAGCACCTGGTGGCCGCCGCCCAGAAGCACGGCGCCACCGTCGTCGCCCACGGCTGCACCGGCAAGGGCAACGACCAGGTCCGCTTCGAGGCCGGTATCGCCGCGCTCGGCCCCGACCTGAAGTGCATCGCCCCGGTCCGTGACTACGCGATGACCCGGGACAAGGCGATCGCCTTCTGCGAGGCCAAGAACCTCCCCATCGCCACCACCAAGAAGTCGCCGTACTCGATCGACCAGAACGTCTTCGGGCGTGCCGTCGAGACCGGCTTCCTGGAGGACATCTGGAACGCGCCGATCGAGGACATCTACGAGTACACCTCGAACCCGGCCGAGCCGCGCGAGGCCGACGAGGTCGTCATCTCCTTCAAGGAAGGCGTCCCGGTCGCCCTCGACGGCAAGCCCGTCACCGTGCTCCAGGCCATCCAGCAGCTCAACGAGCGGGCCGGCGCCCAGGGCATCGGCCGGATCGACATGGTCGAGGACCGGCTCGTGGGCATCAAGTCCCGTGAGGTGTACGAGGCGCCCGGCGCGATCGCGCTGATCACCGCCCACCAGGAGCTGGAGAACGTCACCGTCGAGCGCGAACTGGCCCGCTACAAGCGGCAGGTCGAGCAGCGCTGGGGCGAGATGGTCTACGACGGCCTGTGGTTCTCCCCGCTCAAGCGGGCCCTGGACGGCTTCATCAACGAGGCCAACCAGCACGTCACCGGCGACATCCGGATGACCCTGCACGGCGGCCGCGCCGTGGTCACCGGCCGCAGGTCCGAGGAGTCGCTGTACGACTTCAACCTCGCCACCTACGACTCGGGCGACACCTTCGACCAGTCCAAGGCGCAGGGCTTCATCGAGATCTTCGGCCTCTCCTCGAAGATCGCCGCCAAGCGTGACCTCGCCTGACCCGAGTCGTTCACAGCCGCCTCCCC
This sequence comes from Streptomyces crystallinus, assembly GCF_039521265.1. Lineage (NCBI taxonomy): Bacteria > Bacillati > Actinomycetota > Actinomycetes > Kitasatosporales > Streptomycetaceae > Streptomyces > Streptomyces crystallinus. The sequence continues at coordinate 16,372 of NZ_BAAACA010000027.1, read as the reverse complement.
GTACCTCCGCGGCGGGGAGGCGGCCGCATATCCACCCTTGTGAGGAGCAACAGCTGTGAGCAGCAACAACGGTGACGTCCGGCTCTGGGGCGGCCGCTTCGCCGACGGTCCGGCCGAGGCGCTGGCGAAGCTGTCCGCGTCGGTCCACTTCGACTGGCGCCTCGCCCCGTACGACATCGCCGGATCCCGCGCCCACGCGCGCGTGCTGCACAAGGCGGGCCTGCTCACGGCCGACGAGCTCCAGCGCATGACCGAGGGCCTGGACCTGCTGGAGGCCGACGTCGCCGACGGCTCCTTCACCGGCACCATCGCCGACGAGGACGTCCACACCGCCCTGGAGCGGGGCCTGCTGGAGCGGCTCGGCCCCGACCTCGGCGGCAAGCTGCGGGCCGGCCGCTCCCGCAACGACCAGGTCGCCACGCTCTTCCGGATGTATCTGCGCGACCACGCCCGGATCATCGCCGGGCTGCTGGCCGAGCTCCAGGACGCCCTGGTCGGGCTCGCCGAGGCGCACCCGGACGTGGCCATGCCCGGCCGCACCCACCTCCAGCACGCCCAGCCGGTCCTCTTCGCCCACCACGTCCTGGCCCACGTCCAGTCCCTGTCCCGGGACGCCGAGCGGCTGCGGCAGTGGGACGGGCGCACGGCGGTCTCGCCGTACGGGTCGGGCGCGCTGGCGGGCAGCAGCCTGGGCCTGGACCCCGAGGCGGTCGCCGCCGACCTCGGCTTCGAGCACGGCAGCGCCGCCAACTCCATCGACGGCACGGCCTCCCGCGACTTCGTCGCGGAGTTCGCCTTCATCACCGCGATGATCGGCGTCAATCTCTCCCGGATCGCCGAGGAGGTCATCATCTGGAACACGAAGGAGTTCTCCTTCGTCACCCTGCACGACGCCTTCTCCACCGGCTCCTCGATCATGCCGCAGAAGAAGAACCCGGACATCGCGGAGCTCGCGCGCGGCAAGTCCGGCCGGCTCATCGGCAATCTGACCGGTCTGCTGGCGACGCTGAAGGCGCTGCCGCTCGCGTACAACCGCGACCTCCAGGAGGACAAGGAGCCGGTCTTCGACTCCTGCGACCAGCTGGAGGTGCTGCTGCCCGCGTTCACCGGGATGATGGCGACCCTCACGGTCAACCGGGAGCGCATGGAGGAACTCGCGCCCGCGGGCTTCTCGCTCGCCACCGACATCGCGGAGTGGCTGGTCAAGCAGGGCGTGCCGTTCCGGGTGGCGCACGAGGTCGCGGGGGAGTGCGTCAAGGTCTGCGAAGCGCGGGGCATCGAGCTCGACGAGCTCACCGACGAGCAGTTCGCCGAGATCTCCGGGCATCTGACGCCCGAGGTGCGGACCGTCCTGAACGTGCCCGGCGCGCTCGCCTCCCGCGACGGCCGCGGCGGCACCGCCCCCTCGGCCGTCGCCGTCCAACTCGCCGAGGTCAAGGCCGATCTGGCCGTCCAGCACGCCTGGGCCGACGCCAAGAAGTGAGATACGGGTACGGGGTGTGCGCGCCGCGCATGCCCCGTACGGATGGACTGCGCCGCCGATGTCGATCAGCGGCACCCGTTTCGTGCGACCATGGTTCCTTCGGCGGTGAGGGAGTGGACGTGGGGGACGTGGCGGTCGGCGCGCAAGAAGGACACGGGGAGGCCGAGCGGCCCCAGGAGGGCCCGCTGGGACCCGAGGGGCCGACGGCGGCGCCCGAGGCGGTGGCCGACGGGACGGCCGACGGCGAGACCGCGCCCAAGGCCGCCAAGCAGCGCTCCTTCTGGAAGGAGCTGCCGCTGCTCATCGGTATCGCGCTGATCCTCGCGCTGCTGATCAAGACGTTCCTGGTGCAGGCGTTCTCGATCCCCTCGGACTCGATGCAGAACACCCTCCAGCGCGGCGACCGCGTCCTGGTCGACAAGCTGACCCCGTGGTTCGGCTCCGAGCCGGAGCGCGGCGAGGTCGTCGTCTTCCACGACCCCGGCAACTGGCTGGAGGGCGAGCCCACCCCGCAGCCCAACGCCATCCAGAAGGTCCTCAGCTTCGTGGGTCTGATGCCGTCGGCCGAGGAGAAGGACCTGATCAAGCGGGTCGTCGCGGTGGGCGGCGACACCGTCGAGTGCAAGGGCACCGGCCCCCTCAAGGTCAACGGCAAGGCCCTGAACGAGCCGTACATCTTCGCCGGGAACACCCCTTGCAGCACCGACCCCGAGAGCCAGTTCAAGATCACCGTGCCCAAGGGCCGGATCTGGGTCATGGGCGACCACCGGCAGAACTCGGCCGACTCCCGCTACCACCAGGAGCAGCCGGGCGGCGGCTCGGTGCCGGTCGACAAGGTCGTGGGGCGCGCGCTCGTCATCGCCTGGCCCCTCAACCGCTGGGACACGCTGCCGGTGCCGAGCACCTTCGGCCAGCCGGGCATCGGCACGGTCGCGTCGGCGGCTCCGGGGACGCTGGGCGCCCTCGGCGCGGCGGCGGTCTTCGTGGTGCGCAGGCGGAAGCGCCGCTAAGGGGCGCGGGGGACTGCGCGACCAGCCACAGACGGCCCGCAGTCGCCTCACCTCATCACCGCATCCCCAGCGGAGCGCTCACGCCCCTACTGTTCCGTCGATCCCCTCGCGCAGGAAGTCGGCGTGGCCGTTGTGGCGGGCGTACTCCAGCGTCACATGCACCATCACCAGCCGCAGGGAGAGGTCGGTGTCCCACCGGGCGGAGTGGACGACCGTGTCCAGCGACTCGGCCTCGCGCTCGATGCGGCGGGAGTGCTCGACCTCGGCCTGCCACCGCTCGAACGCCTCGGCCCGGGTGGCGCCGCTCGCGTCGTACGCCACCTGGTAGTCGTCCACGTCCGAGTAGACCAGCGTGATGTCCTCGCCGGCCACGACCTTGCGGAACCAGGTGCGCTCGACCTCGGCCATGTGCCGGACCAGTCCCAGCAGCGAGAGCGTCGACGGCGGCATGGACCGCGTGCGCAGCTCCTCGTCCGTCAGGCCCTCGCACTTCATGGCGAGCGTGGCGCGGTGGTAGTCGAGGAACGCCCGCAGGGTCTCGCGCTCACCGGCGAGCAGGGGCGGCGGCACGCGGTTGTCGGTCACTTCGGGTTCCTTCCGAGGGTGTGGACGGGCCGCCGGACAGGCTAGTGAGTGACCGGGCCGCGGGTCGACAGCATTTCGAATGAGACACTGGCGTCTCATTCGGTCTATGGTTGTCTCATGACTGTGGACCGCGACCAGGTGCTGCGTACGGCGGCCGCCCTGCTCTCCCGCAAAGCGACCGCCACGATGGACGAGGTGGCCCGTGCCGCCGGGATCGGTCGCGCCACCCTGCACCGCCACTTCGCCGGGCGCGACGCGCTGGTCAGGGCGCTGGAGGACTTCGGCATCCAGCGGTTCGAGGCCGCCCTGGACGCGGCCCGGCTGGACGAGGGGCCCGCCCCCGACGCGCTGCGCCGGCTGCTCGCCGAGGTGGAGCCCGCGGCCGGGCTGCTCGCCTTCCTGGTCACCGAGAACCAGCTCTTCGAGGGCGACCAGATGAACGAGGGCTGGGCCCGGCTGGACGCACGCGTCTCCGCCCTCTTCCGGCGCGGCCAGGAGCAGGGCGACTTCCGGATCGACCTCACCCCCGCCTGGCTCACCGAGGCCCTGTACGGCCTGATCGGCACCTGCGCCTGGGCCGTCCAGGTCGGCCGGGTGGCCGCCAACGACTTCCAGTACATGATCGTCGAGTTGCTGCTCGGCGGAGCGCGACGGAGCGTGGAGAAATGACCAGTACCGACAGCCGGACCGAGTCCGTGCACGAGGTGCGCCACCCGGGCCGCTGGCTGGCCCTGGCCGTGCTCGTGCTGGCCGTGCTCCTCGTCGCGGTCGACGCGACCGTGCTGGGCCTGGCCACCCCGTTCCTCAGCGAGGACCTGAAGCCGTCCGGGCCGCAGCTGCTGTGGATCGGCGACGTCTACTCGTTCGTCATCGCGGGTCTGCTCGTCTCGATGGGCAGCCTGGGCGACCGGATCGGCCGCAAGCGGCTGCTGCTCTGCGGCGCGGTGGCCTTCGGCGCGGTCTCGGTGCTCAACGCGTACGCCTCCAGCCCCGAGATGATGATCGCGGCGCGGGCGCTGCTCGGCGTCGCGGGCGCGACCCTGATGCCGTCCACCCTGGCGCTGATCCGCAACATCTTCCACGACCCCCGCGAGCGCAGCCTCGCGGTCGGCATCTGGGGCGCCGCGGCCTCGGCGGGCGCCGCCGTGGGACCGGTGGTCGGCGGCTTCCTGCTGGAGAACTTCTGGTGGGGCTCGGTCTTCCTGATCAACCTGCCCGTGATGGCGGTGCTGGTGCTCGTCGGCGTCAAGCTGCTGCCGGAGTCGCGCGACCCGAACCCCGGCCCCTGGGACCTCGTCAGCGTGCTGCTCTCGCTGGTCGGCATGGTCGCGATCGTATACGCGGTGAAGGAGGCGGCGGTCAACGGCTTCGGGCTGGAGATCGCTGTGGTGGCCGCGGTGGGTGTCCTGGCGCTCGTCTGGTTCGTACGCCGCCAGCTCACCCTGGAATCGCCGCTGCTGGACATGCGGCTCTTCCACCACCGGGGCTTCTCCGGCGCGGTCCTGGCCGACCTGCTGACCATTCTGGGCCTGTCCGGCCTGGTGTTCTTCCTCTCCCAGTTCCTCCAACTGGTCCAGGTGCGCTCGCCGTTGGAGGCCGGGCTGATCGAACTGCCCGCGGCCGTGGGCGCGGTGGGCGCCGGGCTCGCGGCGGGGTACGTGGCCCGCCGGGCCTCGGTGCGCAGCGCGGTCGCCACGGGGCTCGCGGCGGTCGGCGCGGCCCTGGCGGCCTGTATGGCGATATCCGCCGACACCGGGGTCGTCGCGCTCGGCATCGCCCTGTTCGTGGGCGGCCTCGGCGCCGGTCTCGCCTTCACGGTCACGGCCGACGTGATCCTCTCCAGCGTGCCCAAGGAGCAGGCGGGGGCGGCGTCGGCGGTCTCCGAGACGGCGTACGAGCTGGGCGCGGCGCTCGGCATCGCGCTGCTCGGCTCCGTGGTGACGGGCATCTACCGGGGCTTCACCGCCCCGGCCGACCTGCCCGCCGGCGTCTCCGACGCCGCCCACGACTCACTCGGCGGCGCGGTGGAGGTGGCCGCGCGGCTCCCGGCCGAGCAGGCGGCCCCCATGCTGTCCGCCGCCCGGGAGGCGTTCACGGACGGCTTCCAGACGGCGGCGGCGGTCGGCAGCGCGGTGCTGTTCGCGACGGCGGTGGCGGCGTGGTTCCTGCTGCGGGGCCAGCGCCTGGAGGAGGGCCTGGAGCACCCGTAACCCGTCCGGGGCGCGCCTCCCCTCTGGCCCGGGCCACGGCCCCCTCAGGGGCGCGGGGAACTGCGCGCCCAGCCCGAGACGGCCCGCAGCCGAAGGACTACTTGAGTCCAGGCTGCGGGCCGTCTGTGGCTGGTCGCGCAGTTCCCCGCGCCCCTACAAACACAAAACCGGCGGCTACGCCGCCTTCGCCTTCGTGGCGTACATGTCGACGTACTCCTGGCCGGACAGCCGCATGACCTCCGCCATCACCGAGTCCGTGACGGCCCGCAGGACGTAGCGGTCCCGGTCCATCCCCTCGTACCGCGAGAACTCCATCGGCTCGCCGAAGCGGACCGTCACCCTGCCGGGCCGCGGCAGCCCCGCCCCACCGGGCTGGATCTTGTCCGTGCCGATCATGGCGAACGGCACGACCGGCGCGCCGGTCATCAGGGTCAGCCGGGCGATGCCGGTGCGGCCGCGGTAGAGCCGGCCGTCGGGGGAGCGGGTGCCCTCGGGGTAGATGCTGAAGACCTTGCCCTCCTCGAGCACCTGACGTCCGGTCATCAGCGCCGCGACGCCGCCGTGGCCGCCGTCGCGGTTCACCGGGATCATGCCGACGCCGCTGAAGAACCAGGCCATCAGCCGGCCCTTGACGCCCTTGCCCGTGACGTACTCGTCCTTGCCGATGAAGTACACCGGCCGGTCCAGACAGACCGGCATGATCATGGAGTCGATGAAGGTCAGATGGTTGCCCGCGAGGATGACCGGACCCGTGCCGGGGATGTTCTCGGCGCCCTCCACCCGCGGACGGAACATCAGGCGCATGATCGGTCCGAGCACTGCCTTGATGAGCGCGAGACGGGACAACGCTTCCTCCGGTGTCGTGGGCCTGACGGGTCCGCGCGGCAGAACGAGGTCCGCGCAGGTGAGGACGATACTCGCGGGTCGCCTCTGATCGCACATCGGGTTCATGGAGTGGATACGCGATGTTGACGTGTGTTCGCGCCACGTTCGGTCCTCGTTGGCCGCGGGGGCTCCCCTCCTTAAAGGGCGTACGCCTACGCTCGTCCCCTCGCGTTGACAGGTGCGGAACAGGCCTTCGACGCGGCAGAACACCACTTCACTAGGAGCGTTTATGACACAGGGTGAGCGGATGAGCCCCGGGCGGCGCACCGTGCTCGGCGCGGCGGTTCTGGGCACGGCGGCCGCCGGGCTGCCCGCCGCGACCGCGAGCGCGCAGCCGGCGCGGGGGCACGGTGACGCGCGCCGCCACGGCTCGTACAAGGACCTGCCGGTCCCGTACGTGATCGGGCACCGCGGCACCGCCGGATACCGGCCCGAGCACACCCTCGGCTCCTACCAGCACGCCCTGGACCTCGGCGCCCATGTGATCGAGCAGGACCTCGTCCCCACCAAGGACGGGCATCTGGTCTGCCGCCACGAGAACGACATCACCGCCACCACGGACGTCGCCGAGCGCCGTGAGTTCGCCGGGCGCAAGGCCACCAAGACCATCGACGGCACCTCCGTCACCGGCTGGTTCACCGAGGACTTCACGCTCGCCGAGCTGAAGACCCTGCGGGCCAAGGAGCGGCTGCCCGCCGTGCGCCAGCGCAACACGCTCTACGACGGCCGCTGGGACGTGCCCACCTTCGAGGAGGTCCTCCAGTGGGCCGAGCGCGAGGGCCGCCGTCTGGGCCGGCGCGTCTGGCTGCACACCGAGACCAAGCACCCCACGTACTTCCGCGGCATCGGGCTGCCCCTGGAGGACCGGGTCGCGAAGCTGCTGCGCCGGTACGGACGCCACCGCCTCGACTCCCCGCAGTTCCTCCAGTCGTTCGAGCCGAGCAGCATCCAGCGGCTGAGCCGGCTGGTGGACACCCCCTCGGTGGTGCTGCTGTCCGGCGCCGGCTCCAAGCCGTGGGACTTCGTGGCGAGCGGCGACCCGCGCACCACCGACGACCTGGTCAAGCCCGAGGGCCTGAAGTGGATCGCCTCGTACGCGCAGGGCATCGGGCCGACCCTGGACCTGATCATCCCCAAGGACGCGGCGGGCCGGCTCACCAAGCCGACCACGCTGGTCGCTAACGCCCACGCGCACGGGCTCGTCCTGCACCCGTACACGATGCGCAACGAGAACACCTTCCTGCCCGCGGACTTCCGGCGGGGCACCGACCCGAACGCGTACGGGGACGTGTTCGGGGCGTTCAGGACGTACTTCGCCACCGGGATCGACGCGGTGTTCTCGGACAACGCGGACACGGCGCTGCTCGCCGCGGCGGATTTCCGGTCCAAGAGCTAGGGAAAACGCATACGCGTGCGGTTCTCACGTACGGGTGACAAGCGGCCGCCGTCGAAACCGTCCTCGGCGGCGGTCGCGTCCCGCCCGGCATGGACCTCGTCAAAGAGCTGAGCCCGCTGCTGGCCGCCGAGGCCGCCGCGGAGGCGCCGGGCGCCGGAGTCGACCCCGCGGACCTGGAACAGGACGTCTGGGTGCGGCTCCTCGAAATCCGTCCGGCGGACCCGGTGCCCTGGGTGCGCTGGGCCGTTCGGGCGGAAGTCAGACGGGCCCGCCGACGGGCGCGGCGCGAGCTGCCGTTCGCCGCGGAACCGGCCGCCGACCCGGAATCAGGCCCGGAACGCACGGTTCTGAGCGAGGAGCTGAGCCGTGCTCTGCGTACGGCCGTGGCCAGGACTCCGGGGAACTGCCCACGTCTGCTGACCGCACTTCTGTCGCCCAGCGACCCCACCTACCGAGAAATCGCAGGGGAGTTGGATATCTCACAGGGGAGTCTGGGGCCGATGCGTTCCCGTTGCCTGGGATGCCTGCGCAGAATGCTCGCGGCGGAGGTTGCGGCTCCTGGCCTGCGGGGAATGGAGCGTTAGACAACCGGCGGACGGGTGAGCGGAAGGCATGCACACATGGGCATGAGCGTGACCATCTCGGCGGCGCGTGAAGGCGACTGCGAGCAGATCCTCAAGCTGCAGTACCTCTGCTATCAGAGCGAGGCGGAGCTCTACGGCGACTACTCCATCGAGCCGCTCACCCAGACGCTCGACGGTCTGCGCAGCGAGCTGGACGACGGGTACGCGCTGGTGGCGCGGCTCGGTGACGAGGTGGTCGCCTCGGTCAGAGGCAGCGTGGACGCGTCGGGCACCGGCCGGATCGACAAGCTGATCGTGCACCCCAGGATGCAGGGGCACGGTCTGGGCAGCCGGCTGCTGAGCGCCATAGAGGAGCACTTCGCCGGGCAGCTGTCGGCCAAGCGGTTCCGGCTCTTCACGGGGCATCGCAGCGAGTCGAACCTGCGGCTGTACCGCAAGCACGGGTACGCGCCGGTCGCGACGGAGGCGCTGAGGCCTGGGCTGTCCCTGGTCACCCTGGAGAAGGACGCGTCGGCCAGGGAGTTCGTGGCCAGCGCGTAGCGCTCCGCGGCGCCCGGCCTTTGTCCGCGGGTGTGTGGTGGGTTGCTCGCGCAGTTCCCCGCGCCCCTAGGTACCTAGGGGCGCGGGGAACTGCGCGACCAGCCACAGACGGCCCGCAGGCAAACGACCTCAGGCGGCAGCCCGATTGCGCCGCAGCCACAGCATCCCGAGCACCGGCAGGATCACCGGGATGAGCAGATAGCCCGCTCCGTAGTCCGACCAGACCGTCGCGTCGGGGAACGCGGACTTGTCCGCCAGCGTCCACGTGCCGACGGTCAGGACGAAGACCAGCTCGGCCGCGCAGCACACCAGCGCCGTGCGCCGCAGCCGCTCGCCGCCGCGTACCAGCGAGAACGTGATGAACCCGTACACCACGGCCGCCACGGCCGACAGGACGTACGCCAGCGGGGCCTTGCCGAAGTCCTGGATCATCTGGACGATCGAGCGGGAGGCGGCGGCCACGGTGAACACACCGTAGAACCAGACCAGTACACGGCCGGGACCGCTGCCCAGGCGCTTGCCGTCGGACTCGTTCCGCCCGGTGGACCCGGTGGTGGACTCGGCCACGGTCACCCTCCCCAGATGTCGTAGAGACGCACTTCGAGCACCGCGAGCACCACCGCGCCGGCCGAGACCGTCACCGAGCCCCACTTGGACCGCTCGCTCAGCGACAGCAGTCCGGCCGCCGGGACGGCCGCGAAGGAGCCGACCAGATAGGCGATGAAGATCGCCATGCTCTGGTCCGGCCGCTCGCCGCGTCCCAGCTGGACGACGCCGACCACCAGCTGCGCCAGGGCCAGCACGGAGACCACGGCCATGCCGATGAAGTGCCAGTCCTTGGTGGGCTGGTCCCGGTAGGCGGCGAAGCCGCACCAGGCGGCGAGGGCGAGCGCGGCGGCGGCGACCGCGACCGTCAGGGCGTCAAGCATGAGAACGAGCGTATTACGGCCCGAACCGCCCGCCGCGCGCGGCCCGGGGCCGGACCGGCGGGACAGTGGGGGCCGCCGTGGCCTTGACCACAGGAGGCGGTCGCCCGGCGGGTGGCGGCAGCTGTCGCAGGTGGGGCCGGGCTCGCCGTATCGGCCCAGGCCAGAGGGGTGGGAGGGGAGCGGGTGGGGTGTCCGGGCCGCCCCGGGGGCGTCCGTATGGCGGGCCGATGCTGTCCGGAATCCGGACAGCCCTGATCCGCTCTTCGCTCCTTCTGCTTTACTTCATGCATGACCACGACGAGCAGCCGCACCCTTGCGACCGAGGCGATGAACACGCCCGGTGCTCGTTGTCTGTGTCGAATGTGCGCCTTCTGAGGGCCCCCGCCTGAGCCTCGCGCCCCGAAGCGAGACCCATGAGCCATGCCCGCGCACGCCATGCCTCCCGGTTACCACCGATGTGGCTGTGACGCGTCCCGAACACGAATGCCCCGTGCCCGGCGGACACCGCGCCGCGCACTCGACAGTGACGGAAATCCTGTGATCACCACTACGGGCCTCACCAAGGTCTACCAGTCGCGCGGCCGTGAGGTCACCGCCCTGGACGGCGTAGATCTCCATGTCCGCGAGGGCGAGGTCTTCGGCGTCATCGGCCAGAGCGGCGCCGGCAAGTCCTCCCTCATCCGCTGCGTCAACCTGCTGGAGCGGCCGACCACCGGCACGGTGACCGTCGACGGCGTCGACCTCACCGCCCTCGCCGGGCGCGGCCGGCGCGCCGGCAAGGAGCTGCGCCAGGCGCGCAGCCGTATCGGCATGGTCTTCCAGCACTTCAACCTGCTCTCCGCGCGCACCGTGCAGGCCAACATCGAGCTGCCCCTGGAGATCCTCGGCGTCTCCGGCAAGGAGCGCTCCCGCAAGGCCCTGGAGCTGCTCGACCTGGTCGGCCTCGCCGACAAGGCCAAGGCCTACCCCGCCCAGCTCTCCGGCGGCCAGAAGCAGCGCGTAGGCATCGCCCGCGCCCTGGCCGGCGACCCCAAGGTGCTGCTCTCCGACGAGGCGACCAGCGCGCTCGACCCGGAGACCACCCGCTCCATCCTCCAGCTGCTGCGCGACCTCAACCAGCAGCTGGGCCTCACCGTCCTGCTCATCACCCACGAGATGGACGTCGTCAAGACGGTGTGCGACTCGGCCGCGCTGATGAAGCGCGGGAAGATCGTCGAGACGGGCACGGTCGGCGAACTGCTCGCCACCCCCGGCTCCGAGCTCGCCGCCGAGCTGTTCCCGGTGACCGGCGAGGCCACCGGCCCCGAGCGGACCGTCGTCGACGTGACCTTCCACGGCGAGTCCGCCACCCAGCCGGTCATCTCGCAGCTGGCGCGCACGTACAACGTCGACGTCTCGATCCTCGGCGCCGCGATGGACACCGTCGGCGGCCGGCAGATCGGCCGGATGCGCATCGAGCTGCCCGGACGGTACGAGGAGAACGTCGTCCCGGTCGGCTTCCTGCGCGAGCAGGGCCTCCAGGTCGACGTGGTCGAGCCCGGCGAGACGGCCGAGGCCGCAGCAGACATCCCGGCGCAGGCGCAGGCCGCCGCCCTGGTCAAGGAAGGTGCCAAGTGAGCTGGTCCGAGATGCAGCCGCTGCTGTCGCAGGGAACCATCGACACCCTCTACATGGTGCTCTGGTCCAGCCTGGTCACCGTCGCGGGCGGACTGCCGCTGGGGGTGCTGCTCGTCCTGACCGACAAGGGCGGCCTGCTCCAGAACCGGCCGGTGAACAAGGTCATCGGCGTGATCGTGAACATCGGCCGCTCGATGCCGTTCATCATCCTGCTGATCGCGCTGATCCCCTTCACCACCTGGGTGGTCGGCACCTTCATCGGCCCCACCGCGATGATCGTGCCGCTCGCCGTCGGCGCCATCCCGTTCTTCGCCCGGCTGGTGGAGACCGCGATCCGCGAGGTCGACCACGGGCTCGTCGAGGCCGTCCAGTCGATGGGCGGCTCCATCTGGACCATCGTCCGCAAGGTGCTGCTCCCGCAGGCCCTGCCCTCGCTGGTGGCCGCGCTCACCACCACCGTGATCACCCTGGTCAGCTACTCGGCGATGGCCGGCGCGGTCGGCGGCGAGGGCCTCGGCTCCAAGGCCATCACCTACGGCTTCCAGCGCTTCGAGACCCCGTTCATGCTCGTCACCGTCGGTGTGCTCATCGCCATCGTCACCGTGGTCCAGCTGATCGGCGACGGCGCCGTGCGCCTGCTGGCCCGCCGGGGCCGCACCTCCTGAACCTCCTCCGTCAGAGCCCGCACTCCTTGTCCGGGCGACCACCCGCACCACCAGAAAGAGGCACTTTTCGTGCGTAAGAACATCAAGCTCACCGCCGCTGCCGCCGCCACCGCCGCGCTCGCTCTCGGCCTCACCGCCTGCGGCACGTCCTCCGACCCGAAGTCCTCGTCCGCCAAGGGCGCTTCGGCCGACCCCAGCAAGGCGCTCGTCGTCGCGGCGTCCCCGACCCCGCACGCCGACATCCTGAACTTCGTCAAGAAGAACCTGGCGGAGAAGGCCGGACTCAAGCTGGAGGTCAAGGAGTTCACGGACTACGTCCTGCCGAACACCGCCACCCAGCAGGGCCAGGTCGACGCCAACTTCTTCCAGCACAAGCCGTACCTGGACGACTTCAACAAGAAGAACCACACGACGATCGTCCCGGTCGTCAACGTGGAGCTGGAGCCCCTCGGCCTCTACTCCAAGAAGGTCAAGTCGGCCAAGGAGATCACCTCCGGCCAGACGGTCGCCGTCCCCAACGACACCACCAACGAGGGCCGCGCGCTCCAGCTGCTCGCGGGCAACGGCCTGATCACCCTCAAGGACGGCGTCGGCACCTCCGCCAAGCTCTCCGACATCAAGGACAGCAAGGGCCTGAAGTTCAAGGAGATCGAGGCCGCCACGCTGCCGCGCGCCCTCAACGACGTCGACGCCGCGGTCATCAACGGCAACTACGCCATCGAGGCCAAGCTCAGCCCGGCCAAGGACGCGCTCGTCCTGGAGAAGGCGGACGGCAACCCGTACGCCAACTTCCTCGCCGTCAAGCAGGGCAACGAGGCCGACCCGCGGATCCAGAAGCTGGCCAAGCTGCTGAACTCCGACGAGGTCAAGAAGTTCATCCAGGACAAGTACCAGGGCTCGGTCGTCCCGTCCTTCGGCGCCGTCAAGTCCTGACCCGCACCGGCCAGTTCCGGCCACCGCTTTCGGGCCCCGCACACCGCTCGGTGGGCGGGGCCCGGGCGTGCCCGGCCGCCCCGGGGCCCGCCCCCCGGCCATGCACATCCCCGCGCCGATGCTGCATGCTGTGCCTTTACGGCCTGACGACCCGTCCCCCCCCGGCATGGAGCGGAACATGACTAGCCCGACCCCGGTGTTCCCGGACATCTCCATCAGCACCGACCGGCTGGTGCTGCGCGCCTTCGACGAGGACGACATCCCGGCGCACATCGAGATGATGAACGACGAGCACGTCATCGCCTGGACCTCCGTGCCCCACCCCTACACGGCCCGCGACGCCCTGGAGTTCGTACGGCTGCACGCGCCCGCCGAGCGCACCTCGGGGCGCGGCATCGTCTTCGCCGTCACCGAGTTCCTCACCCAGCGCCTGGTCGGCGTCGTCCATCTGCAGAACACCAACTGGCGCACCCTGGCCACCGAGGTCGGCTATGTCATCGCCCCCTGGGCGCGCGGCGAGGGCTATGCCACCGAGGCCGTGCTCGCCGCCGCGCAGTGGCTCTTCCGGGACCAGCGCTTCGAGCGCATCGAGCTGCGCACCGCCGCCGACAACACCGCCTCCCAGCAGGTCGCCCAGAAGATCGGCTGCATCAGCGAGGGCGTGCTGCGCAACGCCTGGATAGCGCGGACCCAGACGGAGGACGGCGGCTGGGCGGACTTCCGCACCGACCTGATCGTGTGGAGCCTGCTCCCCGAGGACCTCGACGGCGTCGCCGACCAGCTCGCGGACGCCGGGTACGCCTCCTTCGCCGACTGGAACTGACCGGGGCCCGCCCCGCTCACCCGGCCCGCCCCGCGCCGCACCAGGTACCCTCACCCTGGCCGGGCCCACCGCGGCCGCCCCGACCTGCGACAACTCCTGGAGACTGACGACGATGGCCGACCGCGTGACGGTGATCGGCTGGGACGGCTCGCCGCTCACCTCGGCGGCCCGGTCCGCGCTGTCCGCCGCCACCCTGGTGGCCGGCGCCGCCCACCACCTGGCGCTGCCCGAGGTGCCGCCGCGCGCCGAGCGGATCCGGCTCGGCAGCGTCGACCTCGCCGCCCGCCGTATCGCCGGCCACCGCGGCAGCGCGGTCGTCCTGGCCGACGGGGACCCCGGGTTCTTCGGCGTCGTCCGCACCCTGCGCGCCCCCGAGCACGGCCTGGAGGTCGAGGTGGTGCCCGCCGTCTCGGCCGTCGCCGCCGCCTTCGCCCGGGCCGGGATGCCCTGGGACGACGCCCAGATCGTCGTGGCCCACCGCCGTACCCTGCGCCGCGCCGTCAACGTGTGCCGGGCGCACACCAAGGTCGCCGTCCTCACCTCGCCGGGCGCCGGGCCCGCCGAGCTCGCCCTGCTCCTCGAGGGCGTCCACCGCACCTTCGTCATCTGCGAGGAACTCGGCAGCGAGCGCGAGCAGGTCACCGTCCTGACCTCCGACAAGGTCGCCGACCACGCCTGGCGCGACCCCAATCTCGTCATAGTGATCGGCGGCGGCCAGGGCCCGGTGGCGGGCGCCGGCTGGATCGCCGGACGCGACCCCGGCTATCCGCAGCAGGTGCGCGGCTGGGCGCTGCCCGCGCACGCGTATGGGGAGGGGCTCGGCGCGGGCGAGTCCGCCGATCTGCGCGCCGCCCAGCTGGCCCGGCTCGGCCCGCGCACCGGCGACCTCGTCTGGGACATCGGCTGCGGCACCGGCGCGCTGTCCGTGGAGGCCGCCCGGTTCGGCGCCGCCGTCATCGCCGTCGACGCCGAGCCGGACGCCTGCGCCCGCACCGAGGCCGCGGCCCGCGGCTTCGGCGTCCAGCTCCAGGTGGTCGCGGGCCGCGCCCCGCACGTACTGGAGTCGCTGCCCGAGCCCGACGTGGTGCGCGTCGGCGGCGGGGGAGCGGAGGTCGTCGCCGCCTGCGCCGACCGCCGCCCCGAGCGGATCGTCGCGCACGCCGCCACCCGGGACGGCGCCGAGGCGATCGGCGCGGCCCTCGAAGCCGGCGGCTACGACGTGGAGTGCGCCCTCCTCCAGTCCGTGGACCTGGACACGAGCGCCTGGTCGGAACGCGAACGCTCGGTCGCATTCCTGCTCTCCGGAAGGCGCCGGGAAAGGTCCCCGTGATCTCTCCGGCGTGTCGTCCGGGGTAGGCTGGCCGACTGTTGTACCGCACCGGGCCGTTCGGCGCTACGTTCGTCAATGTCCGGATTGGGGAACCGGTTTGGGGCCCTGTCGCGGTACGTCGGATCCCGGGGGAGCGCAACGTGGCGCACCCCACACGTTCCGTGGCCGAGACGGGGCGCCAGGTCGGCGATCTCCCGCGACAATGCTTTGTGTTCGCGGGCCGTTCGCACCGCGCGGCGTGCCCGCTCGTTCTCGTTGACGGGTGCGGGCGCTCGTTGCGTGGGGCGGTCCCCGGGCGCATGCCGAAGAAGCACTACAGATGGGCGAGGGGTACGCATGACTGACACCGGCCAGGTCCCGGGCGAGGGGCTGCCTCAGGACGCGGGCATGGTGGAGCAGCCGGGCGTCCCCGCTCCCGGCGCGTACACCTTCCTCGACCCCTCCGACGGTTCGGCGCTCGGCGCGGACGACGACGACCTCCTGCTGATGCCCGGCGCCCAGGGCGCCTGGATCGACCCGCAGTCCGCGCCCGCGCCGCTCGCGGCCCCCGCGCCGGCGCCCGCCGCCCCCGCCGTGGAGCAGCCCGTCGAGCCCGGCGCCCACGAGGCCGGCGGCCGTGACTCCGGCTCGGTGGACCTGGGCGCCGTGCGCACCCCGGCCGCCGCCCCGGCCGTGACGCCCCCGACCGCCCGCCGCCCGCTGCACATGGGCCCGCCGGTCCCGGACGCCACCGGCGGTGTCGTACGGTCGCTGGCCGACCGGGGTCCCGCCGCCGGAGCCCCCGCGAACCCGGCCCCGGCGCGCACCCCGGGCCCGCCGACCACCGGCCCCGAGTACCTGGACGTGCCCCGCGAGGAAACCGCCCCGCCGGTGCCCGCCCCCCAGTTGAGCGAGCTCCCGCCGCAGGGCGCGACGCCGTGGGAGTCCGTGGCGCCGCAGGAGGCCGCCCAGGCCCCGGCGCCGCAGCCCGAGCCGCAGCCGGCCCAGCAGGTCCGGCAGCCCGAGCCCATGGCCGCCGAGGCAGTTGCGCCGCAGGAGGTCCAGCCCCAGCAGCCTCTTGCGCAGCAGGAACCTCAGCAGTCGGTGAACGGCCTGGTCAGCGCCGCAGAAACGGTCGTCCCGGAAGAGCTCGCTCCGGTCGGCGCGCCCGCGCACGCGCCCGTTCACGCCGTCGCCGCCGAGCAGCCGTCGCCCGTCGAGGCGCCGCTGTCGCCGGTGATGCCGGTGGTGGCCACCCCGGCCGTACAGCCGCCCGCCGTCGGTCAGTTCGTGCCGGTGGAGGGCTCGGTTCCGACCGGGCCGCATCTGGCCCCCTCCCCGGTGGAGCCGGTCGCGGCCCCGGTCGCCGAGGCACCCGCCGCCGTGCCCGCGCCCGTCACGCC
>NZ_BAAACA010000026.1:93734-119213 GCF_039521265.1 Streptomyces crystallinus | reverse complement strand
CCGACCCGCCGGACGCACGGGCGCCGGCCCCGGCCGGGCGCGGCAGGCCCGCCGGACATCCGGCGCCCGCCCGGACGCCCCGGCCGCTGCCGCCGTCCCGGGCGACCGGCCTCGCCATCCCATACTTCAGCCTGAAGGCGCCGGTCGTCGGCCTCGGGCTCGACCCGGGCCACCATCTGGCCACCCCGCCGGTCGACGACCCCAAGCTGGTGGGCTGGTACCAGAGCGGGCCCAGCCCGGGCGAGAGCGGCACCGCCGTCGCGGTGGGCCACCGCGACACCCGCACCGGCGCGGCCGTCTTCGCCAACCTCGGGATGCTGAAGCCCGGCAGGCTCGTGGAGGCCCGGCGCGCCGACGGCCGGACCGCGGTCTACACCGTGGACGCGGTGCGCAAGTACGACAAGGCGAGCTTCCCCGACCAGGAGGTGTACGGCCCGAGGAACCGGCCGGAGCTGCGGCTGATCACCTGCGGCGGCAAGTTCGACCGCAAGAAGGGCTATGAGAGCAACGTCGTGGTCTTCGCCCATCTGACCGCCGTCCGGGGCCCCGGACGGACCGCATAGCCTCCTCCTGGGGCGGGACTGGCCGGGCGGCCCCTGGTGCCGGAAAACTACCGGCGCTAGTTTGGGTCCCCGACCCCCAGGCTCAGGAGGAGTGCGATGAACGCCCACGACGGGATGTACATAGGCGGCCGGTGGACGCCCGCCGCGGGCGGCGACACGATCGCCGTGGTGAACCCGGCGGACGAGCAGGTCATCGCGCACGTCCCGGCGGGCACCGCCGAGGACGTCGACGCGGCCGTGCGCGCGGCCCGCGCCGCGCTGCCCGGCTGGGCCGCGACCCCGCCCGCCGGGCGCGCCGCGCTGATCGCCGCCCTGCGGGACCGGCTCGCCGCCCGCAAGGACGAGATCGCCGCGACCGTCACCGCCGAACTCGGGGCGCCCGAGCAGTTCGCCCAGCAGGTGCACGTCGGCCTGCCGATCGCGGTGGCCGGCTCGTACGCCGAACTCGCCGCCACGTACGGCTTCGAGGAGAGGATCGGCAACTCCACCGTCTTCCACGAGCCGGTCGGCGTGGTCGGCGCGATCACGCCCTGGAACTACCCGCTGCACCAGATCGTCGCCAAGGTCGCTCCCGCGCTCGCGGCGGGCTGCACGGTCGTGCTCAAGCCCGCCGAGGACACCCCGCTCACCGCGCGGCTCTTCGCCGAGGCGGTGCACGAGGCCGGGCTGCCCGCCGGCGTGTTCAACCTGGTCACCGGCCTCGGCCCGGTCGCGGGCCAGGCGCTCGCCGCCCACGAGGGCATCGACCTGGTCTCCTTCACCGGCTCCACGGCCGTGGGCCGGCAGATCGGCGCCGCCGCGGGCGGGGCCGTCAAGCGCGTCGCGCTGGAGCTGGGCGGCAAGTCCGCCAACGTCATCCTGCCCTCCGCCGACCTCGCCAAGGCGGTCGCCGTCGGCGTCGCCAACGTGATGAACAACGCGGGCCAGACGTGCAGCGCCTGGACCCGGATGCTGGTCCACACCGACCGGTACGAGGAGGCGGTGGAGCTCGCGAAGGCGGCCGTCGCCAAGTACCCGGCGGGTGAGCGCGTGGGTCCGCTGGTGAACGCCAGGCAGCGCGAGCGGGTGCGCGGCTACATCACCCAGGGCGTGGAGGAGGGGGCCCGGCTGGTGGCGGGCGGCGTCGAGGCCCCGCTGGAGCAGGGGTACTACGTGGCGCCGACCGTCTTCGCCGACGTGGAGCCGGGCATGGCCATCGCCCAGGAGGAGATCTTCGGCCCGGTCGTCTCGCTCATCCGCTACGAGGACGAGGACGACGCCCTGCGGATCGCCAACGGCACGGTGTACGGGCTGGCGGGCGCGGTCTGGGCCGGGGACGAGGCGGAGGCGG
Organism: Streptomyces crystallinus; assembly: GCF_039521265.1. Taxonomy (NCBI): domain Bacteria; kingdom Bacillati; phylum Actinomycetota; class Actinomycetes; order Kitasatosporales; family Streptomycetaceae; genus Streptomyces; species Streptomyces crystallinus. Next base: position 117,320 of record NZ_BAAACA010000026.1, on the reverse strand, counting down.
TCGCCTTCGCCCGGCGGATGGACACCGGTCAGGTCGACATCAACGGCGGCCGGTTCAACCCGCTGGCCCCGTTCGGCGGCTACAAGCAGTCCGGCGTCGGCCGCGAGCTCGGCCCGCACGGCCTGACCGAGTACCTCCAGACCAAGTCCCTCCAGTTCTGAAGCCGTTCTGACGCCGTTCTGAAGCGGCTCCGACGCCCCTTCCCCTCCGCCCCTCTCCGAACCCGGGAGCAGCAACGTGGTCCGCGCCGCCGTCCTTCCCTCCATCGGCTCCCCGCTGGAGGTCACCGAGATAGAACTCCCCGAGCCCGGCCCCGGCCAGGTGCGGGTCCGCCTCGCCGCCGCCGGGGTCTGCCACTCCGACCTGTCGCTCACCAACGGCACCATGCGCGTGCCCGTCCCGGCCGTCCTCGGCCACGAGGGCGCGGGCACGGTGGTGTCCGTCGGCGAAGGGGTCACCTCGGTGGCGCCGGGTGACGGCGTGGTCCTCAACTGGGCGCCCTCGTGCGGCGACTGCCACCCCTGCTCGCTGGGCGAGGTCTGGCTCTGCGCGAACGCGCTGACGGGGGTGGGGGCGGTGTACGCGCGCACGGCCGCCGGGACCGAGCTGCACCCCGGCCTCAACGTCGCCGCCTTCGCCGAGGAGACGGTGGTGGCGCAGAACTGCCTGCTGCCGCTGCCCGAGGGCATCCCGCTCACCGAGGCCGCCCTGCTCGGCTGCGCGGTCCTCACCGGCTACGGCGCCGTCCACCACTCGGCCAAGGTGCGCGAGGGCGAGACGGTCGCGGTGTTCGGCGCCGGCGGGGTGGGTCTGGCCACCCTCCAGTCGGCCCGGATCGCGGGCGCCGCGCGGATCGTGGCGGTCGACGTCTCCCCGGCCAAGGAGGAGCTGGCCCGGCGGGCGGGCGCCACCGACTTCGTCGTCGCCTCCGAGACGACCGCCAAGGACATCCGCCGGCTGACCGGCGGCCAGGGCGTGGACGTGGCCGTGGAGTGCGTCGGGCGCGCGGTGACGATCCGTACCGCCTGGGAGTCCACCCGGCGCGGCGGCCGCACCACGGTCGTCGGCATCGGCGGCAAGGAGGAGCAGGTCTCCTTCAACGCGCTGGAGATCTTCCACTGGGGCCGTACGCTCTCCGGCTGCGTGTACGGCAACACCGACCCGGCACGCGACCTGCCGGTGCTCGCCGAGCACGTCCGGGCCGGGCGTCTGGACCTGGGCGCGATGGTCTCGGAGCGGATCGCTCTGGACGGGATCCCGGCCGCGTTCGACAACATGCTCGCGGGCAAGGGCGGCCGGGCCCTGGTGGTCTTCTAGCGGGACTGGTGGTCTTCTAGCGGGAAGCGTCAGCGGGTCCCGCCCGCGACCTCCGGCTCCGCCGCCACCGCGACGCCCTCGCCCACCGGTTCCGTACGGTCCGTACGGCGCCGGGGGCGGGAGCGGGAGACGCCCACGCCCGCCAGGCACAGCGCGCCGCCCACCAGGGTGAGCCACGCCGGGACCTCGTCCAGGACCAGCCAGGACATCAGCACCACCAGCGCGGGCACCACATAGGTGGTCGCGCCCATCCGGCCAGCCGTCGTACGGGCCAGGGCATACGCCCAGGTCGTGAAGGCGAGCGCGGTCGGGAAGACGCCGAGGTAGACCATGTTCACGGTGGCCGGGGCCGGCGCGTCGGCCGCGTCCGCGACCAGCTGCCCGCTGAAGGGGAGACAGGCCACGGCCCCCACCAGACAGCCGAAGAAGGTGACCTGGAGCGCGCTGGCGTGGGCGAGCGCGGGCTTCTGCGCCACGACCCCGCCCGCGTACGTCACCGCCGCCAGCAGGCACAGCGCCACCCCGAGCACATTGGCGCCGCCCTCGCCCGACATCGACAGGCCGACCGCCACCGCGCCCGCGAACGAGACGCCCATGCCCGCCACCAGCCGGGGCGGCAGCCGCTCGCCGAGGAAGCGGGCGCCGAGCAGGGCGATCAGGATCGGCCCGATGTTGACGACCATCGCCGCCGTCCCCGCGTCGACCTGCTGCTCGCCCCAGTTGAGCACCACCATGTAGAGGCCGAACCACAGCAGTCCGGACAGGGCTATGCCGCGCCAGGCGGCGCGCGGCGGCAGCCCCTCGCGCCGCACGGCGAGGAACACGCCGAGCACGACGGTGCCCGAGAGCAGCCGGCCGAGGGCCAGCGCCCCGGGGGAGTAGGCGTCGCCGGCGCTGCGGATCGACACGAAGGCCGAGGCCCACAGCACCACGGAGACCGCGGCGGCGGCGAGGGCGAGTCCTTCGGAGCCGCGCCCGGTGTGCGAGGAGTTCGTCATGTGCCGACGGTACGGCCGCGACTGTTCGGCGCTCACCGAATTATCCGCCGGCGGCCCCGCCGCCCGCTCACCGCAGGCTCGCCTTCTCGATGCCGAGCAGCTCGGACAGGGCCTCCTCGCCCGCCGGTGTCACCCGGACCGCCCGCTCGGAGCCGATCCGTACGCACCACTCGGCGTCCAGCGCGTGCGCGCACAGGACGGCCCCGGCCACCCCCGCCAGATGGGGGCGGCGCTCGGTCCAGTCCAGGCACGAACGCACCAGCGGGCGCCTGCCCCGGTGGTCGAGGGCGAGCCCCAACTCCCGGTACCAGCGCACCCCTTCGCGGGTCAGCGCGAACCCGGCGTCCTGGGTGAGCAGCCCCCGTAGCGTCATCGCGTCGGTGACGGCGATGCCCAGGCGCCCGGCGAGGTGGTCGTAGCAGGTGCGGCCGCGGGCCATCGCGCTGCCCGCCGACGCGGCCCGCAGGGTGCGCGGCGGGGCGGGCGCGGTCCGGGCCGCCAGCTCCTCGACGAGGTGGGCGGCCCCGGCGTCGGCGAGGCGCACATAGCGGTGCCGCCCCTGCCGCTCCTCGGAGAGCAGCCCGCCCGCCACCAGCTTGCCCAGGTGCTCACTGGCGGTGGAGGGGGCGACCTTCGCGTACCGCGCCAGCTCGCCCGAGGTCCAGGCGCGCCCGTCCAGCAGCGCCAGGCAGAAGGTTGCCCGGGTCTCGTCGGCGAGCAGCGCGGCGAACGCGGCGAGTCCCGATCCCGTTGTAGTGGTCATGCCTCCAGGATGCCGCTGTCACCGTTTGGCCGGGGTCGAACCGTGGGCGGCTGACCGGCGGGCCCGCTCGGGGAGGGCGTCGTACTGCGCCTGGAGCCCGTCCAGGAGCGCGCGCAGCCCGGTCTGGAAGGCACCCTCGTCGATCTCCTCCTGGCGCTCGGCAAGCAGATGGGCCTGGCCGAGATGGGGGTAGTCGGCCGGGTCGTACGCCGTCTCGTCGTCCACGAAGCCGCGGGCGAAGGAGCCGAGCGCCGAGCCCATGACGAAGTACCGCATCAGCGCGCCGATCCGGGTGGCCTGCGCGGGCGGCCAGCCCGCCGCGACCATCCCGCCGAAGACCGCGTCCGCGAGCCGCAGCCCCGCGGGGCGCCGGCCCGGGCCCCGGGCGAGCACCGGGACGATGTTGGGGTGGCCGGTGAGGACCGCGCGGTAGGCGACGGCCCAGTCGTGCAGCGCGGCGCGCCAGCCCCGGCCGTCGCCCGCCTCGAACATCGACAGGTCGACCTGCGCCGAGGTCGCGTCCGCCACCGCCTCCAGGATCTCGTCCTTGGTGCGGAAGTGGTTGTAGAGGGAGGGCCCGCTCACGCCCAGCTCGGCGGCGAGGCGGCGGGTGGAGACGGCCGCCAGCCCTTCGGCGTCCACGAGCGCGCTCGCCGCCGCGACGATCCGGTCGTGGCTGAGGAGGGGCTTGCGCGGTCGGGCCATGCGGCACATAGTAGGCCTGCGCAGAGAAAACTAGCAGTGGTAATTAAATGGCGGCCGGGCGCCGCCCGAGCGGACTACCTGGGGTGCGAGCGAGATGAACCTGGAGCTGAGCGAGGAGCAGGCCGCGGTGCGGCGGCTCGCCGAGGACTTCGTCGCCCGCGAGGTCGTCCCGTACGCCGCCGCCTGGGACCGCGCCGAGAGCGTCGACCGGGGCATCGTGAAGAAGCTGGGCGCGCTCGGGTTCCTCGGGCTCACCATCCCCGAGGAGTACGGCGGCTCGGGCGGCGACCACCTCGCGTACTGCCTGGTCACCGAGGAGCTCGGGCGCGGCGACTCCTCGGTGCGCGGCATCGTCTCCGTCTCGCTCGGCCTGGTCGCCAAGACGATCGCGCACTGGGGGAGCGAGGAGCAGAAGCGGTCCTGGCTGCCCCGGCTCACCTCGGGAGAGGCGCTGGGCTGCTTCGGGCTGACCGAGCCCGGCACCGGCTCGGACGCCGGGAACCTGGCGACCCGGGCGGTGCCGGACGGCGACGGCTATCTGGTCAACGGCTCCAAGATGTTCATCACCAACGGCACCTGGGCCGATGTGGTGCTGCTCTTCGCCCGCACCGGCGACGCCCCCGGCCACCGCGGCGTCTCCGCCTTCCTGGTGCCGACCGACACCCCGGGCCTGAGCCGCCGCCCCATCCACGGCAAGCTCGGTCTGCGCGGCCAGGCGACCGCGGAGGTGGTCCTCCAGGACGTACGGCTGCCCGCGCACGCGCTGCTCGGGCCGGAGGGCAAGGGCTTCTCGATCGCCATGTCGGCGCTGGCCAAGGGGCGGATGTCGGTGGCGGCCGGCTGTGTCGGCATCGCCCGGGCGGCGCTGGACGCGGCGGTCGCGTACGCCGGGCAGCGCGAGCAGTTCGGCCGGTCCATCGCCCACTACCAGCTGGTCCAGGAGCTGATCAGCGACATCTCGGTGGACCTGGACGCGGCCCGGCTGCTGACCTGGCGGGTCGCCGATCTCATCGACCGGGGCGAGGAGTTCGCCACCGCCGCCTCCAAGGCCAAGCTGTTCGCCTCCGAGGCCGCCGTGCGCGCGGCCAACAACGCCCTCCAGGTGTACGGCGGCTACGGCTACATCGACGAGTACCCGGTCGGCAAGCTGGTGCGCGACGCGCGCGTGATGACGCTCTACGAGGGCACCAGCCAGATCCAGAAGCTCATCATCGGCCGGGCGGAGACCGGCGTCTCGGCGTTCTGAGAGCCTGACTTTGAGTACGTCCTGAGTACGTGAGCGGATGTGGCCCCGGCCACACCCGCCGCATGCTGGGCCCATGAGTGAGACACCGGTCAAACAGCAGAACACGGCCGCGTACTACGGACAGGCCGTCGCGTCCTTCGCCGTCGCCATCACGGCCACGGCCGTCGGCATCACCCGGCTCCAGGCCGACGCCTGGGTGCGGGCCTTCCTCGGGATCGCCGTCCTCTACCTCGTCACCTCCGCCTTCACGCTCGCCAAGGTGGTGCGCGACCGCCAGGAGGCCGGGCAGATCGTCTCCCGGGTCGACCAGGCCCGTCTGGAGAAGCTGCTCGCCGAGCACGACCCGTTCCAGAAGCTGTAGCGCGGAGCTAAGCGCTTGCTCACCCTCGGGGTATGGTGTTCGTCCGAAGGAACGAAAGGGCGGGCGATGAGTGCGGCGGACGAGATGGTGGGCGGCGAGGACCGGCCGTGGGGCGAGGTCACGCCCGAGGCCGCCCGGCGGCTGCTCGTCGCCGCCGTGGAGGCCTTCGCGGAGCGCGGCTACCACGCCACGACGACCCGTGACATCGCGGGCCGCGCCGGGATGAGCCCGGCCGCGCTCTACATCCACTACAAGACCAAGGAAGAGCTGCTCCACCGGATCAGCCGGATCGGCCACGACAAGGCCCTGGAGATCCTGGAGACGGCGGCGGACGCCCGGGGCACCGCCGCCGAGCGGCTCGCCGGCGCCGTGCGCTCGTTCGTCCGATGGCACGCCGGGCACCACATGACCGCGCGCGTGGTCCAGTACGAGCTCGACGCGCTCGGCGAGGAGCACCGCACCGAGATCGTGGGGCTGCGCCGCCGCAGCGACGCGGCCGTGCGGCGCATCCTCAACGACGGTGTGGCGGCGGGCGAGTTCGACGTACCGGACGTGCCCGGCACCACGCTCGCGGTGCTGTCGCTCTGCATCGACGTGGCCCGCTGGTTCAACGCCCAGGGCCGCCGCACTCCGGACGAGGTGGGCGAGCTGTACGCGGATCTGGTGTTGCGGATGGTGGGGGCGCAGGGCGGTTAGTCGGGAGTGACCGCACCTACAGGGGCGCGGGGCCGCGTCGATGTGCGGCTCCGCCGCGTGGGCGCGACCGGGCCGCCACCGGCCCGCAGAAGAGCACCGCCCTCAGAAGAAGTACCGCGACACCGACTCCGCCACGCACACCGGCTTCTCGCCGCCCTCCCGCTCCACCGTCACCTTCGCGGTCACCTGCACCCCGCCCCCCGCCTCCACCACGTCCGTGAGGACCGCCGTGGCGCGCAGCCGTGAGCCGACCGGGACCGGGGCGGGGAAACGGACCTTCTCGGTGCCGTAGTTGATGCCCATCTTCATGCCCTCGACGCGCAGCACCTGCGGTACGAGCGCGGGCAGCAGCGAGAGCGTCAGATAGCCGTGCGCGATGGTGGTCCCGAAGGGGCCCGCCGCGGCCCGCGCCGGGTCCACATGGATCCACTGGTGGTCCCCGGTGGCGTCGGCGAACAGGTCGATGCGCCCCTGGTCGACCTCCAGCCAGTCGCTGTACCCGAGCGGCTCGCCCACTCCGGCCTTCAGCTCGTCGGCGGAGGTGAAGATCCTCGGCTCTGCCATGCCCGGTTCCTGCCTCTCTCGCATGCGTTCGACTGCTTCGCGCCGCCCCTGTCCAAGCGCTTGCTCAGCATGCTGGGGTCGGTGCCCGCTGTCAACGGTGATCGCGGCCGCGCAGTAGGGTTGCGGGGGTGCCGCAGATTCCAGAGAAGGTCCATGAGCTCACGGTCGGCCAGCTGTCCGCCCGCAGCGGGGCCGCCGTGTCCGCCCTGCACTTCTACGAGTCCAAGGGTCTGATCAGCAGCCGCCGCACCTCGGGCAACCAGCGCCGCTACAGCCGTGACGTACTGCGCCGGGTCGCCTTCGTCCGGGCCGCCCAGCGCGTCGGCATCCCGCTCGCCACCATCCGCGACGCGCTGGCCGCACTCCCCGAGGAGCGCACCCCCACCCGTGAGGACTGGGCGCGGCTCTCCGAGACCTGGCGCTCCGAACTCGACGAGCGCATCAAGCAGCTGAACCGGCTGCGCAACCATCTGACGGACTGCATCGGCTGCGGCTGTCTGTCGCTGGAGACCTGTGTCCTGTCCAACCCGGACGACATCTCCGGCGAGCGCCTCACCGGCTCGCGGCTGCTGCCCGAGCGCAAGAAGCAGCGGCGGCCCGCGCCGGACGCCGCCTCGTGCGAGACCTGTTAGCCGTACGAGGTCGTACGGGAGCTGCCGGCCGTACGCGACGGACGCCGGCGGCGCGACAGCGCGGGGGCGGCACGGGGCCGCCCCCGGCCGCGTGCCGCCCCCGCGTGTCTCATGCCACCGATGCCAGCTCGCGGCGCCTGACCACCTTGGAGCGCACCAGCGCCTCGGCCGTCAGCACCGGCTGCGGCACCAGGATTCCGCACCCGGTGCAGACCGGGCCGCACCACGGGTCGTGGTCCAGGTCCCGCTGCCACACCAGCCGCTGCCCGGCGCAGACCGGGCAGCCCGCGCCGGGCCCCGTGCGCAGCGCGGCGATGATCCGGCCGAGCACCTCGGCCAGCGGCTGCGTCGGATGCACCGACGGGTCGTCGCACCACGCCACCCCGAAACCGCCCCAGGTGCGCCGGTGCCAGTCGTCGAAGGAGCCGGGGATCCGCAGGCCGGCGTGCTTCTCACGCTTCCTGCGGGCCGCGAACTCCGCTTCGTATCCGAGCCAGACGGCCCGCGCCGCCTCCAGCTCGTCGAGCGCGGCCACCAGCCGCGCCGGATCGGGCGCCCGGTCCTCGGGCGCGATGCGGTGCCTGACACACAGATGGTCCCAGGTCGCCCGGTGTCCATAAGGGGCGAACCGCTCAAGGCACTTGCGCAGTGAATACCGGCGCAGTGCGAGATCGTTCCCGGGATCGCGCACCTGTCTCGCAAGGCTGCGGAAACCAGCCATGGCCCTGCCACCTCCGTCGCTCACTACTTCGGTGAATGCTCGGCGTCGAGGAATGGACGTACGGCTACCCGATCCGGCTCCATCGAAAATCCGATGGGCCCCATCAGGCGGCGCTGACCGGAATCCGTCGCACGCCCCCCGGAGTGCGTCGAGCGCCCCTCGGCTCCGCCCTGTGACGATTCCGGGAAGGTCACGCACGTTCGGGAAAGGTGACGTGTGTTCATCTTCCCTCCGGCGGTACCCCTCAGTAACCTCCGCCGCATCGGTCCTCACTAGGAGCACGCATGCGACGACCCACCGCACGGCTCAGAACCGCCACCGCCGCCACCGTGATCGCCCTCTCGGCGGCCCTGCTCGCCCCCCTCAGCCAGGCCGACGCCGCCGCCGAACCGCCGGGCGGCGACTACTGCCTCGGGCAGTGCGGCGACATCCTGCCGCCCGGCGAGAACGGCAACGCCACCCTCGTCGAGATCCTGGGCAACAAGGCCTTCGGCACCCATCCCGCGCACAGCGACGACCAGCTCGGCAAGTACGACGCGCTCGTCGCCGGGCAGTCCTCGCTCACCGACGACAAGCTCAACTCCTTCTTCAACGACGCCTCGTTCGGGGTGCCCAGCGGCCAGGCGGCCTCCACCAGCTCACCGCGCCCGGACGTCACCATCACCCGGGACAAGGCGACCGGCGTCCCGCACATCAAGGGCACGACCAGGTACGGGACCGAGTACGGCGCGGGCTACGCGGCCGGCCAGGACCGGCTCTGGCTGATGGACCTGTTCCGCCACATCGGGCGCGGCGAGCTCACCTCGTTCGCGGGCGGCGCGCTCGCCAACCAGGGCCTGGAGCAGGAGTTCTGGCCGCAGGCCCCGTACACCGAGGCCGACCTCCAGTCCCAGGTCGACCGGATCCGCACCACCAACGGCCCGCGCGGCGAACAGGCGATGGCCGACGCCCAGGCGTACGTCGACGGCATCAACGCCTACGCCAAGCAGTCCAAGGACGGCCGGTACTTCCCCGGTGAGTACGTCCTCACCGGCAAGATCGACGCCATCACCAACATCGGCGAGATCCAGCCGTTCAAGGTCACCGACCTGATCGCGCTCGCCTCCGTCGTCGGCGGGCTGTTCGGCGGGGGCGGGGGCGGCGAGGTGCAGGCCGCGCTCTCGCTCCAGGCCGCGCAGGCCAAGTACGGAGTCGCCGAGGGCACCAAGGTCTGGGAGTCCTTCCGCGAGCGCAACGACCCCGAGGCCGTCCTCACCGTCCACGACGGCACCAGCTTCCCGTACGCCACCAGGCCCGCCGACCCGCAGGGCACCGCGATGCCCGACCCCGGCACGGTCGTCCCGGAGCAGCTCGTCTACGACCGCACCGGCTCGGCCGTCACCAAGGCCAAGGCGGACGTGCGCGTCCCGGAGCGGCTCAAGCCGCTCAAGGGGATCTTCGACAACGGCGCCCTGCCCGGCATCGACCTCGGCAGGCCGCGCGGGATGTCCAACGCGCTGCTCGTCTCCGGCAGCCGCACCGCGAGCGGCAACCCGGTGGCCGTCTTCGGGCCGCAGACCGGCTACTTCGCGCCGCAGCTGCTGATGCTCCAGGAGATCCAGGGCCCGGGCATCAGCGCCCGCGGCGCCTCCTTCGCCGGTGTGGGCATGTACGTCCAGCTCGGCCGGGGCCAGGACTACGCCTGGTCGGCCACCTCCGCCGGACAGGACATCACCGACACCTACGCCGTCGAACTCTGCCAGGACGACAGCCACTACCTCTACCGGGGCGTGTGCACCCCGATGGAGAAGCTGGAGAAGAAGAACGCCTGGAAGCCGACCACCGCCGACAACACGGCCGCCGGCTCCTACCGGATGCAGGTCTGGCGCACCAACTACGGCATCGTCACCGCCCGCGCCAAGGTCGGCGGCAAGCAGGTCGCGTACACCTCACTGCGCTCGACCTACCGCCACGACGCCGACTCGATCATCGGCTTCCAGATGTTCAACGACCCGACGTACGTGAAGGACGCGGCCACCTTCCAGCAGGCCGCCCAGCACGTCGACTACGCCTTCAACTGGTTCTACGCGGACTCGCGCACCGCCGCGTACTACAACAGCGGCAAGAACCCGGTCCGCAACCCCGCCGTCGACCCGTCGCTGCCGATCGCGGCCGACCGGGCCCATGAGTGGCAGGGCTTCGACCCGGCGTACAACACCGCCGCGTACACCCCGCCCGCCCAGCACCCGCAGTCGGTCGGGCAGGACTACTACATCTCCTGGAACAACAAGCAGGCCAAGGAGTACACCTCCGCCGGGTTCGGCAACGGCTCGGTGCACCGGGGCAACCTGCTCGACGACCGGGTCAAGGCGCTGGTCGCGCAGGGCGGGGTGACCCGCTCCGCGCTCACCCGGGCCATGGCGCAGGCCGCCGTCACCGATCTGCGCGGCGAGGACGTGCTGCCCGAGCTCCTGAAGGTCATCCGCAGCGCGCCCGTCACCGACCCGCAACTCGCCACCGCCGTCCAGCAGCTGGAGTCGTGGAAGGCGGACGGGAGCCAGCGCAGGGAGACGGCTCAGGGCTCGCGCACCTACACCCACCCCGAGGCCGTGCGGCTGATGGACGCCTGGTGGCCGCTGATGGTCGAGGCCGAGTTCCGGCCGGGGCTCGGGGACGGGCTGTACGCGGCGCTCACGTCGGTCCAGTCGGTCGACGAGGCGCCGTCGGCCGGGCACGGCCCGACCGGGGCGCACGCCGGGTCCGCCTTCCAGAGCGGCTGGTGGAGCTATGCGGACAAGGATCTGCGGGCGGTGCTGGGGGAGGCCGTACAGGGGCCGCTGGCCCGTACGTACTGTGGCGACGGGAAGCTGGCCGCGTGCCGGGACGTGCTGCTCGCCACGCTGAAGCAGGCCGCGGCGAAGACGCCCGCGCAGGTGTATCCCGGTGACGCGGGGTGCGCCGCCGGGGATCAGTGGTGTGCCGACTCCATTGTCCAGCGGCCGCTGGGCGGGATCAGCCAGAACGCGATCAACTGGCAGAACCGGCCCACGTATCAGCAGGTCGTGGAGTTCGCTTCGCATCGGTGAGTTGTCGTTCGGCCGCGGGTCGGTATGCGCAACCCGCATCGGCTATACACAGCCGATGCGGCCCGCCGCCAGCACCACCCTCGCCAGTTCCGGGTGGCAGATGTCGGAGTGGGCGCCCGATGGGGGGCCGCCCGCTCTGACCACCGACTCCGCGTTCACGCTCACGCAGCCCGAGTCCGGGACCCCGTCGCGCAGCACCTCCGCCAGGGTGAGCTGGGTGCAGGGGGCCACCGCCTGGATGCCGTCGTGGCCGATGGCCCACCAGCGGCGGTCGAGCTCCAGCGCCCCCTCGTAGTCACCGGCGAGTTTGGACGCCAGGGGGTAGATCACGCCGAGGGCGGTGTCGAAGCGGGAGTAGCAGGAGACCACCGGGCCGTCGACCCGGCGGTGCAGCGCCGCGAGCGCGCCCGTGCCGCGCAGCCCGGACGGCAGCTGCTCGGCGAACGCGTAGTGCGAGAAGGCTCCTTCGAGCAGGGTCACCGACTTGACGTTGCGGACCCCGTCCGGCAGCCCCTTCAGCGCGAACGCGACCAGGCGCCCGCCCTGGCTGTGCCCCACCAGGTGGATCCGCATCGCCGGTCTGGCCCGGGCGAGCTCACCGAGCAGCGGCCCGAGCCCGAGCTGGCCGACCTTGCCGGACCGGCGCTTCATCTCGTAGTACGTGGTCTGGCGCAGCACCTCCTTGGCGCCGTCCCACAGGTGCTTGAGCGAGCGGCCGAGCGAGAAGGAGGGGCCGGGCGGGCCCGGCTCGACCGGCATACCGGTGTCCGAGAGGGCGAGCGTGAAGTCCCGGCACAGGCCGAGGGTGTCGTCGGTCAGCAGGGCCGCGCCGGCCGCCCCGTCGTCCACCGTGTCGGCCGCGAAGCCAGTCGATTCCGCGTCGTCCGCGACCAGGGCGCGGGTGAGGAGGCCGAACTGGCGGAAAGCCTCCTCCGCGTCCGGCCGTTCGGCGAGCAGATGGGCCAGCGCGTCGACGGTCACCTCGTGCCCGGGGAAGGCCCGCTTCAGCGCCGCCACGGTCGCCGGGTCCAGGCCCGCGCACGGCTCCGTGGCCAGGGCGGCGTGCGGGAAGTCGGGGATGTTCTCGTCGGCGAAGCGGATGGAGGGCCAGACGATGCCGGCGTACCCGAGGCGCACCCCGGACGCCGCCGCGCCCGCCTCGGCCAGCAGGCCGGGGAAGGGCGCGAAGAAGCGGCGGTACAGGGCCGTCGCCACCGAGGGCGTGTTGTTCCAGCCGTGCGAGAACATCACCAGATCGGTGACGTCCAGCTCCGCGAGGGCCCTGCGCTCCGCCGGGGCGGCGTCGCCGTCCGCGTCGAAGGTGATCTCCCGATACGGCTCGACTCCGATGTCCGTCATGACCTGGCCCTCCGGTCCGTTCGCTGACGATGAGGGGGACTGAGGCCTCATATCGTCCCGCCGGACCGGAGGGCTGACCATATCCGGGACGTCTCGGAACGGACGCGATCGGTGGAGGTCAGAGCCGGTGTGCCGCCGTCACGCGGTGGAGGTGCACCAGTACGTCGAACGAGGGTCCGAGCCGGACCTGTTCGTCGTCCTGGGGCCAGGAGTTGCCGATGGACCGCGTCGGCCGGAACACGCCCAGCCAGTCCTTCGCGGGCCGTGCGACCCGGCGCAGATCGAGGTAGTAGTCGCGCGGCGAGACCCGCTCCAGGACCTCCTCGTTGCTGCCCGGCCCCAGCGGCCCGACGGTGAACTCGCGGATCGGCTCGGCCGGGTCGTTCAGGTCCATGGCGTTGAACGAGCCCTGCCCGAAGGTGAACCCGATGTTCATGTACGCGGCCCCGACCGCGTCCCGGATATAGGCCCCCTGGGCCTTGGGGTACTCGGCGCTCAGCGTCGGCGCGTACGCCACATGGCCGTTGTGCGCGGAGAGCAGCACCTTGTGGCCGGTCTGCCGCTGCCACCACACCGTGTTCTCGGCCATCACCCGGTCCCGGTAGCGCCGGGACTCCTTGAGCTGGTCCGGGTCGAAGAAGTCGAAGGACCACATGGCGCCGGTCTGCGCGAGGGTGCGCGCGTACTGGAGGATCCAGGCGTGCTCGCTCCGGTCCGGGCCGGGGCGCTGCCCGCGCAGCAGGTCGTAGGCCTGGCGCAGCTCGTCGGCCTGCCGCCTGCGCTCGGCGAGCGGCCGCTTGAGCATGGCCTCCATGGTGGCACCGACACCCGCGGTGGGCCGGGCGCCCCGGTAGAGGGCGGTGAGCCGGGGCAGCAGCGCGGGGTAGTGCTTCGCGGTGTACGCGCCCACCTCGTCGAAGAGCTCCGGGCCCGCGTATCCCATGTCGTCGCCCATGAACTGCACCTTGCGGACGTGGTGCAGGTTGTAGGCGCGCATCCAGCGGATCAGGTCCAGGTACTCGTGGGTCTCCCACATCGCGTACGAGCTCTGGAACTCCTCGCGCACGATCCGCTCGGGGTCGCCCTCGCCGCGCAGCACATAGGCGTTGACGCGCATCCCCGAGGACCAGGCCGTCTCCAGGGCGAAGGTGGTGAAGCCCTTGTTCTCGACGAGGTACTGGAACACACGCCGCTTGGTCGCGAAGAACTCGTGCGAGTTGTGCGTCGCCTCGCCCAGGCCCACGATGTCCGCCGAGCCGACCATACGGCCCAGCGGCCGCAGGTCGTCGAGGGGCTGGGCCGAGCGGGCCAACTGCCGTTCCGGGGAGTGCGGTTCGGCTGCCCTGGCGCCAGGGGCGGCCGCCGTGAACACGCCGAGCGTGAGGCCGAGCAGGAGCAGTAAGGACTGGCGCAGGCGGTGGTGGGTGTCGTGGAACAGATGCATGGCCCCAGCCTCCCGGCCGGGCGGGCCCCGGGCCCATCCCGCCAACCACCGTCCCGGCCGGGGGTTTTCCCCCGGGCGCTCACCGGTAGAGCAGATACCGCGCCCGGGTCGCCCGGAAGGCCGCAAGGCCGCTCTGCCAGGCGCCCACCACCTCGTCGGTGTCCGCGCCCGCGTCGATCAGGGTGCGCACGGCCGCCGACCCGGTGAGCTTGTCGATCCAGTGGTCCGGCCGCCAGGCGAAGCCGCTCCACACCTTCTTCGCCGTCACGAGGAGCGCGATGCCGGTGCGCACCGCGTCGTACGACTCGCGGTCGTGGACGTGGAGCTGGACGCCGCCCACGGTCCTTCCCTGGAACTTGGAGAAGGTGGGGGTGAAGTACGCCTCGCGGAGGCGCACCCCGGGCAGGTCCAGGGCGCCCGCCGCGGCCGCCCACCGCGCGTCGATCCCCTCGGCGCCGAGCAGCTCGAAGGGCCGCGTGGTGCCGCGCCCCTCGGACAGGTTGGTGCCCTCGAAGAGGCAGGTGCCCGCGTAGACCAGCGCCGTGTCCGGGGTCGGCATGTTGGGGCTGGGCGGGACCCAGGGCAGCCCCGTGGAGTCGAAGAAGCCGCCGCGCCGCCAGCCGGCCATCCGTACCGTCTCCACCCGGACCCGCCCGCCCAGGAACTCGGCGTCGAAGAGGCGGGCCAGCTCGCCCACCGTCATCCCGTGCGCCTGCGCGATCGGCTCGCGCCCGACGAAGGTCGCGAACGCCCTGTCGAGCACGGGTCCGCTCGCCGCCCGCCCGGTCACCGGGTTCGGCCGGTCGAGCACCACGAACCGCTTCCCGGAGAGCGCGGCCGCCGCCATGCAGTCGTAGAGCGTCCAGATGTACGTGTAGAAGCGCGCGCCCACGTCCTGGATGTCGAAGACCACCGTGTCGACGCCGGACGCGGTGAACACGGCGGCCAGCGCCTGCCCGCTGACGCCGTAGGTGTCGTACACGGGGAGCCCGGTGGCCGGGTCGTCGTGGCGGCCCTCGGAGCCGCCCGCCTGCGCGGTGCCCCGGAAGCCGTGCTCGGGGCCGAAGACCGCGACCAGGTTCACGCGCGGGTCGGCGTGCATGACGTCCACGATGTGCCGGACGTCCGCCGTGACCCCGGTCGGGTTGGTGACCATGCCGACCTTGCGGCCGGCCAGCGCCCGGTAGCCGTCGGCGGCCAGCCGGTCGAAGCCGGTCCGCACCCGCTGGGGGCGGTGGTGGGCGGCCCTGGCCGGGCCCGCCGCCAGCGTCCCCGTTCCCGCCAGCAGGCCCCGTCTGGACAGGCTCATCGGTGGACCTCCCGGGCCTCGGCCGCGCACGGTGTCATGCCCACGCACGCTAGCGCTCCGCCGCGCGAGCGGGAACGAGCCGCACGGGACGGTTGGCGACGGCCCCTTCCATCCGTACATACCGACTGGTTAGTCTGCTCACCAGTCGGCATGCGGAGAGGCGGATTCTCGAATGGGTTCGGTCCAGGACGTCCAGGGCGCGGCAGTGGTGGTCACCGGGGCGGGCGGCGGCATAGGCGCCGCGCTCGCGCGCAGATTCGCGGCGGAGGGCGCCCGCGTCGTCGTCAACGACCTCGACGAGGCCAAGGCCCGCAAGACGGCCGAGGAGATCGGCGCGATCGCCGTCCCCGGCGACGCCTCGGGCGTCGTCCCGCTCGCCCGCGAGGCGCTGGGCGGCCGTATCGACGTCTACTGCGCCAACGCGGGCCTGGGCTCCGGCGGCTCCGAGGCGGCCCCCGAGGACGTCTGGGCGGCCGCCTGGGACGTCAATGTGATGGCCCACGTCCGGGCCGCCCGTGAGCTGCTGCCCGAGTGGCTGGAGCGCGGCGGCGGGCGGTTCGTGTCGACCGTGTCGGCGGCCGGGCTGCTCACCATGATCGGCGCGGCCCCGTACAGCGTGACCAAGCACGGCGCCCTCGCCTTCGCGGAGTGGCTCTCGCTCACCTACCGCCACCGGGGCGTACGGGTCCACGCGATCTGCCCGCAGGGCGTGCGCACCGACATGCTGGCCGCCACCGGCACGGCGGGCGACCTGGTGCTGGCGCCGACCGCGATCGAGGCCCCGGCCGTCGCGGACGCGCTCTTCGACGCGATGGCCGAGGAGCGGTTCCTGGTGCTGCCGCACCCGGAGGTGGCCGGGTTCTACGGCGCGCGGGCCGGCGATCCGGACCGCTGGCTCACCTCCATGAACCACCTCCAGCAGAAGTGGGAGGCGGGCGGCGCATGACCTCCCTCTACGCGGCCCGGCCCTGGCTCGGACAGCTCACCGAGGCCCAGCGGGCCCCCGTCAGCCCGCCCGCCAGCGTGGTGCACGCCTTCCGCGCGGCCGTGCTGCGCGCCCCCGACCGCACCGCGCTCGCCTACTTCGACGGGCGGCTCAGCTACCGCGAGACCGACGCGCTCTCCGACTCCGTGGCCGGCCACCTCGCCGCCCGGGGCCTCCAGCCCGGCGACCGGGTCGCGATCATGCTCCAGAACACCCCGCACTTCGTGATAGCGCTGCTCGGCGCCTGGAAGGCGGGCGCGACCGTCGTCCCGCTCAACCCGATGTACAAGTCGGCCGAGGTCGGGCATGTCCTCGGGGACTGCGAGGCGGCCGCGCTGATCTGCTCCGACCGGGCGTGGGAGGCGTATCTGCGGGACACCGCGGCCGCCTCGCCGGTCCGGATCGCGCTCACCGCCTGCGAGCTCGACCTCCAGAGCCGCGACGACGCGCGCGTGCTGGCCTTCGAGCGGGTGCCGCGCCCGGCCGACACCGACGACCTGCTGGCCGTCGCGCGGCGGGGGCTGCCCGCCCCGGGCGGACGCGAACCCGCCCCCGACGCCACGGCGCTGATCAGCTACACCTCGGGCACCAGCGGCACCCCCAAGGGCGCCATGAACACCCACCGGGGCATCACCTATAACGCCGAGCGCCAGCGCACCGGCCACCCGATACCCGAGGGCGCGGGCTACTTCGCGCTGGCCCCGCTCTTCCACATCACCGGCATGGTCTGCCAGCTCGCCGTCTGCGCCGCCAACGCGGGCACCCTGATCCTGGCCTACCGCTTCCACCCGGGCGTGGGGGGGGACGCGTTCGTCGAGCACCGGCCCGCCTACACGGTGGGCCCCTCCACCGCCTTCATGGCGCTCGCCGCGGCCCCCGGTGTCACCCGGGAGCACTTCGCCTCCTTCCGGGTGATCTCCTCGGGCGGTGCGCCGGTCCCGCCCGCGCTGGTGGCGAAGTTCCGGGACGCCTTCGGCCCGTATCTGCGCAACGGCTACGGGCTGACCGAGTGCACCGCGCCCTGCGCCTCGGTGCCGCCCGAGCGGGAGGCACCGGTGGACCCGGTCTCGGGCACGCTCTCGGTCGGCCTGCCCGGCCCCGAGACGGTCGTACGGATCGTCGACGAGGAAGGGGCGGAGGTGCCGTTCGGCCGGCAGGGCGAGATCGTGGTGCGCGGCCCGCAGGTGGTGCCCGGCTACTGGCGCCGCCCCGAGGCCACCGCCGAGACCTTCCCGGACGGCGAACTGCGCACCGGCGACATCGGGTTCATGGACCCGGACGGCTGGCTCTACGTGGTCGACCGCAAGAAGGACATGATCAACGCCTCCGGCTTCAAGGTGTGGCCGCGCGAGGTCGAGGACGTGCTCTACGGCCACCCCGCGGTGCGCGAGGCGGCGGTCGTCGGCGTCCCCGACCCGTACCGGGGCGAGGACGTCAAGGCGTACGTGAGTCTGCGCCCCGGCGCCGAGGCCACCCCCGAGGAGCTCTCCGCGTACTGCGCGGAGCGGCTGGCGGCGTACAAATATCCGCGGCAGGTCGAGGTGCTCGCGGAGCTTCCGAAGACGGCGAGTGGGAAGATCCTCAGGCGGGAACTGCGTTCCCGCCACTAGAACGGCGTGAAAACGCGGGTGCGACCACACGGAGAGAGGCGGCGACGGCATGGCCAGGACGACGGACGGGAGCGGTACCCCCGTCCCCCAGAGGCTGCTGGCCGCCGCCACCCGCCTCTTCGCCGAGAACGGGTACGACCGGACCTCGGTCCAGGAGATCGTCGAGGCGGCGGGCGTCACCAAGGGGGCGCTCTACCACTACTTCGGCTCCAAGGAGGACCTGCTCCAAGAGGTCTACGCGCGCGTGCTGCGCCTCCAGCAGGAGCGGCTCGACGCCTTCGCGGACGCGGACGCGCCCGTCGAGCGGCGGCTGCGCGACGCGGCCGCCGACGTGGTGGTCACCACCATCGAGAACCTCGACGACGCGTCGATCTTCTTCCGCTCGATGCACCACCTCAGCCCCGAGAAGAACAAGCAGGTACGGGTCGAGCGGCGGCGCTACCACGAGCGGTTCCGGGCGCTGATCGAGGAGGGCCAGGCGGCCGGGGTCTTCTCCACGGCCACCCCGGCCGACCTGGTGGTGGACTACCACTTCGGTTCGGTCCACCACCTGTCCACCTGGTACCGGCCGGACGGGCCGCTCACCCCGCAGCAGGTCGCCGACCACCTCGCCGACCTGCTGCTGAGGGCGCTGCGCCCGTAGCCGGAGCTACAGGTACTGCTTCAACTCGCGGCGGGCCAGCGAGCGCTGGTGGACCTCGTCGGGCCCGTCGGCGATCCGCAGGGTCCGCGCCGCGGCCCACAGCTCGGCCAGCGGGAAGTCCTGGCTGACCCCGCCCGCGCCGTGCACCTGGACGGCCCGGTCGATGATGTCCAGCACCGTCCGGGGCGTGGCGATCTTGATGGCCTGGATCTCGGTGTGGGCGCCGCGGTTGCCCACGGTGTCCATCAGCCAGGCGGTCTTCAGGACCAGCAGCCGCAGCTGCTCCACCGCCACGCGCGCGTCCGCGATCCACTCCTGCACCACGCCCTGCTGGGCGATCGGCCGGCCGAACGCGGTACGGGAGGCGGCGCGCCGGCACATCAGCTCGATGGCCCGCTCGGCCATGCCGATCAGCCGCATGCAGTGGTGGATCCGGCCCGGCCCCAGCCGCGCCTGGGCGATGGCGAAGCCGCCGCCCTCCTCGCCCACCAGGTTCGCCGCGGGCACCCGCGCGCCGTGGAAGACGACCTCGGCGTGGCCCCCGTGCGAGTGGTCCTCGTAGCCGTACACCTGCATCGCGCGCCTGACCTCGACGCCCGGGGTGTCGCGGGGCACCAGCACCATCGACTGCTGGCGGCGGACGTCCTCGTTGCCCGGGTCGGTCTTGCCCATCACGATGAAGATCTTGCAGTCGGGGTTCATCGCCCCGGAGATGTACCACTTGCGGCCCGTGACGACGTACTCGTCGCCCTCCTTGGCGATCCGGGTCTCGATGTTGGTGGCGTCCGAGGAGGCCACCTCCGGCTCGGTCATCGCGAACGCCGAACGGATCTCCCCGGCGAGCAGCGGCTCCAGCCACCGCTTCTTCTGCTCGTCCGAGCCGAACTGGGCGAGCACCTCCATGTTCCCGGTGTCCGGCGCCGCGCAGTTGAGGGCGGTCGGCGCCAGGTGCGGGGAGCGGCCGGTGATCTCGGCGAGCGGCGCGTACTGGAGGTTGGTGAGGCCGGCCCCGTGCTCGGCGTCGGGCAGGAACAGGTTCCACAGCCCCTGGCTGCGGGCCTCCGCCTTCAGCTCCTCCACCACGGCGGGCGTGTCCCACGGCGACTTCAGGAGCAGCCGCTGCTCGTGCGCGGTGGTCTCGGCGGGGTAGACGTACTGCTCCATGAAGGTGAGCAGCTTGGCGCGCAGCTCCTGCGTGCGTGCGTCGAATGCGAAGTCCATGGCGGGGGTTCAGCCTTCCTGCGGTGACTGGAGGGTGGTGAGGCCGTGGTCGATGAAGACGGGCACCAGGTCCCCGATGCGGTCGAAGCCCGCGCCGACGGTCTGGCCCAGGGTGTAGCGGTAGTGGATGCCCTCCAGGATCACGGCGAGCTTGAACCAGGCGAACGCCGTGTACCAGGAGATGGCCGAGGTGTCGCGGCCCGAGCGCGCGGCGTACCGCTCGATCAGCTCGGCGGGGGTGGGGTGCCCGGCGGCCCCGGCGGTGGTGGAGACGGGGGAGTCGCGCACCTCCAGCGGGGCGCTGTACATCACCAGCAGCCCGAGGTCGGTCAGCGGGTCGCCGAGGGTGGACATCTCCCAGTCGAGGACCGCCTTGATCTCGTCGTCGTCCCCGACGAGGACGTTGTCGAGCCGGTAGTCGCCGTGGATGACGGTGGGCGCGGGGGAGACGGGCAGGCTGCGGCCGAGCGCCGCGTGCAGCTCCTCGATCCCGGCCAGCTCCCGGTTGCGGGAGGCGTCGAGCTGCTTGCCCCAGCGGCGCAGCTGGCGGTCGAGGAAGCCCTCCGGGCGCCCGAAGTCCCCGAGGCCGACCGCCTCCGGGTCCACCGAGTGCAGCTCGACCAGGGTGTCCACCAGGCCGAGGAGCGCGGCCCGGGTGCGCTCGGGACCCAGCGGAGCCAGCTGCTCCGCCGTGCGGTACGGGGTCCCCGCCACGTACTCCATGACGTAGAACGGCGCCCCGAGCACCGACTCGTCCTCGCACAGCAGCAGCGGCTCGGGCACCGGCACCGACGTCGGGTGCAGCGCGCTGATCACCCGGTGCTCGCGCCGCATGTCGTGCGCGGTGGCCAGGACATGGCCGAGCGGCGGTCTGCGGACCACCCACTGGCCGGTGCCGTCGCTCACGATGTACGTGAGGTTGGACCGGCCGCCCTCGACGAGCCGGGCGCCGAGCGGTCCGTTCACCAGCCCCGGCCGCACACGGTCGAGGTGGGCGCGCAGCCGCTCCGGGTCGAGGCCTGGCGGGACTGTGCTCATGGCGGGATACCTCCGGGAACGGCGAACGTGTCACCGACACGCTACCGACCAGTCGGTATGTCGTCCAGATGTCGCCGCTGGTTCCGTACCCGCTTCTGGCGCCCAGCCTCAGTGGTCGTCCCAGTGGCCCTCGTGCTCCGCGTGCCGGTGGCCGTCGTGGACGTAGTCCAGATGGTCGCCGTGGGCCACGGACTGGTGCCCGCAGCCGACCCCGTGCTCGTGGGCGTGCCCGTCGTGGGCGACGTGCCCGGCGGGCTCGCACTCGTCCCAGTGGCCCGAGTGCTCGCGGTGCAGATGCCCGTCGTGGGCGTAGTCCGTGTGGTCCCCGTGCGGCACGGCCCGGTGCCCGCAGGTGGGGCCGTGTACGTGCTGGTGCAGGGTGGGATGCTCTTCGTGGCCTGCGCTCATGGCGTTCACCTCGGGAGATCGCTTGCCTCCAGGCTAGGCGGACTCCCGGCGCCCGGCCGTTCGACGGCAGGCGCTCAGAGGAGCATCGCCACGGCGAACAGCGCCAGCGCCGCCACGCACGCGACGGCCGCGCCCGCCTCGCGCGCCCGCAGCACGCCCGGGCGGGCCGAGCGGGTCAGGCTCTGGATGCGGCGGTGGGCCACGGCCAGGAAACCCAGCCACACCAGCCCGCTCAGGGCCGCCGCGACCAGACCGACGGCGGTCGCGCCGCCGTGCAGCGACTGCTTGGCCGCGAGGACCGCGGCCACCGTGCAGGACAGCGTGGTGCGGCGCCAGGCGAGCCGGGTCCGCTCGGGCTGGAGGCCGGGGTCCCGGTCGGCCGCGCCCGTCACCCGGCCCAGCCGAAGACGACGACCACCACCATGGCGAGGGCGACCACCGCCACCGCCACGCTCAGCAGCGTCGGGAAGCGCGACACGGGCAGGTCCTCGCCGCGCCGCATCGCCCGCTCGCACCGCACCCAGTGGTTCACGGCCCGCAGCGCGCACAGCACCCCGGCCGCCAGCAGTGCCAGGGCGAGCCCGACCCGTACGCCCCGGCGCAGGTCCGGCAGGAACTGGTCGACCGCGAAACCGCCGCCGACCAGGGCCAGCGACGTCCGGATCCAGGCCAGGAACGTCCGCTCGTTGGCCAGCGAGAACCGGTAGTCCGGAGTCTTGCCCTCCGTACTGATGCGCTCGGGCGCGAACCACAGCCGCAGGGTCTGCGCGATGCTGATCACCTTTGCACACTACCCGCCGCGGATCATCCGGCCCGGTGCGCGCGCAGCCTGCGGTACGCGTCGAGGCCGTCCGGCACCCACTCCCAGGAGTCCAGGCGCCGCTCCACCTCGGCCTCGGGCAGGAAGTCGTGCCAGGCGACCTCCTCCACCTGCGGCCGCACCGGCAGCGTGCAGCGCACCTCGTACACGGCCGACCACCACGTCTGCCGCCCGTCGGCCCCGCCCTCGTAGAGGAACCGGAACAGCGGTACGGGCCGGGGCAGCCCGGACACCCCGAGCTCCTCCTCGGCCTCGCGCAGGGCGGCCTCGTCATAGCTCTCGCCGGCGCCGACGACACCGCCGACGAACATGTCGTACAGCGAGGGGAAGACCAGCTTGGTCGGGGTGCGCCGGTGCACGAAGATCCGGTCCTCGGCGTCCCGGGCCAGCACGAACACACAGCGGTGGCGCAGCCCCTGGGCGTACGCCTCGCCGCGCGGGGCCTGTCCGACGACACGGTCGTGCTCGTCGACGATGTCGAGGATCTCGTCGGCGGGGGAAGGGGGAGAGGCGCTCATGGGCCCATCCAACCACCGGGTCCGCGCCCCGGTCCGGGCTGAGTGGGGCTGGGGCTCGGTGGGACTGGGGGCTCAGTGGGGCTGGAGGTCGCGGACGCTCTCCTTGGGCCCGGCGCCCGAGGGCATCGCCGGGTGCAGACCGAGGAGGACGATCCCGGCGACGATGGCGGCGAGCCCGCACGCCTCCCAGGCGAGCGCCGACGCGTCGGTACGCAGCTGGTCGCCCAGGAAGCCGACCCCGCAGGCGATCCCGGCGAGCGGCTGGGCGGCGGTGAGGGCGGGCAGAGACATCCGCAGTGGGGCGGTCTCGAAGGCGCTCTGCACCAGGATCAGCCCGGTGACACCGAGCACCAGCACGCCGTACGGCTGCCAGCCGGTCAGCAGGTGGGCGAAGCCGTCGGCCCTGAAGCGCTCGCCGCTGACCCGGGTGAGGGCGTCCTGGAGGCCGTAGAGCGACCCGGCGGCGATCGCGAGGAGGGTGGGTCCGGCGCTGAGGCGGGAGCGCTTGGCGAAGACGGTGAGCAGGAGTGCCATGCCGACGACGATGCCGACGATCAGCCAGTGCCGCAGCGGTCCGGCGACGTCGTCGCCGCCCCGGGGCCGGCCCGCCACCATGAAGGCGGTCACGCCGCCCGCGAGCAGGGTGATCCCCGCCCAGCCCTGGCGGCCCAGGGACTGCTTGGTCTGCCAGCGGGAGAGCGCCATGGCGAAGAAGAGGTTGGTGGCGAGGAGCGGCTCCACCTGGGAGACCTCGCCCTGGCCCAGCGCCAGCGCGCCGAGCACCATGCCCGCGACCATCAGCCCCATCCCGGCGAGCCAGCGGGGCACCCGTACCAGGTCCAGCAGCAGCCGCGGCGAGAGGAAGTCGCTCAGCGGGGCGTGCTGGGCGGCGTTCTGCTGGAGCACGAACCCGAAGCCCAGACAGCAGGCCGCGCCCACGGCGAGAGCGAGGACGAGAACCGACACGTGGGACACCTTCAAGTGCGGCCGGGGGTTGTGAACTTGCTCGACGATAGCGCCCCGGGCGCCACGACGCCTCCCGACGGGCGGGCCGCCGGCCCCGTTTTGCCCCACCCCGCCCCTTCCCGAAACCCTCCGGGGGTGGGTGGGGGTGGAGGCGCGTTTCCCGGGGGCTCCGCCCCCGGACCTCGTGCTTTGGCTGC
>NZ_BAAACA010000026.1:65136-93613 GCF_039521265.1 Streptomyces crystallinus | reverse complement strand
GCGGGCTGGTCGCGCAGTTCCCCGCGCCCCTGAGGTAGTCCGCCGCAGCCGGAGAACTCAGCTCAGCCACCGACGCTTTGAGGGGCGCGGGGAACTGCGCGAGCAACCGGCCGCGGTCCGCAGACGAACGAGGGTTTTCAGGGGCGCGGGGAACTGCGCGACCAGCCACCGGCGGCCCGCAGACGAACGCGAGGAGGGGTACCGGGGCCCGGGGGCCCGGTAACCCCCGGCGGCGACCCCCAAGTTGAACCCCGAAGCACCGCCGCCCAGCCTTGACGTGGAGCCTTGGGTACCGCTTTGCTGTCCGCGATCACCCTGTCACCGAACAACAGAAGCCCCACCCACCACACCCGCACCACACCAACCACCCCCCGGGAAGTACGCGGATGCCCCCGCCCCCGCTCGGCCGCCCCCGCAGACGCGCCGGACGAGCCTTCGACCCGGCGCTCGACGACGCCGAACTCGTCGCCGTCCGCGCCCAGTTGGCGCAGGGCCGGTGGACCAGGGTCCGCTCGTTGCTGGTCGCGACCGGCGACGACTGGGACCGCCGAGGCCACCGCCTCACGGTCCTGGGCGAGCCGGCCACCTCCGCGGCCTGGGCCCGCGAGTGGCTGCTCGCCGAGCCGGACAGCGCCGACGCCGCGGCGCTCTACGCCTGCGCCCTCGTCTCCCGCTGCCTCGGCGACAAGGGCGACCGGGGCGACAGGAGGGGCCAGGCCGACAAGGACCGCGCCCGCGACGCCTGTCTGGAGGCGGCCCGCCTCGCCCCCGCCGACCCCACCCCGTGGCTCGCCCTGCTCGCCCTCTCCCGGCGCCTGGGCTCCGACAACGAGACCGAGCAGATCTTCGCCGAGGTCTGCTCCCGGCACCCGGAGCACCACCACGCCCACCATCTGATGGCCGCCCGGCTCGCCGAGCGCCGCCCGGGCGACGGCGCCGACCCGATGCACGAGGTGTACGCCTTCGCCGCCGCCTCGGTCGCCCGCGCCCCCGCCGACTCCCCGCTCGCCCTGCTCCCGCTGGTCGCCCACGCCGAGCGCTACCGGGTGCTCGCGGCCCAGGGCGCGGCGCCCAGGGACCCGGTCGACTCCGAGCACTGGACCGGCCGCCGGGCCCGCCAGGTCATCAAGTCCGCGTTCGACTGGTGGCTGGAGTGGGAGCGCGAGGACCACCCCCGGGCCGGCGTCGACCTCAACTTCCTCGCCCACGCCAAGCACTGCGAGGGCCGCCCCGCCGAGGCCGCCGCCCTCTTCCACCGCATCGGGCGGCACTTCACCCCCGCGCCCTGGTCCTACCCGGACCGGGACCCGTACCGCGCCTTCCAGGCCGCGCGCAGCGCCGCACTGGGCACCGCCTAGCTGCACCGGAGCACCTCACGGCACCACCGGCACCACGGCACCACCCGCTCGGACCCACCCCCGCGTCCCACCGAAAGGGCACCCCCGCCATGTCGACCGACACCGATGAGATCCGTACGTACAAGGGGCAGGAGAGAGCCCTGCGCGCCGACCGGCTCGGCACCGCGGGGCTGCTGCTCTCGGTGCTCGCCGCCAGCGCCCCGCTGATGGTGGTCGCCGGGGTCATGCCCACCACGTACGGGGTGATGGGCATCGTCGGCCAGCCGCTGCTCTTCCTGATCCTCGGCGCCGTGCTGGTCCTGTTCAGCTTCGGGTACGCCGAGATGAGCCGGCACGTCCACAACGCCGGTGCCTTCTACGCGTACATAGCCAGGGGCCTCGGCCCCACCGCCGGCGCGGGCGCCGCCTTCGTGGCGCTGGTCGCCTACAGCGCCCTCCAGGTCGGCATCTACGGCATGTTCGGCTTCGAGGTCTCCAGCCTCTGCGCCACCTACCTCGACACCGAGGTCGCCTGGTGGATCCCGGCGCTGGCGGCCGTCGCGCTGGTCGGTGTGCTCGCCTGGCTGAAGATCGACCTCAACGCCAAGGTGCTCGGCGTGCTGCTCGTCATCGAGGTCGCGCTGGTCGTCGTCTTCGACTTCGCCGCCGTCGGCGACCCCGCCGCGGAGGGCCTGTCGCTGCACGCGTTCAACCCCTCCACCCTCTCCGGCGCGGGTATCGGCACCGCCCTGTGCTTCTGCATCGCCGCCTTCACCGGCTTCGAGCAGGCCCCGGTGTACGCGGAGGAGACCAGCCGCCCGCACGTGGTCGTGTCACGGGTGATGTTCCTGGCCGTCGGCTTCAGCGCGGTGTTCTTCGCCCTCAGCTCCTGGGCGCTCAACGTCGCCGCGGGCCCCGGCGGGATCGTGGACGCGGCGCGCAAGAACGGGCCGGGGCTGCTGTTCGGGCTCACCGAGGACCGGCTCGGCACCACCTTCACCGACGTCCTGCACTTCCTCTTCGTCACCGGTATGTTCGCCGCGCTGCTCAGCTTCCACAACGTCGTCGCCCGCTATGTGTTCGCGATGGGCCGCGAGGGCCTGCTGCCCGCCGCGTTCGGCCGGACCAACCACACCAGCGGCGCCCCCGGCTCCGGCTCGCTGCTTCAGAGCGTGATCTCGGGCGTGGTCGTCGTCGCCTTCGCGGTCGCCGACGACAAGCCCACCGGCGACCCGACGGCCGCCGTGCTGCACCTGTTCACCTGGATGGGCAACGTGGGCGCGCTCGGGGTGATCGTGCTGATGGCCGCCGCCTCCTTCGCGGTCATCGCCTTCTTCGTCCGCCGGGGCGCGGCCGGCGCGCAGGTGTGGCGGCTGCTCGCCTCCGGCATCGCCGGGGTCGCGCTCCTGGTCATCGCCGTCTACACGGTCAAGGACTTCGACGTCCTGGTCGGCGCGGGACCGGACTCCTCGCTCAGCTGGCTGCTGCCCTCGGTCATCGCGCTCGCCCTGGCTGCCGGGGTGGCGTACGGCCTCGTCGTACGGTCGCTGCGGCCCGAGGCGCACGCCCGGATCGGCCAGGGCAACGAGGCCTTCCGGCTGGAGAAGGCGGCGGGCGCCGGGGACCGGGCCCGGATCTGACCAAACGGTGACGGAGTGCCGCGGCCCCTGGTTTCCGGGGGCCGCCGGTGCTCGAATCAAGGGGTGAACCCTGAACCACCGCCCGCCGAGAGCGCGCCGGTCGGCCGCCGGATCGTGCTGGGCATGCTCGGCCTCGGCGTCGCCGGGGTGGCCGCCGCCCCCGTCCTCCAGCGCGGCCTCGAATCGGCCCTCGGCGCCGCCGCCGGGAAGGACCCCACCGGTCTGACCGGTCTGCTGCCCAACGGCGGCGGCTTCCGCTACTACTCGGTCGCCGCCTCCGTCCCGCACAGGGGCGCCGCCGACTACCGGCTCACCGTCGACGGCCTGGTCGACCGCCCGGCCACCTACACCCTGGACGCGCTGCGGGCGCTGCCGCAGACCCGGCTGGTGCGGGACGTGCAGTGCGTGACGGGCTGGCGGGTGCCCGGCACCCCGTTCGCGGGGGTGAGGCTGTCCCGGCTCCTCGACGCCGCGGGGGTGCGCCCAGGAGCCGGGGCGGTCCGCTTCACCTGCTTCGACGGCACGTACACCGAGAGCCTTGACCTCGAACAGGCCCGCCGCGACGACGTGCTGGTGGCCCTGAGCATGCAGGACAGACCGGTCTCCCACGCGCACGGCGGCCCGGTCCGCCTCTATGTGGCCCCCATGTACTTCTACAAGTCGGCGAAATGGCTCTCCGGGATCACCGTGACGAGCAAGGTGCGGCGGGGATTCTGGGAGGAGCGGGGCTATGACACGGATGCCTGGGTCGGCCGGTCCAACGGACGCGACGACCACCCCACCGGCTGAACCGGCCGTGCGCGTACGGCGCTTCACCCGGGCCGAGCGCTGGGTGCACCGCGCCAACGCCCTGGTGTTCGGCGTGTGCGTGCTGTCCGCCGCCGTGCTGTATCTGCCGCAGCTCGCCGAGGCGGTGGGCCGCCGCGAGCTGGTGGTGACCGTGCACGAGTTCTCCGGGGTGCTGCTGCCCGTACCCGTCCTGGCAGGGCTGCTCTCCCGGGCCTTCCGTGCCGATCTGCGCCGGCTCAACCGGTTCGGGCCGCACGAGCGCCGCTGGCTGCGCTCGGCGCTCACCCGGGACGGACACCCCCGTACGGCGGGCAAGTTCAACGCCGGACAGAAGGTCTACGCGGGGTGGATCACCGGCGCCGCGCTGGTGCTGCTCGGCACCGGTCTATTCATGTGGTTCACGCACCTGGCGCCGCTGCCGGTGCGGATCGGCTCCACCTTCGTCCACGACTGGCTGGCGCTGGCCGTGGGGATCGTGCTCACCGGCCATGTGACCATGGCGCTCCTCGACCCGGAGGCACGCCGTGGCATGCGCACCGGGTCGGTGGGCCGCTCCTGGGCCCGCCGGGAGCACGGGCTGTGGCTGGACGAGCTGGAGAGGGGGCCGGACGGCCGCCGGGCAGGCGGGGCGGCCCCTGGATCACCCGAGACAGCGGCCCCCAGATCACCCGGGACAACGGCCCCTAGATCACCAGAGACAGCAGCAGGACGAAGCCCAGCGCCACCACCGAGATGATCGTCTCCATCACCGACCAGGTCTTGACCGTCTGGCCGACGTCCATCCCGAAGTACTCCTTCACCAGCCAGAACCCGGCGTCGTTGACATGGCTGAAGAAGAGCGAGCCCGCGCCGACGGCGAGGACCAGCAGGGCCGTGTGCGCGGTCGACATGTCGGCGGCCAGCGGCGCCACCAGACCGGCCGCGGAGATCGTCGCCACCGTGGCCGAGCCGGTCGCCAGCCGGATCGCGACCGCGATCAGCCAGGCGAGCAGCAGCGCGGGGATGGACCAGTCCTTGGAGACGTCCAGGATCATCTGCCCGACGCCCACGTCGATCAGCGTCTGCTTGAAGCCGCCGCCCGCGCCGACGATCATCAGGATGCCCGCGATCGGGGCGAGCGACTTCTCGACGGTGGTGGAGATCCGCTCCTTGCTGAACCCGGCGGCCCGGCCCAGCGTGAAGATCGCCACCAGGACGGCCGCGAGCAGCGCGATCAGCGGCGAGCCGATCACGTCGGTGACCCGCTGGAGGTGGTTCTTGGGATCGTCGACCACGATGTCGACCAGCGCCTTCACCAGCATCAGCACGACCGGCAGCAGCACCGTCGAGACGGTGGCGACAAAGCTCGGCCGGGTCTCCAGGTCCTCCGAGGGGCGGGCCGGGATCATCCGGTCCGGGGCGGGGATGTCGACCCAGCGGGCCGCGTACCGGGAGAAGACCGGACCCGCGATGATCACGGTCGGGATGGCGACCAGGACGCCGAGGGCGAGCGTCACCCCGAGGTTGGCGTCCACCGCGTCGATGGCGACCAGCGGGCCGGGGTGCGGCGGGATCAGCCCGTGCATCACCGAGAGCCCGGCGAGCGCCGGGATGCCGATCCGCATCAGCGAGTAGTTGCCGCGCTTGGCGACGAGCAGCACCACCGGGATCAGCAGCACGATCCCGACCTCGAAGAAGAGCGGCAGGCCGATGATGGAGGCGATCACCACCATCGCCCAGGGCATCGCCCGCCCGCCGGACTTGCCGGCCTTGGCCAGGATCGTGTCGACGATCTGGTCCGCGCCGCCGGAGTCGGCGAGCAGCTTGCCCAGGATCGCGCCCAGCGCGATGAGCACCCCGACGCCGGCCACGGTGTTGCCCAGACCCGTGGTGAAGCTGGTGATCGCCTTGTCCAGCGGCGCTCCCGCGAAGGCGCCGAGCGCCAGCGAGCCGATGGTCAGGGCCAGGAAGGCGTGCAGCTTGAACCTGGTGATGAGCAGGACGATGACGGCGATGCCGGCGAGTACGGCGATCCCCAACCGGGCGTTGCCCGCCGAGGTGATCGGCTCGGCCGCGCCCGCTGCCAGGATCTCGACGCTGAGACTGGTCACGGTGTGGTCCTTAGGAGGCGAGCCGGCGCAGCGCGGCGACGGCCCGGTCGGTGATTTCTTCGGGGGTCCCGGCGACGTCGACGGCCACGCCCGCTTCGTCCGCCTGGAGCGGCTGGAGCGTGGCGAACTGCGAGTCGAGCAGCGCGGTGGGCATGAAGTGGCCCTTGCGCTCGCCCATCCGGTGCTCGATGAGCTCCCGGTCGCCGGTGAGGTGCAGGAAGACGAGGCCGGGGGCGGCCGCCCGCAGCCGGTCGCGGTAGGCCCGCTTGAGCGCGGAGCTGCTCACCACCCCGCCGAGGCCCGCCCGGCCGTGCGCCCACTGCCCGATCGCGTCGAGCCAGGGCCACCGGTCGCCGTCGTCCAGCGGGGTGCCCGCCGACATCTTGGCGACGTTGGCCGCCGGGTGGAAGTCGTCGCCCTCGGCGTACGGAACGCCCAGGGCCTGGGCGACCAGCGGCCCGATGGTGGTCTTGCCGGTGCCGGCCACGCCCATCACCACGACGACGTGGGGGGTGCTCATAGCGGTGCCTCGCTGTCTTCGTCGACATCGATGTGGTCCGGGCGGGGGTCGTTTCCGGCCATCCGTCCGTCGCGCTACTGAAACCCAAAAGGTGCGACGTATTCAAGACCCTGTGATGAATAAGTAATACTTTTCTGCTGACTGCCTCCGTGCGCCCGTCCGGCCGGGCGGCCCCCGCCCCGTACCCTTACGCCCATGACCACACAGGCCCGGGGACTGCACGCGCAGGTGCTCGACACCCTCGGCCGCGCGATCACCGCAGGCGAGTACCCGCCCGGCAGCGTGCTGCGCGGCGACGAGCTCGCCCAGCGCTTCGACGTCTCGCGCACCGTGATCCGCGAGGCGATCCGGGTCCTGGAGTCCATGCAGCTGGTCGAGTCACGCCGCCGCGTCGGGGTGACGGTCCGGGCCACCGGGCAGTGGAACGTGTACGACCCCCAGGTCATCCGCTGGCGCCTCGCCGGGGCCGACCGGCCGCGCCAGCTGCGCTCGCTGACCGTGCTGCGCTCGGCCGTCGAGCCGGTCGCCGCCGGGCTCGCCGCCCACCACGCCACCCCCGAGCAGTGCGCGGACCTCACCGAGCAGGCGCTCGGCATGGTCGCCACCTCGCGCGGGCGGCGCCTCGAGGAGTACCTCGTCCACGACGTGGCCTTCCACCGGATCGTCCTGAACGCGTCGGGCAACGAGATGTTCGCCCGGCTCGGCGACGTCGTCGCCGAGGTCCTGACCGGCCGGACCCACCACCAGGTGATGTTCGAGGACCCCGACCCGGCGGCCGTCACCCTGCACGTCCAGGTGGCCGAGGCGGTCCGGGAGCGGGACGCGGAACGGGCCGAGAGACTCACCCGCGAGATCGCCGTCGGTGCCCTCAAGGAATTGGACGTTCTCGCCCCGTAAAGCTCAGATTTACCTCAGATTCATCACAGAACTGCCCGTACGTGACATTGGCCACTGCCAAATGCCCCGTCGAGCCGCGACGATGTCCCGAATCAGCCACGCCGCGGGTGACCCCACAGCGTTCTCCCCGCATCACCGGCCACCGCCGGGACGGCACCGGCACTGCCCGGTATCGCACGACCGCATGACCCCTCACGAAGGCGATACAGCTACATGAGTGACCGCACCATGCCTGCGGCCGAGACGTCGGCGCCCGCGCAGACGCAGGGCACCGCCCACGTCGACGCCGGTGACGCCGGTTACAGCAAGGACCTCAAGTCCCGGCACATCAACATGATCGCCATCGGCGGCGCGATAGGCACCGGCCTGTTCCTCGGCGCCGGCGGCCGGATGGCCGGCGCCGGCCCCTCGCTCGCGATCGCCTACGCGGTCTGCGGCGTCTTCGCCTTCTTCGTCGTCAGGGCCCTCGGCGAGCTGGTGCTCTACCGCCCCTCCTCCGGCGCCTTCGTCTCCTACGCCCGTGAGTTCATGGGCGAGAAGGGCGCCTACACGGCGGGCTGGCTGTACTTCCTGAACTGGTCGACCACGGCCGTGGCCGACATCACGGCCGCCGCCACCTACGCCCACTTCTGGTCGATGTTCACCGACGTCCCGCAGTGGGTCCTCGCCCTGATCGCCCTGGCCGTGGTCCTCACCGCCAACCTGATCTCGGTGAAGTACTTCGGCGAGATGGAGTTCTGGTTCGCGATCATCAAGGTCGCGGCCCTGGTCGCCTTCATGCTGGTCGGCATCTACCTGGTCGCCACCCAGCACAGCGTCGACGGCAACACCCCGGGCCTGGCCAACATCACCGACCACGGCGGCATCTTCCCGATGGGCACGCTGCCGATGCTCCTGGTCGTCCAGGGCGTCGTCTTCGCGTACGCCTCGGTCGAGCTCTGCGGCGTCGCGGCCGGCGAGACCGAGAACCCGCAGAAGATCCTGCCCAAGGCGATCAACTCGATCATGTGGCGCGTCGGCATCTTCTACGTCGGCTCGGTCGTCCTGCTCGCGCTGATCCTCCCGTACACCGCCTACTCGGGCGACCAGAGCCCGTTCGTCACGGTCCTCGACAAGCTCGGTGTGCCGGGCGCGGCCGGAGTGATGAACCTGGTGGTCCTGACCGCCGCGCTCTCCAGCCTCAACTCGGGTCTGTACTCCACCGGCCGCATCCTGCGCTCGATGGCCGTCGCGGGCTCCGCGCCCAAGTTCACCGCCCGGATGAACAAGGGCCAGGTGCCCTACGGCGGTGTGCTGCTGACGGCCGCCTTCGGCGCCGCCGGTGTCGCCCTGAACAAGCTGATGCCCGACGACGCCTTCGAGATCGTGCTGAACTTCGCCTCGATCGGCATCCTCGGCACCTGGGCGATGATCATGGTCTGCTCGCTGCTGTTCTGGCGCCGCTCGCAGGAGGGCCTGCTCACCCGCCCGTCCTACCGGCTGCCCTGGGCCCCGTACACCCAGATCGTCACGCTGGTCTTCCTCGCCTCGGTGCTGTACCTGATGTGGTACGGCGGCGGCGTCGGCCGCACCACCGTCTACTGTCTGCCCATCATCGTGGGCATGCTGATCGGCGGCTGGTTCCTGGTCCGCAAGCGGGTCACGGAGCTCGCGGCCGAGCAGTAGGCGCCGGGCAGAGCGACGAGGAGGGCGGCATCCCGGGCGCGGGGTGCCGCCCTTCGGCGTGCGTTGGGTAACGTGCGCAGGTCGGGCCCGTACACATTTCCGCCCGTACGCGTCCGCGCGTACCGGCGGTGCCAGAGAGGAAGTCCACGTATGCCGCAGCAGGTCCGAGGGGTCATCGCGCCGGGGAAGAACGAGCCCGTACGGGTGGAGACGATCGTGGTGCCGGACCCGGGGCCCGGTGAGGCCGTGGTGAAGGTGCAGGCGTGCGGCGTCTGCCACACCGATCTGCACTACAAGCAGGGCGGGATCAACGACGACTTCCCCTTCCTGCTCGGCCACGAGGCCGCCGGGGTGGTCGAGTCGGTCGGCGCGGGCGTCACCGACGTCGCCCCCGGCGACTTCGTGATCCTGAACTGGCGCGCGGTGTGCGGCCAGTGCCGCTCCTGTCTGCGCGGGCGCCCGCAGTACTGCTTCAACACCCACAACGCCCGGCAGAAGATGACGCTCCTCGACGGCACCGAGCTGTCGCCCGCGCTCGGCATCGGCGCCTTCGCCGAGAAGACGCTGGTGGCGGCCGGCCAGTGCACCAAGGTCGACCCGTCGGTCTCCCCGGCGGTCGCGGGGCTGCTCGGCTGCGGAGTGATGGCGGGCATCGGCGCCGCCATCAACACCGGCGAGGTCGGCCGCGGCGACTCGGTCGCCGTCATCGGCTGCGGCGGCGTCGGCGACGCGGCGATCGTCGGCGCCCGGCTGGCGGGCGCGGCGAAGATCGTCGCCGTGGACATCGACGACCGCAAGCTGGCCACCGCCAAGGCCATGGGCGCCACCCACACCGTCAACTCCCGCACCCAGGACGCCGTCGAGGCGATCCGCTCGCTCACCGGCGGCCACGGCGCCGACGTCGTCATCGAGGCGGTCGGCCGCCCCGAGACCTACCGGCAGGCGTTCTACGCCCGCGACCTGGCCGGGACCGTCGTCCTCGTCGGCGTGCCCACCCCCGACATGAAGCTGGAGCTGCCGCTGATCGACGTCTTCGGGCGCGGCGGCGCGCTCAAGTCCTCCTGGTACGGCGACTGCCTGCCCTCCCGGGACTTCCCCGTACTGATCGACCTGCACCAGCAGGGCCGTATCGACCTCGCCGCCTTCGTCACCGAGACCATCGCGCTCGACGACGTCGAGAAGGCCTTCGAGCGGATGCACGAGGGCGATGTGCTGCGCTCGGTGGTGGCGTTCTGATGGCCGCCCGTATCGAGCACCTGGTCACCTCGGGCACCTTCGCCCTGGACGGCGGCGTCTGGGACGTCGACAACAACGTGTGGATCGTGGGCGACGACGAGGAGGCGGTGGTCGTCGACGCCGCCCACGACGCGCAGGCGATCCTGGCCGCGCTGGGCGGGCGCACCCTGCGCGCGATCGTGTGCACCCACGCCCACAACGACCACATCGACGCCGCCCCCGAGCTCGCCGAGGCCACCGGCGCGCCGGTGCTGCTGCACCCGGACGACCTGCCGCTGTGGAAGCTGACCCACCCGGACCGCGCCCCGGACGGCGAACTGGCCGACGGGCAGACGGTGTCGGTGGCCGGCACCCGCCTGGAGGTCGTGCACACCCCGGGCCACGCCCCGGGTGCGGTGTGCCTGTACGCGCCCGAGCTGGGCACCGTGTTCACCGGCGACACCCTGTTCGCCGGGGGCCCGGGCGCCACCGGCCGGTCCTTCTCGCACTTCCCGACCATCGTCGACTCGATCCGCGACCGGCTGCTGACGCTGCCGCCCGAGACGGTCGTACGGACGGGCCACGGCGACTCCACCACCATCGGCGCCGAGGCACCCCACCTCGACGAGTGGATCAGGCGCGGCCACTGAGCCGGTAGACGCGCTCGGCCGTGGCGCCGAGGACCTGGGCCCGCTCGTGCGGGCCCAGGCCCCGCACCAGCTCCCGTGCCGTCTCCAGCACTTCGCCGTACGAGGCGGCCAACAGGCACACCGGCCAGTCCGAGCCGAACATCAGCCGCCCGGGGCCGAAGGCCTCCAAGGCCGTGTCCACGTACGGCCGGAGGTCCTCGACCTCCCAGCGCGCCCGGTCCGCCTCGGTGACCAGGCCCGACAGCTTGCCGACGGTGTTGGGCAGCGCGGCGAGGCCGCGGACGGCCGACGCCCAGGGCTCGACGGCGCCGGAGGCGACCGGGGGCTTGCCCAGGTGGTCGAGGACGAAGGTGAGACCCTGGTGGCGCTCGGCGGCCCGCACACAGGCCGGGAGCTGGTGGGGCAGGACCACCAGGTCGTACGCCAGCCCCGCGTCCGCGACCGCCGCGAGCCCCCGGGCCACGTCCGGCCGCAGCAGCCACTCGGGATCGCGCTCGCCCTGCACCTGGTGCCGGATCCCCACCAGCCGGGCGCCGCCGGGCAGTTCGGCGAGCCGGGCCAGCTCGTCGGCGACCCCGGGCGCGGTGAGATCGGTCCAGCCGACCACCCCGCGTACCAGCGGGTCACCCGCCGCGAGCGCCAGGAGCTCCGGGGTCTCCTCGGCCACGGTCACCGTCTGCACCAGCACGGTGGCCGCCACCCCGCAGGCGTGGGCCCGCGCCCGCAGCTCGTCGACGGGGAAGTCCCGCCGGATCGGGGTGAACTCGGGCCCCGCGAGCCACTCCTGGTCGCGGACGGCGAGGTCCCAGAGGTGGTGGTGCGCGTCCACCACCGGCACTCCCGTCACAGCTCCCACACCACCGGCAGCCCGTCGTCCGCGCCCGCGTCCGAGTAGTCGTGGACGACCTCGAGGAGCCCGGCCATCCGGGTCTGCCAGGCGAGGTTCACCGGCAGCCCGGCCAGCTCGGCCAGCAGCCGCGCGTAGTCGGCGCACTCGATCACATGGAACAGCTCGGTGCCGCTGCGCCAGATCGTCCACGCGGTGGCCCCGGCGGCCCGGATCGCCGCCGTCAGCTCCGCCGGGACCTCCCGGTGCGCGGCCTCGTACGCCTCGATCCGGCCCTCCCGGACCCTGGTGTGCAGCGCCACCCTCATACGCCCAGCTCCTCCCACAGCGCCTGCGGCACCGGCCGCCCGAACAGCTCGGCCGCGTCCCGGACCTCGGCCGCCGAGCGCGCGCCCACCAGCACGCTCGCCACCGCCGGGTGCCGCAGCGGGAAGGCGAGCGCGGCGGCCCGCAGCGGGACGCCGTGGCGCTCGCAGACCGCCTTGAGCCGCAGCGCCCGCGCCAGCAGGGCCGGGGGCGCGGCCGCGTAGTCGTAGGGCGCCCCGGGCCGGGGGTCGGCGAGCAGCCCCGAGTTGAAGACCCCGCCGACCACCACGCTCTTGCCGCGCGCGGCCGCCTCGGGCAGCAGCTCGTCGGCCGCGCGCTGGTCGAGCAGCGAGTACCGCCCGGCGCACAGCACCGCGTCCACGTCCGTCTCCCGTACGAACCGGGCCAGCGGCCCCGCGTGGTTCATCCCCGCCCCTATGGCCCGTACGACACCTTCCGCGCGCAGCCGCTCCAGCGCCGGATAGGCCTCGCGCAGGGCCTGTTCGGCGTGGTCGTCGGGGTCGTGCAGGAAGACGGCGTCGATCCGGTCGAGGCCCAGGCGCCCGAGGCTGTCCTCGATGCCGCGGCGCACCCCGTCCGCGCTGAAGTCCCAGCGGCGGCGGTGGGTGGCGGGCACCGCGAACCCCTGCGCCAGGTCGTCGCCGTCCGGCTCGGCCAGCGGCTCCAGGACGCGGCCGACCTTGGTGGAGACGGTGTACGCGTCCCGGGGCCGGTCGCGCAGCGCCGCCCCGATCCGGCGCTCGGAGAGGCCCAGGCCGTAGTGCGGGGCGGTGTCGAAGTAGCGGACGCCCGCGTCCCAGG
Organism: Streptomyces crystallinus; assembly: GCF_039521265.1. Classification (NCBI taxonomy): domain Bacteria; kingdom Bacillati; phylum Actinomycetota; class Actinomycetes; order Kitasatosporales; family Streptomycetaceae; genus Streptomyces; species Streptomyces crystallinus. The sequence continues at coordinate 80,835 of NZ_BAAACA010000026.1, read as the reverse complement.
CGGCGTCCACCGCCTCGCGCGCGTCGGCGTCGGACACCGCGCCGAGGAGGTTGCCGAGCCCGGCCGCACCGAGGGAGAGCGCACTGACGGCACAGCCGCTGTCACCGAGCTTTGTGACGCGCATACGAGGAGATTTATCAGAGGTCTGCGACCCTCAGATACCCCTGAGACCCCGATTTCCCTTCTCCGGACCCCTATTGGTCCGATGTATGGGCGACGGTGTCCCACTCGGCGAGTCTCAGCCGGCTCTCGAACCTCCGCGGCCGCCCGTCGACCGGATCCGTGAACTCCAGCACCTTCGCGAGCAGTTGCAGCGGACGGCTGAAGTCGTCCGGAGCGGGCTCCTCGGCCACCACCGGGTACACCGGGTCGTTGAGGATCGGCAGCCCCAGGCCGTTCATGTGCACCCGCAGCTGATGGGTACGCCCGGTCGCCGGAAGCAGCCGGTAGCGGCCGAGGCCGCCCCGGTGCTCGACCAGCTCGACCCGGCTCTCGGCGTTCGGCTCGCCCGCCTCCTCGTGGGCGGCGATCACCCCGCGCTCCTTGACGATCCGGCTGCGCACGGTCACCGGCAGCGCGAGCCCCGCGTCGTACGGGGCGACGGCCTCGTACTCCTTGCGCACCCGCCGCTCGGCGAACTGCTTCTGGTACGCGCCCCGGTCCTCGGGCCGCACCACGAACAGCGCGAGACCGGCGGTCAGCCGGTCCAGGCGGTGCGCGGGCTGGAGGGCCGGCAGCGCGAGCTCGCGCCGCAGCCGGGCCACGGCGGTCTCGGTGATGTGCCGCCCCCGGGGTGTGGTGGCCAGGAAGTGCGGCTTGTCCACGACCACGATCCGCTCGTCGCGGTGGACGAGTTGGATCCCGAACGGCACGGGCACCTCGGGGGCGAAGTCGCGGTGGAACCAGACGTACATCCCCGGCCGGTACGCCAGCGTCTCGTCCACGGGCCCGTCGACGGTCAGGAAGCGACCGCCGCGCACCATCTCCGCCACCCGCCCGGCCCCGATCGCCCCCCGGAACCGCTCGACCAGATGCTCCCGGACCGTCCCCCAGGCCCCGTCCGGGTCGGCGGGCAGCCGCACCCGCACCGGGTCGATGCCGTCCCGCTGGGGGAGCGGGGCGGCCGGGATCTTTGCCCCACGTCTCATGGCCCCAGTCTCCCAAAACAAGAAAACCCCAGCTCAGCTGGGGTTTTCCAGTGGTGTCCGAGGGGGGACTTGAACCCCCACGCCCGATAAAGGGCACTAGCACCTCAAGCTAGCGCGTCTGCCATTCCGCCACCCGGACAAGGTGTCTGTCTCGCGGGCCGTGCCCGTTCCGACGTGGAAAACAATAGCAAACATCTGGGGGTGCTCGATCACCCCCGTGGCCTGCGTGAACGCCGTATGTCGACGGGACGCCGCCCTTGGGTGCGCGGGGAGCGCGAGGGAGGATGAGGGGGACTCGAACGAAGCGGCAGCGGCAGCAGCGGGAGGAAGCAGCGTGAGCGACTCGAAGGCGGCGCGGGGCGTGACCGGCGAGGACGAGGTCGTCGACCTCTGCCGCGATCTGATCAGGATCGACACCAGCAACTACGGGGACCACTCCGGTCCGGGCGAGCGGGCGGCGGCCGAGTACGTCGCCGAGAAGCTCGCGGAGGTGGGGCTCGAACCCAAGATCTTCGAGTCGCACACCGGACGGGCCTCCACCGTGGCCCGGATCCAGGGCGAGGACCCCTCGCGGCCCGCGCTGCTCATCCACGGCCACACCGACGTCGTCCCGGCCAACGCCGAGGACTGGACGCACCACCCGTTCTCGGGCGAGATCGCCGACGGCTGCGTCTGGGGGCGCGGCGCGGTGGACATGAAGGACATGGACGCGATGACCCTCGCGGTCGTACGGGACCGGCTGCGCAGCGGCCGCAAGCCCCCGCGCGACATCGTGCTGGCCTTCCTCGCCGACGAGGAGGCGGGCGGCACCTACGGGGCCCGCCACCTCGTCGACAAGCACCCCGACCTCTTCGAGGGCGTGACCGAGGCGATCAGCGAGGTCGGCGGCTTCTCGTTCACCGTCAACGAGAACCTGCGGCTCTATCTGGTGGAGACCGCCCAGAAGGGCATGCACTGGATGAAGCTGACCGTGGACGGCAGCGCCGGGCACGGTTCGATGATCCACAAGGACAACGCCATCACCGAGCTCTCCGAGGCGGTCGGGCGGCTCGGCCGGCACAAGTTCCCGGTGCGCGTCACCAAGACGCTCCGGCACTTCCTGGACGAGCTCGGCGACGCGCTCGGCACCGAGCTCGACCCCGAGAACATGGACGAGACGCTGGCCAAGCTCGGCGGCATCGCCAAGCTCATCGGCGCCTCCCTCCAGAACACCGCCAACCCGACCCAGCTCGGCGCGGGCTACAAGGTCAACGTGATCCCCGGGCAGGCCACCGCCCATGTCGACGGCCGCTTCCTGCCGGGGTACGAGGAGGAGTTCCTCGCGGACCTCGACCGGATCCTGGGGCCCCGGGTCAAGCGCGAGGACGTGCACGCCGACAAGGCGCTGGAGACCACCTTCGACGGGGCGCTCGTCGACGCGATGCAGACGGCCCTGGTGGCCGAGGACCCCATCGCCCGGGCCGTGCCGTACATGCTCTCGGCCGGCACCGACGCCAAGTCCTTCGCGGACCTCGGCATCCGCTGCTTCGGCTTCGCGCCGCTGAAGCTGCCGCCGGAGCTGGACTTCGCCGGGATGTTCCACGGCGTGGACGAGCGGGTGCCGCTGGACGGTCTGAAGTTCGGCGTACGGGTGCTGGACCGGTTCATCGACGCGTCCTGACCCGGCGGGGTCCACGGGTGCCGGGGCACCCGGCGGCCGTGGACCCCGGCAGCGGTCCTTTCTGGTGAAACGACACGTCAACAATCGCCCAGGCGTGCGTAGTTGACTGAGAAGAGTGAATGCGTTCATAAGCTCGTAGCCCCATAACTTCCTCCTCGTTACAGGGTGTGCGGTCCGCGGCTGGGATCGCACCTTTGCCAACAAGGAGGAAGTAATGATCAAGAAGGTCGTCGCTGCTGCGGCTGTCACCGGTGGTCTGGTTCTCGCGGGCGCGGGTCTCGCCGCCGCCGACGCGGGCGCGCAGGGTGCCGCTGTGGGCTCCCCCGGTGTCGCCTCGGGCAACGTCATCCAGGTGCCCGTCCACGTGCCGGTGAACGTCTGCGGCAACACGATCTCGGTGATCGGGCTGCTGAACCCCGCCTTCGGCAACGTCTGCGTCAACAAGTGACGTCGAGCCTGAACCCGTGAGGGTCTGAGCCCGGCGGCCCCGGGGTGCGCGCCATGCACTCCCGGGGCCGCCAGGCACACACTCCCGGGCGCAACGGTGTCCGGGAGCATCCGGAAGGCAGAAGGCAGGGAACAACCTATGCGACAGGTCACCAAAAAAGGCCTGATCACCATGGCCGCCGCCACCGGCGTCATCGCCATGGGCAGTGGCTACGCACACGCCGACTCGGCGGCGAACGGCGCCGCGACCGGCTCCCCGGGCGTCCTGTCCGGCAACGCGGTCCAGGCGCCGGTGCACGTGCCGGTCAACGCGTGCGGCAACACCGTCAACGTCATCGGGCTGCTCAACCCGGCGATGGGCAACAAGTGCGCCAACAAGGGCGGTTCGCACCACGGCGGCGGTGCCACGGCCAACGGCCACGCGAGTGACTCGCCGGGCGTCGGCTCCGGCAACAGCGTCCAGGCGCCCGTCGACGTCCCGGTCAACGCCTGCGGCAACGGCGTCACCGTGATCGGGGCGCTCAACCCGGTCTTCGGCAACGACTGCGCCAATGTGTCCGGCGACAGCCACCACCAGCCTCCGCACCACCCCGGTCACCCGGGCCACCCCGGCAAGCCCGGTCACCCGGGAAAGCCCGGCCACCCCGGCAAGCCCGGTGAGCACTGCGGGACGGAGCACCCGGGCAAGCCCCACCACCCGGGCAAGCCGGGGGACTCGGTCAAGCCGATCCACCGGACCAAGCCGGGTCAGCACCCGCACACCCCGGCGACCCCCGGCACCCCGGCCGGGGCGGACACCCTGGGCGCCCGGGCCGTGACGGCCCCGCAGGCGGCCGGCGCGCTGGCGCACACCGGGTCGGACGCGGTGGGCATCGCCCTGCCGGCCGGCGCGGGGCTGCTCCTCGCCGGAGCCACGCTCTACCGCCGCGCCCGCTCCGGCGCGTGAGCGAAGCCGCCTTCGCGGCGGTAGTGACCGGACAGAACGGATCGGGCCCCGCAGCTGCGGGGCCCGATCCGTTTCGTCACCAGATGTCCGTCACCACGTGGCGCGCAGCTGGCGGATGATCCGCCTGCGCAGCCGCACCCGGCGGCTGCCGTCACGCAGCAGACTCAGTCGCTCCAACTCCCAGTGTCCGTACTCGGCGTGGTCGGTCAGCAGGCGTGTGGTCTCCTTGCGGGACACCCCGCGAGGCACGTACACGTCGACAAATTCGTATTCCGGCATCGCATCTATTGTGCGGGCAGAGCCCCGGTACGGATAGCGTCTGCACTATGTCTGATGCTGCGCAGCCCTCCGCTGCCGAGGTACGTGCCGCCGCCGACGCGGTCAAAGCCGCGCTGGACCGCCACCTGGAGGCGGTGGAACGCCGCACCGGGGACGACGATCCGGCCGTGTACGACGCGTTCAACGCCCTGGCGGCCGCTGCCGAGGCGTACGACGAGCGGCTCTACGACCGGTACGACGAGGTCACCCCCTTCGAGATCCCGGGCGCCGACGACTCCCTGCCGCCCTACACGGGCCCGGAGGAGCCGAACGCGCTGAGCGTGCTGATCCGCCGCGACTACGCGGTGGTGGAGCCGCAGCGGCTGCTCGCCCAGGCCCAGCGGATCGCGGACCTGGACCCCGAGGCCGACGACTCGGCCGGGGACGACCGGGCCGCCGCCGTGGTCGGTACGAGCGTGCACGCGGCGCTCGGCGTGCTCTTCGGGGAGTACGAACCGGACGAGATCGCCTCCCGGCACAAGGAGTTCGGCCTGGAGGAGGGCGACTCCACGCTGTGGGTGTCGGCGGCGGACGAGCTGCCGGAGCCGGGGGAGTGGCTGAGCACGCCGTTCGACCACGCCGATCCGCAGCGGGTGGTGTGCCGGTTCGACGTCAGCGCGGTCTTCGACGAGGACGAGCTCGACGACGAGGACGACCTGCCGGGCGCGTCCTGACCGTCGGCGCTCCGGTTCCGGCCCGGGCGCCCCGCACGCACACAGCCTCCGTGGCCCTTTGGGGCACGGAGGCTGTCGTGTGCCGGCCTGGCGGCGGGCGGGGGCTACTCGGCCTCGGGCGTCCGCAGCAGGGCCGTCAGAAGGGGCGTGAGCCGCGTCGTACGCGCCGGGGCGGGCACCTCCGCCACCGCGCGCGCGAGCGCCTGGTCCACGCCGTGCACCACGGACAGATGGCGCTCGGCGCGGCCGAACGCCGTGTAGACCCAGGACCGGCTGAGCCCCTGCGCCGCGTCCCCGGGCAGCACCGCGACCACCGCGGGCCAGCGCGTCCCGGCCGCCTGGTGGGCGGTCAGGGCCCAGCCGTGCCGCAGCGCCGACTCGACCCGCTCCTTCGGTACGACGAGGCGCTCGCCGGCGCAGTCGAGGTGCAGCCCGTCCGGGCCCGCCGAGCCGACCGTGCCCACCGAGGTGCGCCCGGGCGCCTCCGCGTACGCCACGCGGTCGCCCGGGTCGAAGCCCCCGAACCGGCCGGGGCCGGGGTTGAGCCGCTGCTTCAGGGCCGCGTTGAGCGCCCTCGTACCGGCCGAGCCGCCGTGGCCGACCGTGATCACCTGGGTCTGCTCGGTGGGCACCCCGAGCGCGCGCGGCACCGAGTCCGCGACGAGCTGGACGCAGCGGTGCACCGCCTCGCCCGCGTCCCGCACGGGGACGATCACCACCTCCTTGCCGGGCGCCTCGACCTGGCCCAGCTCGCCGACGCCGATCCCGGAGACCAGCTCGCCGATCGGGCCGGGGTCCGGGGTGCGCGAGGCCACGTGCGGCACCGCGCGGGCCGCCAGCAGATCGGCGAAGACCCGCCCCGCGCCCGCCGAGCCCAGCACCTCCGGGTCCCCGCCGAGCACCAGCCGGCAGCCGTCCGGCAGGGACTCCACGAGCATCGCCGCGCCCTCCACGTCCAGCTGCGGGGCGTCCTGCACCACGAGCACATCCAGGGCGAGCGCCCCGTCCTCGTCGCGGCCCGGGCCCTCGGTCCCGGAGAGCAGCGCGGCCACGGTGAACGCCCGCTCGGCCCCGACCGCCGAGGCCAGCCGGCGCCGCCCGTCCCGGGTGTGCGCGGCGGCCGCCGCCCGCAGCCCGAGGCCGTGCGCCGCGGTGACCACGGCCGCCGACTCGGCGCGGGCCGCCTCGCCGCCGGAGTGGGTGACCAGGCCGCTGCCCGCCACCGCCCGGATCAGCTCGGCGGCGGACGGCGAGGGGGCGGCCGCGGCGGCGGCCGACCAGTCGGAACCGTCGTCCTTCACCGGGGCGTTGGCGAGCCGGGCCAGACCGTCGGCGAGGCTCTCCTCCGCCAGTGCGTACCGGTCGAGGCCGAGCAGCACCTCCACGGGGGCGCTCTCCTGTGCCTCGCCCTCCTCGGCGCTCTCCTCGGCGTCGGCCGGCTCGTCGTCGAGCGCGGCCTCGCCGTCCTGGAAGACCAGCACCACGCCCTCGGTGATCGCGTCCCGGACGGCCTCGTCCGGATCCGGCACCGAACGCTCGGCCAGCGCCGCCTTCACGGCCGCGATCGGCAGCGCGGTGTGGCCCTGGACCGAGGCGCGCTCCAGGATCCAGGCGACCAGCGCGGCCGCCCGGCGCGGGTCGTCCGGGCGGCACTCGGCGCCGAGCAGCGCCCGGGCGAAGCCGTCGGCCTGCTCGGGGCGGACCCCGGGCACCGCGAGCAGCTGCCAGGGGTCGCCGCGCAGCACCTCGGCCGCCTGCTCGCCCAGGGCCTCGGTGACCTGCGGGGCCAGCGAGTCCGGCGCGCTCCCGGCGCTCAGCACGGCCCGCACGGCGGCCAGCGCCTCCGGCCCGGCGGCCACGGGCGCGGGCCGCGGAGGCTGCGTCCGTACCGGCGCGGGAGCTTCCGGCAGCGGGGCCGGGCGGCGGGGGGCCGGGGCGGAGGCGAAGAACGACGCCCCCGGCTTCTCGCCGCTCTCCACCGCGCGGACGGCCGCGAGCAGGTCGGCGGCCTGCCCGCTGAGCTTGGCCCCGGCCGCCAAGGGCCCCTCCTTCTCGGCCTTGCGCGCCTCGATCCGGGCCCGCAGCTCCCGCTGAGCGGCGAGCTCGGCCTGCGCCTCGGAGAGCTCGGGGGTGCCGCCCTCGGCGCCCGCGACCCCGGCTTCAGCGCCCGCGGCCGCGTCGGCACCACCCTCGCCCGAGCCGTCTCCGGCCCCGCCGGCACCGTCTCCGGCCTCGGCGGGGCCGTCCCCGGTCCCGGCCGCACTGCCTTCGGTCCCGGCGGCCCCGTCTCCGGTCCCGGCGGCGTCACCATCGCCCCCGGCGGCACCCTCCTCGGCCGAGCTGTCGTCCGCCTCAGACGTGGTGTCGCCCTCGGCTGTGCCGGCCGCGTCCGTCTCCTCGGCGGCCGGAGCCGAGTCCTCCGCAACCTCCCCCGCGCCCTCGGGCGTGTTCGTGGCACCGGAAGCCGCGACGGATGCCTCAGCCACCTCGGCCACACCACTTTCGGCGTCGGCGACGCCCTCGGCCGGGGTTCCGGGGGCCGTCCCCGGGGGAAGCGCGGTCACAAGGTGCTCCAGTCCTGGTCGGGATAGCGGTGCACGGGTGCGGACACATCGTCCAGCGCCCGGCAGATCTCGTCTGGAAGACTAAGCGCCTCCACTGACAATGCCGCCGTGAGCTGCTGCGCGTTGCGCGCGCCGACGATCGGCGCGGCCACCCCGGGCCGGTCCCGCACCCAGGCGAGCGCGACCTGGAGCGGCGTCGCCGCGAGGCCGTCCGCGGCTATCGCCACCGCGTCGACGATCCGGCTCGCCGCCTCGTCCAGATAGGGCGCCACGAACGGCGCCAGCGCCTCGGAGGCCCCGCGCGAGTCGGCCGGGGTGCCGTTGCGGTACTTCCCCGTCAGCACCCCGCGCCCCAGCGGCGAGGACGGCAGCAGCCCGATCCCGAGGTCGAGCGCGGCCGGCAGCACCTCCCGCTCCACCCCGCGCTGGAGCAGCGAGTACTCCATCTGCGTGCTGGCCAGCCGGGTCCGTACACCCGGGGCGCCCAGCTGCCAGGTGGCGGCCTTCGCGAGCTGCCAGCCGCAGAAGTTGGACACGCCCGCGTACCGCACGCGGCCGGTGCTCACCGCGATGTCCAGGGCCTGGAGCGTCTCGTCCAGCGGCGTCCGCGGATCGAAGGCGTGCACCTGCCAGATGTCCACATAGTCCGTGCCGAGACGTTCCAGCGACTCGTCGAGCGCGGCGAGCAGATGGCCGCGCGAGCCGTCGAAGCGCCGGTCCGGGTCGGGCACGCTGCCCGCCTTGGTGGCGATGACCAGGTCGCGGCGCGGCACCAGCCGCTCCACCAGCTGCCCGAGCAGATATTCGGCGTCCCCGCCCCCGTACACGTCCGCCGTGTCGACCAGCGTGCCGCCGGCCTCCCAGAACGCCTTCAACAGATCGGCGGCGTCGTGCTCGTCCGTGTCCCGGCCCCAGGTGAGGGTGCCGAGCCCGATCCGGGATACGCGCAGGCCCGTACGGCCCAGGTGCCTCTGCTCCATGGGCGCTGAGATTACTGGCCACGGCCGGGGCCGGTGAGGCCCTGTGGACAACTCGGCTCCCATGGCCCTGCCACGGTGCCCGCCCGCGCGCTAGAGTCCCCCGGAACAGGGACGTTACTGATCAGTAAGGGGACCGTCATGCGGCTCGGGATCAACCTCGGCTACTGGGGCGCCGGAATGGACGGCGACAACCTCGCCGTCGCCCAGGAGGCCGACCGGCTCGGCTACGACGTCTGCTGGGCCGCCGAGGCCTACGGCTCGGACGCGCCCACCGTCCTGGCCTGGGTCGCCGCCCAGACCGAGCGCATCGACGTCGGCTCCGCCATCCTCCAGATCCCGGCCCGCCAGCCCGCGATGACGGCGATGACCGCCGCCACCCTGGACTCGCTCTCCGGCGGCCGCTTCCGCCTCGGCCTCGGCGTCTCGGGCCCGCAGGTCTCCGAGGGCTGGTACGGCGTCAAGTTCGACAAGCCGCTGGCCCGCACCCGGGAGTACGTGGAGATCGTCCGCCGGGCGATGACCCGCGAGCGGCTCTCCTACCAGGGCGAGCACTGGACGCTGCCGCTGCCCGACGGGCCCGGCAAGGCCATCAAGCTCACCGTCCACCCCGAGCGCGAGCACATCCCGCTCTACATTGCCGCGATCGGCCCCAAGAACCTGGAGCAGACCGGCGAGATCGCCGACGGCGCGCTGCTGATCTTCCCCTCCGCCGACCACCTGGAGGACACCGCGATCCGCCACATCCGGGCGGGCCGCGAGAAGGCCGGCAAGACCCTCGAGGGTTTCGACGTCTGCCCGACCCTGCCGCTGGCGCTCGGCGCGGACGGCGACGTCGGCGCGCTGGCCGACATGTTCCGCCCGTACACCGCGCTCTACGTGGGCGGCATGGGCAGCCGCAAGCAGAACTTCTACAACCAGCTCGCGCGGCGCATGGGGTACGAGAAGGAGGCCGCCGAGATCCAGGACAAGTACCTCTCCGGCGACAAGGCGGGCGCGGCCGCCGCCGTCCCGCAGGAGCTCATCGACTCCACCACGCTGCTCGGCTCGGTGGAGCGCATCGCCGACCGGATGCGGGCCTACGCCGCCGCCGGGGTCACCACCCTCACCCTCGCCCCGGCCGGCTTCACGCTGGACGAGCGCGTGGCGGCGCTGCGCGCCGGCACCGAGGCGCTGGAGCACGCCGGTCTGGCGTAGCCGTACCGGCGTGGTCGTACGAAGGAAGCCCGCGGCCGTGGTGGGGGCTCGGGGGGTCTTCCCCGCCACGGCCGTCACCCCCAACAACGCGCTGTGCGCCGGGTGGGTTACGGGCGGACACACCCCGGTGCGTTCCTTCGTTCGGCCCAGTCCGAAGGCACCCCTGTTGCCCCGTTCTGTCCTGAGCACTTGACTTGCTCTTTGCAGATGTGTGTACGGGAGTCATGCGGAGGTACGGCGATGCTTTCGGCCAAGAGCCTGTTCCAGGAGATCCTCGACCACGACGAGTCGTTCCGGCTCTTCTGCTCGATCGCCGCCAGCGGTGAGAGCCAGGGCGGCTGGGAGAACGGCCGTATCTCCGCCCTGGTTCCGCCGGAGCAGCGCGACCTCGCCCCCAAGATCGCCCGGCACGGCGCCGACGAGGACAAACACGGGCGGATCTTCAACGGGCTGCTCAAGAAGCGCGGCCTGACCCCGGTCCCGGTGCCGGCCGAGACCGACTACACGATGCTCCTGGAGCGCCACGGCATCGGCCTGGCGCACGAACGGCTGCGTGGCCGGCTGCCGCTCACCGAGCAGGACATCGTCACCTACCTCTCGCACAGCCGGGTCACCGAGCAGCGCGCCGCCGACCAGATGGTGATGCTGGTGCGGTACTTCGGGGACCACCCCGAGGTCGGCCGGGCGATCCGGATGATCAGCCACGACGAGGACAACCACCTCGCCTACTGCCACGAGGAGCTGCTGCGCCTGGCCCGTGCCGGGCACGGGCGCACCATCCAGCGCGTGCTGCGCGAGTGCGCGATCGCCGAGAGCCGGATCTACCGGGACGTCAGCCTGGCCGTGATGGCGCACATGGGCCGCATCCTGCGCTGGCCCCGGCTCAAGTCCGCGGCCCTGGCGGCCGGGATCCACGGCATGTACGCCTACGAACGGGCCCTGGGGTGGCGGCGGATGGTCACCCTGACGATGCCCGAGCACCGCGACGCCCTCGGCGGCCCGTCGGCCCCGGCCCCCGAGTTCGCGTGAGAGCGGTCCGGAGCGGCCCCTACAGCCAGTCGCGGCGCTTGAACGTGCGGTACAGCACCACTTCCAGCACCGCCATCAGCACCAGCACCGCCGGGTAGGCCCAGACGTACCGCAGCTCCGGCATGTGGTCGAAGTTCATGCCGTAGATCCCCGCGACCATCGTCGGCACCGCGGCCATCGCCGCCCACGCGGAGATCTTGCGCATGTCGTCGTTCTGCCGCACGCCCATCTGCGCGAGATGGGCGGAGAGGATGTCGGAAAGCAGCCGGTCCAAACCCTCCACGGCCTCGTTGGCGCGGGTGAGGTGGTCGCTGACGTCGCGGAAGAACGGCTGCGTCTTCTCCTGCACGAACGGCACCCCGGCTCCGGAGAGCCGCTGCATCGGCTCCGCCAGCGGGCCGGTGGCCCGGCGGAACTCCAGAACCTGCCGTTTGAAGGTGTAGATCCGCGAGGCGACCGTTCCGCCGCTCGCCTGGGCGCCTCCCCTGCTTTCGCGGCCGACCGGCGCGAAGACCTCGGCCTCCAGCTCCTCCAGGTCCGTCTGGAGCTCGGCGGCCACCTCCATGTAGTGGTCCACGACGGCGTCGCTGACCGCGTACAGGACGGTGCTCGGGCCGTGCCGCAGCAGTTCGGGCTCGGCCTCGAGCCGCTTCCGCACGTCGTGCAGCGGCGAGCCCTCGCCGTGCCGGACCGTCACCACGAACGAGTCACCGACGAACAGCATCAGCTCGCCGGTGCTCACCGTGTCGCTCTCCGGCTCGTACGTCACCGGCTTCAGGACGGCGAACAGCGAGTCGTCGTACACCTCCAGCTTGGGCCGCTGATGGGCCCTCAGCGCGTCCTCGACCGCCAGCGCGTGCAGCCCGAACTCGCCGGCGACGAGGTCGAACTCGTCCTCGGTGGGCTCGTACATCCCCAGCCAGACGAACCCGTCCCCGGCCGCCCGGGCCTCCTCCAGGGCGTCGGAGTAGTCCGGCGGGCCCTCGGTGCGGCGGCCGTCGCGGTAGATGGCGCAGTCGACGATCACGGCGCGCATTCTTCCGCGAAGCCGCACCGGCCGCACCCGCCGGCGCCGCTCGGCCTACGCTGGCGGACATGGCCACGCTGATCCTCGTACGTCACGGACGCTCCACCGCCAACACCTCGGGCGTGCTGGCCGGGCGCACCCCCGGAGTGCTGCTCGACGAGCGCGGCACCGCCCAGGCCGCGCAGCTGCCCGCGCGGCTCGCCGCACTGCCGCTCGCCGCCGCCGTCTCCAGCCCGCTGGAGCGCTGCCGTGAGACCCTGCGGCCGCTGCTCGACTCGCGCCCCGGACTGGCCCTCCACACCGACGAGCGCGTCAGCGAGTGCGACTACGGCCACTGGTCGGGCCGCAAGCTCGCCGAGCTCATGGAGGACCCGCTGATGGAGGTGGTGCAGCAGCACCCCTCCGCCGCGGCCTTCCCGGGCGGCGAGTCGATGGCGGCCATGCAGCGGCGGGCCGTCGAGGCGGTACGCGAGTGGAACGCGCGCGTGGAGGCCGAGCACGGCCCGGACGCCGTGTTCGTGATGTGCTCGCACGGGGACATCATCAAGTCGGTCGTCGCCGACGCCCTGGGAATGCATCTGGACCTCTTTCAGCGGATCTCGGTGGAACCGTGTTCCCTGACCGCGATCCGCTACACCCGGCTGCGCCCGTTCCTCATGCGCCTCGGCGAGACCGGGGACCTCGCCTCGCTCGCCCCCAGGGAGCCGAAGGAGGCGGACGAGGCGGCGCGGAAGGCGGCCGCGGAGGGCCGGGCGGTGGTCGGGGGTGGCGCGGGAGCACCGTGATCGCCGGGCGCAGTAGGGTGGACGGGCCGAAAACACCGCGCTCCGCCCCGGCGGGCCCGCACCCACCGCTCAATCCGACATAGGGAGACCAGGACGTGTCCCGTCAGGTGTTCTTCTACGACCCACCGGACCGCTTCGTGGCCGGTACGGTCGGGCTGCCCGGACGCCGTACGTTCTTCCTCCAGGCGTCCGCGGGCAGCCGTACCACCAGTGTCGCCCTGGAGAAGACGCAGGTCGCCGCCCTCGCCGAGCGCATCGACGAGCTCCTGGACGAGGTCGTGCGGCGCACCGGCGGCAACGCGCCCGTCCCCGCGGTCGCCCCGGCCGACGTCACCGACACCGCGCCGCTCGACTCGCCGGTCGAGGAGGAGTTCCGGGTCGGCACCATGGCGCTCGCCTGGGACGGCGAGGAACAGCGCATGGTCATCGAGGCGCAGGCCCTGGTGGAGCTCGACGCCGACTCCGAGGAGGACCTCGCGGAGGCCGAGGAGCGGCTGCTCCAGGACGACGAGAACGGCCCGCCGATGCTGCGGGTGCGCCTCACCGGCGCCCAGGCCCGCGCCTTCGCCAAGCGCGCCCTGGACGTGGTCAACGCGGGCCGCCCGCCGTGCCCGCTGTGCAGCCTGCCGCTCGACCCGGAAGGACATGTATGCCCGCGCCAGAACGGATACCGACGGGGAGCCTGACGGCGGTGGAACTGCTGGCCAAGGGCGAGCTCACCGTGCGCGGCCGGATCCGCGAGGCGTCCAACGCGGTGCTGTACTGCTCCGTCTCGTACGAGGGCGTCAGCGCCCACTGCGTCTACAAGCCGGTGGCCGGCGAGCGCCCGCTGTGGGACTTCCCCGACGGCACGCTGGCCCAGCGCGAGGTCGCCGCGTACGAGGTCAGCGCCGCGCTCGGCTGGGACCTGGTGCCGCCGACCGTGCTGCGCGACGGCCCGTACGGCGAGGGCATGGTCCAGCTGTGGATCGAGACGCCGGAGGGGGCCGCCGAGGAGGACGGGCTGCTCGGCCTCGTCGACGGCGAGGAGCCGGGCGAGGGCTGGAAGGCGGTCGGGCTCGCGGACGTGGGGGAGGGCCGCACGGCGCTCCTGGTGCACGCCGACGACGAGCGGCTGCGGCGGCTCGCCGTGCTCGACGCCGTGATCAACAACGGTGACCGCAAGGGCGGCCATCTGCTGCCCGCCGAGGGCGGCCGCCTCTACGGCATCGACCACGGGGTCACCTTCAACGTCGACGACAAGCTGCGCACCCTGCTGTGGGGGTGGGCGGGCGAGCCGCTGACCGGGGAGGCGGTGGCGGCGCTGACCGGCCTCGCGGCCGCCCTGGCCCCGGCGGAGCCGCTGGCCACCCGACTGGCTCAGCTGATCACCGTCGCCGAGCTGGACGCCCTCCGGGGCCGGGTGGCGGGCCTGCTGGCGGACGGTGTGCACCGCAGCCCGTCGGGCGAGTGGCCGCCCATCCCCTGGCCACCGGTGTAGTCCGGCCGCCGGCGCCGGCAGGGCCGAGTGACGTCCATGCACGGCGGGCCGGGTCCGCGCAAGCCCCATCATTCGGCCAAGAGCGCCTATCCGGTTCGAATATGGAGCGTGCGTCCGGTTACGCTCATGACATGTATGCCTGGCCCGCTTCTGAGGTCCCCGCCCTGCCCGGCAAGGGCCGCGACCTCCGGATCCACGACACCGCGACCGGTGGTCTGGTGACCCTCGACCCCGGTCCCGTCGCCCGTATCTACGTCTGCGGCATCACTCCGTACGACGCGACCCACCTGGGTCACGCGGCGACCTACAACGCGTTCGACCTCGTGCAGCGCGTGTGGCTCGACACCAAGCGGCAGGTCCACTACGTCCAGAACGTCACCGACGTCGACGACCCGCTCCTGGAGCGGGCGATCCGCGACGGGCACGACTGGACCGAGCTCGCCGAGCGCGAGACCGCGCTCTTCCGCGAGGACATGACCGCCCTGCGGATGCTTCCCCCGAAGCACTACATCGGAGCCGTCGAGGCGATACCCGGCATCGTGCCGCTCGTCGAGCGGCTGCGCGACGCGGGCGCCGCCTACGAACTCGACGGCGACATCTACTTCTCGGTGGAGAGCGACGCCCACTTCGGGCAGGTCTCCGGCCTGGACGCCGAGACGATGCGGCACCTGTCCGCCGAGCGCGGCGGCGACCCCGAGCGCCCCGGCAAGAAGAACCCGCTCGACCCGATGCTGTGGATGGCCGCCCGCGAGGGCGAGCCGAGCTGGGACGGCGCGAGCCTGGGCCGCGGCCGGCCGGGCTGGCACATCGAGTGCGTCGCCATCGCCCTGGACCATCTGGGCATGGGCTTCGACGTACAGGGCGGCGGCTCCGACCTCGCCTTCCCGCACCACGAGATGGGCGCCTCGCACGCCCAGGTGCTCACCGGCGAGTTCCCGATGGCCAAGGCGTATGTGCACGCCGGGATGGTCGCGCTCGACGGCGAGAAGATGTCGAAGTCCCGGGGCAACCTGGTGTTCGTCTCCACGCTGCGCCGCGACGGCGTCGACCCGGCCGCGATCCGGCTCGCGCTGCTCTCGCACCACTACCGGGCCGACTGGGAGTGGACCGACCAGGTGCTCCAGGACGCCCTGGAGCGGCTGGAGCGCTGGCGCGCGGCCGTCTCCCGCCCCGACGGGCCGTCCGCGGACGCGCTGGTCGAGGAGATCCGCGACGCCCTCTCCCAGGACCTGGACGCTCCGACGGCGCTGCTCGCCGTCGACCGGTGGGCCGAGCTCCAGCGGACCGAGGGCGGTACGGACGAGGGCGCGCCCGGCGTGGTCTCGCGCGCCGTCGACGCGCTGCTGGGCGTGGCGCTCTGAGTCTCCGCGCCGCTGGGTGTCCTTGAGCGAAGGACCTGAGCGAAGGACCCGCGCGAAAGGCGCCGGGCGGGCACGTGCCCGCCCGG
>NZ_BAAACA010000026.1:0-65121 GCF_039521265.1 Streptomyces crystallinus | reverse complement strand
GGGCATGTGCCCGCCCGGCGCCTTTCGCGCGTTCCCCTTCAGTCCTGCGACTCAGTCATGTGCGATTCAGCCCTGCGACTCAGTCCTGCGACGTCTCCGTGCCCTCGCCCGGCTCCTCCGGGTCCTCGCGCGGCGGCTTCGGCGGCCGGGTGCGGCCGCTGCTGGTGTCGCGCAGATACGAGGTGGACTCGCCGCCGTCCGTGGCGTGGCCGCCGCCCACCGGGCCGGGGCCGCCGTCGCGCCGACGCAGATACCGCTCGAACTCGCGGGCGATCGCCTCGCCGGACGCCTCGGGCAGGTCCGCGGTGTCCCGCGCCTCCTCCAGCGTCTGCACGTACTCGGCCACTTCGCTGTCCTCGGCCGCCAGTTGGTCCACCCCGAGCTGCCACGCGCGGGCGTCCTCGGCCAGCTCGCCCAGCGGGATGCGCAGGTCGATGAGGTCTTCCAGGCGGTTGAGCAGGGCGAGGGTGGCCTTGGGGTTCGGCGGCTGCGACACATAGTGCGGCACCGCCGCCCAGAGGCTGACCGCCGGGACTCCCGCGTGCGTGCACGCCTCCTGGAGGATGCCGACGATGCCGGTGGGGCCCTCGTACCGGGTCTCCTCCAGGTCCATCGTGCGGGCCAGGTCCGGGTCGGAGGTGACCCCGCTGACCGGCACCGGGCGGGTGTGCGGGGTGTCGCCGAGCAGCGCGCCCAGGATCACCACCATCTCCACGCCCAGCTCGTGCGCGAAGCCGAGGATCTCGTTGCAGAACGAGCGCCAGCGCATGGACGGTTCGATCCCGCGCACCAGGACCAGGTCGCGCGGCTTGTCGCCGCCGACGCGGACGACCGAGAGCCGGGTGGTGGGCCAGGTGATCCGGCGGACCCCGCCCTCCAGGAACACGGTGGGCCGGTTGACCTGGAAGTCGTAGTAGTCCTCCGCGTCCAGCGCGGCGAAGACCTCGCCCTTCCACTCGCGCTCCAGGTGAGCGACGGCTGAGGAGGCGGAGTCGCCCGCGTCGTTCCAGCCCTCGAACGCGGCGATCATGACCGGGTCGACCAGCTCGGGAACTCCCTCCAGCTCGATCACCCAGTGCCTCCCTCCGAAGTCCTCATACGTACGCCCCAACCTTACGGCTTCAGCACTACCCCGCCGCAGCCCCCGTGCACGGCCCGCTCCCCGCCGGAGTGATCCCCGCATAAACGGACGGCAGCCGGGGCAGAAGGTGATCTCCCTCGTGATTCATCCGAGCTGTGAACGCGGTACGGGCAGAGAAGTTCCGTCCCGACCCTGGACTGACGCGCTCTTTCGGCGCTATACATCCAGATACATCGGATGACCCCGAGAGGTCGGATGTTCGAGCACAAGTTCGTCGCAAGAGTTCTTCAGACAGGACTCAGCCACAGGGGGCGTGCATGAGGCCGAGTGTCACCGGGTTCGACGTATACGACATCCGCTTCCCCACCTCCGAGCAGCTCGACGGCTCGGACGCGATGAACCCCGACCCGGACTACTCGGCCGCCTATGTGGTGCTGCGCACCGACGGCCCGGCCCGCACCGAGGGCCACGGCTTCGTCTTCACCATCGGCCGCGGCAACGAGGTGACCGCCGCCGCCATCGAGGCGCTGCGACCGTACGTGGTGGGCCGCCCCGCGCCTAGGGACGCCGCCGACCTCGCGGCCCTCCACCACGACCTCACCCATGACTCCCAGTTGCGCTGGCTCGGCCCGGAGAAGGGCGTGACGCACATGGCGGCCGGCGCGGTCGTCAACGCCGCCTGGGACCTGGCGGCGACCGCCGCGGGCCTGCCCGTCTGGGAGTTCCTGGCTGCGATGACCCCCGAGGAGCTGGTCCTCCTCGTCGACTTCCGCTACCTCACCGACGTGCTGACCCGCCAGGAGGCGCTCGCCCTGCTGCGCGCCGCCCAACCGGGCCGCGCCGAACGGGCCCGGCGGCTGCGCGCCGAGGGCTACCCCGCGTACACCACCTCGCCCGGCTGGCTCGGCTACGACGACGCCAAGCTGGTGCGGCTCGCCAAGGAGGCTGTCGCGGACGGCTTCGCGCAGATCAAGCTGAAGGTCGGCGCCGACCTGGACGACGACGTACGGCGGCTGCGGCTGGCCCGCGCGGCGGTCGGGCCGGGCGTGCGCATCGCCGTCGACGCCAACCAGCGCTGGGACGTGCCGGACGCGCTGCGCTGGATGGCCGCGCTCGCCCCGTACGCCCCGCACTGGATCGAGGAGCCGACCAGCCCCGACGACATCCTTGGCCACGCGGCCGTACGCGCCGGGCAGCCGGTGAAGGTGGCCACCGGCGAACACGTCGCCAACCGGGTGGTGTTCAAGCAGCTGCTCCAGGCGGGCGCGGTCGACTTCGTCCAGATCGACGCCGCCCGGGTCTCCGGCGTCAACGAGAACCTGGCGATCCTGCTGCTCGCCGCCAAGTACGGCGTCCCCGTCTGCCCGCACGCGGGCGGCGTGGGCCTGTGCGAACTGGTCCAGCATCTGGCGATGTTCGACTACGTGGCCGTCTCCGGCACCCGCGAGGACCGGGTCATCGAGTACGTGGACCACCTCCACGAGCACTTCACCGACCCGGCCGTCATCGAGGGCGGCCGCTACCGCGCGCCGCGCGCCCCGGGCTTCTCGGCCCGGATGCGCCCCGAGTCGATCGCCGCCTACCGCTACCCGGACGGCCCGCGCTGGCGGGCCCGCCGACCGGCCGAGGAGGTCATCTCATGAGCACCCCGCGGGAGTTCACCGCGCCCAACGCGGCCCCCCAGGACTTCACCGGCCTGGCCGCCCTGGTCACCGGCGGCGCCTCCGGGATCGGCGCGGCCACCGCCGCGCTGCTGCTGGCCCGGGGCGCCCGCGTCGCCGTACTCGACCGGGACGTGAAGGGCGTCCCGCGCGGCACCCTCGCGCTGGAGGCCGACGTCACCGACGACGAAGGCGTCCGCGAGGCGGTGGACCGGGCCGCGCGGGAGTTCGGCGCGCTGCACACCCTCGTCTCCAACGCCGGGACCGGCGCCACCGGCACCGTCGAGGACAACGACGACGCCGAGTGGCACCGCGTCCTGGACGTCAACGTCCTCGGCCTGGTCCGCGCCGCCCGCCACGCGCTGCCGCATCTGCGCCGTGCGGCCGCCGGGCGGCCGGGCCATGTCTCGATCACCCACACCTGCTCAATCGCCGCCACCGCGGGCCTGCCGCAGCGCGCCCTGTACAGCGCCACCAAGGGCGCGGTGCTCTCGCTCACCCTGGCCATGGCCGCCGACCACGTGGCCGAGGGGATCCGGGTCAACTGCGTCAACCCGGGCACGGCGGACACCCCGTGGGTCGCCCGGCTGCTCGCCGGGGCCGAGGACCCCGAGGCCGAGCGCGCGGCGCTGCGGGCCCGCCAGCCCCTGGGCCGGCTGGTCACCGCCGACGAGGTGGCCGCCGCCATCGCGTATCTGGCGAGCCCGGCCGCCTCCTGTGTCACCGGTACCGCCCTGGCCGTCGACGGCGGCATGCAGGGCCTGCGCCCCCGCCCCCTCCACTGAGTCGCGAAGGACACCACCATGAGAGTGCGTACGACCACCGCCGTCTGCTGCGCCCTGCTGGCGGCCGGGGCACTGGCGGGCTGCAACCGCGACTCCGGCGGCGGCACCGGGCAGCAGAAGGTCGGCATCGACCTGCCGCGCAGCGACAGCGACTTCTGGAACTCCTACCAGCAGTACATCCAGCAGGGCACCAAGGCGGGCGAGGTCTCCGCGCTGCCGCTCACCAACTCCCAGAACGACATCGGCAAACTCGTCGCCAACGTCACCGCCTTCATGGACCGGGGCGCGAAAGCCGTGATCATGGCCCCGCAGGACACCGGAGCGGTCGCCTCCACCCTGGAGAGCCTGCACAGCAGGAAGATCCCGGTGATCAGCGTCGACACCCGGCCCGACAAGGGTGACGTCTACATGGTCGTCCGGGCCGACAACAAGGCGTACGGCGAGAAGGCCTGCGCGTTCCTCGGCCGGCAGCTGAAGGGCCGGGGCAAGGTCGCCGAGTTCCAGGGCGACCTCTCCTCCATCAACGGCCGCGACCGCTCCCAGGCGTTCAAGGCCTGTATGGCCAAGGACTTCCCCGGCATCCAGGTCTTCGAGCTGGCCACCGACTGGAAGGGCGACGTCGCCTCCGCCAAGCTCCAGTCGACGCTCGCCGCCCACCCCGACCTGAACGGCATCTACATGCAGGCGGGCGGTGTCTTCCTCCAGCCCACCCTGGCCCTGCTCGAACAGAAGCACCTGCTGAAACCGCCGGGCGCGCCCGGCCACATCACCGTCGTCTCCAACGACGGCATCCCCGAGGAGCTCGACGCCATCAAGGCCGGGAAGATCGACGCCACCGTCTCCCAGCCCGCCGACCTCTACGCCAAGTACGCCCTCTACTACGCCAAGGCGGCCCTGGACGGAAAGACCTTCAAGGAGGGCCCGACCGACCACGGCTCCACCATCGTCAAGATCCCCGGCGGATACGAGGACCAGCTCCCGGCGCCCCTGGTGACCCGGGCCGACGCCGACGACCCGGCGCTGTGGGCCAACCAGCTGCGGAAGAAGGGCTGACCGTGAGCGCCGAGCCCGCCCTGGACGCCCGGGGGATCGTCAAGCGCTTCGGGCCGACCCTGGCGCTCGACTCGGTGGCGCTGACCGTACGGCCCGGCGAGTCCCACGCGCTCGTCGGCCGCAACGGCGCGGGCAAGTCCACCCTGGTCGGCGTGGTCACCGGACTGCACCGCCCGGACGCCGGGACGGTGGCGTTCGCCGGGGCGCCCGCCCCCGCCTTCGGCGACCGGGCCGGCTGGCGGTCCAAGGTGGCGTGCGTCTACCAGCGGTCCATGGTCGTCCCGGAGCTGACCGTCGCCGAGAACCTCTTCCTCAACCGGTTCGAGCGCGGCCCGATCCGCTGGGGACGGCTGCGGCGCCGCGCGGCGGAGCTGCTCGCCGAGTACGGGGTGAACGTCGACCCGGGCCTGCGGGCCCGGGAACTGACCGTGGAGCAGCGCCAGTTCGTGGAGATCGCCCGCGCGCTGTCCTTCGGCGCCCGGCTGATCGTCCTGGACGAGCCGACCGCCCAGCTGGACGCGCGCGGCATCCAGCGCCTGTTCGGCAAGCTGCGCGAGCTCCAGGCACAGGGAGTGGCGTTCCTCTTCATCTCGCACCACCTCCAGGAGGTGTACGAGCTGTGCACCGCCGTCACCGTCTACCGCGACGCCCGGCACGTACTGACCGCGCCGGTGGCCGAGCTCGCCAAGGACGACCTGGTGGCGGCGATGACCGGCGAGGCGGGCGGGACCTCGTGGCGGCCGGGCGCCCGTGCGCGGCGCGCCTCGGGCGCCGCCCCGGTGCTGACGGCCGAAGGGCTCGCCCTGGACGGCGAGTTCGAGCCGCTCGACCTCGCGGTGCGCCCCGGAGAGGTGCTGGGCCTGGCGGGGGCCGCCGCCAGCGGCGCCACCGCGCTGGGCGAGACGCTCGCCGGGATGCGCCGGGCGAGCGCGGGCCGGATCGCGGTGCGCGGGCGTCCGGTCAGACCCGGCAGCGTGCCGCACGCGCTGGACGCGGGCATCGGCTACATCCCCGAGGACCGGCACCGCCAGGGCCTGGTGCCGCTGCGCTCGGTCGCCGAGAACGCCACGCTCACGGTCACCGACCAGCTGGGGCCGTGGGGGACCGTGCTGCCCTCCCGTACGAGGGAGTTCGCCCGGTCGATGATCGCCTCGCTCGACATCAAGACCCGAGGGCCGGAGCAGTCCGTCTCCGGGCTCTCCGGCGGCAACCAGCAGAAGGTCGTGGTGGCGCGGGCGCTGGCCAGGAGACCGGTGGCGCTGGTCGCGGTGCGCCCCACCGCCGGGGTGGACGTGAAGTCCAAGGAGGCGCTGCTCGCGGTGGTGCGGCGGGTCGCCGACCAGGGCAGCGCCGCCGTGATCGTCTCCGACGAGCTGGACGACCTGCGGGTGTGCGACCGGGTGCTCGCGCTGTTCCACGGCCGGGTCGTCGCCGAGTACGACAGCGGGTGGACCGACCGGGAGCTGGTCGCCGCCATGGAAGGTGTGGGGGAGCGGCCATGACCGAGACGGTGACCACGGCGCCCGCCGAGGCGATGGGCGCGGGCGCGCGGCGGCGGCTCGCGCGGGTGCGCTGGAGCGACTTCTCGCTGGTCCCGGTGATCCTGGTGCTGATGGTGATCGGCTTCGTGGTCTCGCCGGTCTTCCTCACCTCGGACAACCTGATCAGCGTGGTCCAGCAGTCCTCCGAGCTGAGCCTGCTGGTCCTCGGCCAGGCCCTGATCCTCATCTGCGGCCGGATGGACCTCTCCCTGGAGTCCACGATCGGTATCGCGCCGGTGGTCGCGATGTGGCTGGTGCTGCCCTCGGAGGGCGGCCGGTTCGCGGGGCTGGGACTGCTGCCGACCTGGACGGCGATCCCGCTCTGCCTCCTGGTGGGCCTGGCGATCGGCACGGTCAACGGCTTCTTGATGCTGAAGCTGAACGTCAACGGGTTCATCGCCACCCTCGGCATGCTGACGATGCTGCGCGGCCTCCACGTCGGCATCACCGAGGGCAAGTCGATCACCGAGGTGCCGGAGTCCTTCCGCTATCTGGGCAAGGCGGAGTGGCTGGGCGCCCCGGCGGCCGTCTGGATCTGTCTCACCCTCTTCGCCGTCGGCGGCGCCGCGCTCGCCTGGCTGCGGCACGGGCGGGCGCTGTACGCGATCGGGGGCAACCCGGAGGCGGCCCGGGCGGCCGGGATCCGGGTGGACCGGATCACCTGGGCGGTGCTCGCGGTCGGCGGCCTGCTCGCCGCCTTCGCCGGGATCCTCTACACCGGCCACTACGGCTCGGTGGCCGCGACCCAGGGCAACGGCTGGATCTTCCAGGTGTTCGCGGCGGCGGTGATCGGCGGGATCAGTCTGAAGGGCGGGCGGGGGACGCTGTTCGGGGCGCTCACGGGTGTGCTGACGCTGCAACTGGTGGTCAACGTGATGACCCTGGGCGGGGTCCCGGCGCTGTGGAACCAGTTCCTGAACGGGGCGATCATCATCGTGGCGCTGGTGATCTCGCGGTTCGCGAGCGGAGAGAAACAGGACTAGGGGGCGTTGTGTCTCGTCTGCGGACCGTGCTGGGTTGCTCGCGCAGTTCCCCGCGCCCCTAAAAGTGCCGCTCCGCGGCAATCCCCTAGGCGCCCCGCAGGGGCGCATCTAAGGGGCGCGGGGAACTGCGCGCTCAGCCACCCACCGGCCCGCAGACAAACCCCGGGCACCAGCTACAGCGTCGACCGAAGCCACTGCTCCACGCTCGCGATGTGCACCGTCGCCCACGCCCGCGCGGCGTCCGCGTCGCGGTCGCGCAGGGCCGCGAGGATGGCGCGGTGCTCGTGCAGGGTGCGGGCCACCGCGTCCTCCTGGGTCAGGCCGCGCCACACCCGGGCCCGGGTCGTGGGACCCGAGAGCCCGTCCAGCAGGGAGCAGAGCACCGAGTTTCCGGCGCCGCGCACGATCCCCCGGTGGAACTCCAGGTCGCACGCGACCAGCTCCTCCACCGACGGCTCGGACCCCAGCGCGTCCAACTGCGCGGCCAGCGCGTCCAGTTCCGCGTCCTCGATCCGGGACGCCGCCATCGCGGTCGCCGCCGGCTCCAGGATCCGCCGTACCGCCAGGAACTCCAGGACCGTGTCGTCGCGGTGGAAGTCCACGACGAAGCTCATCGCCTCCAGGAGCAACTGGGGGTCCAGGCTGGTCACGTACGTACCGTCGCCCTGGCGCACATCCAGGATGCGGATCAGGGACAGCGCGCGGACGGCCTCGCGCAGCGAGTTCCGGGACAGGCCGAGTTCGGCGGCGAGTTCGCTCTCCTTGGGCAGCCGGTCGCCCGGGCGCAGCGCACCGGAGACGATCATTTCCTTGATCTTCTCGATGGCCTCGTCGGTGACTGCCATGGGGGCGACCTCCCTGCCGGACGGACATCACCGGGTATTCATCCGATGAATCGGCCCCCATTATGCGTCCCCGCGCCCCCCATCCGTGCGGGAGCATGCGAAAGGGGCGGCTCCCCCCGTGGGAACCGCCCCTTCCGGCTGACTGGCCGGACTAACTATACGTCAGTTCTTCTTGCCGAGCAGGTCGTCGACCTTGCCGCGGATCTCGTCCGTGGCCAGGCCCCGGATCGTGAGCGTGGTGCGGCGACGCAGCACGTCGTCGGCCGTCTCGGCCCACTCGTGGTCGCGCGCGTACACGACCTGCGCCCAGATCTCCGGCGCGTCCGGGTGGATCCGCTCGGCCAGCGCCGCGTCCTCGTTGGCCAGGCGCGCGATGTCGAAGGAGAGCGAGCCGTAGTGCGTGGCGAGGTGCTTGGCGGTGTCGGCCGCCATGCGCGGGCCGGGCGCCGGGCCGTCCACCATCAGGCGGTGGGCGACGGCACGCGGGTTGGCTATACCGGGCAGCGGCAGCTTGCCGGGGAGCGAGGAGATCGGCTCGAAGTCGTCGCCGAGCGGACGCCCCGGCAGCTGCTCCAGCTTCTGCATCACCGTACGGCCGATGTGGCGGAAGGTCGTCCACTTGCCGCCGGCCACCGACAGCATGCCGCCGCGGCCCTCGGTGACGACCGTCTCGCGCTTGGCCTTGGAGGTGTCGCCGGGGCCGCCCGGCAGGACCCGCAGACCGGCGAAGGAGTACGTGATCAGATCGCGCGACAGCTGCTGGTCGCGGATCGAGAACGCGGCCTCGTCCAGGATCTGGGCGGTGTCCTTCTCGGTGACCGCGACATCCGCCGGGTCGCCCTCGAACTCCTCGTCCGTGGTGCCGAGCAGGAGCATGTCCTCCCACGGCAGCGCGAAGGTGATGCGGTACTTGTCGATCGGGGTGGCCAGCGCCGCCTTCCAGGGGGAGGTGCGCTTCAGGACCAGGTGCGCGCCCTTGGAGAGGCGGATGGAGGGGGCCGCGTCCGGGTCCTCCATCTTGCGCAGGTGGTCGACCCACGGGCCGGTGGCGTTCAGCACCAGCCGGGCGTTGACGCCGAACTCGTCGCCGGAGAGCCGGTCGCGCAGATCGGCGCCGGTGACCCGGCCCTTGGTGAAGCGCAGCCCGGTGACCTCGGCGTGGTTGAGCACGGCCGCGCCCGCGTCCACGGCGGCGCGGACCGTCATCAGGGCCATCCGCGCGTCGTTCATCTGGTCGTCGCCGTACACGGCCACGGCCTTCAGGTTGTCCGTGCGCAGCTCCGGCACGTCCTGCGCGGCCTTGGAGGGCGAGAGCAGGTGGCCGACGCCGTCACCGAAGGCGGAGAGCGCCGAGTAGGCGAAGACGCCCGCGCCGAGCTTGGCCGCGCCGTGCGGGCCGCCCTTGTAGACGGGCAGGTAGAAGGTGAGCGGGTTGGCGAGGTGCGGTGCCACCTGACGCGACACCGCACGCCGCTCGAAGTGGTTCTCGGCCACCAGCTTCACGGCGCCGGTCTGCAGGTAGCGCAGACCGCCGTGCAGGAGCTTGGAGGAGGCCGAGGAGGTGGCGCCGGCGAAGTCGCCGGCGTCCACCAGGGCCACCCGCAGCCCGGACTGCGCGGCGTGCCAGGCGGTGGAGATGCCCAGGATGCCGCCGCCGATCACCAGGAGGTCGTACGTCGCCTTGGAAAGCTGCTCCCGAGTTTCGGCGCGGCTCGGGTGGGAGCCGGAGGCCGGGTGCGTCCCCAGGGCAGGGACGCTCTGCAGGGTGGTCATGTCGATTACTCCTCGTCCTCGATCCAGCCCATGGTCCGCTCGACGGCCTTGAGCCAGTTCTTGTACTCGCTGTCACGCTGCTCGGCGTCCATGCGAGGGGTCCATTCCGCCGCCCGGCGCCAGTTGGCGCGCAGCGCGTCGGTGTCCGGCCAGAAGCCGACGGCCAGACCGGCGGCGTAGGCGGCGCCGAGGCAGGTGGTCTCGGCGACCATCGGACGCACCACGGGCGCGTCCAGGAAGTCCGAGAGCGTCTGCATCAGCAGGTTGTTGGAGGTCATACCGCCGTCGACCTTGAGCGCGGTCAGCTCGACGCCGGAGTCCTTGGTCATGGCGTCGGTGATCTCGCGGGTCTGCCAGGCGGTGGCCTCGAGCACGGCGCGCGCGATGTGCGCCTTGGTGACGTACCGGGTCAGACCGGCGATCACACCGCGGGCGTCGGAGCGCCAGTACGGGGCGAACAGACCGGAGAAGGCCGGGACGAAGTAGGCGCCGCCGTTGTCCTCGACGGAGGAGGCCAGGGTCTCGATCTCGGCCGCGGTCTTGATCATGCCCATCTGGTCGCGCATCCACTGGACGAGCGAGCCGGTGACGGCGATCGAGCCCTCGAGGGCGTAGACCGGCTTCTGGTCGCCGATCTGGTAGCCGACGGTGGTCAGCAGGCCGTTGTAGGAGTTGACGGGCTTGTCACCGGTGTTCATCAGCATGAAGGTGCCGGTGCCGTACGTCGACTTGGCCTCGCCCTCCGAGAAGCAGGTCTGGCCGAACAGGGCCGCCTGCTGGTCGCCGAGCGCGGAGGCGACCGGGACGCCGTCCAGGACGCCGCCCTTGGCGTGGCCGTACACCTCGGCGGAGGAGCGGATCTCGGGCAGCACGGCCGCCGGGATCTCCATGGACGACAGGATCTTGTCGTCCCAGGCCATCTCGTGGAGGTTCATCAGCATGGTGCGCGAGGCGTTGGTGACGTCGGTGACGTGCACACCGCCCTCGGTGCCACCGGTGAGGTTCCAGATGACCCAGGAGTCCATGGTGCCGAAGAGGATGTCGCCGCGCTCGGCGCGCTCGCGCAGGCCCTCGACGTTGTCGAGCAGCCAGCGGACCTTGGGGCCGGCGAAGTACGAGGCGAGCGGCAGGCCCGTCTCGCGGCGGAAGCGGTCCTGGCCCACGTTGCGGCCGAGCTCCTTGCAGAGCGCGTCGGTGCGGGTGTCCTGCCAGACGAGCGCGTTGTGCACGGGCTCGCCGGTGTTCTTGTCCCACAGCAGCGTGGTCTCGCGCTGGTTGGTGATGCCGATCGCCTTGACGTCGGCGGCGGTGATGCCGGCCTTGTCGATGGCGCCCGCCACGACTTCCTGGACGTTGGTCCAGATCTCGGCGGCGTCGTGCTCGACCCAGCCCGGCTTCGGGAAGATCTGCTCGTGCTCCTTCTGGTCGACCGAGACGATCCGGCCGTCCTTGTCGAAGACGATGCAGCGGGAGGAGGTGGTGCCCTGGTCGATGGCCGCGATGAACGGGCCGTGGCCGTGCGAGGCGGTGGTGTGGGTGTCGCTCACGGAGTGCTCCTGGAGGGTGGAAGGTCTCTTCGGCTTCTCAGCGCTGTACGGCTCAGGCGAACGCGAGGTTGTACAGGCCGCCCGCGAGGGCGGCACCGGCAAGCGGGCCGACGACCGGCACCCAGGCGTAGCCCCAGTCCGAACCGCCCTTGTTGGGCAGCGGCAGCAGCGCGTGCACGATGCGCGGACCCAGGTCGCGGAACGGGTTGATGGCGTAGCCCGTGGGGCCGCCGAGCGAGAGGCCGAGGCCGACGACGACCAGCGAGGTGATCAGTACGCCGATCACGCCGAGGCCCTTGCCGTCGCCGTTGAGACCCTGCGTGAGGATCGCCAGGACCAGCACGGCCGTGCCGATGATCTCGGTGGTGAGGTTCTGTATCGCGTTGCGGATCTCGGGGCCGGTGGAGAAGATCCCGAGCACCGGGCCGGCCTGCGAGGCGCCGTCGTGCGGTCCCTCGACCGCCTTGGCGGCGTCTTCGTCGGGCCGGCCGACGATCTCCGGGTCCGTCAGATGCGCCTGGAACTGGCCGTAGTAGGCGAGCCAGACCAGGGTGGCGCCGATCATGGCGCCGAGCAGCTGTCCCGCGAGGTAGGTGGGCACGTCGCTCCACTCGGTGCCGCCCTCGATCGCAAGGCCGAGCGTCACCGCCGGGTTGAGGTGCGCACCCGAGAGCGGGGCGGAGATGTAAGCGCCGGTGAGCACCGCGAAGCCCCACCCGAAGGTGATGGCGAGCCAGCCCGCGTTGCGTGCCTTGGAGCTCTTCAGCGTGACGGCGGCGCACACGCCACCGCCGAGCAGGATGAGAACGGCGGTACCGATGATCTCGCCGGTGAAGATGTCGGAGCTGGACACCCGCGACTCCTTTGTCCTTCGTCCAGGGGAAGGCGAACCCCGGGTCACTCCGGTGGTCCGCGCCCTCACGTCGAGGGCTTGGCGGCCCTTGGCGTTGTCACACTCTAACTCGTATTGCCGTTAGGTGTTCGACAATGCCGACCGATGAACGGCAGTGTTGCCCCGGTGTTAAGTCGGCGTCAAGGGTTCTGTGGCCGGTATCCCGATCGTTACCAGCAGGTATCTTTCGGCCACATTGATCGAAAACTTCCGGCCACGATCGGAAACGATCAGAAGCGGCCCGGAAGTGGCTGGTCAGGCCTCTGGTCAGGCCTCTGGTCAGGCCTTCGGCCGCCTTTCGGCAGGACCTCAGAAGCGGCCGGCGCCCAGATCGCGCGAGACCGAGCGGGCGCAGTCGCGCACCGCCGCCACCAGGTCGGAACGGATCTCGCCCTCCTTGCACACCCGCTCCACGGCCCCGGTGATCCCCACCGCGCCCACCGGCATCCGGCGCCGGTCGAAGATGGGCGCCGCCACCGAGGCCACCCCGTCCCAGGTCTCCTCCGTGTCGCCGGCCCAGCCGCGCGCGCGGATCAGGTCGAGCAGCTCCTCGAAGCGGGCCGGCTCGGTCACCGTGCGGGGGGTGAACGCGGTCCGCTCGGCCTCCACGGCCTCGGTGTGCGCCACCGGGTCGTACGCGGAGAGCACCTTGCCGAGCGCGGTGGAGTGCAGCGGCTGCATCGCCCCGACCTCCAGGACCTGGCGGCTGTCGTCGGGCCGGAAGACGTGGTGCATGATCAGCACGCCCTGCTGGTGCAGCACGCCCACGTACACGCTCTCGCCGCTGGAGCGGGCCAGGTCGTCGGTCCACACCAGGGCGCGCGCCCGCAGCTCGTGCACGTCCAGATAGCTGTTGCCCAGGCGCAGCAGCTCCGCGCCGAGCTGGTAGCGGCCCGACGCCGGGTCCTGCTCGACGAACCCCTCCGCCTGGAGGGTGCGCAGGATGCCGTGCGCGGTGCCCTTCGCGAGGCCCAGCGCGGAGGCCACCTCGGACAGGCCGAGCCGCCGCTCGCCGCCCGCGAGCAGCCGCAGCATGGCGGCCGCCCGTTCGAGCGACTGGATGTTCCGCGCCATCGCGCTTCCTCCCACTTCGGAACGTTGAGTTCGACAATGCTGAACAGTATCGGCCGTTGCCGACCCCGTGTCACCGTGATGGACGCTCCCCGCCGCCCTCCGGCCAGTTCAGATGACAGCCGCACCGGGGCCATCCGGCCGTCACCCGCCCGGCCCCCCGCGCCGTCCGCCTCGTGGGACACCTGTGCCCACCCGCCCCGCACCCGGTTACCCTGACCGGGTGCGGCCTCCCTCCGGACGCCGCAAAGCCGACAGCCGTCGCACTCCAGGGAGCACATCCATGGCCTCGTTGCCGACCCCTTCCGCCGACAGCCGGACCCGCGCCGACGCGCTCCGCGAAGCGCTCGCCACCCGAGTGGTGGTGGCCGACGGAGCCATGGGCACCATGCTCCAGGCCCAGGACCCCACCCTGGAGGACTTCCAGGACCTCGAGGGCTGCAACGAGATCCTCAACATCACCCGGCCCGACATCGTGCGCTCGGTGCACCAGGAGTACTTCGGCGTCGGCGTCGACTGCGTGGAGACCAACACCTTCGGCGCCAACTTCTCCGCCCTCGGTGAGTACGACATCCCCGAGCGGGTGTACGAGCTGTCCGAGGCGGGCGCCCGGATCGCCCGCGAGGTGGCCGACGAGTTCACCGCCGCCACCGGGCAGCAGCGCTGGGTGCTCGGCTCCATGGGCCCCGGCACCAAGCTGCCCACCCTCGGCCACGCCCCGTACACCGTGCTGCGCGACGCCTACCAGCGCAACGCCGAGGGCATGCTGGCCGGCGGCGCCGACGCGCTCCTGGTGGAGACCACCCAGGACCTGCTCCAGACCAAGGCCGCGATCCTCGGCGCCCAGCGCGCCCTGGACGTGGCGGGCTACCGGGTCCCGCTCATCTGCTCGGTCACCGTCGAGACCACCGGCACCATGCTGCTCGGCTCCGAGATCGGCGCCGCGCTCACCGCCCTGGAGCCGCTCGGCATCGACATGATCGGCCTCAACTGCGCCACGGGCCCGGCCGAGATGAGCGAGCACCTGCGCTACCTCGCCCGCAACTCCCGGGTGCCGCTGTCCTGCATGCCCAACGCCGGACTGCCCGTCCTCGGCAAGGACGGCGCGCACTACCCGCTCTCCGCGCCGGAGCTCGCCGACGCCCAGGAGACCTTCGTCCGCGAGTACGGCCTCTCCCTGGTCGGCGGCTGCTGCGGCACCACGCCCGAGCATCTGCGCCAGGTCGTCGAGCGGGTCCGGGGCCTGACCCCCACCGAGCGCAGCCCGCGCCCGGAGCCGGGCGCCGCCTCGCTCTACCAGAGCGTGCCGTTCCGCCAGGACACCTCGTACATGGCGATCGGCGAGCGCACCAACGCCAACGGCTCCAAGAAGTTCCGCGAGGCCATGCTGGAGGGCCGCTGGGACGACTGTGTGGAGATGGCCCGCGACCAGATCCGCGAGGGCGCCCACATGCTCGACCTCTGCGTCGACTACGTGGGCCGCGACGGCGTCGCCGACATGGAGGAGCTGGCCGGCCGCTTCGCCACCGCCTCCACCCTGCCGATCGTCCTGGACTCCACCGAGGTGAACGTCCTCCAGGCCGGTCTGGAGAAGCTGGGCGGGCGCGCCGTCATCAACTCCGTCAACTACGAGGACGGCGACGGGCCCGAGTCGCGGTTCGCCAAGGTCACCAAGCTGGCGGTGGAGCACGGCGCGGCGCTGATCGCGCTCACCATCGACGAGGAGGGCCAGGCCCGTACCGTCGAGAACAAGGTCGCCATCGCCGAGCGGCTCATCGACGACCTCACCGGCAACTGGGGCGTACGCGAGTGCGACATCCTCATCGACGCGCTGACCTTCACCATCTGCACCGGCCAGGAGGAGTCCCGCAAGGACGGCATCGCCACCATCGAGGCGATCCGGGAGCTCAAGCGCCGCCGCCCGGACGTCCAGACGACGCTGGGCCTGTCCAACATCTCCTTCGGCCTCAACCCGGCCGCCCGGGTCGTCCTGAACTCGGTGTTCCTGGACGAGTGCGTCAAGGCGGGCCTGGACTCCGCGATCGTGCACGCCTCCAAGATCCTGCCCATCGCGCGCCTGGAGGAGGAGCAGGTCAAGGTCGCGCTCGACCTCATCTACGACCGCCGCGCCGAGGGCTACGACCCGCTCCAGCGCCTGATGGAGCTCTTCGAGGGCGTCAGCACCAAGTCGATGAAGGCGGGCAAGGCCGAGGAGCTGCTCGCCCTGCCGCTGGACGAGAGGCTCCAGCGCCGGATCGTCGACGGTGAGAAGAACGGCCTGGAGGCCGACCTCGACGAGGCGCTGCTGACCCGCCCGGCGCTCGACATCGTCAACGACACCCTCCTGGAGGGCATGAAGGTCGTCGGCGAGCTCTTCGGCTCCGGCCAGATGCAGCTGCCGTTCGTCCTCCAGTCCGCCGAGGTCATGAAGACGGCGGTGGCCCATCTGGAGCCGCACATGGAGAAGTCCGACGCGGAGGGCAAGGGCACCATCGTGCTGGCCACCGTGCGCGGCGACGTCCACGACATCGGCAAGAACCTCGTCGACATCATCCTCTCCAACAACGGCTACAACGTCGTCAACCTCGGCATCAAGCAGCCCGTCTCGGCGATCCTGGAGGCCGCCGAGGAGCACCGGGCGGACGTCATCGGCATGTCCGGTCTGCTGGTGAAGTCGACCGTGATCATGAAGGAGAACCTGGAGGAGCTCAACCAGCGCAAGCTGGCGGCGGACTACCCGGTGATCCTGGGCGGCGCGGCCCTCACGCGCGCGTACGTCGAGCAGGACCTGCACGAGATCTACGAAGGCGAGGTCCGCTACGCCCGCGACGCGTTCGAGGGCCTGCGCCTGATGGACGCGCTGGTCGCGGTGAAGCGCGGGGTGCCCGGCGCGACCCTGCCCGAGCTCAAGCAGCGCCGGGTGCCCAAGCGCGCCACCGCCCTGCCGGAGGCGGAGGAGCCCGAGGGCTCGGTCCGCTCGGACGTGGCCGTCGACAACCGCATCCCCGAGCCGCCCTTCTGGGGCACCCGGGTGATCAAGGGGATCGGCCTCAAGGAGTACGCCTCCTGGCTGGACGAGGGCGCGCTCTTCAAGGGCCAGTGGGGCCTCAAGCAGAACCGGGCCGGCGACGGGCCGAGCTACGAGGAGCTGGTGGAGAGCGAGGGCCGGCCGCGGCTGCGCGGCTGGCTGGAGCAGCTGCACACCCGCAACCTGCTGGAGGCGGCCGTCGTCCACGGCTACTTCCCGTGTGTCTCCAAGGGCGACGACCTGATCATCCTCAACGAGGACGGCTCGGAGCGCACCCGCTTCACCTTCCCGCGCCAGCGCCGCGGCCGCCGGCTGTGCCTGGCGGACTTCTTCCGCCCGGAGGAGTCCGGGGAGACCGACGTGGTCGGGCTCCAGGTGGTCACGGTCGGCTCGAAGATCGGCGAGGCCACGGCCGAGCTGTTCGAGGCCAACTCCTACCGCGACTACCTCGAACTGCACGGTCTGTCCGTGCAGTTGGCGGAGGCGCTGGCCGAGTACTGGCACGCGCGGGTGCGCGGCGAGCTGGGCTTCGCGGGGGAGGACCCGTCCGACGTGGAGGACATGTTCGCCCTCAAGTACCGTGGCGCGCGCTTCTCGCTGGGCTACGGCGCCTGCCCCGACCTGGAGGACCGCGCGAAGATCGCCGAACTCCTCCAGCCGGAGCGGATCGGCGTCCACCTCTC
Source organism: Streptomyces crystallinus (assembly GCF_039521265.1). Taxonomy (NCBI): domain Bacteria; kingdom Bacillati; phylum Actinomycetota; class Actinomycetes; order Kitasatosporales; family Streptomycetaceae; genus Streptomyces; species Streptomyces crystallinus. The sequence continues at coordinate 48,178 of NZ_BAAACA010000026.1, read as the reverse complement.
CGAGGAGTTCCAGCTCCACCCGGAGCAGTCCACGGACGCCATCGTCATCCACCACCCCGAGGCGAAGTACTTCAACGCCCGCTGAACCGGGACGTGACCCTCACCACGAGCGTTTCCCGCTGACGGGACGTACACTGGTCGGTCCAGCGCAGGCCGGTTCCCACCCTGGGAACCGGCCTTCTCGTCCCTCCAGGAGGTGTGCCCGGATGACCACCACGGTTCCCGCGCCCGTAACCGGCACGGCCGAAGGCTCCGCCCTCGAAGCCGTCTTCCTCGACATGGACGGCACCCTGGTCGACACCGAGGGGTTCTGGTGGGACGCCGAGGTGGAGGTCTTCGCCGCGCTCGGCCACCGGCTCCAGGAGAGCTGGCGCGACGTCGTGGTGGGCGGGCCGATGAGCCGCAGCGCCGGGTTCCTCATCGAGGCCACCGGCGCCGACATCACCGTCCCCGAGCTCACGGTGCTGCTCAACGACCGCTTCGAGGCGCGCATCAGCCGGGGTGTGCCGCTGATGCCCGGCGCCGCCCGGCTGCTCGGCGAGCTCGCCGAGCACGCGGTGCCGACCGCCCTGGTCTCGGCCTCGCACCGGCGGATCATCGACCGCGTCCTGCAGTCGCTCGGCCCGCGCAACTTCGCCCTCACCGTCGCCGGGGACGAGGTCGGGCGCACCAAGCCGCACCCCGAGCCGTATCTGTTCGCCGCCGCCGGGCTCGGCGCGGACCCCACCAGATGCGCGGTGATCGAGGACACCGCGACCGGTGTGGCGGCCGCCGAGGCGGCCGGCTGCCGGGTCGTGGCGGTGCCCTCCGTCGCCCCCATCGAGGCCGCTTCCGGCCGGGTCGTCGTCGATTCGCTCGAACAGGTCGACCTGGCTTTTCTGCGTACCTTGATCACCAGGATGAACTGATCCGTACACACAGCGTGCGCCCTGAATGCGGCGCAAACTGATCGCATCCGACCGTGCATTTTCCGTTACCCCGCAAGAGGGCGGCGGAGGCATCAACAACGGTTGAATTCACGACGGGTCAATGGCTGTCCATGCTTGTCAAGGGGGTGACGTTCGTCACCTGATCCGCCGTCAAGGAACCACGTCAAGGGCATCTCCAGGCCGTCTGGAGGTGCCCTTGTGTCCTGTTTGGTGATCTCCTGTACGAAAGATTCCGGCGCCTCGATATCGGCGGGCCGCTATTTCCGGCCAGGGTGTGGCGAGTGAATGGAGCAGGCCCGGTACGGGATTTCCCGGCCCGCCCACTAATCTCGTCGCGAGAACTTCGCCGCACCCTCAACTGCCCCGGCACCCATCAAGCCGCCGGGCGCGCAGGTCCGATCGTACGTACCGGCCCGATCGCCACTCCGCCCCGACCGGGCGGCCGCGGCGGAGTCTTCCGTACACCGCTGTACCCCAGTGCCGGACACATAGGGAGAACGTCCAGGATGAACCGCAAGACTTTGGTGCTGCCGGCCGTAGTGGGCCTGCTCGCCCCCGTACTCGCCGCATGTGGCGGCGCGGGAAGTGGGGGCGACGGCGGCAAGGCCATCGTCGTGGGCACCACGGACCAGTTCGTGGTCACCAAGGACGCGCCCGCTCCCTTCGACCCGGCCTACGCGTACGACACCGGCGCCTGGAACGTGCTGCGCCAGACCGTGCAGATGCTGGTGCACGTGCCGCGCGGCGGCGGCGAGCCCGTCCCGGACGCGGCCTCCAGCTGCGCGTTCACCGACAAGGAGAACGAGAGCTACCGCTGCAAGCTGCGCAGCGACATGAAGTTCTCCGACGGCTCCAAGCTGACCGCCGCCGATGTGCACTACTCCATCCAGCGCGTCCTGAACATCAAGGACGGCAACGGCCCCGTCGCGCTCCTGGAGAACATCGACACGATGGAGACCAAGGGCGACGACGAGATCATCTTCCATCTGAAGACGCCGGACGCCACCTTCCCGTACAAGCTCGCGACGCCCGCCGCCGCGATCGTGCAGAAGGACAAGTACGCGCCCAAGAAGCTGCGCGGCGGCTTCGAGGTGGACGGCTCCGGCCCGTACACCCTCAAGGCCGAGTACAAGGGCGACCAGGTCGTCAAGGCCGTCTTCAGCAAGAACCCCCACTACAAGGGGGACTTGAAGGTCAACAACGACAAGGTCGAGCTGCGCTCCTTCGCCGACGCCGACGCCATGGGCGCCGAGCTGGAGTCCGGCAAGATCGACATGATGACCCGCTCCATGTCGCCGGAGCAGATCCAGAAGTACTCGGTCACCCCGCCGAAGAACGTCAACCTCGTCGAGATGCCCGGTCTGGAGATCCGCTACCTGGGCTTCAACACCAACGACCCGTCGGTGAAGAACAAGGCCGTCCGCCAGGCGATGGCCGCCGTCGTCGACCGCGGCGCGCTGGCCTCCAAGGTGTACGGGGCGACCGCCGAGCCGCTCTACTCGCTCATCCCGACCTCGATCGCCGGGCACACCAACTCGTTCTTCAACAAGTACGGCGAGCCCAGCAAGCAGAAGGCCACCTCCATCCTGAAGGCCGCGGGCGTGGCCACCCCGGTGAAGCTCACGCTGAACTACACGGGCGACCACTACGGTCCGGGCACCGCCAAGGAGTTCGCGATCCTGCGGGACCAGCTGAACGCCACCGGCCTGTTCGCCACCACGCTCAAGGCGACCGACTGGCCCAAGTACCGCCCGGCGCAGAAGGCCGGCGAGTACGCCGTCTACGGCCTCGGCTGGTTCCCCGACTTCCCGGACCCGGACAACTACGTCGCGCCCTTCCTCGGCCGTGACAACTTCCTCAACTCGCCGTACTCCAACGTCGAGGTGCGCAACACCCTGATCCCGGAGTCCCGCGTCGCGGCCGACCGCAACCAGGCCGCCAAGCCGTTCGAGAAGATCCAGGACATCGTCGCCAACGACGTCCCCGTGCTGCCGCTGTGGCAGGGCAAGCAGTACGTCGCCGCCCGCAGCGAGATCACGGGCACCGAGTGGGCGCTCAACTCCTCCGCCGACCTCCAGCTCTGGGAGCTGGGCCGCGGTGTGAAGTAACGCAGGAACCGGCCGCGATTCTCACGTGCCGGCAAGCAATTTCAGTGAGGCCGGGCCGCCCGGGGCGACCTCCCCGGGCAGCCCGGCCGAGCAACGACTGTGAGGCACTTGCACGTGAAGATACGGAACCGATGGCTGACGGGCCCGCTCGCCGCGGGGCTGGCGGCCGGTCTCCTCAGCGGCTGCGGCTCGGAGGACGGATCCTCGTCCGGCAACGGCGAGTCGGTGGTCATGGGGATGTCGGACGACATCCAGGCCACCGACCCGGCGTCCGGCTACGATCCGGGCTCCTGGCTGCTGTTCAACAACGTCTTCCAGTCGCTGCTCAGCTTCCCCAAGGGGAGCTCCAACCCGCAGCCCGACGCGGCCGAGCACTGCTCGTTCGACAAGGGCGGCTCCAGGGTCTTCCGCTGCACCCTGCGCTCCGGCCTGAAGTTCACCAACGGCCACGCGCTGACCTCCGAGGACGTCAAGTTCTCGTTCGAGCGGGTGCTGCGCATCAACGACGCCAACGGGCCCGCCCCGCTGCTCTCCACCCTGGGCAAGATCGACACCCCGGACAAGCAGACCGTCGTCTTCCACCTCAAGGTGTCCGACGCCACCTTCCCCAGCAAGATCGCCTCCGGTGCCGGCTCGATCGTCGACCACCAGACGTACCCGGCCGACAAGCTGCGCACCGACGGCAAGGCGGTGGGCTCGGGCGTCTACAAGCTCGACGCCTTCGGTGAGAAGCAGGCCAGCTTCTCGGTCAACTCCGGCTACAAGGGCACCGCCAAGGTCAAGAACTCCGGTATGACCATGAAGCTCTTCCACGGCCGGCAGAAGGACCTGGCGGACGCGCTCAAGCAGGGCGACATCGACCTCGCCTACCGCGGTCTCACCGCCAAGGACATCGCCGACCTCCAGGCCTCCAGCGTGGCCGACAAGAAGGGCGTCAAGGTCGTCGAGGGCACCAGCGCCGAGGTCCAGCACCTGGTCTTCAACATGAACGACCCGGTCGCCGGCAAGCTCGCCGTCCGCAAGGCCATCGCCTACCTCGTCGACCGCGAGGCGCTGGTGCGCGACGTCTACAAGTCGACCGCCACACCGCTCTACTCGATCGTCCCGTCCGGCATCACCGCGCACAGCACCTCGCTGTTCGACATGTACGGCGGCAGCGCGCAGCCCGCCAAGGCCAAGCAGGTCCTGCACAAGGCCGGTCTCACCGGCAAGGTGAAGCTCACCCTGTGGTCCACCCCGATCCGCTACGGCCCGGGCACCGACGACGAGCTCCGGGCCATCGCCAAGCAGCTCAACGACAGCGGGCTGTTCGAAGCCGATGTGCGCTCCGTCGAGTTCAAGCAGTACGAGAAGGACATCGAGGCAGGCAAGTACGGCGTGTACGTGAAGGGCTGGATCCCCGACTACCCGGATCCGGACAACTTCACCTCGCCGTTCTTCGGCAAGGACAACGTGCTGGCCAACCACTACGTGAACAAGGCGATCACCGACGAGATCATCCCGTCGACCGCCGCCACGGAGGACCGCTCGGCCACCGAGGGCGACTTCTCCCGCCTCCAGGACCTCGTCGCGGCCGACCTGCCCGTCCTGCCGCTGTGGCAGGGCAAGCAGTACGCGGTGGCCCGCGAGGGCGTGGTGGGCCTGGAGTGGACCCTGGACCCGTCCACGGTCTTCCGGTTCTGGGAGATCAGCAAGAACTAGGCGCGGACGGCCGCGGTGAGCGGCCGTGAGCGCGCAAGCGGAAGGGGCGCGGGGTGGAGAAGACCCCGCGCCCCTTGCCGTGTCACCGCGTCCGCTACCGGGCTCCCGGCCCGTTACTGCGCTCCCGGCCGGACCAGGCCGCTCTCGTACGCGTACACCGCCGCCTGGACGCGGTCGCGCAGGCCCAGCTTGGTGAGCACATGGCCGACGTGCGTCTTCACCGTCGTCTCGCTGACGAACAGGTCCGCGGCGATCTCCGCGTTGGACAGCCCGCGCGCCACCAGCTTCAGCACCTCGACCTCGCGGTCGGTGAGGGTGTGCAGGGTGTCGGGGACCGGCTCCTCGCCCGAGGGGAGGTGGTCCGCGTACTTGTCGAGCAGCCGGCGCGTGATCGACGGGGCGAGCATCGCCTCGCCCGCCGCGACCACCCGGATCGCCTGCACCAGCTCGTTGGCCGGCGCGTCCTTCAGCAGGAAGCCGCTGGCCCCCGCCTTCAGCGCCTCCACCACGTACTCGTCGAGGTCGAAGGTGGTCAGCACCAGCACCTTGGCCGGGCCGTCCTTGCCCGGGCCGCTGATCTGCCGGGTCGCCTCCACGCCGTCCATCCGGGGCATCCGGATGTCCATCAGCACCACATCGGGCTGGAGCGCCCGCACCTGGTCGAGGGCCTGGAGACCGTCACCGGCCTCGCCCACCACCGCGATGTCCTGCTCGGCTTCCAGGATCATCCGGAAACCGGTGCGCAGCAGCGGCTGGTCGTCGACCAGTAGGACGCGGATCGCCACGGGAACTCCTCATCAGGATTGCTGGACCGGCTCCATTCTGCCCTGCTCATCCTGCGCCACCCCGGCTGGGACCAGCGGAATCGGATAGACCGGGGGAGTCCCCCCGAATTCCGGACAGACCGCCTGGTGGTCGCACCAGCCGCAGAGCTTCGTCGGCCGCGGCCGCCAGTCGCCCGTCTCGGTGGCCAGCCGGATCGCCTCCCACAGCGCGTGCAGCTTCCGCTCCACCTGGTGCAGATCCGCCTCCACCGGGTCGTACGTCAGCACGTCCCCGCTGCCCAGGTACACCAGCTGGAGGCGGCGCGGCAGCACGTTCTTCAGCCGCCACACCACCAGCGCGTAGAACTTCATCTGGAAGAGCGCGCCCTCCGCGTACTCCGGGCGGGGGGCCTTGCCCGTCTTGTAGTCGACGATCCGCACGTCGCCGGTGGGTGCCACGTCGACCCGGTCGATCACCCCGCGCAGCCGCAGCCCCGACGCCAGCTCCGTCTCGACGAAGAACTCCCGCTCCACCGGCTCCAGCCGGGTCGGGTCCTCCAGCGAGAACCAGCGCTCCACCAGCCGCTCGGCCTCCGCCAGCCACTTCGTCAGCCGCGCGCCGTCGGCGTCCTCGGCGAACAGCTCGGTCAGCTCCGGCTTGGACTCCAGGAGCCGGTCCCACTGGGCGGGGATCATCGCCTTGGCGCGCGGAGCCGTCCGCTCCGCCGCCGGGTCGTCGAAGAGGCGCTCCAGCACCGCGTGCACCAGGGTGCCGCGGGTGGCCGCCTCGCTCGGCTTCTCGGGGAGTTTGTCGATCACCCGGAACCGGTAGAGCAAGGGGCACTGCATGAAGTCGTTCGCCCGGGACGGCGACAACGACACGGGTCGCCGGGCCGCCGCGGCCCCTTCGGTGCTCGTATCCATGACACAGACCCTACGACCCGCCACTGACAGCGAGCGGAATACCATCGACGACGAGCCCCCTCACACTGCATGATCGTGACAGAAGCACCGACGAAGGGACACCGTGGACGAGAGCGGCGACAGCAAAAGGCCGCAGTCCGGCGCGGGCGACGAAGGACCCGGCGCCGCGCCCGACAGCGGCAGGTCGCCCCGTGGGCCGGGCGGCGGGCTCCTCATGGGGCGCCCCTTCGGCGTGCCGGTCTACGTCGCCCCCAGCTGGTTCCTGGTCGCGGCCCTGATCACCTGGGTCTTCGGCGGCCAGCTCGACCGGGTGCTGCCCGAGCTCGGCGCCGCCCGCTACCTCGTCTCGCTCTTCTTCGCGGTCGCCTTCTACGCCTCGGTGCTGGTCCACGAGCTGGCCCACACGGTCGCCGCGCTGCGCTTCAAGCTCCCCGTCCGCCGCATCCAGCTCCAGTTCTTCGGCGGTGTCTCGGAGATCGAGAAGGAGACCGAGACCCCGGGCCGCGAGTTCGTGCTCGCCTTCGTCGGACCGCTGCTCTCCCTGGTCCTGTCCGGGCTGTTCTACGTGGGGATGCAGGCCGTGGAGCCCGGCACCGTCCCCGGTGTGCTGCTCGCCGGACTGATGATCTCCAATCTCATCGTGGCGGGCTTCAACCTGCTGCCCGGGCTGCCGCTGGACGGCGGCCGGATGCTCCGCGCGGTGGTGTGGAAGATCACCGGCAAGCCCATGAGCGGCACCGTCGCCGCCGCCTGGGTCGGCCGCGCCCTCGCCGTCACCGTCCTCATCGGCCTCCCGCTGCTCACCCAGACCGGCGCGCTCGGCAACGCGCCCGAAGAGGTCGACGGCATGGACACCGTCACCGACGCGCTGCTCGCGGCGATCCTCGCCGCGATCATCTGGACCGGCGCGGGCAACAGCCTGCGCATGGCCCGGCTGCGCGAGCACCTGCCGGAGCTGCGCGCCCGCAACCTCACCCGCCGGGCCGTCCCCGTCGAGTCGGCCACCCCGCTCTCCGAGGCGCTGCGCCGGGCCAACGAGGCCGGGGCGCGGGCGCTGGTCGTCGTCGACGGCCAGGGCGACCCCACCGGCCTGGTCCGCGAGGCCGCCATCGTCGGCGTACCGGAGCACCGCCGCCCCTGGGTCGCGGTCAGCGGTCTCGCCCAGGACCTCACCGAGGGGATGCGCGTCCCGGCCGAGCTGGCCGGCGAGCCGCTCCTGGACATGCTCCGGGCCACCCCCGCCACCGAGTACCTGGTGGTCGAGGAGACCGGGGAGATCTACGGAGTGCTCTCGGCGGCCGACGTCGAGAAGGCCTTCGTGGCGGCGATGGCCCGCCCCACCCCGTGAGCCCGCCCCACCCCGTGACCCCGCCCCCCACCCCGTGACCCCGCCCCACCCGTGACCGGGAGCCGGTCGCCGCAGGCCGTGGCGCGGCCCGGTCAACAGGGCCGGTACCCTGTTCGTATGTCCGAACCGACCGGTGCCGCCCGCCGTCGCGGGCCCTTCAAGGTCGGGGACCAGGTCCAGCTCACCGACCCCAAGGGACGCCACTACACGTTCACGCTCGAAGCCGGGAAGAACTTCCACACCCACAAGGGTTCCTTCCCGCACGACGAGCTGATCGGCGCTCCCGAGGGCAGTGTTGTCCGTACCACCGGGAACGTCGCGTACCTCGCGCTGCGCCCGCTGCTCCCCGACTACGTCCTGTCCATGCCCCGCGGCGCCGCCGTGGTCTACCCCAAGGACGCGGGGCAGATCCTGGCCTTCGCCGACATCTTCGCCGGCGCGCGCGTCGTCGAGGCGGGCGTGGGCTCCGGCTCGCTCAGCGCCTTCCTGCTGCGCGCCATCGGCGACCACGGCATGCTCCACTCCTACGAGCGCCGCGCGGACTTCGCCGAGATCGCCCAGCAGAACGTGGAGCGCTACTTCGGCGAGCCGCACCCCGCCTGGCAGCTCACCGTCGGCGATCTCCAGGACAACCTGTCGGACACCGACGTCGACCGCGTCATCCTCGACATGCTGGCCCCCTGGGAGTGCCTGGACGCCGTCTCCAAGGCGCTGGTGCCCGGCGGCATCCTCTGCTGCTACGTGGCCACCACCACCCAGCTCTCGCGCACCGTCGAGGCGATCCGCGAGATCGGCTGCTTCGCCGAGCCGCAGCCGTGGGAGTCGATGATCCGCAACTGGCACGTGGAGGGCCTCGCCGTCCGCCCGGACCACCGGATGATCGGCCACACCGGCTTCCTCGTCACCGCCCGCCGCCTCGCGGACGGCGTCGAGCCCCCGCTGCGCCGCCGCCGCCCCGCCAAGGGCGCGTACGGAGACGACTACGAGGGTCCCAACAAGGACTGACGAGCCCGTCGGCCCAACGCACCGGCGCCGCCGCCGAGTTCCCGGACACGCCGGGGAACTCGGCGGCGGCGCTTTTCCGTTGGAGGTGGGGGGCGGACACCGGTACGGCGGCGCGCAAGAGGGCGCACAACGGCCGGACCCCGCTGTTCCGCCCGACTGTGACGTGTGGCACGATGCTGGCCACTCCCACCGCTCGCGCCACCCACAGGAGACCTTTCGACGTGCAGAACGCCGCCGTCCCCGAGCTCGCGCACACCCACGCCCGCCCGGTGCACTGGCTGGCCACGGCCGCCGCGATGGCCGCGGTCGTGGCCCTGGCCGGCTGGCTCCAGCCGGACACCGCCAAGGCCTCCCAAGGGGCCCCGGGCGCCCGCGCGGCGGCGGCCCCGGCCCCGGACGCGGCGGCCGTCGGCTATCCCCTGGAGTGCGGCGCGGTGGGCACCGAGGTGGCCGCCCGCGCCACCGGCGACCTCGACGGCGACGGCAGCCCGGAGACCGTGGCGGTCGTCCACTGCCGCGCGGGCATGGGCACCCCGCCGAGCGGGATCTACGTACTGACCCGGCCGGCACTGAAGGGCGCCCCGCCCCGTCTGGTGGCGACGCTGGCCGACCCCCGCGAGAAGCTGAGCGTGACCGGCCTCGCGGTCCAGGACGGGGCGGTCACGGCGACCCTGCTCGGCTACTCCTCGTCGAGCGTGCCGCGCTGCTGCCCCGACCAGGAGCAGAAGGCCAAGTGGCGCTGGCAGGGCGGGAAGTTCGTCCGGAGCACCCAGTCCCTGGCGCCGAGCGTCTGATCCGTCACCCAGCGTACGTACTCCGTCACGTACCGTCTCAGTCGGCGTCCGGCCCGTAGACCTCGACGCTGTCCGAAACCCGTCGTACGTGAATGCAGTCGCCCGGGCAGTCCTTGGCGGAGTCGACGACGTCCTGGAGCAGCGGCAGCGGGACCGGCGTCACGGCGCCCGGCGCCTGCAACAGTTCGTCGTCGGCGCTCTTCACATAGGCCAGACCGTCGATGTCCAGCTCGAACACCTCGGGCGCGTACTGGACACAGATGCCGTCGCCGGTGCAGAGCTCCTGGTCGATCCAGACTTCAAGAGCCTCGTTCATGTCGCCTGCCGTTCCTGCGCGGTGCTGTGTTCGTACGGTGTGTCCCACCCCACGGCCCGGCCGAGCAATCGGTACCAGTCCTGACGGGTGTTGACCGACTCGACGATACAACCGCCCGCTTTCCGATGTTGATGGGTGGGTATTCCCCTGGCGTGAGGGAGAGCGCAAGGGTGAAGATCGGACACACCCCGCAGTCTTTGTGATCTAGGGGTTTCAATCACCACCCGCCCAGGTAGGGTCAGGAAGCGTCCAGCTCCCCTTGGAGGAGGTGAGGACCGTGGCAGCCCACGACGACGACATCAACCGCGGCATCCGGCCCGGGCGGGGGTCTGAGGACCCAGCCGGCCAGGTTGCCTATCTAGAGCAGGAAATCGCCGTCCTGCGACGCAAGCTCGCCGACTCTCCGCGTCATACGAGGATTCTCGAAGAGCGGATCGTCGAGCTGCAGACCAACCTGGCGGGCGTGTCCGCGCAGAACGAGCGGCTCGCCAATACGCTCCGCGAGGCCCGGGACCAGATCGTGGCCCTCAAGGAGGAGGTCGACCGGCTCGCACAGCCGCCGGCCGGCTTCGGAGTCTTCCTGCAGTCCAACGAGGACGGCACGGCGGACATCTTCACCGGGGGCCGCAAGCTCCGGGTGAACGTCAGCCCCAGCGTCGAGCTCGACGAGCTCAGGCGCGGCCAGGAAGTCATGCTCAACGAAGCGCTCAACGTGGTCGAGGCCATGGAGTACGAGCGCGCCGGGGACATCGTCACCCTCAAGGAGATCCTGGAGGACGGCGAGCGGGCCCTGGTGGTCGGGCACACCGACGAGGAACGGGTGGTCAGGCTCGCCGAGCCGCTGCTGGACGCCACCATCCGCCCCGGCGACGCCCTGCTGCTCGAACCCCGCTCCGGCTATGTGTACGAGGTGGTCCCCAAGAGCGAGGTCGAGGAACTCGTCCTCGAAGAGGTCCCGGACGTCGACTACGACAAGATCGGCGGCCTCGGCGGCCAGATCGAGATGATCCGCGACGCGGTCGAGCTCCCGTACCTGTACCCGGACCTCTTCAAGGAGCACGAACTGCGGCCGCCCAAGGGCATCCTGCTCTACGGGCCGCCCGGCTGCGGCAAGACGCTCATCGCCAAGGCCGTCGCCAACTCGCTCGCCAAGAAGGTCGCCGAGGTCACCGGCCAGCCCGCGGGGAAGAGCTACTTCCTCAACATCAAGGGCCCCGAGCTCCTCAATAAGTACGTCGGCGAGACCGAGCGGCACATCCGCCTGGTCTTCCAGCGGGCGCGCGAGAAGGCCAGCGAGGGCACCCCCGTCATCGTCTTCTTCGACGAGATGGAGTCCCTCTTCCGCACCCGCGGATCCGGTGTCAGCTCGGACGTGGAGAACACCATCGTCCCCCAGCTGCTCGCCGAGATCGACGGTGTGGAGGGCCTGGAGAACGTCATCGTGATCGGCGCCTCCAACCGCGAGGACATGATCGACCCGGCCATCCTGCGCCCCGGGCGCCTGGACGTGAAGATCAAGATCGAGCGGCCGGACGCCGAGGCGGCCAAGGACATCTTCGCCAAGTACCTCACGGCCTCCCTGCCGCTGCACTCGGACGACCTGTCCGAACACAGCGGTTCCAAGGACGCGGCGGCACACGCGATGATCCAGTCCGTGGTCGAGCAGATGTACGCGGAATCCGAGGAGAACCGCTTCCTGGAAGTCACGTACGCCAACGGCGACAAGGAAGTCCTCTACTTCAAGGACTTCAACTCCGGCGCCATGATCCAGAACATCGTGGACCGGGCCAAGAAGATGGCCATCAAGGCCTTCCTCGACCACAACCAGAAGGGCATCCGCGTCTCCCACCTCCTCCAGGCCTGCGTGGACGAGTTCAAGGAGAACGAGGACCTGCCCAACACCACCAACCCCGACGACTGGGCCCGTATCTCCGGAAAGAAGGGCGAGCGGATCGTGTTCATCCGTACCCTCGTCACCGGAAAGCAGGGCGCGGACACCGGTCGCTCCATCGACACCGTGGCCAACACCGGTCAGTACCTGTAGGACAAGGGGCGGCTGCGGGTGCCCGGCCGGGGCATCCGCAGCCGCCTGCGTTTCCGGCCGAATTCAGGCCACGCACAGACCAAGAGCAATGACGGAATTGATCTCCCCACCAGCGCAAAGGCGTTCTAGGCTCTTCCGTACCGCCGAGTCGCGCAGTGCGGGGACGGGCACCGCACACGCACCGGAGAAACAGCGGTACTTGAGCGCCGCTCCCGCGGGGGAGCGCCGCCGGGCAAGGAGGGCCGCATGACCGTACGGCGAGTAATGGGCATCGAGACGGAGTACGGCATCTCCGTCCCCGGCCACCCCAATGCCAATGCCATGCTCACCTCGTCCCAGATCGTCAACGCCTACGCCGCGGCGATGCACCGGGCGCGCCGCGCGCGGTGGGACTTCGAGGAGGAGAACCCGCTGCGGGACGCCCGCGGCTTCGACCTCGCCCGCGAGGCCGCCGACTCCAGCCAGCTCACCGACGAGGACATCGGCCTCGCCAACGTCATCCTCACCAACGGGGCACGGCTCTACGTCGACCACGCCCACCCCGAGTACAGCTCGCCCGAGGTCACCAACCCGCGCGACGCGGTGCTCTGGGACAAGGCGGGCGAGCGCATCATGGCCGAGGCCGCCGAGCGCGCGGCGCAACTGCCCGGCGCCCAGCCGATCCACCTCTACAAGAACAACACCGACAACAAGGGCGCCTCCTACGGCACGCACGAGAACTACCTGATGAAGCGGGAGACCCCGTTCTCGGACATCGTGCGCCACCTCACCCCGTTCTTCGTCTCCCGCCAGGTCATCACGGGAGCGGGCCGCGTCGGCATCGGCCAGGACGGGCACGAGCACGGCTTCCAGATCAGCCAGCGCGCCGACTACTTCGAAGTCGAGGTGGGCCTGGAGACCACCCTCAAGCGCCCCATCATCAACACCCGGGACGAGCCGCACGCGGACGCGGAGAAATACCGCCGGCTGCACGTCATCATCGGCGACGCCAACCTCTCCGAGATCTCCACGTACCTCAAGCTCGGTATGACGGCCCTCGTCCTCTCCATGATCGAGGACGGTTTCATCAACGTCGACCTGGCCGTCGACCAGCCGGTGCGCACCCTCCACCAGGTCTCCCACGACCCGGACCTGCACCACCTCGTCACCCTGCGCAGCGGCCGCACACTCACCGCCGTACAACTCCAGATGGAGTACTTCGAGCTGGCGCGCAAATACGTGGAGGAGCGGTTCGGGGCCGACGCGGACGACCAGACCAAGGACGTCCTGGGCCGCTGGGAGGACGTGCTCAACCGGCTGGAGAACGACCCGATGAGCCTGGCCGGGGAGCTGGACTGGATCGCCAAGCGGGAGCTGATGGAGGGCTACCGGCGGCGTGACGGCCTCGGCTGGGACGCGGCCCGGCTGCACCTGGTCGACCTCCAGTACGCCGACGTACGGGCCGAGAAGGGCCTCTACAACCGCCTGGCGGCCCGCGGCAGGATGAAGCGGCTGCTCGACGAGGACGCGGTCTCCCGGGCCCGCACGAAGCCCCCGGAGGACACCCGGGCCTACTTCCGCGGCCGGTGCCTGGAGCAGTACGCGGACGACGTGGCCGCGGCCTCCTGGGACTCGGTCATCTTCGATCTGCCGGGCCGTGACTCCCTCCAGCGCGTGCCAACCCTGGAACCGCTTCGCGGAACGCGTAATCACGTGAAGGAGCTGCTCGACCGCTGCCGGACGGCGGAGGATCTGGTCCGGGTGCTCTCGGGCGCCTGAGCAGGGGCTGAAAAGTGGGCCGCGGGGGAAACACAGAGGTAGGCCCCGCACGTTCCACCAAGTGCGGGGCCGATGTCGGGCCCTGCTTGTAGGGTCTGATCAAGGACATCGAACCGAGCGGGGTGAGGTAGATGGCGACCAAGGACACCGGCGGCGGACAGCAGAAGGCCACGCGTTCCACCGAGGAGGTCGAGGAGCAGGCCCAGGACGCGCAGGCTTCGGAGGACCTCAAGGAGCGCCACGAGAAGCTCTCGGACGACGTCGACTCGGTGCTGGACGAGATCGACGATGTGCTGGAGGAGAACGCCGAGGACTTCGTCCGCTCTTTCGTTCAGAAGGGTGGACAGTAGTCCACGTCCGTGAACGGCGAAGGGTGTGGATGAGGGAACGACGGTTCCCGCCGGCGGGGCGGCACCGGGTGTGCCCAACCCGCCCTTCCGCCCTCGCCGTTCATGTGGATCACCGCCGCGGAAGCTGGGTAAGGTCCGTGGCGTACGGTGCTCCAACCGGTGCTTCAACTGCAATTCGGCCATCGGCAAGTTGGGAGACGATCCCGACACTGTTCGTCGGGCTGCCGCCTACCTGGAGGGAAACTCGTGGAAGCCAACACTCGTGGCACAGGGCGTCTACCAGCAGCCTTCCTGACGCCGGGCTCGTCCTCCTTCATGGACTTCCTGTCCGAGCACTCCCCGGAGATGCTGCCGGGCAAGCGGGTGCTGCCGCCCGTGCAGGGGCACGTGGAGGCGCCGCACGGCACCACCATCGTGGCCGCCACCTTCCCCGGTGGCGTGGTCCTCGCCGGTGACCGGCGGGCCACCATGGGCAACATGATCGCCCAGCGCGACATCGAGAAGGTCTTCCCCGCCGACGAGTACTCGGCGGTGGGCATCGCCGGCACCGCCGGCCTCGCCGTGGAGATGGTCAAGCTCTTCCAGCTGGAGCTGGAGCACTTCGAGAAGGTCGAGGGGACCACCCTCTCCCTGGAGGGCAAGGCCAACCGCCTCTCCACGATGATCCGCGGCAACCTCGGCATGGCCATGCAGGGCCTCGCCGTGGTCCCGCTCTTCGCGGGGTACGACGTGGACCGCGACAAGGGCCGCATCTTCTCGTACGACGTCACCGGCGGCCGCTCCGAGGAGCACGGCTACGCGGCCACCGGCTCCGGCTCGATCTTCGCCCGGGGCTCGATGAAGAAGCTCTACCGCGAGGACCTCACCGAGGAGCAGACGACGACCCTGGTCGTCCAGGCGCTCTACGACGCGGCGGACGACGACTCGGCGACCGGTGGTCCCGACGTGGCCCGCCGGATCTACCCGATCGTCACGGTCATCAGCGACGAGGGCTTCCGGAGACTGACCGACGCGGAGTCCTCCGAGATCGCCCGCTCGATCCTGGAGCGGCGCCTGGAGCAGCCCGACGGCCCGCGCGCCGCGCTGCTCTGAGACCGCCGAGATGACCCCGCCACTGACAGAAAGGGACGGATAGCCGGTGTCGACGCCGTTCTATGTCTCACCCCAGCAGGCCATGGCCGACCGCGCCGAGTACGCCCGCAAGGGCATCGCGCGCGGCCGCAGCCTGGTCGTGCTGCAGTACGCCGACGGCATCGTCTTCGTCGGCGAGAACCCGTCCCGCGCGCTGCACAAGTTCAGCGAGATCTACGACCGGATCGGCTTCGCGGCCGCCGGCAAGTACAACGAGTACGAGAACCTCCGCATCGGCGGTGTGCGCTATGCGGACCTGCGGGGATACACCTACGACCGCGACGACGTGACCGCCCGCGGCCTGGCCAACGTGTACGCGCAGACGCTGGGCACCATCTTCTCCAGCGCCGGCGAGAAGCCGTACGAGGTGGAGCTGGTGGTCGCCGAGGTCGGGGCGACGCCGGAGGAGGACCAGATCTACCGGCTGCCGCACGACGGCTCGATCGTGGACGAGCACGGCTCGGTCGCGGTCGGCGGCAACGCGGAGCAGATCAGCTCCTTCCTCGACCAGCGCCACCAGGACGGCATGTCGCTGGCGGAGGCCCTGAAGCTGGCCGTGCAGGCGCTCTCCAACCAGACCAACGGCGCCGACCGGGAGATCCCCGCGGAGCGTCTGGAGGTCGCCGTCCTGGACCGGACGCGGCCGCAGCAGCGCAAGTTCAAGCGGATCGTCGGCCGTCAGCTCTCCCGGCTCCTCCAGACGGAGGAGGCGAGCGCCGAGCCGACCGAGGTGCCCTCCGACAACGACGACGAGGAGTAGACGCCCAGGCGGTCTGCTCCGCGAAGGCCCGTGCCCCGCCGCTCCTCACAGCGGGGCACGGGCCTTTTCCGTTCAGCGCGCGGGCGGGGCCGTGGAGCCGCGGACGACCAGTGAGACGGGCAGGTCGCCCGCCTCCGGCTCGCGCCCCTCCAGCACGTCCAGCAGCGCGGCCATGCCCCGCTCGCCCACCCGCTCGGCGGGCAGCTGGACCGTGGTGAGCTCCGGTTCCAGGGCGGTGGCGAGGGCGAGGTCGTCGAACCCGGCCACCGAGACGTCGTCGGGGACGCGCAGTCCCAGCCGCCGGGCGGCCTTGCAGGCCCCGGCGGCCAGGATGTCGTCGTCGCAGATCAGCGCGGTCGGGCGGGGGCCGGCCCCGGTCAGGGCCCGCTCGGCCGCCTGCCGGGCGGCGTCGACGGTGAGCGCGGCGGGCACGGTCAGGACCTCGGCGCCGGGCACGCCCGCAAGGGCCTCGTCCAGGGCCCGCCCGCGCACCTGGAAGGTCCAGGAGTCGACGGCGGAGGCGAGGTGGGCGAACCGGCGGTGGCCCAGGCCCAGCAGATGGTCCGTCACCTGCCGTATGCCGTCGGCGATGTCGAGGTTGACGCGCGCGGCCGGGCCGCTCTCGCCCGGGTCGCTGTCGAGCATCACCAGCGGCAGGTCGCTGCCCCGGATGGAGGCGAGGGCGTCGGCGGCCATCGAGGAGGCGATGACCCCGTCCAGGGCGGCGCTCGCGGAGGCGAAGGGGTCGCGCGCGGGGCCCACGCCCTCGGGGGAGGGGTAGAGGACCACCCCGAAGCCGTGCTCGGCCGCGACACGGGCGGCGCCGGTGTAGACCCGGGCGAAGAACTCGTTGGTGAGCGCCGGGACCACGAGCAGGGCGGTGCGGGTGCGGCCCAGGCGCAGGCTGCGGGCGGCGAGGTTGGGCCGGTAGCCGAGTTCGCGGGCGGCCTCGCGCACCAGCCCCGCCGTGCGCTCCGACACCCGCCCGCGCCACTTGTCGCCGAGGACGAGGGAGACGGTGGCCTGGGAGACCCCGGCCGCGCGGGCGACGTCCCGGCTGGTCGGCTGGGTCTTCACGGAGTCCTCCGGGGGGTGCGGCGGCCGGGTGCGGCGGCTGGTGCGACGGGCTGGCGTCCCTGCTCCGGGGGTGGACCCGGGGGTTGTCGACATGGTACGTATGACGTCGGACGTTATACGTAAAACTCATCCAACCGAGGGGCGAGCATGGCGGCGGGTTATCTGGAGATCCTCCGGACGCGGCACGCCGCGCGACTGCTGGTGGGCACGCTCACCGGACGGCTGCCGAACGCCACGGCGGCCATCGCCGTGGTCCTGTTCGTCCGCGCCGAGGGCGGCAGCTACTCGCTGGCGGGCGCCCTCACCGCGGTGTACGGCCTGGCCACCGCGGCCGGGCAGCCGCTGCTCGGCCGCGCGGTCGACCTGTACGGACAGCCCCGGGTGATGCTGCCCGCCTCGGTGGCCAGCGCGCTCGGCATGGCCGTGCTGGCGTTCAGCGGCATCGAGCCGGTGGCGGTGGCGTACGCGGCGATGCTGGTCGCCGGGTTCTGCACACCGCCTCTGGAGGGCGGGCTGCGTGCCCTGTGGCCCAGCGTCCTGACCCGCCAGGACCAGGTGCACACCGCCTACGCGATGGACGCGATAGCCCAGGAGGTGATGTTCACGGTCGGCCCGCTGCTCGTCACCCTCGGCATCGCGCTGTGGTCGCCCGCCACCGCGCTGGTCGCCATCAACGTGCTCGGGGTGCTCGGCGCGCTCTCCGTGGTCCTCTCGCGCCCCTCGCGCGCCTGGCGCTCGGCACCGCGCGAGGCGCACTGGCTGGGCGCACTGCGTTCCACGGGCCTGCTCGCGCTCCTCGGGGCGTTCTTCTTCGTCGGGCTGGCGCTGGGCGCGATCATCGTGGCGGCCTCGGCGTACGCGGACGACCACGGCCGGGACGCGATCTACGGCTGGCTGATGGCGGCCAACGGACTCGGGGCGCTGCTCGGCGGTCTGGTGTACGGGGCGCGCCAGTGGGCCGGAACTCCCGAGAAAAGGCTGGTTTCGCTCGTCGCGCTGCTCGCCGTCGGCTATCTGCCGCTGATGCTCGTCCCCGGTGTGGTGCCCATGGCGCTGCTCGCCGTGGTCTCCGGCCTCTTCCTCGCGCCGTGCATCGCCTGCGCGTTCATCGTGGTGGACCGGCACGCTCCGCGCGGCACCGTGACCGAGGCGTTCTCCTGGCTGGTGACCGCGTTCGGGGTGGGCACCGCGCTCGGCACGGCCCTCGCCGGACCGGCCGTCGAACTCGGCGGCAGCGCGGCGAGCTTCGCCGTCGCGGGCGGCGGCGGGGCGGCCGCGCTGCTGGTGCTGCTCGCCACCCGGAGGGTCCTCGCAGCTGACGGGCGTACGGAAAGCGTCGCGGGAGTTGACCAAAATGATCCAACCCGTGCCGTCGAACCCGGTTTCAGCTGAGGGCATCGGGCGTAATGTTCAGTCATGGACCGCCGCATTTTCGGGCTGGAGAACGAGTACGGCGTCACGTGCACGTTCAGGGGACAGCGCCGACTGTCACCTGACGAAGTGGCGCGCTACCTCTTCCGCCGTGTTGTGTCATGGGGCCGCAGCAGCAACGTCTTCCTGCGGAACGGCGCCCGCCTCTACCTCGACGTGGGTTCGCATCCGGAATATGCAACTCCCGAATGCGACAACGTGACCGAACTGGTCACCCACGACAAGGCGGGCGAGCGCATTCTCGAAGGCCTGCTCGTCGACGCCGAGCGCCGCCTGCACGAGGAGGGAATCGCGGGCGACGTCTATCTCTTCAAGAACAACACCGATTCCGCCGGAAACTCCTACGGGTGCCACGAGAACTATCTCGTCGCCCGGCACGGGGAGTTCTCCCGGCTGGCGGACATCCTCATCCCGTTCCTGGTCACCCGTCAGCTCCTGTGCGGGGCGGGCAAGGTCCTCCAGACGCCGCGCGGCGCGGTCTACTGCGTCAGCCAGCGCGCCGAGCACATCTGGGAGGGCGTCAGCTCCGCGACCACCCGCTCGCGCCCGATCATCAACACCCGGGACGAGCCGCACGCCGACGCCGAGCGCTACCGGCGGCTGCACGTGATCGTCGGCGACTCCAACATGTCCGAGACGACCATGCTGCTCAAGGTCGGCGCCACCGACCTGGTGCTACGCATGATCGAGGCGGGCACGGTGATGCGCGACCTGACGCTGGAGAACCCGATCCGGGCCATCCGCGAGGTCTCGCACGACATCACGGGCCAGCGCAAGGTGCGCCTGGCCAGCGGCCGCGAGGCCTCCGCCCTCGAGGTGCAGCGCGAGTACTACGAGAAGGCCGTGGACTTCGTGGAGCGCCGGGGCACCCGCACCGGCACCGTCGACCAGGTCCTGGAGCTGTGGGGCCGCACCCTGGACGCCATCGAGGCCGAGGACCTGGACCGGATCGGCACCGAGATCGACTGGGTCATGAAGTACCAGCTGATCGAGCGGTACCGGGCGAAGAACAACATGACGATGTCGCACCCGCGGGTCGCCCAGATAGACCTCGCGTACCACGACATCCACCGCCAGCGGGGGCTCTACTACCTGCTGGAGCGCAAGGGCCAGGCCGCGCGGATCTGCAACGACCTGAAGATCTTCGAGGGCAAGTCGGTGCCCCCGCAGACCACCCGGGCCCGGCTGCGCGGCGACTTCATCCGCCGGGCGCAGGAGCAGCGCCGGGACTTCACCGTCGACTGGGTCCACCTCAAGCTCAACGACCAGGCGCAGCGCACGGTGCTGTGCAAGGACCCGTTCCGCGCCGTGGACGACCGTGTGGAGAAGCTGATCGCCGGTATGTGACCGGCCGCGGCCGACGCCGTGAACACGGGCCCCGTACGTTCCTCGTACGGGGCCCGTGCTACGCCTTAGAGTGGCGGGCAAACTACTGTGCCGTCTGAGATCTGAGGAACACGTGCGCCGACTTGCCGGCCTGCTCGCCGTCCCGCTGCTGCTGGTTGCCACAGCCGCCTGCGGAAGTGACGACAAGGGCTCCGACTCCCCCTCCGACACCGCCTCGATGAAGAACGGCCTGCCCGCCATCACCGCGGGCGCCAAGTTCGGGGAGAAGCCGACCCTCGCCAAGGGCGAGGGCAACCCGCCCAAGGCCCTCAAGGTCAATGTCATCAGCGAGGGCAAGGGCGCGCCGCTCAAGAAGAACGACGCGGTGTCCGTGAACTACCTCGGCCAGGCCTGGGACTCGGACAAGCCGTTCGACAACAGCTTCGACCGCAAGGAGCCCTTCACGCTGACCCTCGGCGCCGGTCAGGTCATCAAGGGCTGGGACCAGGGCCTGGAGGGCCAGAAGGTCGGCAGCCGCGTCGAGCTGGGCATCCCGCCGGAGCTCGGTTACGGCGCGCAGGGCCAGGGCGACAGCATCAAGCCCAACGCCACGCTGGTCTTCGTCGTGGACATCGTCAAGGCGACCACCATCCCGACCGCCGCCAAGGGCAAGGAGGTCGCGCAGGACGACAAGGACCTGCCGAAGGTGGGCACCAACACCGACGGCAAGGCGCCGACGCTGACCGTCCCCAAGACCGACCCGCCCAAGAAGCTGGTCTCCGAGTACGTGCTGGAGGCCGACGGCGACGTCGTGAAGGACACGGACAGCGTGGTCCTGGCGTACGAGGCCTTCCTGTGGAAGGACAGCAAGAAGTTCGACAGCACCTACGACCAGGGCAAGACCCAGACCTTCGCGCTGCCGAACCTGACCCTCAAGGGCCTCAAGGCCGGTCTGGTCGGCAAGAAGGTCGGCAGCCGCATCCTGGTGGTCATCCCGCCCGACCAGGGTCTGGGCGACAAGGAGCAGTCGGGTATCCCCGCCAACTCCACCATGGTCTTCTCGATCGACATCCTGGCCAAGATGTGACGGCGGAGATGTAAGACTGTCCCGGTTGCCCTGCACGTATTCAAGAGGAGCAGTTCAGTGAGCATCGAGAAGCCCGAGATCGACTTCCCCGAGGGCGAGCCGCCGGCCGACCTGGAGATCAAGGAGATCTGGGAGGGCGACGGCGCCGTCGCCAAGGCGGGCGACTACGTGAAGGTCCACTACGTGGGCGTCGCCTTCTCCACCGGCGAGGAGTTCGACTCCTCCTGGAACCGCGGCACGCCGCTGGAGTTCCAGCTCGGTGCCGGCCAGGTCATCCAGGGCTGGGACAAGGGCATCCAGGGCATGAAGGTCGGCGGCCGCCGCCAGCTGACCATCCCCGCGCACCTCGCCTACGGCGACCGTGGCGCCGGTGGCCGGATCGCGCCGGGTGAGACGCTTATCTTCGTCTGCGACCTGGTCGCTGTCTGATCACACCCGATCACACCGAGGGCCCGTGCCGTCCGGCACGGGCCCTCGGCTTTTGCCACGCGACCCGGGGACGGTACGGTCAACGGTCGGAGCAGCGGATTCGAGAAGAGGGCGAAGGGCGTCGATGGCGATTGCCAAGGCCGAGCGGCTGATGAACCTGGCGCTGTGTCTGCTGGGGACGCGCCGTCCGCTCAGCAAGCGCGAACTGCGCGGTTCCATCGAGGCCTATCTGGAGGCGGGCTCGGACGACGCCTTCAACCGGATGTTCGAGCGCGACAAGGACGATCTGCGCGAACTCGGGCTGGTCATCGAGACGGTGGAGAACCTCGACGGCGAGACCGGCTATCTGGCCCGCCGTGACTCCAACCGGCTGCCGCCGGTCCAGCTGGACGCCGAGGAGGCCGCCGCGCTCGGGCTCGCCGCCCGCGTCTGGCAGCAGGCCCGGCTCGCGGGCGCGGCCAGCGGCGCGCTCCAGAAGCTGCGCGCCGCCGGAATGCCGGAAGCCGACAACCCGTACGAGCACAGCGCGATCGAGCCACGCATCCCGGTCCACGAGGTTGCTTTCGAGCCATTGATGCTGGCCTGCCGCGACCGCCGCCCGGTGGTCTTCGAGTACCGCAAGGCCACCGCCGCCCGCCCCGGCACCCGCCATGTCGAGCCGTGGACCCTGGAGTGCTGGCGCGGCCACTGGTATCTGGCGGGCTGGGACCGCGACCGCGGCGCCGAGCGGGTCTTCCGGCTCTCCCGGATCACCGGCAAGGTGCGCTCGCGGGCCGGGTCCTTCACCGCGCCGGTGCCCGACGTGGTCACCGTGCGCGAGACCGTGGAGAGCTGGGCGGGGGAGACGGCCACCCGCTCCGCGCGGATCCGGCTGCGCGCCGGCGCCGGCTATCCGCTGCGCTCCCGGGCCACCTCGACGCGGGAACTCGGCGACGGGTGGGACGAGTTGGAGATTCCGTACGGGCACGGTCTTGACGCCTGGCTCGTGGAGTTCGGCCCCGACGTGGTCGTACTGGAGCCCGCGGACCTGCGGGCCGACGTGGTGGACCGGCTGCGCGCCGTGGCCAAGGGCTGAGGGGGACCGAACGACCATGGCTGCCAACGCCATCGACCAGACGCGGCGGATGCTCTCCCTCGTGACCTATCTGCGCGAACGGCCCGGGGCGCACGTCGCCGACGTGGCCCGCGCCTTCGGGATCACCGAGGACGAGCTGATCTCGGACCTCGACGTACTGCCCATGTGCGGGACCAGCTTCCGCGGCGGCGACCTGCTCGACATCGACACCGACGGCGACCGCATCTGGTGGCGCAATCCGAACGCCCTGGGTGCCGAGGCGGCCGAGCCGCTGCGGATCGCCGCCGACGAGGCGACCGCGCTCCTGGTCGCGGCCCGCGCGGTGGCGACGCTGCCGGGGCTGCGCGAGGGCGACCGGCAGGCGCTGCTGCGCGCCACCGCCAAGCTGGAGGCCGCGGCCGGGGAGGCGGCGGGCGCCAGCTCCCGGCTCTCGGTCACCTTCGAGTCGGAGGGCGGGGTCTTCGCCGACGTCGACCGGGCGATCTCGGAGCGGCGCCGGCTGTGGGTGCGCTACTACTCGCCCGCGCGCGACGAGCTCACCGAGCGCGAGGTCGACCCGATCCGGCTCTTCGCCGTCGGCCACACCTATATGGAGGCGTGGTGCCGGCTCTCCGAGGCGCGCCGCACCTTCCGGCTGGACCGGGTGGCCGAGATCCGGCTGCTCGACGAGCCGGCCGCACCGCCCGAGCTGGAGCTGCGGGACCTCTCCGAGGGGCTGGTGCAGCCCGCCGCCGAGGACCCCGAGGTGGTCGTCGAGGTGGGGCCCGGTGGGCGCTGGGTCGCCGAGTACTACCCGCACGACAGCGCCGAGGAGCTGGCGGACGGGGGGCTGCGGATCACCCTGCGCACCCCGGACCCGGCCTCGCTGCGCCGCCTCGCGCTGCGGCTGGGCCGGGACGGCCGGATCGTCGCCCCCGACGAACTGGCCACGAGTGCCCGCGGCGCGGCGCTGGCGGCGCTCGCGGCGTACGAAGAGCAGAGCGCGTACGACGGACAGAGCTGAGGAGACAAGCGGAGTATGTCGGTGATGCCCGGTATTTCCCGTCAGGTGGCCGCAGTCCAGTCGGTGCTCTTCAGGGCCGCCTGCCCCGACTGTCGTGCCCGCTTCGAGCTGGCCGCGGGGGCGCTGCGGCTGGCCATCGGCGCCAGCCGCCGTACCACCTTCTACTCCTTCACCTGCCCCGAGTGCGGCTCCGCCGTGCGCAAGCCGGCCGGTGAGCGCATCGTCGAACTCCTCACCGGCGGAGGGGTCCGCACCCTCCGCCTCCACTCCAGCGTCTAGGGTCCGCTCATGTTCTGGCCGATGACCGCCATCGCCCTCGGGTTCTTCGGAATCGCCGTCCTCGGTGTCCTCGCGATCAAGGTGTTCGTCGAGGCCCAGCGGCTCGGCCGCCAAGTGGCCGACACCACACGGAAGATCAACAGCGCCGCCGAGGAGCTGGAGCGCGCCGCAGTTGAACTGTCGGCCACCGGAGAGACCTTGCGGTGACAGGTGCGGACTCCTGCGTGTCCGTCCCTTTGGGTACGCTTCAGAGCGCGGACCACGGAGCGAGGCAGTGGGCCGTGGTCGCGACGACGCACGGGGATTGCCCAGCGTTCACCCCCGCGCGTTACGATCGCTGCACGCAACCCGTCGGACACCAGTCCGCACGGCACTCGTCAGCCCCACCCACGTCGCCTCGGTGAGAAGGTAAAAGCTTATGTTCGGAAGGCTCGGAGCCCCCGAGATCATTCTCATCCTCGTCGTCATCGTCCTGCTGTTCGGCGCGAAGAAGCTTCCGGACATGGCGCGCTCGCTCGGCAAGTCCGCGCGGATCCTCAAGAGCGAGGCGAAGGCCATGAAGTCCGACGGCCAGCAGACCGCCCCCGCGGACCCGCCGCAGCCGGGCGAGCAGCCCCCGGCGCAGCGCACCATCCAGTCGGCCCCCGGCGACGTCAGCAGCTCGCGTCCCGTCACCGAGCCGACCGACTCCACCCGCTGACACCTGGGCCGAAGCAGGCACCGGTCACCAAGGTGCCCTGCCGCACGAGATGAGGACGTGGGTTGCTGAAGTCTGCCCGCAAACAGCAGAGGGACCCGGAGGGGCGGATGCCCCTCTCGGACCACCTCCGTGAGCTGCGCAACCGGCTCGCGAAGGCGGTCCTCGCGATCCTTGTCTGCGCCGTGGTGGCGGCGTTCTACTACAAGGACATCGTCGACCTGATCATCAAGCCGGTCAGGGAGTCGGTCGGCTGCAAGGAAGCGTTCGACGCGCTGTCCCAGAAGGACAGCAAGGACCACTGCGGCAACGTCACGATGTCCGGCCTCATGTCGCCGTTCACGTTGATGATCAAGACGTCCCTGGTGGCGGGTGTCGTCGGGGCCAGCCCGGTCTGGCTCTACCAGCTCTGGGCGTTCATCGCCCCGGGCCTGCACAAGAACGAGAAGAAGTACTCGCTGGGCTTCGTCGCGGCGGGCTTCCCGCTCTTCCTGGCCGGCGGCTGGTTCTCGTACCACGTCCTGCCCGCCGCGGCGAAGGTGCTCCTGGAGTTCACCCCCGACGGCGCGCTGAACCTGCTCCCGCTGAACGAGCTCATCGACCTCGTGCTGCGGATGATCGTGGTCTTCGGCCTCTCCTTCGAGCTGCCGCTCCTGCTGATCATGCTGAACTTCGGCGGAGTGCTCACCGGCCGCCGGATGCTCGGCTGGTGGCGCGGCATGATCATGGGCGTCACCGTCTTCGCGGCCTTCGCGACGCCGACGGTCGACCCGATGTCGATGCTGCTGCTGGCCGCCCCGATCATCGTGCTGTACTTCATCGCGGTCGGCATCTCGTTCCTCAACGACAAGCGCCGCCGCGACCGCGCGGCAGCCGGCCCCGGCGACGACGAGGCCTCCGACCTCGACCTCACGCCCGAGGACATCGGCGCCGTCGAGCCGGTCACCGCCCCGGCCCTGCCCGAGCAGGCCGACGGCCGCTCCAGCCGGGTCAACGGCTACGACGACGTCACCTGATCCCACGCCGTGAAGCGGCCGGGGCGCGCACGGCGCGCACCCGGCCGCTCACGCGTTCCCGGACCCCCGTCCCGATAAAGATCGCGACCTCTGTCAGAGGCGGCGGGTAGGCTCGAAGACAAGATGACAGAGGACCTCTCACCAGCCGAAGCGTACGCAGCTGCCCGGCTCCGCGCCGCCGAGCAGGCCACCGCGCTCGCCCCCTTCCGCGACCTGTACGACTTCGATCTGGACCCCTTCCAGATCGAGGCCTGCCGGGCACTGGAGGCGGGCAAGGGCGTGCTCGTGGCCGCCCCCACCGGCTCCGGCAAGACGATCGTCGGCGAGTTCGCCGTGCACCTGGCCCTCCAGCAGGGCCGCAAGTGCTTCTACACCACGCCGATCAAGGCGCTCTCCAACCAGAAGTACGCCGACCTGGTCAGACGCTACGGCGCGGACAAGGTCGGCCTGCTCACCGGCGACAACAGCGTCAACTCCGAGGCGCCGGTGGTCGTGATGACCACCGAGGTGCTCCGCAACATGCTCTACGCGGGCTCCCAGTCGCTGACCGGCCTCGGCTACGTGGTCATGGACGAGGTGCACTACCTCTCCGACCGCTTCCGGGGCGCCGTCTGGGAAGAGGTGATCATCCACCTGCCCGAGTCGGTGACGTTGGTGTCACTGTCGGCGACCGTCTCCAACGCGGAGGAGTTCGGCGACTGGCTGGACACCGTGCGCGGCGACACCGAGGTGATCGTCTCCGAGGAGCGCCCGGTCCCGCTCTGGCAGCATGTGCTGGCCGGCCGGCGGATGTACGACCTCTTCGAGGAGTCCACCGACCACGGCGGCCGCGGCGGCGCCCGCCGCGAGGTCAACCCGGACCTGCTGCGCATGGCCCGGATGGAGAACCAGAAGACGTACAACCCGCGCGACCGCAGGCGCGGCAAGATGGTCCGCGAGGCCGACCGCGAGCGCGAGCGCCGCCAGCGCTCCCGGATCTGGACGCCGGGCCGCCCCGAGGTCATCGAACGGCTCGACGCCGAGGGCCTGTTGCCCGCCATCACCTTCATCTTCAGCCGGGCCGGCTGCGAGGCCGCGGTCCAGCAGTGCATGTACGCGGGCCTGCGCCTCAACGACGAGGAGGCGCGCCAGAAGGTGCGCGAGATCGTCGAGGAGCGCACCGCCTCCATCCCCGGCGAGGACCTGCACGTCCTGGGGTACTACGAGTGGCTGGAGGGCCTGGAGCGGGGCATCGCGGCCCACCACGCGGGCATGCTGCCGACCTTCAAGGAGGTTGTGGAGGAGCTCTTCGTGCGCGGCCTGGTGAAGGCAGTCTTCGCCACCGAGACGCTCGCCCTGGGCATCAACATGCCCGCCAGGACGGTGATCCTGGAAAAGCTGGTGAAGTGGAACGGCGAGCAGCACGCCGACATCACCCCCGGTGAGTACACCCAGCTGACCGGCCGCGCCGGGCGCCGGGGGATCGACGTCGAGGGCCACGCGGTGGTGCTCTGGCAGCGCGGGATGGACCCGGGCGCGCTCGCGGGCCTCGCGGGCACGCGGACGTATCCGCTGCGCTCCAGCTTCAGGCCGTCGTACAACATGGCGGTGAACCTGGTCGAGCAGTTCGGCCGGCACCGCTCGCGCGAGCTCCTGGAGACCTCCTTCGCGCAGTTCCAGGCGGACAAGTCCGTCGTCGGCATCTCCCGCCAGGTGCAGCGCAACGAGGAGGGCCTGGAGGGCTACAAGGAGGGCATGAGCTGCCACCTCGGGGACTTCGAGGAGTACGCGCGGCTGCGCCGCGACCTCAAGGACCGCGAGACGGAGCTCGCCAAGCAGGGCGCCAGCCAGCGCCGGGCCGCGGCCGCCGCGTCCCTGGAGCGGCTCAAGCCCGGCGACGTCATCCATGTGCCGACCGGTAAGTTCGCCGGGCTCGCGCTGGTGCTCGACCCGGGCATCCCGGCCGGGCGCTCCAACGGCCACCGCGGCTTCGACCAGCACGACGGGCCGCGCCCGCTGGTGCTGACCGCCGAGCGGCAGGTCAAGCGGCTCGCCGCGATGGACTTCCCGGTGCCGGTGGAGGCGATCGAGCGGATGAGGGTCCCCAAGTCCTTCAACGCGCGCTCGCCCCAGTCCCGCCGCGACCTGGCCTCCGCGCTGCGCACCAAGGCGGGCCACATCGTGCCCGAGCGGCACCGCAGGGGCCGCTCCGAGGCCGCCGACGACCGCGAGATCATGCGGCTGCGGGCGGAGCTGCGCGCCCACCCGTGCCACGGCTGCGACGAGCGCGAGGACCACGCGCGCTGGGCCGAGCGGTACTACCGGCTCCAGCGGGACACCCGTCAGCTGGAGAAGCGCATCGAGGGGCGGACGAACACCATCGCCCGCACCTTCGACCGGATCGTGGCGCTCCTGACCGAGCTGGACTATCTGCGCGCCGACGAGGTCACCGAGCACGGCCGACGGCTGGCCCGGCTCTACGGCGAGCTGGACCTGCTGGCCAGCGAGTGCCTGCGGGCGGGTGTCTGGGAGGGCCTGAGCCCGGCCGAACTGGCGGCGTGCGTCTCGGCGTTGGTCTTCGAGGCGCGCCAGGCCGACGACGCGGTGGCGCCCAAGCTGCCCTCGGGCGCGGCCAAGGCGGCGCTCGGCGAGATGGTCCGCATCTGGGGCCGGCTCGACGCGCTGGAGGAGGACCACAAGATCAACCAGGCGGAGGGGGTGGGCCAGCGCGAGCCCGACCTCGGCTTCGCCTGGGCGGCCTTCCAGTGGGCCTCCGGCCAGGGGCTGGACGAGGTGCTGCGCGAGGCGGAGATGCCGGCGGGTGACTTTGTGCGGTGGTGCAAGCAGGTCATCGATGTGCTCGGGCAGATCGCGGCGGCGTCGCCCGGCTCTGCCGGGGGGAGCACGGTGGCCAGGAATGCGCGCAAGGCGGTGGAGGCGTTGCTGCGGGGGGTTGTGGCGTACAGCTCGGTGGGCTGAGCCCTTCTCGGGGCCCGGCCTTTGTCTGCGGCTGAGTGGTGGGTTGCTCGCGCAGTTCCCCGCGCCCCTTTTTTGGCCCGGTCTTTGTCTGCGGCTGGGTGGGTGGCTGGTCGCGCAGTTCCCCGCGCCCCTAAAGCGCCCCTCCGGGGCGATCGCGGGTGTGTGCCCCGTAGGGGCGCACTTAAGGGGCGCGGGGAACTGCGCGAGCAAGCCAGCACGGTCCGCAGACGAAGGCAGGGCCGGGGCGGAGCCCAGAGGGAGGGGCGGGCCGTTCGGTGGGGCTACGCCGCCGCTGACTCCTGCTCGCGTTCCACCTGCTCGTTCCACTCCCGCTTCACCGCGCGCCACGCCTCGTCGCTCTGGCCCAGGCGCCAGTAGCCCGAGATGGAGAGGCGGTCGCGGGGGATCTCGCGCTCCAGGCGCAGATGGCGGCGGAGCTCCTTGACGAAGGCCGCCTCGCCGTGGACGAAGGCGTGGACATCGCCCTCGGGGAACGCCAGTTCCCGCACCGCCGCGATCAGCGGGTCGCCCACCGGGGCGTCACCGCGGTGCAGCCAGGTCACCTCGACGCCCTCGGGGGCGAGGATCTTCTGCTCCTCGTCCGGGCCGGGGACCTCCACGAAGGCGTGGACGACCGCGCCCTCGGGCATCGCCTCCAGCGCGGCGGCGATCGCCGGAAGGGCGCTCTCGTCGCCCACCAGCAGATGCCAGTCGGCGGCCGGGTCCGGGCTGTAGCCGCCGCCGGGGCCGGAGAGCCGCAGGACGTCGCCGACCTGGGCGCGGGCGGCCCACGGCCCGGCCAGGCCCTCGTCGCCGTGGACCACGAAGTCGATGGTCAGCTCGTCCCGCTCGGCGTCCCAGGCCCGGACCGTGTACGTCCGGTTGCTCGGCCACTGGTCGCGCGGGAACTCACTGCGCACCCGCTCCAGGTCGAACGGCTCGGGGTAGGTCACCCCGGGCGCCGGGAAGAGGAGCTTCACATAGTGGTCGGTGTACTCGTCGGCGGCGAAGCCGCTCGCCGCCGCGCCCCCCAGGACCAGCCGGACCATGTGCGGAGTGATCCACTCCGTACGCACCACGCGGGTCTCGTGGGCCCGGGGCCCCTTGCGGGCGGGTCGTTCTGCCACAGCGTTCTCCCCTGATGTGTGCCGGACCGTCCGCCCGGCGCGCTGAACCGTGTGCTCTTCTTAGGTTTACCTAAGTTAGCATCCCGGGCATGCGGGCCCACCGTACAAAGAGCGCGAAGGCCCACCGGGCACAGGCCCCGGCGGCGGCTCGGCGGCTCAGCGGCCCAGCGTGGCGAGCAGCCGGGTCAGCGAGCTCCCCAGGCCCCACCGCGTCGCCAGTTCGTCCACCGTCTCCGGGTGCAGCGCCTCGGCCGGCAGCGCCGGGTCGAACGCGGGCATTGGCACGTCCTGCGCCACCCGGACCACCTTCGGAGCCACGTCCAGATACTCGGCGGCCTCGACGATCCCCCGGCGCTTGGCGGGGGTGAGCCGGGAGGTGCGGTCCACGGCCGCCGCGCGCACGCCCGCCAGATCGCCGTACTCGGTGATCAGCTGCGCGGCCGTCTTCTCGCCGATGCCCTTGACGCCCGGCAGGCCGTCGCTGGCGTCACCGCGCAGGGCGGCGAAGTCCGCGTACTGATCGGCGCGCACCCCGTACTTCGTGCGGATCAGCTCCTCGTCGACCGCGTCGCAGTCGCCGACGCCCTTGCGGGGGTAGAGGACCCGCACCCCGCGCTTGTCATCGACCAGCTGGAACAGGTCGCGGTCGCCCGTGACGATGTCCACCGGGCCCGGGGCGGCCGCGGCCAGGGTGCCGATCACATCGTCCGCCTCGTACCCCGCCACGCCGACGCGGGCGATGCCGAGCGCGTCCAGGACCGCCTCGATCACCGGGACCTGCGGGGCCAGCGTGTCCGGGACCTCCTCCTCGTCCGGGACGCCCTCGGCCGTCTCCACCGCCACCCGGTGCGCCTTGTACGACGGGATCAGCTCCACCCGCCAGTGCGGGCGCCAGTCCGCGTCCATGCAGGCCACCAGGTCGTCCGGGTGGTGGTCCTGGACGAGGCGGGTGATGAAGTCGAGCAGGCCTCGCACGGCGTTGACCGGGGTGCCGTCCGGGGCCCGGACCGAGTCGGGGACCCCGAAATAGGCCCGGAAGTAGAGGGAAGCGGTGTCGAGGAGCATCAGGCGTCGCGTCACACCCCGATGATGCCGCAGCCCACTGACAGACGCCGACGGCGAGCGGGCACACCGGTGAGCTGGGTCACTTTTCCGTTTGGTCCGGGTACGGCCGGGAAGGCGCGGCGCCGGAGCGGACCCTCGTATCGGATACCACGAACACGGCATCGCATGCGCAGGGCGGCGGACCGAATCCGTGCCGCTCCACGGCCCGCCGGCGGGGGATGCGGGCCGTTTTCGGTTCTACCCGTGAGGTGTATGTGTCCACGCTGCAAGCCGAGCAGCTCTACAAGGTGTTCGGCAGACGACCCGACGACGCGGTGCGCAGGCTCGAGGGCGGCGCCGACCGCGACGAGCTGCGGGCCGACGGGACGACCGCGGCGGTGATCGACGCGTCGTTCACGGTCGAGCCCGGCCAGATCTTCGTCGTCATGGGACTGTCCGGCTCCGGAAAGTCCACGCTGCTGCGGATGCTCAACGGGCTCCTGGAGCCCACCTCCGGGCGGGTGCTCTACGACGGGCAGGACCTGACCGGTCTGAGCCCGCGCGAGCTGCGCGCCGTGCGCTCCCACAAGATCAGCATGGTGTTCCAGCACTTCGCGCTCTTCCCGCACCGCAGCGTCCTGGAGAACGCCGCGTACGGCCTGGAGGTCCAGGGCGTGCCGCGCGCCGAGCGCGAGAAGCGCGCCGCCGAGGCCCTGGAGCTCACCGGTCTGGCCGGCTGGGGCGACTCCTGGCCGGACGAGCTCTCCGGCGGCATGCAGCAGCGCGTGGGCCTGGCCCGGGCGCTCGCCACCGACGCCGACCTGCTCCTCATGGACGAGTCCTTCAGCGCGCTCGACCCACTGATCCGCCGTGACATGCAGGACCAGCTCCTCGTCCTCCAAAAGCGCCTGAAGAAGACCATCGTGTTCATCACCCACGACCTCAACGAGGCCATGCGGCTCGGCGACAACATCGCCGTGATGCGTGACGGGCGGATCGTCCAGCTCGGCAGCGCCGAGGACATCCTCCTCACCCCCGCCAACGACTACGTCGCCTCGTTCATCCAGGACGTCGACCGCTCCCGGGTGCTCACCGCCCTGTCCGTGATGACCGAGCCGCACCGCCCCGACGCCGGGACCGGCTGCGACTGCGAGACGGTCACCCCCGAGACCAGCGTCGCCGACCTGTGCGCCGTAGCCGCGCGCGTGCCGCACCCCGTCGCCGTCAAGGACAGCGACGGCTCGGTGCTCGGTGTCGTACCGCAGGAGCGGCTGATCGCCTTCCTGGGGGACGACCGGAGCGGGCCGGTCGCCTGCTCGGCCCAGGAGGTGGCCCGTGCCTAGGCTCCCTCTCGGCGAGTGGGTGGACAGCGCCGTCACCTTCCTCCAGACCCACCTCTCCTGGCTGTTCGACGCCATCACCAAGGTCGTCAACGGCATGTACGACGGCATCGACGCCGTGCTGTCCGCGCCGCACCCGCTGCTCTTCGCGGGCATCCTCGCGGTCGTCGCGTGGTGGCTGCGCGGCCTGGTCGCCGGTGTGCTCGCCTTCGGCGGGTTCGCCCTGATCGACTCGATCGAGCTGTGGGACGAGGCGATGTCGACGCTGTCGCTGGTCCTCGTGGCGACCGTGGTCACCCTGGTCCTCGCGGTGCCGCTGGGCATCTGGTCGTCGCGGTCCAAGACGGTCAGCGCGATCAGCCGGCCGGTCCTGGACTTCATGCAGACCATGCCCGCCATGGTCTATCTGATCCCCGGCATCATCTTCTTCGGCGTCGGCGTGGTCCCCGGCATCATCGCCACCATCGTCTTCTCGCTGCCTCCGGGCGTGCGCATGACGGAGCTCGGCATCCGCCAGGTCGACCCCGAACTGGTCGAGGCGGCCGAGGCGTTCGGCACCACCCCGCGCAACACCCTGCTCAGGGTCCAGCTCCCGCTGGCGCTGCCCACCATCATGGCGGGCGTCAACCAGGTCATCATGCTGGGCCTGTCCATGGTCGTCATCGCGGGCATGGTCGGCGGCGGCGGGCTCGGCGGCGCGGTCTACCGCGCCATCGGCAACGTCGACATCGGCCTGGGCTTCGAGGCGGGCGTCTCCATCGTCATCCTCGCCATGTACCTGGACCGGATGACCGGCGCGCTGGGCCGCCAGGTCTCGCCGGTCGGCCGCCGGGCGCTGGCCCGCGCCAAGTCCTCCGGCGCCAAGCTCTGGAACCACCGCCCGCAGCCCGCCGTCGCGGTCGTCGGTGTGGTCGTCCTCGCGCTGGTGGCCGGCGGTATGGGCATGTTCGGCTCCTCGTCGACGGCCACCGCCTCCGGCGCCGAGAACGTCGGCAAGGGCAAGAAGGTCTCCCTGGGCTACATCCCCTGGGACGAAGGCATCGCCTCCACCTTCCTGTGGAAGGAGCTCCTGGAGCGGCGCGGCTACAAGGTCGACACCAAGCAGTACGAGGCGGGCGCGCTCTACACCGGTATGGCGGGCGGCCAGATCGACTTCGAGACCGACTCCTGGCTGCCGGTCACCCATGCCACGTACTGGCAGAAGTACCACGACAAGCTGGAGGACCTGGGCGCCTGGTACGGCCCGACCTCACTGGAGCTGAGCGTGCCCTCGTACATGAAGGGCATCGACTCGCTTGAGGACCTCAAGGGCAAGTCCGGGCAGTTCAAGGGCCGGATCATCGGCATCGAGCCGAGCGCCGGAATGATGGGCCTGCTCAAGGACAAGGTCCTCAAGGAGTACGGCCTGGACGGCGAGTACAAGGTGGTCGACGGCTCCACGCCGTCCATGCTCGCCGAGCTCAAGCGGGCGTACGCCAAGAAGGAGCCGATCGCGGTCACCCTCTGGTCGCCGCACTGGGCGTACAGCACGTACGACCTGAAGAAGCTCAAGGACCCCAGGGGCACCTGGGGCAAGGGCGACGGGGTGCACACCCTGGCCCGTAAGGGCTTCTCCGGCGACAACCCGAAGGTGGGTGCCTGGCTGAAGGGCTTCAAGATGACCGAGAAGCAGCTCACCGGTCTCGAGGCCAAGATCCAGTCGACCGGCAAGGGCAAGGAGCAGCAGGCCGTCCGCGCCTGGCTCGACGAGAACCCGGGCCTCGCCGACAAGTGGACGCCGGTCGGCTCGTAACGCTGTGCCGCACGGGCGAACGTTTCAGCCGTTCGCATGGTGATGGGGCCCCGCCGGGAGACCGGCGGGGCCCCATCCGTGCAGGTATGCCCGGCCCGCCGTGCGGGCACTCATCTTTTCCACGGTGGTGCCCCGGGGCGCCGAAGCTGCGTAGGGTGCAGGCAGTGCGGCGGCCGGAGTGGACCAGGTGACGGGGAGGGAGCCGGAGAGATGGACGACAAGGAAACTCTTCGGGTGGGAGTCGCGGTGCGGCGGCTCCGACGCGAGCTGGGGCTGACGCTCGCCGCGGTGGCGCAGCGCAGCGGCCTCTCGGTGCCCTTCCTGAGCCAGATCGAGAACGAACGCGCCCGCCCCAGCCCCCGCTCGCTGGCGCGGGTGGCGGACGCCCTGGGCACCACCGTGCCCGAGCTGTACGACGCCGCCGACACCGCCCGTACGGTCGAGGTGGCCCGGGCGGACGACGGGGACGGCGGCGGGGTGCGCCAGCTGCTGCGCGGCCACCACCAGCTGCACGCCATGGAGTTCACCGGCGAGCACGACACCGCGCGCGAGTTCCAGCACCGCAACGACGAGCTGATGTACGTGGCCGACGGCGCCGCCGAGGTCGAGGCGGAGGGCCGCGCCTACCGCCTGGAGCGCGGCGACACGCTGTGCCTGTCCGGCGGGGTCCGCCACCGCTGGCGCGCGGCGGTGCCCGGCACCCGCATCCTGCTGGTGGCGGTCGCCGACCACATCGAGGCGATCGAGGAGACCCGCCACTGATGGGGCGCCCGGCGGCCGGTCCCCGGGTGGTCTCGCTGGTGCCCTCGCTCACCGAGGCGGTGGCGGCCACCGCCCCCGGCCTGGTGGTCGGCGCCACCGACTGGTGCACGCACCCGCCGGGCCTCGCGGCGGCGCGGATCGGCGGCACCAAGAACCCCGACACCGCCGCGATCGCCGCGCTGCGCCCCGATCTGGTGATCGCCAACGAGGAGGAGAACCGCGAGCTTGACCTGGCCGCCCTGCGCGCGGCGGGCCTGGAGGTCCTGGTCACCGAGGTCCGCGACCTCGACCAGGCCTTCGCGGAGCTGGCGCGGGTCCTGGTGGACGCCTGCGGGCTCGCCCGGCCGCGCTGGCTCGACGAGGCGCGCGAGGCCTGGGAGCGGGTGGGGCGCCCGCCGTCGCCGGTGGCCGCCGTGGTGCCGGTGTGGCGCCGCCCCTGGATGGTGCTGGGCCGCGACACCTTCGCGGGCGACCTGCTGGACCGGCTCGGCGTCCGCAACGTGTACGCGGACCACGCCGAGCGCTACCCCCGCATCCCCCTGGACGAGCTGCGGGCCGCCGGGGCGGACCTGCTGGTCCTCCCCGACGAGCCCTACCGCTTCACCGCCGACGACGGCCCGGAGGCCTTCCCGGACCTCCCGGCCGCGCTGGTCGACGGCCGCCTCCTCACCTGGTACGGGCCGTCGCTGGCGGCGGCGCCGGGTGCGCTCAGCGGGGCGCTGCGAGCAGCCGTCCGCTGAGCAGGCCGCGTGCGGTGTGGGCGGCCGCCACCAGCCAGGCCGTGGCCAGCAGCGCGTACAGCCCGTAGGCGAGCCAGGTGAAGGCGGCCAGGCCGGTGTGGTGGGCCAGGCCCTCGGCGCCGGTCACACAGGTGCCCAGGGGGAAGGTGAACGCCCACCAGGTCATCGCGAAGGGCATCCCGGAGCGGGCCGCGCGCACCACCATCGCGGTCGCCAGTGCCAGCCACATCAGGGCGAAGCCCATCACGGGCACGCCATAGACGACGGCGAAGGCGCTCAGACCGCCCGCGTAGGCGGCGTCGACCGCGCCGGGGGCCACGTCGGCGAGCTTGTTCACGGCGGTGGTGGACTGGCCGAGGGGGCCGAGCACCAGGAACAGGGCCGGGGTCAGGAGCAGGGGGAGGGGGCCCTCGTGCACCAGCCGGGCGAAGATCACCGGCAGCATGACCAGGACGGCGAGCAGACTCATGCCGAACAGCGCGTACGAGCCGAGCAGCATCGCCTCGCGGGCCTGGCCGGCCGGGAGGTGGGGGACCAGGAGCGCGCCCAGGGTCGCGGAGACCATGGGGGCCACCACGGGCAGCAGCCAGACCGGGGAGGCGCTGCCGGGGGCGACCTGGTGGCGGACCACCATCAGGTAGGGGATGCCCACGGCGACGGCCAGCCCGGTGGCGGTGCCGATCGCGTAGAGCACCCAGGCCAGCGGGACGGCGGCGCCCTCGCCGATCACATCCTTGCCGACGGTGAGGGTGGCGATGCCGACGGCCAGGAACGCCATCGACATACAGCCGTAGAAGGGGGCGACGCCCGGGTCCATGAGGTGGGCGCGGGCCTGGTCGCGGTGGTGGCGCCAGTGGGCGGCGCGGGCGGCGACGAGGACGGTGAGCATGGCCAGCGACAGGCCCCACACCACCGTCAGACCCGGCACGCGGACCGGCAGTCCGGCACCCGCGTTGGCGATGATCGCGGTCCCCATGACGGTGGCGTACCAGTTGGGACCGAGGTGCCGCAGAGGGGTGTGGCGTGCGGCGGGCGCCTGGGTGCGGGGGTGGATGAGGGTGACCATGTGTCCACCTTCGCGCCGGTACGAGGGGGGCACCAGACCGGATCTTCCTATGGGGACATAAGCTGGGTTTATGAGTATGAGCAGTGCGGAGGACGCCGGTCCGCTGTCCCGGCGGGTGCCCGATCTGAGCGCGATGGAGCTGCTGATCGCGGTCGCCCGGCACGGCAGCCTCGGGCGCGCCGCGCGCGACCTGGGGATCACCCAGCCCGCCGCGAGCAGCCGGATCCGCTCGATGGAGCGGCACCTCGGGGTCACCCTCGTCGACCGCTCGCCGCGCGGCTCCACGCTGACCGCCGAGGGCGCGCTGGTGACGGACTGGGCGCGGCGGGTCGTGGAGGCGGCCGAGGCGTTCGACGCGGGCGCGCAGGCGCTGCGCGGGCGGCGCGACTCCCGGCTGCGGGTGGCCGCCAGTATGACCATCGCGGAGTATCTGCTGCCCGGCTGGCTGATCGCACTGCGGGGCGAGCGTCCGGGCACGGCCGTCTCGCTGCTCGCCGGGAACTCGGCGTTCGTGGCCGAGCGGCTCCTCGCCGACGAGGCGGACCTCGGCTTCGTGGAGGGCCTGGCCGTGCCGGCCGGGCTCGACGGGGCCGTGGTCGGCCACGACCGGCTGGTGGTGGTCACCGCGCCCACCCACCCGTGGGCCCGGCGCCGCGCCCCGCTCGGCGCCGCCGAACTGGCCGCGACCCCGCTGATCCTGCGCGAGGAGGGCTCGGGCACCCGGCAGGTCCTGGACGCGGCGCTCGCCGGCCACGGCGGGGTGGCCCGGCCGCTCCTGGAGCTCGCCTCCACCACGGCCGTGAAGGCGGCCGTGGTGAGCGGCGCGGGCCCCTCGGTCCTGAGCGAACTCGCCCTGGGGGAGGAGCTGGCGGGCCGCCGCCTCGTCCGTATCCCGCTGGAGGGGCTGCGGCTGCGCCGCGACCTGCGGGCGGTCTGGCGCACCGCCCACCGCCCCACGGGCCCGGCCCGCGACCTGCTGTCGCTGACGCGGTCGGGGCCTGGGGTGGGCTGAGCCGCTGATGCTGCCGCTGCCGCCGTCGCCGTTGTGGCGGGGGCGGGCTCAGTACGCCGGCGCCGCCGTCCGGGCCCCGGCCGCCGTCACCAGCGCCCGCATCACCTTCGTGTCCTCGCCCAGCTCCGGGTGCCACTGGACGCCCAGCACCCAGACCGCGCCCGGCAGTTCGACCGCCTCGGGGGTGCCGTCCTCCGCCAGGGCGGACACCACGAGACCGGCGGCGACGCGGTCCAGGGCCTGGTGGTGGTAGGTCGGCACGGACGCCGCCTCCGGCTCGATCCCGGCGTACAGCGTGCCCGGCACCGGGCGCACGGTGTGGCGGCCCACCACGCCGTGCCCGCCGGTGTGCCCGTCCAGGTGCTGCACCAGCGTGCCGCCGAGCACCACGTTCAGCAGCTGCATCCCGCGGCAGATGCCCAGCAGCGGCGTCCCGGACTCCAGCGCGGCCTCGATCAGGGCGGTTTCCCAGGCGTCCCGCTCCGGCGCCGACGGCCCGGTCCGGACGTCGCGGGCGGCCCCGTACCGTACCGGCTCCACATCCGGCCCGCCCGCGATCACCACGGCGTCGAGCCGGGCCACCACCCGCGCGGCCAGCTGCGGGTCGTCCGGCGGCAGCATCGCCGTGAGGCCGCCCGCCGCCCTGACCAGGCGTGGGTAGAAGGCGGGCAGCAGCGCGGCCGGCCAGTCCCACACCCCCCAGCGCACCGACTCCTCCAGATATGTGCTGACACCGATCAGTGGCCGTACCACCGCGTCCTCCCTCTCGTGCTGCTGAACCCCGTGCTGCCGAACCCCGTGCCGCCGCTCCACGCTCACTCGCGCTCCAGCTCGGCCTCCGCCGCCGCGAGCGCCGCGAACTCCTCCTCGGGGGCCCGTGCGACGAGGTGCTTGCGGCTGTAGAGGCCGAAGTACCCGACGGCGACCGCGTACACCCCGAGCGCGATCAGCGCCGCCACCACGTCCACCAGGAACGTGGCGACCAGCGCCGCGCACGCGAGGACCAGCGCGACCGAGGAGGTCAGCGCTCCTCCCGGCGTACGGTACGGCCGTTCCAGATCCGGTTCGCGGCGGCGCAGCACGATGTGGGAGAGCGACATCAGCGCGTACGAGACGGTGGCGCCGAAGACCGCCGCGTTCAGCATCCGCGCCCCGTCGCCGGTCGCGGCCGCCAGCGAGAAGGCGATCGCGCCGGGCACCAGGAGACCCAGGTAGGGCGCCTTGCGGCGGCTGGTCAGGGACAGGAAGCGGGGCAGATAGCCCGCCCGGGACAGGGCGAAGAGCTGGCGCGAGCCCGCGTAGATCAGCGAGAAGAACGAGGCCACCAGGCCCGCCAGCCCCGCGTAGTTGACCACCCGGCTCAGCGCCGTGGCCTTCCCGTCCGGCTGGAGCGCCTCGACCAGCGGGTTGCCCGCGTCCTGGATCGCGGCCGAGCCGCGCGCGCCCGCCGAGGCGAAGAAGGTCAGCAGGGCGAGCACCACCAGGATGCCCATGGACCAGCGGATCGCCTTCGGGAGCGTACGGGCCGGGTCGCGGGTCTCCTCGGCGGCCAGCGGCACGCCCTCCACGCCGAGGAAGAACCACATGCCGAACGGGAACGCCGCCCAGATGCCCATGAGCCCCATCGGCAGCCAGGAGCTGGAGCCGAACGCGTCGTGGTGCACGGCGATGTCGTCCAGCCTGGACGCGTCGAAGTCGACGAACGCGCCGACCGCGAAGACGAGCAGCGCGGCCACGGCCACGCCCGTCACCACGAAGCTGAACCGCAGCGCCTCGCCCACGCCCCACAGGTGGATGCCGATGAAGACGACGAAGCAGGCGAGGTAGACCGGCCAGCCAGAGGTGAGCCCGAACAGGCCGAGCGACTCGACGTAGTCGCCGATGAAGAGGGAGATGGCGGCGGGGGCGAGCACGTACTCGATGAGGATGGCCGTCCCGGTCAGAAAGCCGCCCCAGGGGCCGAGCGCCCGCCGCGCGAAGCCGTAGCCGCCGCCCGCCGTGGGCAGGACGGAGGAGAGCTCGGCGAGCGAGAAGACCATGCAGACGTACATCAGGCCCATCAGGGCCATGGCGATCGCGAGACCGCCGAAGCCGCCCTCCGCGAGGCCGAAGTTCCAGCCGGAGTAGTCGCCGGAGACGACATAGGCGACGCCGAGACCGGTCAGCAGCAGCCAGCCGGCGCTGCCCCGGCGGAGCGTACGCCGCTCCAGATAGTCGTCGGCGGATTCGGCCGGTCCCGGCCGTGCGGATTCGGTGGACTCCAGGGTCATGACGCGGCTCCCGACGGGGATGGGGTCAATGGACTGGGGGCATACCTTTGCGGGGAAGCCGGCCGAAAAGCAAGCCCCTTGCGTTACGTCGGGGTAAACGGGATGGGCGCTGAGGGAATCATCTGGCAGTGCGTTGCGGTACCGGACGCCTAAGGGGCGCGGGGCTGTGACATTTTGCGGCTCCGCCGCGTGGGCGCGAGCAACCCACCACGGTCCGCAGACGAAGGCATCACGTCAAAAACCCCCGCAGCAGCGCCGCCGTACCGGCGCAGTGCTCCCGCATCATCTCCCGGGCCCCGTCCGCGTCCCCGTCCAGCACCGCCTCCACCAGCGCCGTGTGCTGCCGCTGCGAGTGCTCCAGGTTCCGCACCAGCAGCGGAATGCAGTCCAGCAGGTCGTTCACGGTCGCCCGGACCGCCGCGTACTGCGCGGTCAGGCTCGGCGAGCCGGACAGCTCGGCCAGGGTCAGATGCAGCAGCGTGTCCAGCCGCCGGTACTCGCCCAGCGGCGCGTCATGCGTACGGGCCAGCGCCTCCCGCAGCCGTTCGGCCTGCTCGGCGGTGAGGCCGTGCGCCGCGCACAGCCCGGCCGCGCCCACCTCCAGCACCTCGCGGAAGCGCAGCGCGTCCTCCACGTCGACCCCGGCCACCCGGCGCCGCAGCTCGTCCTCGCCGGGCGACTGGGCGCGGGGCAGCACGAACGTACCGCCGTAGCGGCCGCGCCGGGCCTCCACCAGGCCCTGGTCGGTCAGCACCTTCAGGACCTCGCGCAGGGTGACCCGGCTGATGCCCAGCCGCTCGGCCAACTCCCGCTCCGACGGCAGCCGTTCGCCACCGGGCACCAGCCCCAGGCGGACGACCTGGAGGATCTGCTCCAGCGCCTCCTCGAAGCCGTTGCCGGCCCGTACCGTCCGCAGCACCGGCGCGAGCCGGTCCGAGGAATCCGGTCGCGACATCTGGCCGCACCCCCTTCCCAAGCAATGGTTCTCGGCAATACCTTATGGCTCCCGGCTGACCGAAGGAGGCTTTTCCCGTGGCAGACCGCACACCCCCGCTCGACATCGAGGCGCTGCGCGCCCTCGTCGAGAGCGGCGAGATCGACACTGTGGTCCTGGCGTTCCCCGATATGCAAGGGCGGCTCCAGGGCAAGCGGTTCGCCGCACGATTCTTCCTCGACGAGGTCGCGGCCCACGGCACCGAGGGCTGCAACTACCTGCTCGCCGTGGACACCGAGATGAACACCGTCGAGGGCTACGCGATGTCCTCCTGGGAGCGGGGGTACGGCGACTTCGCCATGCACCCCGACCTCGCCACCCTGCGCCGGGTGCCCTGGAACGAGGGCACCGCGCTGCTGATCGCCGACCTCGCCTGGAACGACGGCGCGCCCGTGGTCGCCGCCCCGCGCCAGATCCTGCGCCGCCAGCTCGACCGGCTCGCCGAGCTGGGACTGACCGCCCAGGTCGGCACCGAGCTGGAGTTCATCGTCTTCCGGGACAGCTACGAGGAGGCGTGGGACGCCGACTACCGGGGGCTGACCCCGGCGAACCAGTACAACATCGACTACTCGGTGCTCGGCACCGGCCGGATCGAGCCGCTGCTGCGCCGCATCCGCAACGAGATGGCGGCGGCGGGCCTGACCGTGGAGTCCGCCAAGGGCGAGTGCAACCCGGGCCAGCACGAGATCGTCTTCCGCTACGACGAGGCCCTGGTCACCTGCGACCAGCACGCCGTCTACAAGACCGGTGCCAAGGAGATCGCCTCCCAGGAGGGGGTCTCGCTCACCTTCATGGCGAAGTACAACGAGCGTGAGGGCAACTCCTGTCACATCCACCTCTCGCTCACCGACGAGGACGGCCGGAACGCCATGCAGGGCGACGGGCCCGAGGGGATGTCGCCGCTGATGCGGTACTTCCTCGCGGGCCAGCTGGCCGCGCTGCGGGACTTCTCGCTGCTGTACGCGCCGAACGTCAACTCCTACAAGCGCTTCCAGCCCGGCTCCTTCGCGCCCACCGCCGTCGCCTGGGGCTACGACAACCGCACCTGCGCCCTGCGGGTGGTCGGCCACGGCCGCTCGACCCGGTTCGAGAACCGGCTGCCGGGCGGCGACGTCAACCCGCACCTCGCCGTCGCCGGACTCGTCGCCGCGGGCCTGTACGGCGTCGAGCAGCGCCTCGAGCTGCCGGACGCCTGTACCGGCAACGCCTACACCGGCGACTACGAGCACGTCCCGACCACCCTGCGCGAGGCCGCCGAGCTGTGGGAGAACAGCCCCATCGCCAAGGCCGCCTTCGGGGACGAGGTGGTCGCGCACTACCGCAACATGGCGCGCGTCGAGCTGGACGCCTTCGACGCCGCGGTGACCGACTGGGAGCTGCGCCGCTCCTTCGAACGCCTGTGAGGCCCGCTGTGTCCGATCCGTACGACGTGAACCACCCGTACGAGCACCAGGTGCTCAACCCGGCGACGGAGGAGGTCATCGCGACCGTCCCCGCCGCCACCGCCCAGGACGTGGACGCGGCCGTCGCCCGGGCCGCGCGGGCGCAGACCACGTGGGCGGCGCTCGCCCCCGCCGACCGCGCCCGGCTGCTGCGCCGCTTCGCCGCCGCCGTCGACGAGCACGTCGAGGAACTGGCGCGGCTGGAGGTGCGCGAGGCCGGGCACACCGTGGGCAACGCCCGCTGGGAGGCGGGCAACGTCCGCGACCTGCTCGACTACGCGGCCGGGGGAGTGGAGCGGCTGACCGGACGGCAGATCCCGGTCGCGGGCGGCCTCGACATCACCCTGCTCGAACCGCTCGGCGTGGTCGGCGTCATCGCACCCTGGAACTTCCCGATGCCGATCGCCGCCTGGGGCACCGCCCCCGCGCTCGCGGCCGGCAACGCGGTGATCCTCAAGCCCGCCGAGACCACCCCGCTCACGGCCCTGCGGCTGGCCGAACTCGCCCTTGCGGCGGGTCTGCCCGAGCACCTCTTCCAGGTGCTGCCGGGCGCGGGCGCCGTCGCGGGCGACGCACTGGTCGAGCACCCCGGCGTCGCCAAGATCGTGTTCACCGGCTCCACCCGGGTCGGCAAGCAGATCATGGCCAAGTGCGCCCAGCGGGTGAAGCGGGTCACCCTGGAACTCGGCGGCAAGAGCGCCAACATCGTCTTCGCGGACGCCGACGTGGCGGCGGCCGCCGCCGCCGCGCCCATGTCCTTCCTCGACAACAGCGGCCAGGACTGCTGCGCCCGCACCCGCATCCTCGTCCAGCGCCCGGTCTACGACCGCTTCCTGGAGCTCCTCGCCCCCGGCGTCGAGTCCGTGGTGGTCGGCGACCCGGCCGACGAGAAGACCCAGATGGGCCCGCTGATCTCACGGACCCAGCTGGAGCGGGTACGGGCGTACGTCCCCGGGGACCTGCCGGGCATCCGCGGCACCGCCCCCGAGGGCCCCGGCTTCTGGTTCGCGCCCACCGTCGTCACGGGAGTCGCCCCCGACGCCCCCGTGGCCGTCGAGGAGGTGTTCGGGCCGGTCGCGGTCGTCCTGCCCTTCGACGACGAGGCCGACGCCGTACGGCTGGCCAACGCGACCGAGTACGGGCTGTCCGGCTCGATCTGGACCCGGGACGTGGGGCGCGCGCTGCGCGTCTCCGGCGCCGTCGCGGCGGGCAACCTCTCGGTCAACTCGCACTCCAGCGTGCGCTACTGGACCCCCTTCGGCGGCTACAAGCAGTCCGGACTCGGCCGAGAGCTCGGGCCGGACGCGCTGGCCGCCTTCACCGAAACCAAGAACGTCTTCATCAGCACGGAGGCCTGAGCACATGACCGACGACACCATCTGCCGCCGCCTGGTCGGCCGCACCGCCGTCATCACCGGAGCCGGCAGCGGCATCGGTCTGGCGGCCGCGCGCCGGCTCGCCTCCGAGGGCGCCCACGTGGTCTGCGGCGACATCGACGAGGCGGCCGCCAAGAAGGCCGCGGACGAGGTCGGCGGGCTCGCCGTACGCGTCGACGTCACCGACGCCGAGCAGGTCGACGCGCTCTTCAAGGCCGCGTACGACACCTACGGCAGCGTCGACATCGCCTTCAACAACGCCGGTATCTCGCCGCCCGACGACGACTCCATCCTGGAGACCGGCCTGGAGGCCTGGAAGCGGGTCCAGGAGGTCAACCTCACCTCCGTCTATCTGTGCTGCAAGGCGGCCATCCCGTACATGCGCGAGCAGCGCCGGGGCTCCATCATCAACACCGCGTCCTTCGTGGCCCGGATGGGGGCCGCGACCTCGCAGATCTCCTACACCGCGTCCAAGGGCGGCGTCCTCGCCATGTCCCGCGAGCTGGGCGTGCAGTTCGCCCGCGAGGGCATCCGGGTCAACGCGCTCTGCCCGGGCCCGGTCAACACCCCGCTGCTCCAGGAGCTGTTCGCCAAGGACCCGGAGCGGGCCGCGCGCCGCCTGGTGCACATCCCGCTCGGCCGCTTCGCCGAGGCCGACGAGATCGCGGCGGCGGTGGCGTTCCTGGCCAGCGACGACTCCTCGTTCGTCAACGCGACGGACTTCCTGGTGGACGGCGGGATCTCGGGCGCGTACGTGACCCCGCTCTAGGCGTTCACCTTCGCTCCACCCAGCCGACAGCCGGGCGTCGCACGACGCCCGGCTGTTCTGCCTACCGTCCCCGGTGATCTTCCCTTTGTGACAGGAGTGTTCATGCGCAGTGCACGTCGTTGGCAGGCCGCGGCCGCCGCCCTGGCGATCGCCGGCAGCGCCTTCGCCGCCGCCCCCACCGCCCAGGCCCGGACCGGCGCGTGCCCCGAACTCACCGTGACCCAGGGCTG
Organism: Streptomyces crystallinus; assembly: GCF_039521265.1. NCBI lineage: Bacteria > Bacillati > Actinomycetota > Actinomycetes > Kitasatosporales > Streptomycetaceae > Streptomyces > Streptomyces crystallinus. Next base: position 3,904 of record NZ_BAAACA010000026.1, on the reverse strand, counting down.
GTACGGGCAGAACAAGGCCCGCCTCCAGGAGCTCGTCGACACCTACGGCAGGTGCGGGAAGGGCGCGGGCGCGGCCAGGGGCCACCAGCCCGTCGCGGTCTTCGACTGGGACAACACCGTCGTCAAGAACGACGTCGGCGACGCCACGATGTACTGGATGCTGCGCCACTCCAAGATCCGCCGCCCCCAGCACGGCGACTGGCACACCACCAGCCGCTACCTCACCGAACCGGCCGCCACCGCGCTCGCCGCCGCCTGCCCGGCGGACGCCGCCACGCTGCCCACCGCCACCGACCCGCGCTGCGCCGACGAGATACGCACGGTCTACGGGGACGGCAGGACCACCGCTGGCGCCGCCGCGTTCGCCGGCTGGGACCGGCGCACCATCGAGCCGCAGTACGCCTGGCTCGCCCAGCTGATGAGCGGCTGGCGGGCCGGCGACATCCGCTCCTTCGCCCGGGCCGCCCGCGCCGAGAACCTGGCCGCGCCGATCGGCGCCCGGCAGCGCGTCGGCACGGCCGAGGTGATGGGCTGGGTGCGCTACTACGACCAGCAGCGCGATCTGATCCGTACGCTCGAGCGGGCCGGGTTCGACGTCTGGGTCACCTCGGCGTCGCCCGAGCCCGTCGTCGACGTCTGGGCGGCCGGCGTCGGCATCGCGCCCGACCACACCATCGGCATCCGCCCGGTCACCGCGCACGGGCGGCTCACCCCGCACCTCAAGGGCTGCGGCTCGGTCGCCGACGGCGAGGACGCGATGATCACGTACATCGACGGCAAGCGGTGCTGGATCAACCAGGAGGTCTTCGGGGTGCGCGGGGCGGCGGCCGAGCGGGTGCAGCCCGCCGCGCGGCGCCAGGTGTTCGCGGCCGGCGACTCCGACACGGACGTCTCGTTCCTGCGCGACGCGACCGGGCTGCGGCTGGTCCTGAACCGCAACAAGAACGAGCTGATGTGCCGGGCGTACGACAACAGCGACGGCCGCTGGATCGTCAACCCGATGTTCATCCAGCCCAAGGGCCAGAAGAGCGGCACCTACCCGTGCGCCACCACCGCGTACACCGGCCGCGACGGCACCGCCGGGCCGGTCCGCCGCGCGGACGGCACGGTCGTTCCCGACCAGCGGGACTCGGTGTACGGCGGCTGAGGCGCCGCTCTAGGGTGGCCCGATGAGCATGACGACACCGCCCGGCTGGTACCCGGATCCGGGCACGCCCGTGCTGGAGCGCTGGTGGGACGGCACGGCCTGGACCGGGCACACCAGGGCCGCCGGTCAGCCGGTGGTGCCGCCCTCGCCGCCGACCGTTCCCCTCGGGCCCGTCGCGCCCCGGCCGCGCGGCCGGGGCCCGGTGGCCGTCGTGGCCGTGGCCGCCGCGGTGCTCGTCACGGCACTGGTGGCCGGGGTGGTCGTCCTGAACGGGGACGACGGGGACGACGGAGCCCCGGCCGCCGCGGCGCCGAGCGGTGGCGCGGCCACCACGGCCGCGTCCCAGGCGGCGAGCAGTGCGCCGCCGCCGTCGCCCAGCGACGACCCGAGCCTGCTGGTCGACCAGCTCAACGGCATCACGCTGCCGGTCCTGCCGGGCTGGGAGAAGGCTGACTCCAAGATCGACGGGCTGCCCACCATGCAGACCGAGGACACCTTCGACTGCCCGGGCGACTCGGGCGCGTTCTGCCGCCACGCCACGGTCAACACCCGTACGCCCACCCGCACCGACCTCAAGACCGCCGAGGCGCTCGCCAGGCACGACATCAGCGAGGCGGCCGACGCCGCGTTCGGCGAGGACGTCGTCGGCCGGCGGCGCTACGGCGGGATCGTCTCGCACCGCGAGGTGCGGGCCGCGTCCGTGGTGGTCGCCGGGCGCACCGGCTATCTGGTGCGCTGGAGCGTGAAGACGGGGGCGGGGCCCGGCGGTTACGTCCAGTCGCTGGCCTTCCCGTCGAGCGTCGGCAGCGAGTCGATGATCGTCGTCCGCTTCGCCTTCGACGCGGGGAAGGGCGCCCCGCCGCTCGCCGTACTGGACCGGATCACGGCGGGCATCCGGGCCCTCGGCGGCCCGCAGAGCGGCGGGGTCGGCAACAGCGTGGCGCCCCCGGCGCCGTGAGCCGCCGGGCGCGGTTCAGAGGAACGTGCGGCCCTCGCCCCGGTAGGTGGGGACCGTCGCGGTGATCCGGTCGCCCTCCACCAGGTGCAACTCGTCGAACCGCTCGCACAGTTCACCGGCCTTGGCGTGCCGGAACCAGACCTTGTCCCCGATCAGCAGATCGTCGGCGGCCGTGCCGAGCAGCGGGGTCTGCACCTCCCCGGCGCCCTCCTGCGGGTCGTAGCGCAGTCCTTCGGGGAGGTACGGGACGGGCAGCCGGTCCACGCCCGCCGCCCCCGAGGCGGGGTAGCCGCCGCCGAGCACGGTGACCACGCCGACACCCGGCCGGCGCACCACGGGCTGGGCGAACAGCGCGGCCGGGCGCCCGGTGAACGAGGTGTAGTTGTCGAACAGCCGCGGCACATACAGGCCCGACCCGGCGGCGATCTCGGTGACCGCGTCCTCGGCCGCCGTGTGCTGCACGCTCCCCGTCCCGCCGCCGTTGACGAACTCCAGGTCCGGCGCCACGGCCCGGACCGCCCGCACCACCTCGGCCCGGCGGGCCGCCAGCTCCCGGCGGGCCGCCGCCTGCATCAGCCGGATCGCCCGGGAGCGCACCGGCCGCCCCGCGATCGCGTCCCCGACCCCGGCCACATGGCCCTCGTACGCCATCAGTCCGACCAGCCGGAAACCGGGGCGGCGCACCACGGCACGGGCGAGCTCGGCGAGCTGCGCGGGCTCGCGCAGCGGGGAGCGGCGGGCGCCGACGCGCACCCGCCCGCCCAACAGCCGCAGCGAGGTGTCCAGTTCCAGACAGACGCGTACCGGCAGGTCGTGCCGGTCGCGCGCCCGGTCGACGAGGTCCAGCTGGGCCGGGTCGTCGACCATCACCGTGACGGCGGCGGCCAGCTTGGGGTCGGCGGCGAGCTCCGCGAACCGGTCCCGGTCGGCCGACGGATACGCCAGCAGGACGTCCTCGAACCCGGCCCTGGCCAGCCAGATCGACTCCGCGAGCGTGAACGACATGATCCCGGCGAACCCGTCCCGGGCCAGCACCCGTTCGAGCAGCGCCCGGCACCGCACGGACTTGCTGGCGACCCGGATCGGTTTGCCCTGCGCGCGCCGGACCAGGTCGTCGGCGTTGGCGTCGAACGCCTCCAGGTCCACGAGCGCGAGGGGGGCGTCGAGAGCGGCGGTGGCCCGGTCGTACCGGGCCCGGTCAGCGGCGCGGGGAGTCATGCGCAGAGCCTGCCAGAACGGCCTACCCGGGGGTAGGGGGACGAGTCGGTGCAGATCCCCCGAGCCCGGACCGTATCCCTGCCGACGCGCCCCAGCCCGTAAAGTAGCGCCCACGCGGCGACGAACGGCCCTGCCGGCCAAGCCGATCCGCAGCGCACGCACGACGGGTACGAGGGGGGCCATTGACCACGGACGCACAACGCCCCCCGTCCTCGGCGCGCCCCGCGAAGGGCGAGCCGGGACAGGAGCCCGCGGCACCCCCCAGGCAGGAAACCGCCCCACACGCGCCCACGCCGCCCACCGAGCGTCCGCACGGTCCGGCCACGACGCCTTCCGCTCCGGTCCGGTCGGCGACGCCGGGCGAGCGTCCGCAGGGTCCGGCCACGACGCCTTCCGTGCCGGGTCTGTCGGTGACGCCGGGGGAGCGTCCGCATGCTCCGGCCATGACGCCTTCCGCCCCGGTCCGGTCCGCGCCGGCCGGCGAGCACCCGCGCCGCCCCGCCGCGCCCTCCGCCGCCGGCGACACCGCCTCCGTGCCCGCGCCCCGGCGTGCCGAGGCCGTCGCCCCCGCCGCCCGCCCC
>NZ_BAAACA010000025.1:36796-113123 GCF_039521265.1 Streptomyces crystallinus | reverse complement strand
ACTGCGCGAGAAGCGGCCACGGTCCGCAGACGAACGAGGGTTTTCAGGGGCGCGGGGAACTGCGCGAGCAAGCGGCCACCGGCCCGCAGGCGGGCACCGGGGTCCGGGGCGAAGTCCGTGGCTGCCCGCCTGAGGGGTTTAGGGGACGGGTGGGGTGGGGGACAAGAGCTCTGCCGCCGCCCGGCCGCACACCCGCGCCGCCCCATGCGTAGCCACATGCACCGCCCCCCGCGCCGCCGCCTGCGGCACCCCCATCTCGATCACCGCCGTGTCGGGCCGGGCCGACAGCAGCGCGTGCAGGGCCGCCCCCATCCACGGATGCCGGTGCTCGTCGCGTACGACCGCCACGATCCGGCGCGAGCCCGCCGCGGCCAGCACCGCGGCCGGGTCCACCGACGAGTCGTACGTGCCCGTCGTGGTCCCCGGCAGCCGCAGAGCCAGCTCCGCCGCCACCCCCCACGGCGTCTCGTCCCCGACCGCGATGTTCGCGCCGGGGGTGAAGGCGGCCACGTACGGCGGCTCGGTCAGCGGGAGGCCGGAGCCCGTCACGCGCAGGGCGCGGCGCGCCGCCACCAGGCCGATGTCGGTGCCGGGCGCGGTCCCCTCCTGCACCTCCGCGCCCGGCCCCGCGACGTCCCCCCTGGCCTGCCGGGTCCAGGACGCGAGGGCGCGTACCCGCTCGGCCGCGTCGGCCAGGCGTGACTCGGGCAGTTCACCGGCTCGTACCGCCGCGACCAGGGCGTCCCGCAGCCGCAGCACGGTGTCCTCGTCCGCCAGGCCGCCGCCGACGCACAGCGCGTCGGCCCCGGCCGCGATCGCGAGGACCGAGCCGCGCTCGATCCCGTACGTCGAGGCGATGGCCTGCATCTCCACGGCGTCGGTGACGATGAGCCCGTCGTAGCCGAGTTCCTCGCGGAGCAGTCCGGTCAGGACACGCGGGCTCAGCGTCGCCGGGCGGGTGGGGTCGAGCGCGGGAAGAAGAATATGCGCACTCATGACCGACTTGGAACCCGCGGCGATCGCGGCCCGGAAAGGCACCAGTTCACGGGCGTGCAGTGTGTCGAGGTCCACATCGATGCGGGGCAGCGCGTGGTGCGAGTCGACCGCCGTGTCGCCGTGGCCGGGGAAGTGCTTGGTGCAGGCGGCGACCCCGGCGGACTGGAGCCCCTCGATGTACGCGGCGGTGTGCCGCGCCACCAGGTGCGGGTCGGCGCCGAAGGACCGTACCCCGATGACCGGATTGCCCGGGTTGGAGTTGACGTCGGCGGACGGGGCCCAGTTGAGGTCCACCCCGCAGGCCGCCAGCCGGCGGCCCAGCTCGTGCGCCACCGCCCGGGTCAGGTCCGTGTCGTCGACGTGGCCCAGCGCCAGGTTGCCGGGGAAGGACGAGCCGGTGCGGACCTCCAGACGGGTGACATCGCCGCCCTCCTCGTCGATGGCCACCAGGACGTCGTCCCGCTCGGACCGCAACTGGGCGGTGAGGGCGGACAGCTGGCCGGCCGTGGCGATGTTGCGGCCGAACAGGCCCACCGAGGTGAGGCCTTCGCCGATCCGGCGCAGCAGCCAGTCGGGGGCGGTGGTGCCGACGAAGCCGGGCTGGAGGACGGTCAGGGCGTCGCGCGTGAGTGTGTCGGTGCGTGCGATCGTCGTCATGGGCGGCCTTATCCCTTCACCGCGCCGGCCGTCAGACCCGCGGCCATCTTGCGCTGGACGAGGAGGAACAGAGCCACGATGGGGACGGCCATCATGGTGGAGCCGGCCATCATGGGGGCGAACTCGGTGCCGTGCTGGGTGGTGAAGTTGGACAGCCACACGGTGGCGGTCTGGTGGTTCTGGCTCATCAGCATCAGGGCGTAGAGGTATTCGTTCCACGCCTGGATGAAGCCGTAAACCGAGGTGGCCACCATGCCGGGGGCCAGCAGCGGGAAGACGACGCGGATGAACGCGCCGGTGCGGCTGCACCCGTCGACCATCGCCGCCTCCTCCAGCTCCTTGGGGACGTTGACGATGAAGCCGCGCAGCGTCCAGACCGTGAAGGGCAGGATGAAGGTGAGGTAGGTGAGGATCAGACCGGTCAGCTTGTCGTACTGGCCGAGGTCGTTGAGGAGCAGGAAGACCGGGATGATCATCGCGACCAGCGGGACCATCTGGACCGCCAGGATGCCGATGATCACGATCTTGCGGCCCCGGAAGGCGAACCGCGAGATGGCGAGCGCCGCGAGCAGACCGACCGCGATGCCGATCACCACGACCACCACGGAGACGATCAGCGAGCGGCCGATCGAACCCCAGAAGTCGCCGATGTCCAGCGCCCGGCGGAAGTTCTCCAGGGTGAGGGAGCGCGGGAAGAAGTGCGGGTCCGGGTCGATCGCGTCCTTGGCGGGCTTGAGCGCCGTGTTGAGCATCCAGTAGACCGGGAAGCCCGCGGTGGCGAAGACGAGCAGCCCGAGCAGGTTCCAGCCGAGCTTGGACTTCTTCTTGCGGGGACGCGCGAGCGTCTGCGTGTCGATGGCGGCCATCTCTACTCCACGTCTCCGATCTTGAGCATCTGCCGCATGTACACGGCGATCACACCGAGCAGCAGGAGCACGGTCAGCAGCGCGATCGCGGAGCCCTGCGAGTAGTCGTTGACCACGAACGCCTTGTCGTACGAGTACGTGGTGAGCAGCTGGAACTCGGGCTCGGGGTGGTTGCCGCGCATCACGAAGACCTGCGGGAAGACACCCATGTCCCAGATGACCGACAGCGTCGCCAGCATCACGATGATGGGCTTGAGGATCGGCAGGGTGACGTGCCGGAAGACGCCCCAGGAGCCGGCGCCGTCGAGCCGGGCGGCCTCCTCGAGCTCCTTGGGGACCTGGGTGAGGCCCGCGCTGAGCGTGATGACGACGAACGGCACCGCGCCCCAGACCACCAGCAGCATGATGACGGCGAGGCCCTCGGTGCCGCTGGCGAACCAGTTGTGGCCGATCATGTCGACCCCGGGCACCTGGCTGAGCAGCCAGTTCAGTACGCCGAAGTCACTGTCGAACATCCACTTGAAGATGGTGATGGCGACGACGATCGGCATGCCCCAGCTCGCCACCAGGGCGATGTTGACGAGCGTCTTGACCCAGCCGGAGACCCGCTGGAGCAGCAGGGCGATCAGCATCCCGAGCACCATGGTCAGCACGACCGCGGTGAAGGCGAACAGCACGGTCCGTACGACGACGGTCCAGAACTCGCTGTCGCTCAGGACGTTGGTGAAGTTGTCGAAGCCCACCGACTCGGGGTCCTTGAACCCCCACAGCTGCGGCTGGCCGAACTTCTGGAAGGACAGGGTGACCAGGCGTACCAGCGGATAGCCCAGTACGAGGGCGAGCGCCAGGAGGCAGGGGGCGAGCAGCGCCCAGGGCACCGCCGCCTGTCCCGCGCCGCGCTTTCTCGACGGCCCCTTCGGCTTCCCGGATCCCCCACCCGGTTGTGGGTCGCGCCGCGCCGGCGGCACCTTGGCGGTGGTTGTCTCTGCGGCACTCATCGCGCGCTCCTAGCGGTCCCTCTCCGGTACGGGTCGGGCGAGGGCCCCGTCGCCGTCCGACGACGGGGCCCTCGCCCACAGGTCACTTGGTGTTGATGACCTTGTCGATCGCGGCGTCCGCGTCCTTCGCGGCCTGCTCGACCGACTTCTTGCCGGTGCCGATGGCCTGCAGCATGTCCTGGAGGACCTTGGCCTTCTCGACCTGGCCCCAGCCCGGGGCCATGGGCACGAACCAGCTGGACTCGGCCGCGGTGGCCGCCACGGCCGTCTTCGGGTCCGACTTCAGCGGCGCGAGGGCCGTCTTGTTGTTGGGCAGGTTCTGCTTGGCGATCAGGCCCTTCTGGCCCTGGGTGCCGGTGAACGCGTTGATCCACTCGGCGGCGAGCGCCTGCGCCTTGGACTTGACCGGCACCGCGAGGTCCGAGCCTCCGAGGAAGACCGGCATGGCCTTGCCGGACGGGCCGGGCATCACGAACGACTCCAGCTTGTCGGCGAGCTTGCCGACCTTGTCGTTCTCGGGCAGGGCGGCGCTGCCACCCTCCCAGGCGGCGCTGAAGATCAGCGCGGACTTGCCCTGGCCGTAGACGATCGGACGGTCGGACTCGTCCTTCGTCTTGTCGCCGTGCATGTACTTGTCGAGGATCGACTTGTACTCGTTCAGGCCCTTGAGGGACTCGGGCGAGGACAGGTTCGCCTTGAACTTGCCGCCGTCCTCCTTGGCGATGGAGCCGCCGGCGTCGTACACGTACGACATGGCCGCGTACCAGTCGCGGGTCGGCTGGTACCAGGAGCTGAACTTGTCGCCCTTCTTCGCCTGGATCTTGTCCAGGTCGGCGGTCAGCTCGGTGTACGTCTTCGGGGCGGCGGTGACGCCGGCCTCGGCGGCGATGTCCTTGCGCCAGGTCGCCGTGCGGCCACCGGCGTAGTAGGGGACGCCGTAGGTCTTGCCGTCGTACGTGACCGAGGCCTTGAGGCCGTCGAGCCAGGCGGAGGAGTTGTCGAACTTCGACGGGTCGATCTCGGCGAAGGCGCCCTTGACCGAGTAGGCGAGCATCTCGGTGTTGCCCATCTCGACCACGTCGGGGGCCTTGTCGGTGGCGAGCACCGCGTCGAGCTTGGCGTTCTTGTCCGGCCAGCCGTAGTACTCGTGGTTGATCTTCACGCCCGGGTGCTTGGCGACGATCGCGTCGTCGGCCGCCTTGACCAGGTCCGGCCAGTTCTTCTGCGCGTCGACCGTCAGCCAGACCATCAGCGACTTGGCGTCGTCGCCCTTGGCGCCGTCCTTCTTGTCGTCGTCGCCGCACGCCGCGATGCTGACCAACATGCCCGCGACGCCGATCGCCGCGATGAGCTTGCGCTTCACGCCACCCTCCTCAGGGATGCTGCAACCCCCCGCCCACCGCGAAGACATACGACGTGTACTGCCTGTGGGGCTGGGACCTGGTCTTTAATGGTTTAGACCAGTACCCGGAGCTTGGCCTAGACCTTTAGGGGTGTCAAGGGTGTATAAGAAGGGCTGTCGCGTCCGTTATCGGACCGACACCTGAGGGAGGGCGACGACCCGTGACCGGTCCGTGCCACCATGTGAGCCGCGACAGACGGAGGAGCCGGTGACGGCAGCAGCGCAGCACTCGGGAAGGCAGGCCATGGCCACCGACGGGAGCGGTACGGAGACAGAGGCGGGCGCCGGCGCCCGGACCGCTCGCGTGCCCAAGTACTACCGCCTCAAGCGGCATCTGCTGGACATGACGGAGACCCTGCCGCCGGGCACCCCGGTGCCGCCCGAGCGCACCCTCGCCGCCGAGTTCGACACCTCCCGCACCACCGTGCGCCAGGCCCTCCAGGAGCTGGTGGTGGAGGGGCGCCTGGAGCGCATCCAGGGCAAGGGCACGTTCGTCGCCAAGCCCAAGGTCTCCCAGGCGCTGCAACTGACCTCGTACACGGAGGACATGCGCGCCCAGGGCCTGGAGCCCACCTCGCAGCTGCTCGACATCGGCTATGTGACGGCCGACGACACGCTGGCGGGCCTGCTCGACATCTCGGCCGGCGGCCGGGTGCTGCGCATCGAGCGGCTGCGGCTGGCCAGCGGCGAGCCGATGGCGATCGAGACGACGCACCTGTCGGCCAAGCGCTTCCCGGCGCTGCGCCGCTCGCTCGTCAAGTACACCTCTCTCTACACCGCCCTCAACGAGGTGTACGGGGTGCGGCTCGCCGAAGCCGAGGAGACCATCGAGACGTCGCTGGCCACCCCGCGCGAGGCCGGGCTGCTCGGCACGGACGTCGGTCTGCCGATGCTGATGCTCTCCCGGCACTCCATCGACGGCAACGGCGAACCGGTGGAGTGGGTGCGCTCGGTCTACCGGGGCGACCGCTACAAGTTCGTCGCCCGCCTCAAGCGCCCCACCGACTGACCCACGATCCGACGTCCGGTATCCGGTACAGGGGTTCCGTGGCGGGTTTCCGTCCCCTAGATTTCGTGCGCATTACCACAGGTGAGCACAGTGAGGGGACGAAGCCACCATGCCGGACACAACGCAGGAACGGAGAGCGGTGATCACGCCGGTGCGCGTGATCATCGCGCTCTGTCTGATCGCGCCCTTCGTGGCGATGCTCTGGGTCGGTTCGTACGCGAAGGTCGACCCGGCCCTCGCCGGGATCCCGTTCTTCTACTGGTACCAGATGCTGTGGGTGGTCATCTCGACCGCGCTGACGATGCTGGCGTACAGGCTGTGGCAGCACGACCAGCAGGGCCGCAAGGCGGGTGAGGGCAAGTGACTCTCGCAGCGGAAGGCGGCGTCAACGGCGTCGCGCTCGGCGTCTTCATCTTCTTCTTCCTGGCCGTCACGGTCATCGGCTTCATGGCCGCCCGCTGGCGCCGCGCCGAGAACGAGCACAGCCTCGACGAATGGGGCCTCGGCGGGCGCTCGTTCGGTACCTGGGTCACCTGGTTCCTGCTCGGCGGCGACCTCTACACGGCGTACACCTTCGTCGCGGTCCCGGCGGCGGTGTACGCGGCGGGCGCGGCCGGCTTCTTCGCGGTGCCGTACACGATCCTGGTCTACCCGCTGATCTTCACGTTCCTGCCCCGGCTCTGGTCGGTCTCGCACAAGCACGGCTATGTGACGACCTCGGACTTCGTGCGCGGCCGGTTCGGCTCCAAGGGCCTCTCGCTCGCGGTGGCCGTCACCGGCATCCTCGCCACGATGCCCTACATCGCGCTCCAGCTGGTCGGCATCCAGGCGGTGCTGGACGTGATGGGCATCGGCGGCTCCGGCAACTGGTTCCTCAAGGACCTGCCGCTGCTGATCGCGTTCGCGGTGCTCGCCGCGTACACGTACTCCTCGGGTCTGCGCGCGCCCGCACTGATCGCGTTCGTGAAGGACACGCTCATCTACATCGTCATCCTGGTGGCGATCATCTACATCCCGATCAAGCTCGGCGGCTTCGACGACATCTTCGCGGCGGCCCGGCACAAGTTCGAGACGCCCAACGCGGCCGGGAAGCCCACGGGTGCGCTGGTGCCCGGCGACAAGAGCCAGTGGACCTACGCCACGCTTGCCCTGGGCTCGGCGCTGGCGCTGTTCATGTACCCGCACTCGATCACGGCGACCCTCTCCTCCCGCAGCCGCAACGTCATCCGCCGCAACACCACGATCCTGCCGCTGTACTCGCTGATGCTGGGCCTGCTGGCGCTGCTCGGCTTCATGGCGATCGCGGCCGGGGTCAAGGTCAAGAACGGCCAGCTGGCGATCCCGCAGCTGTTCGAGGACATGTTCCCGGAATGGTTCGCGGGCGTGGCGTTCGCGGCGATCGGCATCGGCGCGCTCGTCCCGGCGGCGATCATGTCGATCGCGGCCGCGAACCTGTTCACCCGCAACATCTACAAGGACTTCCTCAAGCCGGACGCCACGCCCGAGCAGGAGACCAAGGTCTCCAAGCTGGTCTCGCTCCTGGTGAAGGTGGGCGCGCTGGTCTTCGTCCTGACCATGGACAAGACGGTCGCGATCAACTTCCAGCTGCTCGGCGGCATCTGGATCCTCCAGACGTTCCCGGCGCTGGTCGGCGGTCTGTTCACCCGCTGGTTCCATCGCTGGGCGCTGCTGGCGGGCTGGGCGGTCGGCATGCTCTACGGCACGCTCGCCGCGTACGGGGTGGCCTCGCCCACCCAGAAGCACTTCGGCGGCAGCTCCAAGGAGATCCCCGGCATCGGGGAGATCGGCTACATCGGCCTCACGGCGTTCGTCCTGAACGTGGCGGTCACCGTGGTCCTCACGGTCGTCCTGCGGGCCCTGAAGGCCCCCGACGGCGTCGACGAGACGTCCCCGGAGGACTACACGGCGGACGCGGGCGACCCGGGCGTACAGACGGAACTCCCCCCGGCGACGGCGGGCTCGGCGCACTGACACGAGCGGGACGAAAGCGGGCCACCGGGGTCTCCCGGCGGCCCGCTTTCGCCTGTCCCGGGAATGCCCACGACTGCCCGCAGGTTGGGATTGCCGCGCTCCCAACCCCCTTAGGGGCGCGGGGAACTGCGCGCCCAGCCCGAGACGGCCCGCAGTCAAACGGCTACCCAAATGGCATCGCCCGACACGGGGGCGACACAACATGTGGGGGCGCCACGACAGCCCGGCACAAGATGTATGCTCGTGCTCGCTGTCGCCGCAGGGGAATCCGGTGCAAATCCGGAACTGTCCCGCAACGGTGTACTGGTACGTATTTGCGTACTTGTTCAGTCCGAGGACCTGCCGAACAGCGCGCCCTGGCCATCCGGTCCGGGTGCCAGACGTCCGGGCCTCGCGGAATGGGCAGTGGACGCGGCGTACCCCCGAGGGGGTGTGTCCGTGTGCCCGCACACTCGCCAGGCCCCGTGCCGAGCGAGGAGTGCCCCCACGTGACCATCGCCCCTGCGGATCCCGCCTCAGCGATCGCCGAAGAGCCGGCCGATGCCCCCGGGACCGCCCTGCTGCGGACCCTGACCGACCTCACCGCCGATCTGCCGGACACCGACCCCGGCCGGGTCGCCGCCGCCGCGCTGCGCGGCCGCAACGCGCGCTCGGACGAGGCGGAGCTGCGTGGGCTCGCCACCGAGGCCGCCGCCGGTCTGATCTCCGAGGACCCGGCGTACTCCCGCCTCGCCGCCCGGCTGCTGACGCTCACGATCGCCGAGGAGGCCGCGAGCCAGGGCTCGGTCTCGTTCTCCGAGTCGGTCGAGGTCGGCCACCGCGAGGGCCTGATCGCGGACCGCACCGCCGACTTCGTACGGCTGCACTCGGCCCGGCTCGACGCGCTGGTCGAGGCCTCCCTCGCGGAGGGCGCCGACGACCGCTTCGGCTACTTCGGTCTGCGCACCCTCTACTCCCGCTATCTGCTGCGGCACCCGATCACCCGTCAGGTCGTCGAGACCCCGCAGCACTTCATGCTCCGGGTCGCGGCGGGCCTGGCCGAGGACGACTCGGTGCGCGCGCTCGACGAGGTCGGCTCGCTGTACCGGCTGATGAGCCGGCTCGACTACCTGCCGTCCTCCCCCACGCTCTTCAACTCCGGCACCCGCCACCCGCAGATGTCCAGCTGCTATCTGCTGGACTCCCCGCTGGACGAGCTGGACTCGATCTACGACCGCTACCACCAGGTGGCCCGGCTCTCCAAGCACGCGGGCGGCATCGGCCTCTCGTACTCCCGCATCCGCTCGCGCGGCTCGCTCATCCGGGGGACCAACGGCCACTCCAACGGCATCGTGCCGTTCCTGAAGACGCTGGACGCCTCGGTCGCGGCCGTCAACCAGGGCGGCCGGCGCAAGGGCGCGGCGGCGGTCTACCTGGAGACCTGGCACTCCGACATCGAGGAGTTCCTGGAGCTGCGCGACAACACCGGTGAGGACGCCCGGCGTACGCACAACCTGAACCTGGCGCACTGGATCCCGGACGAGTTCATGCGCCGCGTCGACGCGGACGGCACCTGGTCGCTGTTCTCCCCCGCCGACGTGCCCGAGCTGGTCGACCTGTGGGGCGAGGAGTTCGACGCCGCCTACCGCAGGGCCGAGGCGGCCGGTCTCGCGCAGAAGACCATCCAGGCCCGGGACCTGTACGGCCGGATGATGCGCACCCTGGCGCAGACCGGCAACGGCTGGATGACGTTCAAGGACGCCTCCAACCGCACCGCCAACCAGACGGCGGAGCCCGGCCACACGGTCCACTCCTCCAACCTCTGCACCGAGATCCTGGAGGTCACCGACGACGGCGAGACGGCCGTCTGCAACCTCGGCTCGGTCAACCTCGGCGCCTTCGTACTGGCGTCCGGCGAGATCGACTGGGAGCGCCTGGACGCGACCGTCCGCACCGCCGTGACGTTCCTGGACCGCGTCGTCGACATCAACTTCTACCCGACCGAGCAGGCCGGCCGCTCCAACGCCAAGTGGCGTCCGGTGGGCCTGGGCGCGATGGGCCTCCAGGACGTCTTCTTCAAGCTGCGCCTGCCCTTCGACTCCCCCGAGGCGAAGGCGCTCTCCACCAAGCTCGCCGAGCGCATCATGCTCACCGCGTACGAGGCGTCCTGCGACCTCGCCGAGCGCTCGGGCCCGCTGCCCGCCTGGGAGAAGACCCGTACGGCTCGCGGTGTGCTGCACCCCGACCACTACGACGTCGAGCTGAACTGGCCGGAGCGCTGGGCGGCGCTGCGCGAGCGGATCGCCTCGGTGGGCATGCGCAACTCGCTGCTGCTCGCGATCGCCCCGACCGCGACCATCGCCTCCATCGCCGGGGTGTACGAGTGCATCGAGCCGCAGGTCTCCAACCTCTTCAAGCGCGAGACGCTGTCGGGTGAGTTCCTCCAGGTCAACGGCTACCTGGTGGAGGACCTGAAGAAGCTCGGCGTGTGGGACGCGCAGTCCCGCGAGGCGCTGCGCGAGGCCAGCGGCTCGGTCCAGGACTTCAGCTGGATCCCCGCCGACGTGCGCGCGCTCTACCGCACGGCGTGGGAGATCCCGCAGCGCGGTCTGATCGACATGGCGGCGGCCAGGACCCCGTTCCTGGACCAGTCGCAGTCGCTGAACCTGTTCCTGGAGACGCCCACCATCGGCAAGCTGTCGTCGATGTACGCGTACGCCTGGAAGCAGGGTCTGAAGACCACGTACTACCTGCGCTCGCGCCCGGCCACGCGCATCGCCCGCGCCGCCCAGGCCGCCGCCCCGATCCCCGTCCAGCAGGCGGCCCCCGACGCCGACGCGATCGCCTGCTCCCTTGAGAACCCCGAGTCCTGCGAGGCCTGCCAGTAATGAGCTCCACCGACAAGAACCTGCTCGACCCGGGCTTCGAACTGACCCTGCGTCCGATGCGCTACCCGGACTTCTACGAGCGCTACCGCGACGCGATCAAGAACACCTGGACGGTGGAGGAGGTCGACCTCCACTCCGACGTCGCCGACCTCGCCAAGCTGTCGCCGGGTGAGCAGCACATGATCGGGCGGCTGGTGGCGTTCTTCGCGACCGGTGACTCGATCGTGGCGAACAACCTGGTCCTGACGCTGTACAAGCACATCAACTCCCCGGAGGCGCGCCTGTACCTGTCGCGCCAGCTCTTCGAGGAGGCCGTGCACGTCCAGTTCTATCTGACGCTGCTCGACACCTACCTCCCCGACCCGGAGGACCGCGCGGCCGCGTTCGACGCGGTGGAGAACATCCCCTCCATCCGTGAGAAGGCGCAGTTCTGCTTCAAGTGGATCAACGAGGTGGAGAAGCTCGAGCGGCTGGAGAACCAGGCCGACCGCCGTCGCTTCCTGCTGAACCTCATCTGCTTCGCGGCCTGCATCGAGGGCCTGTTCTTCTACGGCGCCTTCGCCTACGTGTACTGGTTCCGCTCGCGCGGTCTGCTGCACGGCCTCGCCACCGGCACCAACTGGGTGTTCCGCGACGAGACGATGCACATGAACTTCGCCTTCGAGGTCGTGGACACCGTCCGCAAGGAGGAGCCGGAGCTCTTCGACGACGCGCTCCAGCAGCAGGTCACCGACATGATCAAGGAGGCCGTCGAGGCGGAGCTCCAGTTCGGCCGCGACCTGTGCGGCGACGGTCTGCCGGGCATGAACACCGAGTCGATGCGCGAGTACCTCCAGTGCGTCGCCGACCAGCGTCTGACGCGCCTGGGCTTCCCCCCGGTGTACGGCTCGTCGAACCCGTTCTCCTTCATGGAGCTCCAGGGCGTCCAGGAGCTCACGAACTTCTTCGAGCGCCGCCCGTCCGCCTACCAGGTGGCGGTCGAGGGCTCGGTGGGCTTCGACGAGGAGTTCTAGCATTTAGGGGCGCGGGGAACTGCGCGACCAGCCGACCACGGTCCGCGGACGAACGACGAAGGGGCCCCGCACCAGCAAGGTGCGGGGCCCCTCACGTACTCCCGGCGTCCGGGAATCAGTCGTTCGGCACAACCTCGTACCGCGGGCTGTTCTCCGCCATCTGACGCAACGCGTCCTTGCGGTCCCGCTTCGACAGGCGGTCGATGTACAGGCGCCCGTACAGGTGGTCCGTCTCGTGCTGGAGGCAGCGCGCGAAGTAGCCCGTGCCCTGGACCCGGATCGGGTTGCCCTGGGCGTCCTGGCCGCGGACCACCGCGTAGTCCGGGCGGGCGAGCTCGGCGTAGGCGGTCGGGACCGAGAGGCAGCCCTCGTTGGACTCGTCCAGGACGCGACGGTCGGCCGGCAGCTCCTCCAGGACCGGGTTGCACACGACGCCGACGTGGCGCACGCCCTCGTCGTCCATGCAGTCGTAGACGAAGACCTTGAGGTCGACACCGATCTGGTTGGCGGCCAGGCCCACGCCCTCGGCGGTGCGCTGGCTGGCGAACATGTCGTCGATCAGCGCGGCGAGCTCGTCGCCGAACTCGGTGACGTCCTTGCACTCCTTGTGCAGCACCGGGTTGCCGACGACCGTGATCGGCCGGGACGTGCCCCGCTCGCGGTACGCGGTCTCGCGCTCCTCGCAGTCCTCCGTGTCGACGACGAACCCGTCGTTCTCGACCTGCTGGTCCGTCTCCTGCTGCGACATGTCCGCCGTAAGCCTTCCTGAAAAGCCGGTTCCGATCCCGTACAGCCTACGGGCACCCTCAGCAGACTTCTTCGAGATCCCGCCACTCCCGGCTGTCGGGGCTGTCCGCCACCCAGCCGTCGAGCAGCCCGCGCACCAGGCCGGGCGGGGCCGCGATCCCGCACTCGCGCTCGGGCACCCACAGGTCACCGGCCGTGCGGTGGCCCAGCGGGCCCGGGTGGCCCGGCTCGCTGTGGTCGTGCGGGTCCAGGTGCTCGCCGTCGCCCTCGTCGCTGGGCATCCGCGACTCCGAGCAGGCCCGGCACAGCAGCCGCACCGAGGACGACCAGTCCTCGGCGGCGAAGCCCGCGTCGGCCGCGAGCCGCTCAAGCGCGTCCCGGTCGGCCTCGGTGGCGGCCTCCAGGAGCACCACCCAGGTCGGCACCGGCGAGGGCGCCCACAGCTCGATCTCGTCGAAGACGGGGAAGGAGGGCCCGGCCGCGACCGTGCGCTCGCCGTGCGGCACCCCGTCGTGCAGGACCACCTCGCCCCAGCGCCGCCCGGAGGACGGCAGCGGGATCGACAGCACCTCGATCCGCGCCGGGTCCAGCCTGCGCCCCCACACCACCTCGGCCTCGCCCTCGGGCGAGAGCCGCACGGCCGCGCTGCCCAGCTCCATCCCGGACGGCTCGCCGGTGCCGGTGGCGGTCTCCTGGTAGCCGCGCACCTTCAGTCCGTACGCCTGCCAGGCGCGGCGGGCCAGCGGCCAGTCCTGAAGCGCGGTGGCGGCGATCCCGACGTTCCACCAGTCGGGGGCCCCGGTCTCCTTGTCGAGCAGCGCCACGGCCCGCAGCCCGGCGGCCCGCGCCTGCTCCCAGTCGTGCCGGAACTTGTGCAGCAGCGCCAGGTTGAACCAGGACTCGGAGAGCCACGGTTCCAGGTCCGCCGCGCGCGTCAGCAGCGCGCCGGCGTCCTCGTACCGGCCGTCGCCGATCAGCGTGAAC
This sequence comes from Streptomyces crystallinus, assembly GCF_039521265.1. Lineage (NCBI taxonomy): Bacteria > Bacillati > Actinomycetota > Actinomycetes > Kitasatosporales > Streptomycetaceae > Streptomyces > Streptomyces crystallinus. The sequence continues at coordinate 99,592 of NZ_BAAACA010000025.1, read as the reverse complement.
GCACGGTCCGTGGCCTGCCGCCACGAGGCGGAGGGCCGGTGCCGTCCCTTGCCGAAGATCCTCACGATTCCCGCCTGCCCAGACCGACCTGCCTCCGAGCCGGTCTTCGGTCTCCCAGTTTTCTGGGTTCTTTCGCATCCAACCATGCCCGGCCGGAAGGCCGCTCATTACTCCTGGGTTACCCAGGTGCCACCAGGGTCAGACAGCCCCTGGCCAGGACGCGTGCGAGCGATTCCACGACCTCGGGCTGGTAGTCCCGGCCGGTCCCCAGCCGCAGCTGCTCCAGGGCGCTCAGCGAGCTCTGGGGTCCGCCGGGGGCGCCCGCCAGGTCGTCGTAGGCGTTGACGGTGCGCACGATCCGGGCGGGCAGCGGCTGCTCGCGGTACGGGTCGGCCTGCCGCTCCACGATCACCGCGACCTCGGCGGGCACCCCGGTCTGGCGCACCACGGCCCCGCCGAGCAGCGCTATCCGGCGCTGCTCGGCGCCGGGCAGCGGCGCGGTGGCCCCGGCGGGCACCGGGTCCACCAGCGAGAGCTGCCCGATGTCGTGCATCAGGGCCGCGTACTCCAGGACGGTCAGCTCGGACTCGGAGAGCCCCAGCTCGCGCCCGACGGCCCGGCTGAGCACCGCGACGCGGCGGGCGTGGCCCGGCGGGGTGTACCCGGCGATCTCGGTGGCGCGGGCGAGCGAGGTGATGGTCTGCCGGTAGGTGGTGCGCACCGCCGCGTACCGCCGGAACGCCAGCTGGGTGAGGAGCAGCGGGACGCAGAACAGCGGTAGCGCCCACAGCCCCGCCACGGCGACCGCCAGCGCGATGACGGCCCCGGTGGCGCAGACCGCCGAGCCCACCCCGAGCAGCGCCCGCAGCTCGTCGCGGAGCAGCGGGCCGTACGGGAAGGAGGTGCGGGCCCGCAGCAGCGCGGCGGCGAGCACCGCGTCGCACAGCGCGGTGAGCACCAGGACGAGGAGCAGGAAGAGCGCGTAGTACGGGCCGTGCCCGACCCACAGCCCGAGCGTGCCGGAGTTGTAGAGCGGCTGGAAGCAGGCGGCGGCGAAGGCGACGGTCAGCACCCGCCGGGCCATCTGGTCCAGGCTGGGCCCGCGGCCCAGCGCCACGTGCGGCACGGCGCCGACCAGCGCGGCGGCCAGCACGACGGCGACGGACTGGAGGACGCCGTGGTGGGTGGCGCGCCCGGCGTTCTGGCCGAGCAGGGCGTACGCGAGGGCGCCCGCCGAGCCGAGCGGCGCGGACTCGCGCGCCGGTTCCTCACCGGCCCGGTCCCCCCAGCGGGCCAGCTCGCCGACCGCCACCAGGGCCCCGAAGGCGAGCGCCACCCCGGGCTCCACGACCCCGGTCCACAGGGTGGCGGCCAGTGCCCAGGCGGTGAGGGCTGCGGCGGCCCCGTACACCCCGGCGACGGTGAACGGCACCGCGAAGGCCCGTACGGGGCTCATGCGTGCCCGGCCGGGGCGGCGTCGCACGCCGAGACGTTTCCGCGCCCCGCGCCGCCGCCCCGGTCCGGCTCGTCCGCCGTCACGGCGGGGTGCCAGCCGTGCCGGTCGAGCGCCCGCACCAGGGCCCGCACCATCGCGGGGTCGAACTGGCGCCCGGCGCACCGCTCCAGCTCCTCGACCGCCGCCTGGACGGGGCGGGCGCGCCGGTAGGAGCGGGTGGAGGTCATCGCGTCGAAGGCGTCGGCGACCGCGACCACCCGGGCGAACTCGGGGATCTGGGGGCCCGCCAGACCGTAGGGGTAGCCGCTGCCGTCGAGGCGCTCGTGGTGGTGCAGGATCGCGGCGCGCGCCTCGCCGAGGAAGCCGATCCCGCGCACCATCTCATGGCCGTACTCGGGGTGCAGCTCGATCACCGCGCGCTCCTGCGGGGTGAGCGGCCCGTCCTTGCGCAGCAGCCGGGTGGGCACCCCGAGCTTGCCCACGTCGTGCAGGATCCCGGCGAACCGCAGCACTTCGAGCCGGCTCTCCTCCATGCCGAGTTCCCTGGCGATCAGGACGGAGGCGAGGCCGACGCGCTCGCTGTGGCCGCGGGTGTAGGTGTCCTTGATGTCGACGGCCTGCACCAGGGCGCGGATGGTGGCCTGGTGGGCGGCGTGCTCGCGGTGGTACTGGGCGAAGACCCAGCACGAGACGTACATCGGCAGCAGCACCAGCAGGGCGGCGGGCGGGCCGTAGGGGCTGCGCCAGAGCACCGCCATCATCAGCCCGGCGAGGCCGTGCACGCAGTACGGGGCCAGGGAGCGCAGCAGCAGCCCCCGCCAGGCGGTACGGGCGGGCAGCCGCTCGGCGGTCCACAGGATCAAGCCGTCGAGGGCGGCCAGGACCGCGCAGAAGACCAGCGCGGCGGCCCCGGCGGGCAGCAGCACGTACGGGAAGTCGGGGGCCAGCGCCGCCCGGGTGCCGCCGAGCGCGGCGCGCCCGCCGAGCCGCTCGTGCACCCCGGCGGCGGCGCCCACGGCGAGCGCCAGCTCGGCGGCGCGCCAGAGGCGGCGTATGGACCGGGGCTCCTGCTCGACCGGGGCGAGGAGCGCGCCGGGGACGGCGACCAGCGCGGCGGCGGCCGGGGGCAGCAGGAACGCGGCGGCGAGCAGGACGGGGAAGAAGGAGCCGGAGCCGGTGGGGACGGTGACCCGGCCGCGCAGGAAGGGGCAGCGCGCGGGCCACTCACAGAGCGCGTAGAGACCGGCGAGCAGCCCGAACGCGCCCCAGGGGACGCCCGTGCGCGTCACCGGTAACACGCACGCCCCGGCGGCCACGACAGCGCCCGAGAGAACGACGCGCGCCCCCCAGGGCAGGGTCCGCCGCTCCGGTCCGTCCATGACACGCCTCCCTCCTGCTCCGGATCGGGAGGATAGGCCCGCGCGGGACGGCGAGTAGGCGCATTGTCGGATTGAACCGTTTAGGTCCCGCCGGATTAGCACCTTCGAGTGACAGAAGCTTCGGGTGCCCAAAGGACCTGGCCCGCACGGCCCTTGGCCCGGAAAACAGGACCCCAGGGCAGGAAAAAGGGCCGCACCCCGTGGTTGCGGCCCTCCTCCGGCAGTGCGCGCTGAACCGCGCCCGGCTCAGCCCTCGGTGACGATGTCCTGGTCGGGCACGGCCTGGCCCGACCTGATCAGGTCGATCCGGCCCATGACCTTGGAGCGCAGGTCGGCAGGGACGTCGTCCGACCCGCAGCACCGCTTCACCAGCTTCTTCACGGCCTGTTCGAGCCCGTACTTCTCCAGGCACGGCGAGCACTCCTCAAAATGCACCTCGAACTTGTCGCAGTCGCTGTCGGGCATCTCGTGGTCGAGGAACTCGTAGAGGTGGTCCAGGACCTCAGAGCAGTCCGTCTCGTGCGGCTCTCCGCAGCTCATGAGCCCGAGCCTTTCGCTTCGTCCGACTCGCCGGCGCCGGCCGGGACGAGCCCGCGGTCACGGGCGTAGTCCTCCAGCATTCCGCGCAGTTGGCGGCGGCCCCGGTGCAGCCGGGACATCACCGTACCGATGGGTGTACCCATGATGTCCGCGATCTCCTTGTACGCAAAGCCCTCTACGTCCGCCAGATACACGGCGATACGGAACTCCTCGGGGATCGCCTGGAGGGCTTCCTTCACGTCGGAGTCGGGCAGGTGGTCCAGCGCCTGCGACTCGGCCGACCGCAGTCCGGTCGACATGTGCGACTCGGCGCGCGCGAGCTGCCAGTCCTCGATCTCCTCGGCGGCGCTGCGCTGGGGTTCGCGCTGCTTCTTCCGGTACGAGTTGATGAACGTGTTGGTGAGGATCCGGTAGAGCCAAGCCTTGAGGTTCGTCCCCTCCCGGAACTGGTGGAAGGATCCGTACGCCTTCGCATAGGTCTCCTGCACCAGGTCCTCGGCGTCCGCGGGGTTGCGCGTCATGCGCAGCGCGGCCGAGTACATCTGGTCGAGGTAGCCGAGGGCATCCCGCTCGAAGCGCGCGTTTCGCTCGGCGGTCGACTCTTCCACGTGGCCGTCGTCGGTCCCTGTGACCGGACCCACCTCCTCGAACGGTGTGGCGAGTCCGAAGCTGGACCCGCTCGAATCGGAGGATAGACGACGATCCGGTCCGCCCGCCGCTCGAATAGGAGCGTTCTTGGCCGCCGTCAGCACGGTCCACTCCAGGTCAGCGGCGTGCGAGCGGCTGGGGCAGATGGTCGAACCCATGCGACGGACTCCCTCTCCACGAAATACCGGCCCTGCCGATGTTTACGTCCGTCACAACAGCGGGCCCGTACGTGTCATTCCCGCAGGGCGCGCAGCCACGGCCCGACGCCGTCGGTGATGACGCCGAGGGCGTCGTCCTGGGTGAGCGGGGCCCGCTTGGGCACGGCGAACCCGTGATCCGCGAAGGGCACTTCCACGAGCCGGTGGTCCCCCTCGGGGAACTCCTCCGGCTTCCCGAAGGGATCGTTTCCGCCCTGGACGACGAGGGTGGGCACACCGGTTCCCAGCAGCTCCTCGGCGCGGGACTTCTCGGGCTTGCCGGGCGGGTGCAGCGGGAAGCTCAGCGCGAGCACGGCGTGCGCGCCGAGCTCGGCGGCGGTGCGGCAGGCGACGCGGGCTCCGGCGCTGCGGCCGCCGGCGACGACCGGCAGACCGCGCTCCGCGACGGCGGGCCACACGGCCCGCCACCCCGCGTCGAGCGTCTTCGGCGCGGGCGCCACCTTCTTCCCGGCGACACGCCAGGGCTGCTCCACGAGGGCGACGTCGATGCCGAGCGGGGGGAGGGCGGTGGCGAGCGCGACGAGATCGCGGGCGTCGACGCCGCCGCCGGCGCCGTGGCTCAGGGCGAGGACCAGCGCCGGGTCCTTGGCGCGGTGCCAGGTGATCCGGGCGTCCCCGGCGGGTGTCTGGATGAGCTCGTGGCGGTTCACACGGCCATCCTGCCGGTCGAAGCCCCCACCCCGCCCCTTCCCGAAAGCCCTCTGGCGGGCGGCCGAGCGGGTACTGCCGGGGCTACGCCCCCGAACCCCGTCTTTCCCTGCGGGCCGTGGCCGCTTCTCGCGCAGTTCCCCGCGCCCCTAGGTAGTTAGGGGCGCGGGGAACTGCGCGACCAGCCGCCCACCGGCCCGCAGACGAACGCGAAGGAAGCAGGGGGTCCGGGGGCGCAGCCCCCGGGGAAGTCGCCTCCGGCCGCCTAGAACAGCGTGGCCTCCTCCGGCCCCGCCAGTTCCTTCAACAGCTCCGGCCCGTTGTTGCGCACATTGCTGACCGCCGTCGACACCGCGTACGCCCGCATCAACCCCTCCGGCGGCGGGGCCAGCAGCCCCCGGAGCTCCTCCACCTCCGTCGTCTGCGGCGACAGCCACGCATCCCACCGGGACGGCGGCAGCATCAGCGGCATCCGGGGATGGATCGAGTGGAGAGAGGACGGGCCCTCCTCGGGGGCCACCCCCAGCGGCCCCGTCTCCGCCTCCGTCGTGATCACCGAACACGTCGCCCACCACGCCCCCGGGTGGTCCTCCGGCAGCGTCCGGTCCCGCCAGAACTCGTACAGCCCGGCCATGGCCAGCACCGAACCGTCGGCCCGCGAGATGAAGTACGGCTGCTTGCGCGGCCGCTTCTTCCTCCCCTCGACCTCCAGATCGCGCTCGTCCACGCCCGTGACCCACTCGTAGTACCCGTCCGCCGGAATGATGCAGCGGCGGGCCGCGAAGGGCCGCCGGAAGGAGGGCTTCTCGTGGACCGTCTCCGCCCGCGCGTTGATCATCCGCGCCGCCCCGTCCGGCGATTTCGCCCAGGACGGCACCAGGCCCCACCGCAGCTTGCGCAGCTGGCGAACCGGACGGCGGTCGTCCGCGTCTTTCAGTGGGCGCTCCAGGACCGCGTAGACCTCTTTGGTCGGGGCCACGTTCCAGTCGGGGGCCAGTGCCTCGCCCGGATCGGGGTCCCACTTCTCTATCTCGAAGACGGCCGCGAGATCCTCGGGGCCACGACTCGCCGCATACCTCCCACACATGACCGCAACCCTGCCACGCGGCAGCCGACGAAAGAGGAGCCGTCCCGGAAATGGCCGACGAAATGCCCGACCTGCACATCTTCGGCACCCAGGCCGCACCCGCCCAGTGGCTGGTCGTCGTCACCGCGGTGGCCGCCCTCGCCGCCGTACTCCCGCACGGCGTCTGGCGGCTGTCCCGCAACGCGATCACCATCGCCCACGAGGGCGGCCACGGCCTGGTCGCGCTGCTCACGGGCCGCCGCCTCGACGGGATCCGGCTGCACTCGGACACCAGCGGCCTCACCGTGAGCCGGGGCCGCCCGACCGGCCTCGGCATGATCCTGACCGCCGCCGCGGGCTACACCGCTCCCCCGCTGCTCGGCCTCGGCGGCGCCTGGCTGCTCGCCGCCCACCACGTCACCCTGCTGCTCTGGCTCGCCACCGCCCTGCTGCTGGCGATGCTGGTGATGATCCGCAACGCGTACGGCGTGCTCACCGTGGTCCTCAGCGGCGCCGCCTTCCTGCTGGTGTCCTGGCTGACCTCGCCCGATGTGCAGTCGGCGTTCGCGTACGCGGTGGTGTGGTTCCTGCTGCTGGGGGGCGTACGGCCGGCCTTCGAGCTCCAGGCCAAGCGCCGCAGGCACAACAGCGGGGACTCCGACGCCGACCAGCTGGCGCGGCTCACCTCCGTACCACCGGCGCTCTGGCTCTTCCTCTTCCACGCCGTCTCGATCTGCTCGCTCATCGGCGGCGGACGGTGGCTGCTCGGACTCTAGGTTCGTCCCCCACTAAAGTGAGGGCCATGACCGAAACGCCCGTGCACCCCGCCCTCTGGCCCGCCCCCGTCGCTAGCGGAGCCGTCGACGCGACGGTCACCGTGCCCGGATCGAAATCGGTCACCAACCGGGCGCTGGTGCTGGCCTCCCTGGCCGCCGAGCCCGGCTGGCTGCGCCGCCCGCTGCGCTCCCGCGACACCCTGCTGATGGCCGAGGCGCTGCGCGCCCTCGGCGTGGGCATCGAGGAGACCGTGTCGTCGAGCTCCTCCGTCGCGGGGGGCCCCGACGCCTCCGGCGAGGCCTGGCGGGTCATCCCGGCCGGTTTGCACGGCCCCGCCACGATCGACGTGGGCAACGCCGGTACGGTGATGCGCTTCCTGCCCCCCGTCGCCGCGCTGGCCGACGGCCCCATCCGCTTCGACGGCGACCCCCGCTCCTACGAACGGCCGCTGAACGGTGTGATCGACGCGCTGCGCGCGCTCGGCGCCCGGATCGACGACGACGGCCGGGGCGCGCTCCCGCTGACCGTGCACGGCGGCGGCGCCCTCGACGGCGGCCGGGTCCGGATCGACGCGTCCTCCTCGTCCCAGTTCGTCTCCGCCCTGCTGCTCTCCGCGCCCCGCTTCAACCAGGGCGTGGAGGTGCGGCACACCGGCGCCACCCTGCCCTCCATGCCGCACATCCGGATGACGGTCGACATGCTGCGCTCGGTCGGGGCGCAGGTGGACGAACCCGAGACCGGCGGCGAGCCGAACGTGTGGCGGGTCTCGCCGTCCGCGCTGCTCGGCCGCGATCTGACCGTCGAGCCGGACCTGTCCAACGCCCAGCCGTTCCTGGCCGCCGCCCTGATCACCGGCGGCAAGGTGACCATCCCGGACTGGCCCGAGCGCACCACCCAGCCGGGCGACCAGCTGCGGCGGATCTTCACCGAGATGGGCGGTTCCTGCGAGCTCACCGAGCGGGGCCTGGTCTTCACCGGCTCCGGCTCGATCCACGGCATCGACGTGGACCTGAGCGAGGTCGGCGAGCTCACCCCGGGCATCGCGGCGGTCGCGGCGCTCGCCGACTCGCCCTCCACCCTGCGCGGCGTCGCGCATCTGCGGCTGCACGAGACGGACCGGCTGGCCGCGCTCACCAAGGAGATCAACGAGCTCGGCGGCGATGTCACCGAGACCGCCGACGGGCTGCACATCCGCCCGCGCCGGCTGCACGGCGGCATCTTCCACACGTACGACGACCACCGGATGGCGACGGCCGGCTCGATCATCGGCCTCGCCGTGGAGGGCGTCCAGATCGAGAACGTGGCGACGACCGCCAAGACCCTGCCCGACTTCCCGCGGATGTGGACCGACATGCTGACCGGGGCCGGAAACTGAGCGGGGCCTGAGCAGATGCGCCGCTACGGCAAGAACCCCGACGAGGACGACATCCGGGTCCGCCCCAACCGCAAGGGCAACCGTCCCCGCACCAACATCCGCCCCAAGCACGAGGACGCCTCGGAGGGCATGGTCCTCACCGTGGACCGGGGACGGCTGACCTGTCTCGTCGAGGACCGTACGGTCACCGCGATGAAGGCCCGCGAGCTGGGCCGCAAGGCCGCGGTGGTGGGCGACCGGGTGATGATCGTCGGCGATCTCTCGGGCGACAAGGACACGCTGGCGCGCATCGTGCGCATCCAGGAGCGCAGTTCGGTGCTGCGCCGCACGGCGGACGACGACGACCCGTTCGAGCGGGTGATCGTCGCCAACGCCGACCAGCTGGCGATCGTCACGGCGCTGGCGGACCCCGAGCCGCGCCCGCGGATGATCGACCGCTGTCTGGTCGCCGCGTACGACGCGGGGCTCTCGCCGCTGCTGGTGCTCACCAAGTCGGACCTGGCCCCGGCGGACGACCTGCTGGAGATGTACGGGACGCTCGGCGTCCCGCACGTGGTGACCTCGCGCGAGGAGCTCTACGGCGGCGGCGCGGCCGAGCGGGTGCGCGCGCACCTGGACGGCAAGGTCACCGCGTTCGTCGGCCACTCCGGCGTGGGCAAGACGACGCTGGTCAACGCCCTGGTCCCGGAGGACCGGCGGCGGGTCACCGGCCATGTCAACGCGGTCACCGGCCGCGGCCGGCACACCACCACCTCGGCGCTGGCGCTCCCGCTGGCGAGCAGCAACGGCGGCTGGGTGATCGACACCCCTGGCGTCCGGTCGTTCGGCCTGCACCACGTGGACCCGTCCCGGGTGATCCTGGCCTTCCCCGATCTGGTGCCCGGCACCGAGAACTGCCCGCGCGCGTGCAGCCACGACGAGCCGGACTGCGCGCTGGACGCCTGGGTCGAGCAGGGGCACGCCGACCCGGCCCGGCTCTACTCGCTGCGCCGGCTGCTGGCCACCCGGGAGCGCCACGAGGGCGACTGACCGGCGCCGAGTGCATAATCGCGTCTAGCGTTGACGAGCAGTCACCTATGCGTTGCGGGAGGGCTTGGACATGGCGTGGCTGCTGGTGGTGGTCGCCGGAATCCTGGAGACGGGGTTCGCCGTCTGTCTGAAACTGTCGCACGGCTTCACCCGGATCGCCCCGACCATCGCCTTCGCGGCCTTCGCGCTCGGCTCGTTCGGCCTGCTGACCCTCTCCCTGCGCAAGCTGGACGTGGGTCCGGCGTACGCGGTGTGGACCGGCATCGGCGCGGCGGGCACCGCGATCTACGGCATGGTCTTCCTGGACGACGTGGTCTCCACGCTGAAACTGGTGTCGATCTCGCTGGTGATCGTGGGCGTGATCGGCCTTCAGATCTCGGGCTCGGCGCACTGAGCAACGGGGCCTGCGCACCGCCGCGAGCCCTGGTTCAGGACACCGACCGGATCGCCGCACGGGCCAGCACCGCCCGCACATGGGCCGCGTGCCCGCCGGCGCCGGAGACTCCCGGCGGCCCCGGATCCGGCGCCAGCACATAGGACAGGGCGAGCCGCACCACCGTCTCGCAGCAGCGCGCGAGCTCCACCGGCTCCACGGCGGGCAGCTCCTTCTCCAGCACCGCGAGCGAGCGGTCCCGTACCGTCGCCACCAGCTCCGACGGCCCCGGAACCCCTGCGTCCGCGCGCCGTTGCGCCGGTACGGGAGAGTGCGCGCCCAGCGTGCGGCGGGCGCGTGGGGCGGGCAGCCGCTCTCCCCAGCAGCCGGTGAGCAGCGCCCGGATCAGCGCGCTGGTACGGGCCGAGCGCACGGTCCACTCGGCGAGCGCGACCAGCCGGTCGGCCGCCGCCACCCGCTCGGCGAGGACCCGGTCGACCCCGCGCAGATAGACGTCGGCCTCGCGCCGCACCAGCGCGCGGGCCAGCCCGTCCTTGCTGCCGAACTCGTTGTAGAGCGTCTGCCGGGACACCCCCGCGGCCGAGGCGACGTCCACCATCCGCACCGCCGACCAGGGCCGTGCGGTGAGCGCCGAGAGTGCGGCGTCCAGTAGGGCTTCCCGCGCTGTGGGCATCGCGCCTCCCAGGGCCGTGCGAGCGGGCCGTCCTCAGAGTTGACGGGCGCCCCCGCACTGTCAATAGCCGTGGCGGGCGGTACGGCCGCGCCGGGCCGTCCGCATCCCGGGCCATGTGGTCGCCGGAGGTGCTGGTCGATACGGTGGTGGCCATGCCCGACTACCACGATGATCTGCGTCTCGCCCACGTCCTCGCGGACGCCGCCGACGCCGCCACGATGGACCGGTTCAAGGCGCTCGACCTCAAGGTCGAGACCAAGCCGGACATGACGCCGGTGAGCGAGGCCGACAAGGCCGCCGAGGAGCTGATCCGCGGCCACCTCCAGCGGGCACGGCCGCGGGACGCGATCCTGGGCGAGGAGTACGGCCTGGAGGGCACGGGTCCGCGCCGCTGGGTGATCGACCCGATCGACGGGACGAAGAACTATGTGCGCGGAGTACCGGTCTGGGCGACGCTGATCGCGCTGATGGAGGCGGGCGAGGGCGGCTACCGGCCGGTGGTCGGCGTGGTGTCGGCGCCCGCGCTCAACCGGCGCTGGTGGGCGGCGAAGGGGCATGGCGCCTACACCGGCCGCAGTCTGTCGCAGGCGAGCAGGCTGCGGGTCTCCAGCGTCTCCCGGCTCGCGGACGCCTCGTTCGCGTACTCCTCGCTGAGCGGCTGGGAGGAGCGCGGCAAGCTGGACGACTTCCTGGATCTGACCCGGGCGTGCTGGCGCACGCGCGCGTACGGCGACTTCTGGCCGTACATGATGGTCGCCGAGGGGTCGGTGGACATCTGCGCCGAGCCGGAGCTGTCGCTGTGGGACATGGCCGCGAACGTGATCGTGGTGCAGGAGGCGGGTGGCGTCTTCACGGGTCTGGACGGCCAGGAGGGCCCGCACAGCGGCAACGCGGCGGCCTCCAACGGCCTGCTCCACGACGAGCTGTTGAACCACGTGGGCACGGCGGACTGAGAAACCGCCGCCGGTCGCGGTCCGGCTCGGCCCGGCCGCTGGGGCGCGAGAGGGGCGTGGTTCGTACTTTTACGCGCCCCTCAACTGGCCTCTACCACCCCCTTGTTGACGCGCCCGCCGTGGTGCGACTCTAGGAGTCCCCCCACTTGTGAACTTGTGAATCCGTTCTCGTTCCCCGTACTCCCGTACGGGGCCACGGGGGTTCACCAAGGAGGTGGCTCCATCCATGCTCGTCCGTGACGCCATGAGCACGGTGGTCCTCACCATCGGACCCGCGCACACCCTCCGCCAGGCGGCCCGGCTGATGGCCGCGCGCCGCGTCGGAGCGGCCGTCGTCCTCGACCCCGACACCAGCGGGCTCGGCATCCTCACCGAGCGCGACATCCTCAACTCCCTCGGCCAGGGCCAGGACCCGGACCGGGAGACCGCGAGCACCCACACCACCACCGACGTCGTGTTCGCGGCGCCGGGCTGGACCCTGGACGAGGCCGCCGACGCGATGTCGCACGGCGGCTTCCGCCATCTGATCGTCCTCGACGGGGCCGGGCCGGTCGGCGTGGTCTCGGTCCGCGACATCATCCGCTGCTGGGCCCCCACCCGCCGCCACCCGGCCGAACTGGTGGGCTGAGCCGCCCCGGCATGCGCAGAGGGCCGGCTCCCCGCGGGGAACCGGCCCTCTGACTGCCTACGGCAAGCGATCCAGTGCTGTTCAGCCGCGCAGGGCCTGGACCGCGGCCTCCAGCCGCTTGCCGAAGTCCTCGTCCGCCTTGCGGAAGTTCTCGATCGCGCGCTCGGCGATGTCGTCGCGCGAGACCTTGGCGATGAAGCCGGACAGGTTCTCGATCAGCCGGGTCTTCTCGTCCTCCGAGTAGAGCCGGTAGAGGTTGCCCGCCTGGACGAAGTCGTCGTCCTCGGCGTGCAGCGGGGTCGGGTGGTTGCCCGTCGCGTCGGCGACCGGGACCGGCTGCCACAGCGGGCGGCCGGTCTGCTGCGGGCCGCCGAAGCTGTTCGGCTCGTAGTTCTTCGCGCCCTTGTGGCGGCCGTCGTAGAGGTAGCCGTCGCGGGAGTTGGTGCGCGCCTCGGTGGCGTGCGGGCGGTTCACCGGCAGGTGGTCGGCGTTGATGCCGACGCGGTAGCGGTGCGCGTCGCCGTACGCGAAGAGGCGGCCCTGGAGCATCTTGTCCGGGGACGGGCCGATGCCGGGCACGAAGTGCGCCGGGCTGAAGACCGACTGCTCGACCTCGGCGAAGATGTTCTCCGGGTTGCGGTTGAGCTCCAGCTTGCCGATCTCGATCGGCGGGTAGTCCGCGTGCGGCCACACCTTGGTGAGGTCGAACGGGTTGAAGCGGTAGGTCGCCGCGTCCGCCGCCGGCATGATCTGGACCTGCACGGTCCAGCTCGGGAAGTCGCCGCGCTCGATGGCCTCGCGCAGGTCGCGCTGGTGGCTGTCGGGGTCCTCACCGGCGAGCTTGTTGGCCTCGGCCTGGGTGAGGTTCTTGATCCCCTGGTCGGTCTTGAAGTGGTACTTGACCCAGAAGACCTCGCCCGCCTCGTTGTTCCACTGGTACGTGTGCGAGCCGTACCCGTTCATGTGGCGCAGCGTGGCCGGGATGCCGCGGTCGCCGAAGAGCCAGGTGACCTGGTGCGTCGACTCGGGGCTCAGACCCCAGAAGTCCCAGACGTTGTCGGCCTCCTGGGAGCCCGTGTACGGGTCGCGCTTCTGGGTGTGGATGAAGTCGGGGAACTTGATGGCGTCCCGGATGAAGAAGACGGGCGTGTTGTTGCCGACCAGGTCGTAGTTCCCCTCCTCCGTGTAGAACTTCAGCGCGAAGCCGCGCGGGTCGCGCACGGCGTCGGCCGAGCCGAGGTTGCCGGCCACGGTGGAGAAGCGCAGGAACGTCTCGGTCTGCTTGCCGACCTCGGAGAGGAACTTCGCCCGCGTCCACTGCGTGACGTCCCGGGTCACCGTGAACGTGCCGTACGCACCCGCACCGCGCGCGTGGACTATGCGCTCCGGGATGCGCTCCCGGTTGAAGTGCGCGAGCTTCTCCAGGAGCGACTGGTCCTGGAGGAGCACCGGGCCGCCGAACCCGGCGGTCTCGCTGTTCTGGTTGTCGGCCACCGGCGCACCGGCCTCCGTGGTGAGCGGTCCCTGCGTCACGTGCGCCTCCTGCGTCATTCCCTGCGAGTCCTGTCCCTTGGCGTATGCCGGTTCCGATCCTACAATGGACACTGTCTAAGTCAAGCGCCCATCCAAAGTCACACCCGTTCGGGATTCGACTCCCCCGACTGTTAGGCTGGCTCCCATGAGTGACCTCCTGGAACGACTTCGCGGCCGTGGCTGGCGCATGACCGCACAGCGGCGCGTCGTGGCCGAGGTCCTCGACGGCGACCACATGCATCTGACGGCGGACGAGGTCCACGCGCGCGCGGTGGCGAAGCTGCCGGAGATCTCGCGCGCGACCGTCTACAACACGCTGGGCGAGATGGTGACCCTCGGTGAGGTCATCGAGGTCTCCACGGACCGGCGCGCGAAGCGGTACGACCCGAACGCGCACCAGCCCCACCAGCACCTGGTGTGCGCCCTGTGCGGGGCGATCCGGGACGTCCACCCGACCGGGAACCCGCTGGCGGATCTGCCCGCGGCGGAACGGTTCGGGTTCACCGTGTCGGATGTCGAGGTCACGTACCGGGGCATCTGCCCGGACTGCGCGAAGGCCTAGGGCGGCCGGCGGGACGCGATCACGCCGCACCTTCCGTCCCCCGGTGGTTTGTGGGCATGCGTTCCGCAAAGGGCGGAACGGGTGGGCACAAACCACCCACCGGGCCGCACGGACATACGAAACAGGGCCCGGATCCATTCGGATCCAGGCCCTGAATACTTGGTAGCGGGGACAGGATTTGAACCTGCGACCTCTGGGTTATGAGCCCAGCGAGCTACCGAGCTGCTCCACCCCGCGTCGGTGAACACAACAGTACGTCACCCCGCAGAGCAGCGCAAACCCGATCGGCGCACCCCGGCTTGCGCGGCGCCTACGCCTGCGACACCCGCTTCAGGAGAGCGGCGCTCTGACGCACCCCCCGCCTACGCGGCGCCTACGCCGTCAGCTCCTGGTGCAGCGCCTCGCGCAGCCGCGCCGCCCGCTCCGCCACCTCGGCGGGTCCCAGCTCCACCGCCCGCGCGCACCAGCGCTGGCCCTCCGCCAGCTCCCCGCACCGCGCGGCGAGCAGCGCGAGCCGCAGCGCGGCCCGGCCGTGCCCGGCGTTGGCGGCCCGGGTCCACCACAGGGCGGCCTCGCGCTCGCGGCCCTCGCGGGCGAGCAGCAGCCCGAGGTTGAAGGCGCCGTTGCGGCTGCCCGCCTCGGCCGCCTCCCGGTACCAGCGCGCCGCGCCCTCCTGGTCGCCCCGCGCCGCCGCGAGCATGCCCACCCGCACCTGGGCGCGCCGGTGCCCCTGGGCGGCGGCCCGCTCGTACCACTCCTCGCACTCCGTCTTCTCGGCCACCGGCTCGCCGAGCACCGGCGCGCCCGGCGGCGGCTGGCGCGCGTCGAGCACGGTGGCGAGGCGGAACGCCGCCTCCGCGCTGCCGCCGCCCGCCGCGCACCGCAGATGCCGCTCGGCGGCGGCCTCCTCGCCGTCCCTGAGCAGCGCCATGCCGACCTGGAGGGCCGCCTCGGTGTGCCCGGCCGCGGCCGCCCGCTCGTACCACTTCAGCGCGGCGCGGTCCTCGTCCCGGCTGGCGAAGAGGATGCCCAGGTTGAAGGCCGCGTCGACGCTGCCCGCCTCGGCCGCCTTGGAGAACCACGGCTCGGCGCCGGTCGCGTCGCCGGCCTGGAGCAGCAGTACGGCGAGCGCGTTGGCCGCCTCGCGGTGGCCCGCGTAGGCCGCGCGCCGGTACCACTGCTCGGCCTGCGCCGTCCGCTCCTGGGCGGCGCAGAGCAGCGCCAGGTTGTACGCCCCGTTGTCGTCCCCGGCGTCCATCGCGGCGCGGTACCAGCGCTCGGCGGTCTGCGTCTCGCCCCGGGCCGCGTGCAGCGCGCCGAGCGCGTTGGCGGCGTTGCCGTCGCCGTCCTGGGCGGCCCGCAGCCACCACACGGCCGCGCTCTCCTCGTCGCCCGCGTCCTTGAGCAGGAAGCCGAGCGCGCAGGCGGCCTTGGCCTCGCCGTCCTTGGCCGAGGTGAGGTACCAGCGCCCGGCCTCCTTCAGCTCGCCGCGCTTCTCCAGGATCGCCCCGAGGTGCAGCGCGGCGCGCCGGTGGCCGCGCGCGGCGGCCTGGCGGTACCACTGCTCCGCCTCGGCGCTCCTGGCCTCGGTGTCCGGCTCGGCCTCGACAGCGATGTCAGGCTCTCCCTCGCGCTCGCCGCGCTGGTCGATCAGCCGGGCGAGGCGGTAGGCGGCCTCCCGGTGGCCCTGCTCCGCGGCGGCGCGCAGCCAGCGCTCGGCGCCCACGTCGCTGCGGTGCTCCAGCAGGTCGGCCAGGGCGTACGCCCCCAGCGCGTGGCCCTGCTCGGCGGACTGGCGCAGCCAGTACTCGGCGGCCGGCTCGTCGCCGCGCTCGCGGTAGTGCCGGCCCAGCGCGTGCGCGGCGGCGGCGGAGCCCGCGACGGCGGCGATACGCCACCAGCCGGCCGCCTCGTCCGCGTATCCGCGCTGGTGCAGCAGGACGCCCAGGTTGTTGGCCGCGGCCCGGTCGCCCTCCGCGGTCGCGCCGCGCAGATAGGGCTCGGCGCTGTCGAGGTCGCCGCGGCGCAGCAGCAGGGATCCGAGAACGCTCATGGACGCGGCGTCGCCGCTGTCGGCAGCACGCCGGTGCCGTGCCTCGGTCTCGGCATCGGCGGCGTCATCGGAGCGCATCTGCGCAAACCGCCCTGTCTCCAACAGAGTTGCCCTGTCCCCCATAAATACCATCGTCGCACCACCCGCTACCCGCGTACACCTGGTATACCGCAGCCAGTGAGGTCACTTCAGCGTTTTGTCGACATGCCCACAGAGAGATAAGCCAAACGCAGCAGGGGTACATCCGGACAGCGCAAATCGACGAGGGCCCGGATCCTGATGGATCCGGGCCCTCGTCGGTGAGTAGCGGGGACAGGATTTGAACCTGCGACCTCTGGGTTATGAGCCCAGCGAGCTACCGAGCTGCTCCACCCCGCGTCGGTGAATACAACGTATCACGACGCGGAACGGAGCCCGACCGGATTACCGGCCGCCCGGGCTCTGACCGGCATCATCGCCGGTCAGAGCCCGGGCCGGTGGTCAGCCGCCCCCTCCCCCGGTGGAGCCGCCGGCCGCGGCGCCTCCCGAGGACCCCTTCGCCTTCGCCTCGGCGTCGGCGGCCCGCTGGAGCGCCGCCTGAAGCTCCTGCTGGGCCTTGCCGTACGCCGCGAAGTCGCCCTTCTGCAACGCCTTCTGGCCGTCGTCGTACGCCTTCTGGGCGTCCTTGATGGCCTGCTCCACCGTGGCGTTCGTCCCGGTGGACGGCGGCTTGGTGGTGTCCGTCGGCGGCTTGGCCGGAGGCGGCGGTTCGGCCCCGTCGACTCCGAAGACCGCGTTCAGCGCCTGCGCCAGGGTGTCCTTGAAGACGGTCTTGTCCCCGTAGGAGACGCCGACCTTCTTCAGGAGCGGGTAGTTGGCGGAGCCACCGCGCGCGTACACCGGCTCGATGTACAGGAACCCGCCGCCGAGCGGCACGGTCAGCAGATTGCCGTAGTCGATCTCGGAGTCGCTGCCGCGCAGGTTCCGTACGAACTCGGCGACCTCCGGCAGACCGTTCAGCTTGCTCTGCACCTGCTGCGGGCCCTGGACGTTGTCCGTGACCCTGAGCAGTCTGATCGTGCCGTAGTCCTTGCTGGCCGCGTCCGCGTCGATCGCCATGAACCCGCCCAGGTTGGGCCGTCCGTTCGGCGTGAACGTCGTGGTCAGGGAGAACTTGTTGCCCTGCTTCTCGGCGCCCGGCATCTTCATCGACAGGTAGTACGGCGGGACCGCGACGCCGTCCTTGTTGGTCGGGTCGTCCGGCACCTGCCAGGCGTCACTGCCGCTGTAGAACTGCACCGGGTCGGTGACGTGGTACCGCGTCAGCAGCTCGCGCTGGACCTTGAACATGTCCTGCGGGTAGCGCAGATGGGCCAGCAGCTCCTCGGGGATGTCGGCCTTCGCCTTCACCGTGCCCGGGAACGCCTTCATCCAGGTCTTGAGGACCGGGTCCTTGGTGTCCCACTGGTACAGCGTGACCGTGCCGTCGTACGCGTCGACGGTGGCCTTGACCGAGTTGCGGATGTAGTTGACCTGGTTCTGCTGGGCCACGACCGCGCGCTGGCGGGTGGTCAGCGAGTCGGCCGTGGTCTCACCCAGCGTCGTGCGCGAGGCGTAGGGGTAGCCGTTGGTCGTGGTGTAGGCGTCCACCACCCACTGGATCCGCTTGCCGATCTTGGCCGGGTACGGGTCGCCGTCGATGGTCAGCCAGGGGGCGACCGCCTCCACGCGCTGCTTCGGGGTGCGGTTGTAGAGGATCTTCGAGCCCTCGCCGATGGCTCCCGAGTACAGGATCTGCGGCTCGCTGAAGGCCACCGCGTAGGCCGCGCGGTTGAAGGGGTTGGAGAGGCTGACGCCGCCCTTGCCCTGGAAGCTCGTGGTCTTCTGGCCCTTGCCCTCGGCCTCGTAGTCGAGCTCCTTCTGCGGACCGCCGACGATCGAGTACTGCTCGGTCTTCTCGCCGTAGTAGATCCGCTGCTCGTACTGGTCCTTGTCGAACTGGCCCTTGGTGGGCAGTCCGGACTCGGTGAAGTCCGGGGAGCCCGTGGAGTCCACGCTGGTGCCCTTGGCCGCGATCATGCCGTAGCCGTGGGTGTAGGTGAAGTGGTCGTTGATCCAGTTGCGCTTGTCGATCCCGTTGAGGTTCAGCTCGCGCAGACCGACGACCGTGTCCTGCTCCTTGCCGTTCTTGTCCGTGTAGCGGTCCACGTCCAGCGGTACGGCGAACTGGTAGTACTTGCGCTCCTGCTGGAGCTGCTGGAACGCGGGCGTGACCACGTTGGGGTCGATCAGCCGGTAGCTGGCGGCCGTGTCCGCGTCGGAACGCAGCTTGGCGTTGTCCTCCGCGGCCGTCGTCCCCTTGTAGTCGTCGACCTCGGTCTTGTCGATGCCGTACGCCATGCGCGTGGCGTCGATGTTCTTCTGGATGTACGGCGCTTCCTTGGCCTGCTCGTTCGGCTGGACCTGGAACTTCTGCACGATCGCCGGGTAGAGCCCGCCGATCAGGATCGCCGAGAGGACCATCAGACCGAAGCCGATCACCGGCAGCTGCCAGGTGCGGCGCCACAGCGTCGCGAAGAAGAGCAGCGCGCAGATGACCGCGATGCAGAAGAGGATCGTCTTCGCCGGGAGATAGGCGTTGGCGTCCACATACCGCAGGCCCGTCCAGTTGCTGCTGGCCTTGAAGTCGCTGGACTTCACCGCCAGGCCATACCTGTCCAGCCAGTACGCCACGGCCTTCAGGGCGACGAAGACGCCGAGCAGCACCGACAGGTGCCCGGTGGCGGCGCCCGTGGCGCGCGCGCCGGGGCTGGTGATCCGCAGTCCGCCGTACAGATAGTGCGTGAGGGCGGCGGCGATCAGGGAGAGGACGGTCGCCGCGAAGCCGAAGCCGACCAGGAACCGGTACCAGGGCAGGTCGAAGGCGTAGAACGACACGTCCAGGTGGAACTGGGGGTCCTTCTGCCCGAACGGCACCCCGTTGACCCACAGCAGCCAGGTGCGCCACTGCCCGGAGGCGGAGGCGCCGGCGATCAGGCCGACGAGCGCGGTGATGCCCAGGAGCAGCCACTTCTTGAACGGGGCGATGCCCATCCGGTAGCGGTCCAGGCTCTGCTGCTCCAGCGACATCGCGCTGAGCGGCGGCCGCAGCCGGTGGGCCAGCCAGATGTTCAGCCCGACGGCCACGGCCATCAGCACGCCGAAGAACGAGAACAGGCCGATCTTGGTCCACAGGGTGGTGGTGAAGACGGACGAATAGTGCACCGAGCGGTACCAGAGCCAGTCCGTCCAGAACCCGGCGAACATGACGAACACCATGGCCAGCATGGCCAGGATGCCCAGTGTCATGAGCAGGGTCCGGACCCGGCGGGACGGCCGGCCGACTCTGATCCGTGGCCCGGACGGGCCTCCGCCGCGGTCCGGCATCTGGAAAGCCAAGGTGCGCACCTCGAAGTTCGCTGTCGATTGAGCAGGCCCCGCGATCGTAGAGCCCACTCATGCAACTTACTGAGGCTTTACTCAGTTCCCGATCCGGGGGTGAAAGAGGGCAGGATGTTGGTCATGTCCAACGTTTCCCCCTCCGGCCCCCCGATGGCCGCGAGCCCCCTCACCCGCGCAGTGCTGGAAATCGACGAGTACGCCGCCGGTCTCGGCTGGGACCAGCCGGCCCGGCTGTTCGCCCTCGTCGACACCGCCAAGCTCCGTACCCAGGAGCCGGGACTCGCCGCCCAGCTCGGCCTCGACCAGGGCGACACGGCCGCCCCGCTGACCCCGATCGAGCAGGACGAGATCCCGGCCGGCCAGGCGCTCGACGAGTTCCTCGGCACCATCGCCTGGCCGGACGCGGTGGTCGGCTGCGCGCTGACCGTGGAGCGGCTGATGCTGCCGCCGTCGGCCGAGGCGTCCGTGCCCGAGGGCATGAACGACAAGCAGCTGGCGAAGTGGGTGGCCAAGCACCCCGACCGCCAGGAGGTCCGGATGACCGTGGCGGTGCTGCGCGACGGCGCCCGCGACTCGGCCGTACGGCTGCGCGAGAAGGACTCGCCGACCGAGGTGCTCACCGGCGCCGGCCTGGTCCCGGGCCTCGCCGAGGCGCTGGCCGCGACCTTCGCCGACTGACCCGGTACCGCGTCACGCGCGCGTGGGGCGCGGCCGGTCACTTCGCCGAGCAGCTCGGCAGACCGGCCGTGTCCCCCTTGCGGATCTTCTCCAGTGCCTTGGTCGCGTCGTCGATGGTGGAGACCTTCACCAGGGTCAGCCCACCGGGCGTGTCCGAGGCGGCCGCCGCGCAGTTCTCCGCGGGCGTCAGGAAGTAGCGGGCGCCCGCGCCGCGCGCACCGATCAGCTTCATCTCGATGCCGCCGATCGGGCCGACCTTGCCCGCGTCGTCGATCGTCCCCGTACCGGCGATGAACTTCCCGCCGGTCAGATCGCCGGGCGTCAGCTTGTCGACGATGCCGAGGGCGAACATCAGCCCCGCGCTCGGGCCGCCGACGTCGGCGAGCTTGATGTCGATGGAGAACGGGAAGGTGTGGTCGGTCCCGGCCTGGATGCCGACGATCGCCCGGTCGCCGTCCTTGGCCTTCTCGGTGGTGATCGTGACGTTCTCGGCGCCCTCGGGCTCCTTGCCCGCCTTCTCGGCCGCGGCCGCGTCCTTGGCCGGGACGACGGAGAAGACGACGTTCTGGCCCGGGCGGTGCTTGGTGACCAGCTTGGCCACGTCCCCCGGCTCCTTGACCGGCGAGCCGTCGACGGACCTGATCACATCGCCCGCGTGCAGCTTGTTCTCGGCCGGGCTGGCCTTGACCACGGACGCCACCACGACCCGCGACTTCACCGGGATCTTCAGCTCCTTGAGGGCCGCGACCTTGGCGCTCTCCTGGGACTGGCTGAACTCCTCGGCGTTCTCCTGCGAGGACTGCTCCTCGGTCTTGCCGTCCGGGTAGAGCGTGTCGTGCGGGACGACCTTGTTGTCGTGGGCCAGCCAGCCGTAGACGGCCTCCACGAGGTTCATCTTGTAGTCCGCACCGGTGACCCTGACCGTCGTCATGTTGAGGTGGCCGGTCGTCGGGTAGGTCTTGTGCCCGGAGATCTGCAGCACGGGCTCGCCACGCGCCTCGCCGAGGGTGTTCACCGTGGGGCCGGGCGACATCTCCGAGTACGGCACTTTGATGAGGACGCCTGCGCAGAGCAGCGCGATCAGGATCAAGGTGGAGGCGAGCATCGTCGCGGTGCGGCGTGGCATGGAACGACAGTACGGGACGTGCCTGTCAGTGCACCGCCGGGGCCGGTCCGTACGAGGAGGGTGGGCAGCCACGTACCGAAAGGGGCGCGGGGAGGGTGCCGAAGGAGGTCAGGCGGGCTCGGTTCCGGCCTGGGACTTCTCCATGGCCTCGCGGAACCGGCTGTAGCCGTCGAGTTCCGCGATGTCGCCGGTCGTACGATTGCGGGCTGCCCAGCTCGCCCATATCGCCGCGCCGACAGCAGCGAAAAGCGGAATCAGCAGCCAGGTGAGTGCAGCCATTCCGTCCTCCCGTCCCCAGATGAGCTACCGCAACTGACAGATCAGCAGATTAACCATCTGCGAGATCAACGCTCGGGGCAGGGGTGCGGTTACGCAAATCGGGGCGGATCCCCCCGACAGGGTTTCAGACACCCTGATCAGGCGGCCCGTTCACCCGTTGGAGGCGGCCGGGAAGGGTCAGCAGGCGCCGACCCATTCGTCCGTGCCGTCCGAGAACCGCTGGTGCTTCCAGATCGGGACCTCGTGTTTCAGGTCGTCGATCAGCTTGCGGCAGGCCGCGAAGGCCTCGCCCCGGTGCGCGCAGGAGACCGCCACGACGACCGCCAGATCGCCCACGCCCAGTTCGCCCACCCGGTGGACGGCCGCCAGCGCGCGGACCGGGAACTCGGCGACCACCTTGTCGGCCACTCGGCGCATCTCCGCCTCGGCCGTCGGATGGCACGAGTACCCGAGCGCCGAGACGTCGGCGCCGCCGTCGTGGTCGCGCACGGTGCCGACGAAGAGGGCGGTGCCGCCCGCCGAGGGGTCGCCCACGGCGCGGAACACCTCGTCCAGGGAGAGCGGGGTGTCACGGATCTCGAGCAGCCGGATTGGGTCGTCCGCCGCCTGCTCGCCGGGGTGATCGGGGTGGGTCTGTGCCATGGACCCATCGTGCCGTACCGCACTGACATCGCGGTATAGCTCTTTCACCCCGTCACCGACGTCCTCCGTAGGAGGGTCCTACAGCCCCCGCCGCTTGCGGGCCCTGCGGACCACGGCGGCCGCTCCGAGCAGCGCGACCGTCGCACCGGCGGCCCCGGCGGCCGTCGCGTCCTTGCGGCCCAGCCGGCGGCCCGCCACGGTGTGCCGGCCCGCGGCCTCCTCCAGGAGCTCGGCGAGGACCTCCTCGTTGGTCCACTGCGGCCGCCAGCCCGCGTCGTGCAGCCGCCCCACGCTGACCACCCAGGGGTGCATCGTGTACGCCAGGTCGCCCGCCGGGGACGGGGTGAGGCCGATCCGGTGCAGCCGGGCGGCGGCGCCGAGCGCTACCGCCGAGGGCAGCTCCATCCGCCGGATGCCGCTGAGCTCCTCGACCTCCTCCTGTTCGAGCCAGCCGTCGCAGCCGACCGCGAACTCGCCGTCGACCTTGCCGAGCGCCGCGTACTCCAGAGCGCTGCACAGGTCCTCGACATGGCAGAACTGCCAGGTCGGACGGGATCCGGCGACCACCAGGAGGCGGGGCGACTCGAAGTACCGGGTGAGGGCGGTGTCAGTACCGCCCACCAGGACGGCGGGTCTTACCACCGTGACGTTGAGACCGGGGTGGGCGCGCGGGGCGCGGCGGCCCAGGCGCTCGATCTCCAGCAGGTCGCCGACGCCGGTCGCCTCGGCGGTGGCGCGCAGCTCGGCGTCCTCGGAGAGGGGGATGTCGTTGTCGGGCAGCGCCCCGTAGACCATGGCCGAGGTGCACAGCACGACCCGGTGCACCCCGGCCGCGGCGGCGGCGGTCAGCACCGTCTGCGTGCCGCGGACGTTGTAGGCCGTACGGGCGGCGGCGTCGGTCTCCAGGTCGAGGTCGAGCGCCAGGTGGACGACGACGTCGGCGCCGCGCAGCTTCTCGGCGATCGCCGGGTCGCGCACGTCCAGGATGTGCCAGGTGGCCTCGGTCACCTCCCCCCGGCGCTCGTCGATGGCGATGACCTGCTTGATCTCCTCGGATGCGGCGAGCCGCGCGGTGAGCAGCGCGCCGATCCCGGCCGCGGCACCGGTGACCGCGACGACGGGACCCCGCGCTGCTGAGGGGGAATGGTTTCGCGCTGCGCGAACCTGCGGATCTGGGGAACTCACCGGGCGTCTCCAGCGGTTGTCTTCAGTACGTACACGAATGACCGCGTACGGACCAGGTGACGTCCATCCTGCCGCAGGCCAGGAGTCGGCGGAGCACCGAGCCCTTATCCGGCGCGGATGTCTACGCTGGTGGTGTTCGTGGGCAGTCGCCGTCGGCAGGAAGCCGGCGGCCCTAGGAGCCGAGGAAACCCGTGAGTGACAACCCATTCG
This sequence comes from Streptomyces crystallinus, assembly GCF_039521265.1. Classification (NCBI taxonomy): domain Bacteria; kingdom Bacillati; phylum Actinomycetota; class Actinomycetes; order Kitasatosporales; family Streptomycetaceae; genus Streptomyces; species Streptomyces crystallinus. The sequence goes on along the minus strand of NZ_BAAACA010000025.1, from coordinate 76,120 downwards.
GATTCGGCCTTCCGCCGGAGGAGCCGGAGAACGGCGACGAGGGCAAGGAGAAGGGCAAGGGCAACCAGGGCGGCCCGGCGAATCCGTTCGGGTTCGGCGGCGGGGCCGGCGGTGCGGACAACCCGTTCGCGGCCATGTTCGGCTCGCTGAACCCGAACGACCTGGGAGCGGCCTTCCAGCAGCTCGGCCAGATGCTCAGCTACGAGGGCGGTCCCGTGAACTGGGACATGGCCAAGCAGATCGCGCGTCAGACGGTCGCCCAGGGCACCGCCGACGGCACCAGGGACGAGAGCGTCGGCCCCGCCGAGCGCGCCGCCGTCGAGGAGGCCGTGCGCCTCGCCGACCTGTGGCTGGACGGGGTGACGTCGCTGCCCTCGGGCGCCTCCACGGCCGTGGCGTGGAGCCGCGCGGAGTGGGTCGAGGCGACCCAGCCGGCCTGGAAGGAGCTCGTCGACCCGGTCGCCGAGCGCGTCGGCGCGGCCATGGGCGGCGTGCTGCCCGAGGAGATGCAGGCCATGGCGGGCCCGCTGATCGGCATGATGCGCTCGATGGGCGGCGCCATGTTCGGCCAGCAGATCGGCCAGGCCGTGGGCGTCCTGGCGGGCGAGGTCGTCGGCTCGACCGACATCGGCCTGCCGCTCGGCCCGGCCGGCAAAGCCGCGCTGCTGCCGCTGAACATCGAGGCGTTCGGCAAGGACCTGGGCGTCCCGAAGGACGAGGTCAGGCTCTATCTGGCGCTGCGCGAGGCGGCTCACCACCGCCTCTTCGCCCATGTGCCGTGGCTGCGCTCGCACCTGTTCGGCGCGGTCGAGGGCTACGCGCGCGGGATCAAGGTCGACACCGCGAAGCTGGAGGACGCGGTCGGCCAGCTCGACGTGTCCAACCCCGAGCAGCTCCAGGAAGCCCTTCAGCAGGGCATGTTCCAGCCCGAGGACACCCCGGAGCAGAAGGCCGCCCTGGCGCGTCTGGAGACGGCCCTGGCGCTCGTCGAGGGCTGGGTGGACGCGGTGGTGCACGAGGCCGCCAAGCCGCGCCTGACCTCGGCCGACGCACTGCGCGAGACGCTGCGACGGCGCCGGGCGAGCGGCGGCCCGGCCGAGCAGACCTTCGCCACCCTGATCGGCCTCCAGCTGCGCCCGCGCCGGCTGCGGGACGCCTCGCGCCTGTGGGCCTCGCTCACGGACGCGCGCGGGGTCGACGGCCGCGACGGCCTGTGGGAGCACCCGGACATGCTGCCGACCGCCTCCGACCTGGACGACCCGGACGGCTTTGTCCACCACGAGCAGCTGGACTTCTCAGAGCTCGACAAGATGCTCGGCGAGGCGGCCTCCCGCAAGGACGGGCCGACGGACGAGCCCGGGGCCAAGGGCGAGGACGGCAAGGACGACGACAGCAAGGGCGACGACGGCAAGTGAGCCTGCACGAAGACGCGGTCCTCGTACTGAAGACGTACGAGGACCAGCCCGAGCTGCGCCGGACCTATCTGGACCATCTCTCGGCGCACCCGGACGGGATGTGGAAGGCCTGCGAGGCCGGCCACCTCACGGCGAGCGCGCTGGTGATCGCCCCGGAGCGCGGCCAGGTGCTGCTGACGCTGCACCGCAAGCTGAACATGTGGCTGCAGATGGGCGGCCACTGCGAGCCGCAGGACGTCTCGCTGACGGCCGCCGCCCTGCGCGAGGCGACCGAGGAGTCCGGTGTGCCGGGTCTCACCCTGCTGCCGGGCGGCCCCGTCCGGCTCGACCGGCACCCGATCCCCTCGCCCTGCAACTGGCACCTGGACGTCCAGTACGCGGCGCTGGCCCCGGCCGGCGCGGTCGAGGCGATCAGCGACGAGTCGCTGGACCTGCGCTGGTTCGGGTACGACGAGGTGGCCGAGGTCGCCGACGACTCGGTGGTGCGGCTGATGGAGGCCGCGCGGGCCCGGCTGTGACGGGCTGAGAAAGAGCGACGACGTAAGGGGCGGTCGCCCATGGCGACCGCCCCTTACCTCTTACCGCCTACCGCTTATCGGTTACCGGCACCCGGTCAGCTCCAGGCGTTGCCCTGGTTCTGCGCGTGGGCCCCCTGCTGGCCCATGCCGTACTGGGCCCGCAGGCCCTGGCCGATCACCGCGTTCTGCGGCGGCAGCACCTCGCTGGGCTGGACGAGCGCGAAGCCCTGGCCGAGGAAGCTGAGCTCCCAGCCCTCGCCGGTGTTGCCCCGGCGCCGCCACACGCCCGTGGAGTGCGTCTGCGCCTGCATCTGCACCCGCAGCGAGGTGGACCAGGCCACGATCGCGTCGGCGTCGGCGTTGACGTACTTGTCCGGGGTGACCTGGAGCACCAGCGGCTGGCCCGAGGTCATCAGGACGACCTTGCCGGTGCCGGTGATGTTGAGCTGGAACTTGCCGGTGCCGGAAATGCCGTACTGGCTGTCCACCGCGACGACCTCGTAGTGCAGCGAGGAGTCCATCGCCAGGACGTAGCCGCTGTCCACGGTCAGCCCGTCCCGGTCGACGTCCACCACGTGCACGTACTGGGCGAGGTTGGCGAAGTAGACGGTGCCCTGGCCGGAGACGCGCATCAGGTCCAGGCCCTCGCCGGTGTGGGCGCGCGCGTTCTGGTGGCCCCGCGACTGGTACTCGCCGTCGAACTCCATCAGCCCCTGGTAGGCGACCATCGAGCCCTTGCGGGCCAGGATGTCGTCGTGGCCGCTGAGCACGACCCGCAGCAGCTGCGGGTTCTGCGCGCTGTAGCGCTCCTGGGACTGCTGCTCGGTGTAGCTGAAAAGCGGGCTCTGCATGATGTTCTCGCTCCCCCTCAGCCCCGGGCCCGCAGGCGGTCGGTGCTGTCCTCACTCGGCTGTACGACGACGATCCCCTGGCCCGAGAAGGCCATCTGGTACGCCTCTCCGCTGCCCCGGCCGATCAGCGAGGACGCCTTGAAGCTGCGCTTGCCCTTCACCTTGAGGTTCGGGGACCAGGCCACCAGCGCGTCCGGGTCGACGTACGTCTCGTCCTCGCCGCTGCCGCAGTCGACGACGACCGGTGTGCCGCGCGAGGTCAGGGCGACCCAGCCGGTGCCGGAGATCTTCACGTTGAACAGCCCCTGGCCGGCGAACTTGGCGAGGCCCTTGACCCGCTCGACGCCCCACTGGAGGCTCGCGTCGAAGGCGAGCACATTGGTGCCGTTGACGGACAGCGCGTCGTTGTTGAGCTGGACGACGACGACATTGGCGCCGTAGTCGGCGAGGTAGAGCAGTCCGTCGCCGGTGCACTTCATCAGCGGGGCGCCCTCGCCGGTGATCCAGTCGCGGGCGATCTGGCGCACGGCCGGCGGGTTGGGCTCGTACTGGATGAAGCCCTCGTAGGCGACCATCGAGCCCACGCGCGCGAAGAGGTCCTGTCCGGTGGCCATGGCCACCTTGAGCATGGCGCTGCCGTGGTTCTCCATCCGGGCGGCGACGGGGGTGGGGGCATAGCCCGCGAGCTGCTGGTTCATTGTCCGGGCTCCCTCAGACCTCGTACGGCTGGACGACGATGAAGTTCCCGGGCGCGCCGCGGAACTGCAGGTTGACGGACTCGCCGCTGTGGCCCGGGTAGGCGTTGCGGCGCAGCCGGACCTGGCTGGAGACGATCACCTGCGAGGCGGACGACCACGCCACGATCGCGTCGCTGTCCGCGAACGTGGTCGGGGTGACCGGCAGGACGACCGGGGTGCCGTGGGTCATCACCACGAGCGTGCCGGTGCCCTGGAACAGCATGGTGAACAGCGCGCCGCCGGGGATCCCGTGGCCCTCGATACGGCGGACCTCGTACTGGAGCGACTCGTCGAAGGCCAGCACGTGCTCGGCGGAGACGCAGATGCCGTCGCCCTGGAGCTCGATGGGGTGCAGATGGGCGCTGTTCTCGGCGAGGAAGACCTGGCCGCGGCCGCTGCAGCGCATCAGCTGCATCTCCTGGCCGGTCGCGTTGCCGACGATCCGGCCGGCGAACCCGGCGCCCTTGTAGCCGAAGTCGACCTTGCCCTGGTACATCACCATGCTGCCCTGGCGGGCCAGCACCGGGGAGCCGCCGACGCCCAGGTCGACCCGGACGAGCTGCTTGTTCTGCGGGGTCCAGCGCTGTCCGGTGGGCAGCTCCTTGTACTGCTGGATGGCGCCCGCGAGGCCGCCGCCGGGCGGCATCCCCTGCGGGGCACCGGGCTGCCCGCCGTACGGGGCGGGGTGGCCGTAGGGAGCCGGCTGACCGTAGGGCGCGGGCCGGCCGTACGGGGCGGGCGCGCCGGGCGGCGGGACCTGGCCGGGGTACTGACCCGGCACCTGGCCGTACGAGGGCTGCTGGGGCGGCTGTCCGTACGGGGCGGCCGGGGCGGCCGGGGGCGGGACGGTGCCCGGCGGCATGGTCAGCGGCGCAGCGAGCGTCGGCGCCGCGTGGATCTGCGGGCTGGGCGCGGGCGCCGGAGGCGGCGTGGACCCGGGCGGCGGCGGCGCGTAGTGCTGCGCGGGGGCCGGGGCGGGAGCGCCGAACTGGGGGGCCGGCTGCGGGGGCTGGGGCTGTCGCGGCGCGGCCGGCGCGCCGAACTGGGGCGCGGGGGCGGCCTGCGGGGGCGGGGCGAAGCCCGGGGCGGCGCCCTGCGGCTGCTGCGGCGCCGCGGGCTCCTCCTCCAGGACCTCGCCGCCGAAGTTCTTCAGCAGCGCCTCCAGGCCGCCGTCGAAGCCCTGGCCCACGGCCGCGAAGCGCCAGACGTCCTTGAGGTAGAAGTCGCCCAGCATCACCGCCCGCTCTGTGCTGAACTCGGCGCCCGTGAAGGCGTATCTGACGACTTCCTCGCCACCGGCGACGACTCTGATGTACCCGGGCCCGACCTGCGACATCTGGCCCGCGCCGTCGATCGTCGCGGTGAACGAGAGCTTGTGGATGTGGGCCGGGACCCGGTCCAGCGTGACGCGGAACGACTCGGTGTCCCCGGCCTGGGCGCCGAGGAGCTGGATGGACTCCTCGGGCGACTTGGGCTGGTTGAAGAAGATGAAGTACCGGTCGTCCGACAGCTGCTCGTTCGCGTCGAGGCCGAAGCAGCTGATGTCGAAGGACAGTCCGGGGGCGCCGATCTGCACGCCTACATACAGATCCATTCCCGCTGTCAGGTCACTGATCTTGGCCTTGTGGCCGCGTTGGAATTCCCTGGCCATGCGAAACGACCGTCCCCCATCCCGAGTGTGATTGGTCGCGCCAGGCTAACGGCTGCCTGCGACAATCGGCCAAGCCGGGACGCACCGGTACGCTTTCGGTACACGATCGCAAAGATCACTCTCCGCGTGCGGCGGGCAGGTGCGGCAGCCGTTCGGCCGCCACCACCCCTTCGAGGTATCCACGCGCGCGTTCCGTCCGGGGATAGGCCTCCAGCAGCCGCCAGAAGCGCGGCCCATGGCCCGGCACCAGCAGGTGCGCCAGCTCGTGGACCAGCACGTAGTCGACGACGTACTCGGGCATGCCCTGCAACCGGTGCGACAGGCGGATGCTGCCCTCCGCCGGGGTGCACGAGCCCCAGCGGGTGTTCTGGTTGGTCACCCAGCGCACCGAGGCGGGGCGCGCCCGGCCCTCGAAGTACAGGTCGGACAACCGCTCGGCGCGCTCGGTCAGTTCCGCGTCGCCCAGCATCCGCTTGCTCTCCTGGGCGGCGAGCTTGTCGAGCATCACGTTCACCCAGCGCTGCTCCTCGGCCTCGGACATCCGGGCCGGGATCAGCACGATGGTGCGGTCGCCCTCGCGGTACGCCGAGACCGTCCTGTTGCGCCGGGCGCTCCTGCGCACCTCGACCGCGCTCGTCGCATGACCGCGGGGCGGCGGACTTGTGGGACTGCGGGGCGGGCTTCCGGCACTCTGCAGTGGGTCGGCGGGCACGCCCCGACGTTACCCGCTGTCAGTGGGGGAAGTCCCGCCTCCGGGAGGGTTGGCCCATGATCCATTCGCGGCGGGCACCATTTGAATGACTAATGGCCGTGCCTGTGGACAACTTTCCGCACGGGTTCGGCGCACCCGGCATTCTGGCAACGGATCGCACGAGGGATCGCGACCGGACGGCTCACGTCCGGCCGCGGACCGGCGGACGGGTCGTGTGCGCGCGGACGGGCCGTGTGCACACGGACTGCTCGTGTGCGCACGGAGAGAACGGGGGGTCGAGATGCATCCGATGCTCAAGCCGGCACTGCGCCGGGCGTGGCGGGACCGGCAGACCGTGCAGTTCGGGGTGTCACCGGCGCGGGCGGTGGTGGTCTCGCCCGTGGACACGGCGACGGGGAGCTTCCTGGAACTCCTCGACGGCACCCGCGGCCTGCCCCTGCTGTACGAGGAGGCGAGGGCCCTGGACCTCTCGCCCGGCCAAGTGGACGCGCTGGTGGAGCGGTTGACCGAGGCCGGGGTGGTCGACGATCCGACGGGCGGCGGCCCGGCGGCCCAGGAGCTGCGCGGACGGGCCGCGGCCTTCGACCGGACCAGGTCCGATCTGGCCTCGCTCAGTCTGGTCCACCCCGAACCGGGCGAGGGGGCACGGCGATTGGCCGCCCGCCGGTCGCTGAAGGTGCAGGTGCGGGGCGCGGGGCGGGTGGGGGCGACGATCGCCTCGGTCCTCGCCGCGTCCGGGGTGGGGCGGGTGGAGGTGCTGGACGGCGGGACGGTGCGGCCGTGGGACGTGGCGCCCGGCGGGCTGCCCGAGCGGGCGGTCGGTGAGCGGCGGGGCCCGGCCGCGCGGCAGCTGGTGCGGGGTGCGGCGCCGGACCGGCCGCCCCGGGCCGGCGAGGCGGACGGGCCGACGGGGCTGTCACTGATCGTGGTGGCCCCCAGGGACGGCCTCGATGTCCACGCACCGGATCCGGTGACCGGCGGGGAGTGGGTGGCGGCGGGCATCCCCCATCTGTACGCGGGAGTTGTGGAGACGACCGGGCTGGTGGGGCCGCTGGTCCTGCCCGGGGGCACCGGGTGCGCGGGCTGTCTGGCGCTGGAGCGCGCCGAGCGCGATCCCGGCTGGCCCCGGATGCTGGCGCAGTGGCGCTCCGGCCGCCGCCAGAGCGCCGTGCCCCCCTGTGACCTCGCCCTCGCGACCGCCGTGGCCGGGCTGGCCGCGGGGCACGCGCTGGCCTTCCTGGACGGCGATCTCCCGGCGAGCACGGGCACGCGGTGGGAGGCGTCGCTGCCCTCGCTCGGCTGGCGGCCCCGGCGTCTGGCGCCCCGGCTCGACTGCCCCTGCGGCGCTGGTGGGAAAAGTGAGGGGGAGCACACCTCGGGGAGCGCCCGGTCGCAGGACACAATGGCCCGGTAACCGCTGTCGACGACGCACTGCCGCGAGGCGCGCGGCACGGCCGGCTGGGAATTGGAGGGGCGCATGTCTGATCTTCCCCGGAAGGCGGTCACCCGGACCGCCAAGTTGGCCGCGCTGCCACTGGGTTTCGCCGGGCGTGCCACCTGGGGCCTGGGCAAGCGGATCGGCGGCAAGTCCGCGGAGATCGTGGGCCGCGAGCTCCAGCAGCGCACCGCCGAGCAGCTCTTCAAGGTCCTGGGCGAGCTGAAGGGCGGGGCGATGAAGTTCGGGCAGGCCATGTCCGTCTTCGAGTCCGCGCTGCCCGAGGAGATCGCCGGGCCCTACCGGGCCGCGCTGACCAAGCTCCAGGAGGCGGCGCCGCCCATGCCGACGCGTACGGTGCACTCGGTGCTCGCCGAGCGGCTCGGGCAGGAGTGGCGCGAGCTGTTCCTGGAGTTCGAGGAGAAGCCCGCCGCGGCGGCCTCGATCGGGCAGGTGCACCGGGCGGTCTGGCACGACGGGCGCGAGGTCGCGGTCAAGGTGCAGTACCCGGGAGCCGGGGAGGCGCTGCTCTCGGACCTCACCCAGCTGAGCCGGTTCGCCCGGCTGCTCGGGCCGCTGATCCCGGGTATGGACATCAAGCCGCTCATCTCGGAGCTGCGCGACCGGGTCTCCGAGGAGCTGGACTACGAGCTGGAGGCCCGGGCCCAGCGGGAGCACGCGGCGGAGTTCGCGGACGACCCGGACGTGGTGGTGCCCGATGTGGTGCACCAGTGCGACCAGGTCCTGGTGACCGAGTGGATCGACGGGACCCCGCTCTCCGAGGTGATCGCGGACGGTACGGAGGAGGAGCGCGACCGGGCGGGCCAGCTCCTCGCGCGCTTCCTCTTCTCGGGTCCGGCGCGGACCGGGCTGCTGCACGCCGACCCGCACCCGGGCAACTTCCGGCTGCTGCCACCGGAGAAGGAGGGCGGGCCCCGGCGGCTGGGGGTGCTGGACTTCGGGACGGTGGACCGGCTGCCCGGCGGGCTGCCCCGGACGATCGGCGACTCGCTGCGGATGACGCTCGACGGCGACGCCGAAGCGGTCTACGCGCTGCTGTGCGAGGAGGGCTTCGTGAAGGAGTCCATAGACCTCGACCCGGACGCGGTCCTGGACTATCTGCTGCCCATCATCGAGCCCGCGCAGGCGGACGAGTTCACCTTCACCAGGGCCTGGATGCGCGGGCAGGCGGCGCGGATCGCCGACCCGCGCTCCCCCGCGCACCAGCTGGGCAAGCAGCTCAACCTGCCGCCCGCGTATCTGCTGATACACCGGGTGACGCTCTCCACCATCGGAGTGCTCTGCCAGCTGGACGCGACGGTCCGGCTGCGGGACGAACTGGAGACCTGGGTGCCCGGGTTCCTGCCCGTGGACGAGGAGCTCGCAGAGCTGGAGAACGTGACGGTCCTGGCGGCCGGGGAGCCGGAGAACGAGGCGAACGAGGAGGACGAGCAGCCCGCGGGGGCGTGAGATCCGCCGGGGCGGGTCCGCGCCCCGGCCGGGTCACCACCACACGGAGTCGAGTCTGCTCTCGATCGCCCGGATGTTGGCGCGCGCACAGTCGTCGCAGAAGTAGAGACGGCGGCCGTTCTCGACGGAGTAGGTCCAGGTCGGCGGAGTGCTCTCGGCGGGAGTGCCGCAGCGCGAGCACACAACGGTCTCGGCAGCCGGCTGAGTCGGGTCGTCCATTTCGTGACGATACCGCCGCGGCCGGTGGTTGCGGGCACAACGCACCGCGGGGGCCGGTCCGTTCGGACCGGCCCCCGTGGGCTGATTCGTCACTTCGCGCGGCAGGCGGTGGCCGTCATTACTGCATGACGGCCATGGCCAGGGCGCGGCGGGCACGCATCGACACGCGCTCGGCGCGGCGTTGCATACGCCGGGCGGCGATCAGGCGCATGGCCTGACGCTCGGCCTCGGCTTCCCGCATGCGCTCGTGCATATGGGCACGGGCGAGGGCTTCTGGCATGAGTTGCATTTCGAGGGTCCTGTTCTGACGCGAGGCGTTCGCGCCGGTGGTGGTGAAGTCTGGGGTCGCGGAGCCCATGGGCTCGCTGGCGGACGTCGTCATCGGGGCCTGCTTCTGGGGGTCGTTCGTGAGGGGGCGGTCGATGGTTCCCGGGCGGTTCATGCCGCGACCGGGTTCTTGCGCGGGCGGCCACGGGGCCGCTTGCGGGCTACGACCACACCCTGGACGAAGAGCTCGCCGCCCCAGACGCCCCAGGGCTCGCGCCGCTCCTTGGCCCCGGCGAGGCAGGCCTCGACCAGCGGACAGGTACGGCAGAGGGACTTGGCGTACTCGACGTCTGCCGGGGACTCCGCGAAGAAGACCTCCGGGTCGTACGAGCGGCAGGGGACGGGTACGCCGAGGTTCTCGATGGCGTCGTCGAGCGCGGTGAGCGCGGTGAGGGGAGTCAAGGCGGGGTCCTCCGTGAGACCGGGCGGGGGGATCGTCTGGGCGGGCGGTACGGACGGGGCGTGCGCTTCGAGTTGCACGGTGTTTTCTTCCTCGTCTTTGTTGTCGGTCCGGCCGGTCGGCCGGGTTTCGGCTGGTACCGCGACCCCTTCGCGCTGCCATCCCCGTTCGGGGACAAACAGAAGGGCCGCGGATCCCTGGTGGGGTTCCGCGGCCCTGAAGGCGCCTGCCTGATCCTGGATCAGGCTGGATCACTCCAGGGTTCGAGCCCACGGAAGGCCCACATCGTGTGGTGCTGCGTCGTCTGCTTCTCGGCTCCGGCACCGGCCGCCGCAAAGGCATAGGCCTGGGCCTGTCCCTTCGCCACCACTGCTTCCGGTGCCTGGGTCGGTCGCTCATTGCCGTTGCGCACGGGGAAGCTCGCCAGGGAGGACGGAATGACGGCCGAGAGGCCGAGCAGACCGGAGACGCCGGCGGACAGACCGGTGCCCTGGAAAGAGGAGCCGAGCAGGCAGGTGGCGACGACCGAGCGATCGGTCACTTTGGTGGTGCTGGTGCTGGTGGAGTTCATGAAGCTGGTCACTGGTCTCGCCTCCTCTCGGCGTCTCGGGGAGCTGGGGCCCGGGGGCCTTGATCCCATGCGTATTCGGATAAGTACAGCAAGTAGAGCACGGACGCAGGGCCTCTGAGAAGCCGCTGTCTCCGTGGTTAAGAACCTATGGGGATTCCTGGGGCGGGCGCAAACTATTTTTCCCACGAGTTTTCAAGAGGGCTCCTCCTCGCTTGCGTCAACCTCCTGGCCTGCGCAGATGGCCAGGACATCGGTGCCGAAGCGGTCCAGCTTGCGGGCGCCGACGCCGGAGATCACCGCGAGCTCCCCGCCGCTGGCCGGCACCGCCTCCGCGATCGCCATCAGGGTCTTGTCGGTGAAGACGCAGTACGGCGGCTGGCCCAGCCGGCTCGCCTGGCCCGCACGCCAGTCGCGCAGCCGCTCGTACAGTCCCTCGTCCATGTCGGAGGGGCAGTCCTCGCAGCGCATCAGCTTCATCTCGCCGGCCTCGGTGAGCGTCTTTCCGCACACCCGGCACAGCACCGGGCCGCGCCGGGTCCTTCTGCGGGCGGCGCCGCGCTCGACCCCGCCCGTGCCGCCCGACGAGGAGGCGCGGGCGCCGAGGGCTGCGGAGCCCGGCCGCAGGCCGTTCAGGAAGCGGCTGGGGCGGCGGGAGGGCCGCCCGCCCGGAGACCGCGAGAGCGACCAGGACAGCGCCAGGTGCACCCGGGCGCGGGTGACGCCCACGTACAGCAGCCGGCGCTCCTCCTCGACCTGCTCGTCGGTCTTCGCATATGTGATCGGCATCATGCCCTCGGTGAGGCCGACCACGAAGACCGCGTCCCACTCCAGACCCTTCGCGGCGTGCAGCGAGGCCAGGGTGACGCCCTCGACCGTCGGCGCGTGCTGGGCGGCCGCGCGCTCGTCGAGCTCGGCCACCAGGTCGGAGAGCGTCGCGCCGGGCTTGGCACGCGCGAAGTCCTCCGCCAGCCGGACCAGCGCCGCCAGCGACTCCCAGCGGTCGCGGACCGCGCCGGCACCGGCCGGGGGCGCGGAGGACCAGCCCTTGGTGCCGAGGACCGCCCGGACCTGGGAGGGGAGGTCCACGGCGTCGTCGAGGAGGGAGTCGTTGCCGCCCGCGCGGGCGGCGCCGCGCAGGGCGATGCCCGCCTCCCTGACCTCGGGCCGCTCGAAGAAGCGCTCGGCGCCGCGCAGCTGGTAGGGCACGCCCGCGTCGGCCAGGGCCTGCTCGTAGACCTCCGACTGGGCGTTGATCCGGTAGAGCACGGCGATCTCGCCGGCCGACACCCCGGAGGCGATGAGGTCGCGGATGCGCCGGGCTACGCCCTCGGCCTCGGCGGGCTCGTCCCCGTACTCCGTATAGACCGGCTCGGGGCCCGCCTCGCGCTGGGAGACCAGTTCGAGGCGGTGGTCGGCGGCGCGGCCGCGCGCCTGGGCCAGCAGGCCGTTGGCGAGGTGCACCACCTGAGGGGTCGAGCGGTAGTCCCGGACCAGCTTGACGACGGTCGCCTGGGGGTGGCGGGTGCGGAAGTTCAGCAGGTGGTCGGGGGTGGCGCCGGTGAACGAGTAGATCGTCTGGCTGGCGTCGCCGACGACGCAGAGGCTGTCGCGGTCGCCGAGCCACAGCTCCAGGAGACGCTGCTGGAGGGGGCTGACGTCCTGGTACTCGTCGACCACGAAGTGCTGGTACTGGGCGCGGATCTGCTCGGCGATGTCGTGCCGGTCCTGGAGCACGCCCACGGTGAGCAGCAGCACGTCCTCGAAGTCGATCATTCCCCGGTCGCGCTTGAGCTCCTCGTACGCCCCGTAGATCTGGGAGATCTCGGCGGGGTCGCGCGGGGCGTCGCGCAGCGACTTGGCGACCGCCGCCGGGTAGTCCGCGGGGACGGTCTGGGTGACCTTCGCCCATTCGATCTCGCCCGTGACATCCCGCAGCTCGCCGCGGTCGAGGCGGACCCGGCAGCGCGCGCCCGCCTCCGCGACCAGCTGGACCTTGCGCTCGACCAGGCGGGGCAGCTCGCCGCCGACGGCCTTGGGCCAGAAGTACTGGAGCTGGCGCAGGGCGGCCGAGTGGAAGGTGCGCGCCTGGACGCCGCCCGCACCGAGCTGGCGCAGCCGGCCGCGCATCTCTCCCGCCGCGCGGTTGGTGAACGTGACGGCCAGCACACTGCTCGGGTGCAGGATCCCGGCCCGCACCCCGTAGGCGATCCGGTGGGTGATCGCCCGGGTCTTGCCCGTCCCGGCGCCGGCCAGCACGCACACCGGTCCGTGCAGGGCCGTGGCGACCTCGCGCTGCTCGGGGTCGAGGCCGTCGAGCACCGCGTCCGCCGACTCGGGGACCTGTGGGAAGAGAGAGGAGTGCGTTGCTGATGTCACCCCGCCATGCTGCCAGGTCGGCGGAGGCGGACGGGACTCGTTGTCCACAGGGGGTGAGATTCGTCGTACTAACGCGGGAATGGCCGCTCGATCGCGTACGTTCAATCCCTTGGTTCACCCATCCAGCCGAACATGAGGAGTGCGAGAGCATGCCGGGCACTGTGACGATGTACAGCACCACCTGGTGCGGCTACTGCCGCCGGCTGAAGAGCCAGATGGACCGCGAGGGCATCGCGTACAACGAGATCAACATCGAGCAGGACCCGGAGTCGGCGGCCTTCGTCGAGAAGGCCAACGGTGGCAACCAGACGGTTCCGACCGTGCTCTTCGCCGACGGCTCGACCCTGACGAACCCCTCGCTCGCCCAGGTCAAGCAGAAGATCGGCGTCTGATCCACGCCGCTTCGCCGCCACGCGCGCGTACGAAGGCCCCCACCGGCGCGGTGGGGGCCTTTTCGCGTACACGGGGCGGCGTGGCACGCGGGGCGGCGTGGCCTCAGTGCGTGGGCTTCGGCAGCGGCTTGCCGTACCAGAGCTCGATCAGACGGGCCGCGATCGAGATGCCGTACGGCGGCAGGATCTCGCCGGACTCGAAGGCGGCGCGCAGGTCCTCGCGGGAGAACCAGCGGGCCTCGTGGATCTCCTCGCCGTCCACGTTGATCTCGGACGACGTGGCGTGCGCCATGAAGCCGAGCATCAGGCTGGACGGGAAGGGCCAGGGCTGGCTGGCGACGTACTCGACCTCGCCGACCGTGACGCCCGCTTCCTCGAAGACCTCGCGGCGCACCGACTGCTCGATGGACTCACCGGGCTCGACGAAGCCCGCCAGCGTGGAGAAGCGGCCCTCCGGCCAGTGCACCTGGCGGCCCAGCAGCGCGCGGTCCTGCTCGTCCGTGACCAGCATGATCACGGCCGGGTCGGTGCGCGGGTAGTGCTCGGCGCCGCACGCCTGGCAGCGGCGGATGTGGCCGGCGGCCGCGATGACCGTGCGCTCGCCGCAGCGGGAGCAGAAGCGGTGCAGCCGCTGCCAGTTCTCCAGGGCGACCGCGTGCACCATCAGGCCCACGTCCCGGGGCGACAGCAGCAGCCCGGCCTCCCGCAGCCCCGCCGCGCGCGCGGACTGGTCCATCCGGCCCGGCAGGGTGTCCTTCTGGAGGGCGAAGTAGCTGACGCCGTCGTCGTCGGTGCCCAGGAAGTAGCGGTGGGTCTCGGTGACCGGGGCCTCGAAGGCCGGGGTCATGACCAGTTCCGTACGGCCGTCGGCGGTGTCGTCGATCAGGACCTGCCCACCGGAGACCACGAAGACCCTGGTGGTCGGGTGGCTCCAGGCCGCCGCCAGCCAGGCCTCGTCCAGACGGTGGTGGGCCGCGCGGTCGACGCCGCTCGGCTCGGTGAGGCTGATGGGTGTGGCGAGGCCGATCGGCCGGTCCGCGGTGGCGTCACTGCTGGTGGTGCTGGTGGTGCTCACAGGTGCTTCCAACTCCCCCGGGTGGATGGGTTCAGCGGTGTTCGTTCGGCGGCTGGGCCGCGGGGCGGGCGCGCGGCCCGTCACCGGCCCGCGGCGCCGAGGTCGCCCCACAGGTGGGCGGTGGTCTCGACGCCCTTGAGGAGGAGGTCGACCTCGACCTTCTCGTTGGGCGCGTGCCAGCCGTCGGACGGGACGGAGATCCCCAGGAAGAGCACGGGTGCGCCGAGCACGTCCTGGAGGTCGGCGGCAGGTCCCGAGCCGCCCTCGCGGGTGAAACGGATCTTCTGGCCGAAGGCGCGGCCCATGGCCCGGACGACCGACTGAAGCGCCGGGTGGTCCAGCGGCGTCAGACAGGGGCGGGTGCCCGCGCTGAAGGAGATCTCGTGCCGGATGCCGTCCGGCACCTGGGTGGCGACCCAGGCCGTGACCAGCTTCTCGATCCGGTCCGGGTCCTGTCCGGCGACCAGCCGGAACGACAGCTTCACCATCGCCGACGAGGGGATGATCGTCTTGCCGCCGGGGCCCTGGTAGCCGCCGCCGATGCCGTTGACCTCGGCAGTCGGCCGCGCCCACACCCGCTCCAGCGTCGAGTAACCGGCCTCGCCGTGCGGGGCGCGGGACTTGGCGGTACGCAGCCACTCGGCCTCGTCGAAGGGCAGCTCGGCGACGAGCTCGCGCTCGGCGTCCGTGAGCTCGGCGATGCCCTCGTAGAAGCCGGGCACGGCGACCCGCTCGTCGGCGTCGTGCAGCGCCGCGACCAGGCGGGCGGCGGCGGTGGCCGGGTTGGGCACGGCGCCGCCGAAGGAGCCGGAGTGGATGTCCTGGTCCGGTCCGTACAGCCGGATCTCGCACTCGGCGAGGCCGCGCATGCCGGTGCAGACCGTGGGCGTCGTCTCCGACCACATACCGGTGTCGGAGACGATCACGGCGTCCGCGGCCAGGCGGTCGGCGTGCGCCTCGACCAGGGCGCGGAAGTGCGGCGAGCCGGACTCCTCCTCGCCCTCGACCAGGAGCTTGAGGTTGACGGCGGGCGCGGTGCGGCCGGTGGCGGCGAGGTGCGCCCGTACGCCCAGGGTGTGGAAGAACACCTGGCCCTTGTCGTCGGCCGCGCCCCGTCCGTACAGCCGCCCGTCGCGCAGCTCGGGCTCGAAGGGCTCGGTGTGCCAGCCGTCCTCGCGCGCGGCGGGCTGCACGTCGTGGTGGCCGTAGACCAGCACGGTGGGGGCGTCGGGGTCGCCGGAGGGCCACTCCGCGTAGACAGCCGGGGCGCCGGGGGTCGCGAGGACCTCGGTGACCGGGAAGCCGGTCTCCTTGAGCTTGGCGGCCAGCCAGTCGGCGCTGCGCCGTACGTCGCCGTCGTGTTCGGGCTGGGCCGACACGGACGGGATCCGCAGCCACTCCGCGAGGTCGTCGAGGAAGGCGGCGCGGTGCTGCTCGATGTACGCGCGCACGGTGTCGTCGGCCGCGGTCTGGACGGCGCTGTCCGGGGTCTCGCTCATGCCATTGAGCCTATCCGGCCGCTGGTGGTGGCATGTCCGCCGGTGTCCCGGCCGGGCTCGGGCGGGGAGCGGCGGCCGCCGCCTCGCGCGCGTGGCCGCGCTCGGCCCCGCCGTCGCGCTCCCCCAGCAGGATCCGCTCCAGCTCGGCGCGGCCCGGGAGGCGGGCCGGGCGGACCGTCTCCCCGGTGCGTACGTAGAGGAAGGCGGCCGTCACGGCCTCCAGCGGGACACCGTGCTGCTCGGCCCAGGCGAGGCGGTAGACGGCGAGCTGGAGGGGGTCACCGGTGGCGCCGCGGCCGGTCTTCCAGTCGACGATCTCGTACGTGCCCGGCCGCTCACCCCGGTACACCGCGTCGATACGGCCGCGGATCACCCGGCCCGCCAGGGTGAGCTGGACCGGCGCTTCGGTGCGGAGCGGGGTGCGCCGGGCGTACGGGGAGCGCTCGAACGCCTCCTTGAGGGCGGCGAGGTCGCGCTCGTCCGCGATGTCGGCGTCGCTCTCGTCGCCTCCGGGGAGCTCCTCGGGGCCGAGCATGGGCAGCGGCAGCTCCTCGAAGCGGGACTCCACCCAGGCGTGGAAGCGGGTGCCCCGGCGGGCGGCGGGCTGCGGCGGCTTCGGCATGGGGCGGGCCAGCTCCTGGGCGAAGCCGTCCGGGTCGGCGGCGAGCCGCAGCAGGTCCGAGGCGGTGAGCGAGGGCGGCACCTGGACCTCGCGGCTGGTGGCACGCGCGCGGCGGAGCTCGGTGGTGAGCGCTTCCATGTCGCGGTCCCAGGAGGCGATGGCCCGGCGCTCCTCGGGGGTGAGGGCACGCTCGCGCGCGGTGCGGGGCTCGTCGGGGCGGGTGTGCTGGACGGGGACTTCGTCCACGGGGGCCGGGCGCTGGGTCGGGAGGGTGTCCCAGCCGTCCGCCAGGAGGGAGACGTCGTCGTCAAGGGTGTCGGGGTCGGTGAGACCGGGGCGCGGCGCGTCCGACGGCCCCTCGAAGGGCTCGTCGAAGGGCTCGTCGAAATGCTCCTCCGGAGGGAAGAACTCGTCCTCTTCGAAGCCGAAGGGAGCGTCGTCGGGGAAGTCGGAGACGTCGGAGAAGGAAGGAGCGCCGTCGGAGAACCCGTCGTCGAAGAACCCGTCCTCGTACGGCAGATGCGACGGGGCCGCCGCCTCGCGCGCGTGGCGCGGCTCCTCCGGACCGCCCGCTCCCTCCGCGTCCAGGTACGCCAGGACCGTCTCCGCCGCCGCCCGTCGGCGGGCCAGGGACGTGGGGTCGAGCGGGAGCGGCCACGCGTGCGTGGCGGCCGACTCCCCCAGGGCGGGGTTCTCGGCGTCCTCGGCGGGCGCGTCGGCCCAGGCCTCGATCTCGCCGTGGCCCGCCTCGCAGTGGGCGTACAGCGCGTGCAGGAACGCGGACGGTCCGCGCGGCTTCTTCTGGCTCGGGCCCCACCAGTGCCCCGAACCCAGCAGCAGGGAGCGGGGGCGCGTGAACGTCACGTACCCCAGGCGCAGTTCCTCGGTGTGCTGGTGCTCCTTCAGCTCCTCCTTGAAGGCCTTGAGGCCCTTGGCGTCCCACTCCGGAGTGGCGGGCAGGGTCGGGGCATCGCCGCGCAGGGCGTGCGGCAGGACCTTGGCCTGGGCCGTCCAGGCGTCGCGCGACTGGGTGGAGGGGAAGGTTCCGTCGACCAGACCGGGGACGGCGACCACGTCCCACTCAAGTCCCTTGGACTTGTGCGCGGTGAGCACCTTCACCGTGTTCTCGCCGCCGGGCAGGGCGTTGTCCAGGCCCTTTTCGTACTGCGCGGCGGTGCGCAGGAAACCGAGGAAGGCGAGGAGCGAGGCCTCACCGTCGAGGGCCGCGAACCCGGCCGCGATGTCCAGGAAGTTGCCGAGGGTCTCGCGGCGGCGGGCGGCCAGCGCGTGCGGCGAGGCCGAGAGCTCGACCTCCAGACCGGTGGTGGTGAGCACCCGGTGCAGCACGTCCATGAGCGAGTCGGCGAGCGAGCGGCGCAGCTCACGCAGCTCGGCGGCGAGCCGGGCGAAGCGGACGCGGGCCTCGGCCGAGAACGGCAGTCCGTCGTCCTCGTCGTCGCCCGACTCCAGGAAGGTGTCGAGCGCGTCCGCCAGGGAAATCACCTCGGCCGGGTCCACGCCCTCCACGGCGTCCGCGAGCCGCTGGTCCGGGTCGTCGGACCCGGCTCGCTCCCGCCGTACGAGACGGCGGGCGCGGCGGCCGAGCAGGGCCAGGTCGCGCGGGCCGATGCGCCAGCGCGGGCCGGTCAGGACGCGGACGAGGGAGGCGTTGGCGCCCGGGTCCTGGAGGACCTCGCAGACCGCCACGAGGTCGGCGACCTCGGGCAGGTGGAGCAGCCCGGACAGACCGACGACCTCGACGGGGATGTCGCGCGCGACGAGCGCGCCCTGGATCCGCGGGAAGTCGCCCGCCGTCCGGCACAGGACGGCGATCTCACCGGGCTCCTTGCCGGTGCGCACCAGGTGCGCGAGGGAGTCGGCCAGCCAGTCGATCTCCTCCTGGTGGGTGTCGAGCAGCGCGATGCGGACGGTGCCGTCGCGCTCGGCGCCGGGGGCGGGGCGCAGCGCCTCCACGCCCGCGTGCATCGCGCGCAGCGGCGCGGCCAGCGCGTTGGCGAGGTCGAGCAGCCGGCCGCCGCTGCGGCGGTTCTCGCTGAGCGAGTGGCGGGTGGCGGGGCGGCCGTCCTCGTACGGGAAGTGGCGGGGGAAGTCGTCGAGGTTGGCCACCGAGGCGCCGCGCCAGCCGTAGATGGCCTGGCAGGGGTCGCCCACGGCGGTCACCGCGTGTCCGGTGCCCTCGCCGAACAGGGCGGCGAGCAGCCGGCGCTGGGCGACCGACGTGTCCTGGTACTCGTCGAGCAGCACGACGCGGAACTCTTCGCGCAGGATCCGGCCGACCTCGGGGCGGGTGAGGGCGAGCTCGGCGGAGAGCGCGATCTGATCACCGAAGTCGAGCAGGTCACGGGACTTCTTGGCATCCCGGTAACGGACGGTGAGGTCGAGGAGTTCCAGCCGGCCCTGGGCCGCTTCGGGGACCTTGCGCAGATCCGCGTTGCTGAGCTTTGCCCCCTCCAGCGTCCGGAGCAGGTCGCGGTCGTACGCCCGCAGCTCCTCGGGACGTACGAGGTGCTCGGCGAGCTCCGCGTCCAGCGCCAGCAGGTCGCTGACCAGGGTGGCGAAGGACTTGGTCAGCGCGGGGTAGGGCCCGGGCGCCTCGCGCAGCACCTTGGCGGCGAGCTGGTAGCGGGTGGCGTCGGCGAGCAGCCGGGAGGTGGGTTCGAGCCCTATCCGCAGCCCGTGGTCGGTCAGGAGCTGCCCGGCGAACGCGTGGTACGTCGAGATGCGCGGCTCGCCCGGCGGGTTGTCCGGGTCGATCGCGTCCGGGTCGGTGATGCCCGCGCGGACCAGCGCCGTCCGCACCCGCTCGGCGAGCTCCCCCGCGGCCTTGTTGGTGAAGGTCAGGCCCAGGACCTGCTCGGGGGCGACCTGCCCGGTGCCGACCAGCCAGACCACCCGGGCCGCCATCACGGTGGTCTTCCCGGACCCGGCGCCGGCCACGACGACCTGCGGGGCGGGCGGGGCGGTGATGCACGCCGTCTGCTCCGGGGTGAACGGGATGCCGAGGAGCTCCTTGAGCTCTTCGGGGTCGGTGAGGAGGGGCACCCCAGAGAGGCTAACGGGGGCCACTGACAACAGTGGCCCCCAGCGGGGACGGTGTGACGCGACCCGCACGCCGGTGTGACGCGACCGGACCGGCCGGTGTGACGCGACCCGACCGGCTGGTGTGACGCGGACGGCGTGACGCGTCCCCAGGGTTGAAGGCGGCCCACTACCCCCGCGTCCCGCAGCCCGTCCGTCAGACCTTCAGCCCGCCGGTCCCTCCGGAACCCGAGCCTCCGCCCGGCTTCACGCCGAGCTTCTCCAGGTCCATGACCTGGTCGGCGGGCGGAGCGGTGATCGTCACCGGCTTGTCGTAGTCGCTGAAGGTGACGGTGCCCGGCTCATCGCCACCGTTCTCGGCGACCTTCAGCAGACGGGCCGGCCCCTGCTTGGCGACGTACATCGTCACGGTGGAGCCGTCGCCCCTGTCCTTGGTGAGCGTGACGGCGGGCACACCGGCGACCACGGTGTCGGGGCCCTGGGTCATCCCGGTGCGGTCGCCCTTGTCGTCGTCCATTCCGGAGACGAGCTCGGAGAGCACACAGAACTGGCTCAGGTCGTCGCCGGAGGTCTTGCCGTGGCGCTTCTTGGACGTCGACGGGGTGTCCGTCGGCATCTTCATCCAGCGGCCCTTGAGAACCTCGATCATGGCGTCGGCCTGCCGCTTCGGAGTGCCGTCCTCCTTGGCCAGGGCCCGGTAGAACTTCTCGTCGCCCTGCATGTAGAAGGACTTGGCATCGGCCTTGAGCAGGCGGGCCGTGCCGCCCTTGACGGTCACGCTGCCGGAGCAGTTGCCCACCCGGGTGACGCTGACCTCCAGGGCCATGTGCTCACCGTCCGATATGCCAGACCCGGCCACCTTGACGCTGTTCGACGCCTTGGTGACACCGACCGCCTTCTCGGCGATCGCGTCCGGGGTCAGCCCCGCGAACGGGTCCGCGGGTGTCGCGGAGGCCGCGGCGGACGGCTTCTTCGCCTCGGAGACGCCCTTGGCCTTGGTGTCACCGCCCTTGCCGCATCCCGCAAGACCGGCGACAGCGGTCGTGCAGACCACCGCCCCGACCAGAACCTTCCGACTGACCCGCATCCGTCTCTCCTCACGACTGGTGAACCGGAGACATCATGCGACTGTCGTGCCCCCGCCAATACAGCGGCCCCCAGCCTCAAACTGTCACTCCAGCACCTGCCGCCCCTCCGGCTGGGCCGAGCAGGACGTACGGAAGGTGCAGTTCGTGCAGTGCTGGCCCGGATTCGGGGTGAAGTGCTCGTCCAGGACGCGGCCCGCCGCCGTGGCGAGGAGGTCGCCCACCCACTCCCCCACCAGCGGCTGCTGCGCCTGCACCTTCGGGTACGCCTCGCCGCCCTCCTTCTTGGGGGCGGCCTGGCGCAGATGGACCAGCTCGGCGCCGCCGGGCTCGGGGCGCTCGCCCGCGAACGCCTCGTCGACCGCGCCCCGCTCGACCGCCAGCTGGTACACGGCCAGCTGCGGATGCGCGGCGACCTCGCCGGCGGTGGGCGCCTGCTTGCCGGTCTTGAAGTCGACCACGTAGGCGCGGCCCGCCTCGTCGCGCTCCACCCGGTCCATGGAGCCGCGGATGCGGACCTCGTAGTCGCCCGCCTCCAGGGTGACGTCGAAGTCGTGCTCGGTGGCGACGGGGGTACGGCCCGCCCGGTCCAGGGTGTGCCAGCGCAGGAACCGCTCCAGCGCCACGCGCGCGTTGTTCTTCTCCTGGACCGACTTCCAGGGCGCGTCGAAGGCCAGCGCGTCCCACACCGAGTCCAGCCGCTCCATCAGCACGGCCAGATCGGCGGGCGTCCGCCCGGAGGCGACCTCGTCCGCCAGCACGTGCACCACATTGCCGAAGCCCTGCGCGGCGGTCGCGGGCGCGTCGGCCTTCACCTCGCGGCCCAGGAACCATTGCAGGGCGCAGGTGTTGGCGAGCTGGTCCAGGGCGCTGCCGGAGAGCACGACCGGGTGATCGCGGTCGCGCAGGGGAACCGCCGAGCGCGTCGGCTCGTTCAACCCCCACCAGCGGTACGGGTGGGCCGCGGGGACGAGCGGCTGACCCTCGTCGTCGGTGAGGGCGGCGAGGCGGGCGAGGCGGCGGGCGGCGGCGTCCCGCAGCGCCTCGGACGCCTCGGGGTCGACGGTGGTCGCGCGCAGCTCCGCCACCAGCGCGGCGACGGCCAGCGGGCGGCGGGGCCGGCCGGTGACGTCCTTCGGCTCCTCGCCGAGCTCGGCGAGGAAGCGGGAGGGCTGGTCGCCGTCGTCGGCCGGGGCCTTGACGGCGGTCACGACGAGCCGGTCGCGCGCGCGGGTGGCGGCGACGTAGAAGAGGCGGCGCTCCTCGGCCAGGAGGGCGCCGGGGGTGAGCGGTTCGGCGAGACCGTCGCGGCCGATGCGGTCGGCCTCCAGGAGCGAGCCGCGGCGGCGCAGGTCGGGCCAGAGGCCCTCCTGGACGCCCGCGACGACGACCAGGCTCCACTCCAGGCCCTTGGAGCGGTGGGCGGTCATCAGGCGTACGGCGTCGGGGCGCGCGGCGCGGCGGGTGAGGGTGTCGGCGGCGATGTCCTGGGCGTCGACCTCCTCCAGGAAATTGAGCGCGCCCCGCCCGCCGGTGCGCTCCTCGGCGCGCGCCGCCGTGTCGAACAGGGCGCACACCGCGTCCAGGTCGCGGTCGGCGTTGCGTCCGGCCGTGCCGCCGCGCAGCGCCGCGCGTTCGAGGCGCTGGGGCCAGGGCGTGCCGCTCCACAGCTCCCACAGGGCCTCGGCGGCGGTGCCACCGCCCTGGAGGAGCTCGCGGGCCTTGCGCAGCAGCGCGCTCAGACGCTGGGCGCCCCGGGCGTACGCGGGGTCGTGCGCGACGAGCCGCTCCGGCTCGGCGAGCACGCGCGCGAGGAGGACGTCGGAGGGCGGCGGCATCCGGTTGCCCGCCGCCCGCTCCTCGTCGCGCAGCGCACGGCCGAGGCGGCGGATGTCCGCGCTGTCCATGCCGCCGAGGGGCGAGGTGAGCAGGTCGAGCGCGGTCTCGGGATCGAGCCAGGCGGGCGGGGCGTCAGGGGTGACCGCGCTGCCTTCCTCGACCGCACTGCCTTCCTTGTGCCCGCCGCCTTCCTCGCCCGCGCCGCCCTCCTCGCCCGCGCCGCCTTCCTCGTGCGCACCGCCCTCCTCGCCCGCACCCGCGTTCTCCCCGCCGACGCCCTCCTCCGGCCCGGTCAGCGCCGCCGTCGCCACCGCCCGCAGAGCCGCCAGCAGGGGCGTCACCGCGGGCTCGTGGCGCAGCGGGATGTCCATGCCGTCGACCTCCACCGGGACGCCCGCCGCCGTCAGGGCGCGGCGCAGGGCCGGCAGGGCGCGGGTGCCCGCGCGGGTCAGGACCGCCATGTCGTGCCAGGGCACGCCCTCTTCCAGGTGGGCGCGCCGGACGATGTCCGCGATGTTCTCCAGCTCCGTGGAGGCCGTCGGATAGGTGTACGCCTCGACGCGCCCGCCCGCGCGGACCGGCGCCGGCTCGCGGTGCGCCCGTACCTTCTCGTACGGCAGGCGCGGCATCGGCATCCGCCGGGTCAGCAGCCGGGTCGCGGCCAGCAGCTTCTCGCCGGAGCGGCGGGACGTCGTGAGCACCTCGACCGGCGCCGGAGTGCCGTCAACAAGCCGGAACGTGTCCGGAAAGTCGAGGATCCCGTTGACGTCGGCGCCCCGGAACGCGTAGATCGACTGGTCCGGGTCGCCGAAGGCGACCAGCGTGCGGCCACCGCCCGCGAGGGCCCGCAGCAGGCGGACCTGAGCCGGGTCGGTGTCCTGGTACTCGTCCACGAACACCGCGTCGTACGCATCGGCCAGAGCGGGCCCGTGCGGCCCGGCGGAGGAGGAGACGTGGGACGAGGCGGCGTGCGGGGCGCGCTCGGCGAGCAGCACCGCCCGGTGGACCAGCTCCGCGTAGTCCAGTACGCCCTGGAGGTCGAGGACATCGAGATATTCGGCCAAGAAGGCGGCCGCCGCACGCCAGTCGGGGCGGCCGGTGCGCCGGGCGAAGTCGGCGAGCGCGTGCGGCCCCAGGCCCAGCTCGCGGCTGCGGGCGAGCACCGCGCGTACCTCGTCGGCGAAGCCGCGGGTGGTCAGACAGGCGCGCAGCTCGTCGGGCCAGCGCACGGAGTCGAGCCCCTCGCGCTCCAGGCCGAGCTGCCCGGCCAGCAGATCGCGCACGGCCACGTCCTGCTCGGGGCCGGAGAGCAGCCGCAGCGGCTCGGCGAACAGGTCGGCGTCCTGGTGGGCGCGGACCAGGGCGTAGCAGTACGAGTGGAAGGTGGTGGCCTGTGGGCCCCGGGTGCCGCCGAGCCGCAGCGCCATGCGGTCGCGCAGCTCCACCGCCGCCTTGCGGCTGAAGGTGAGGACCAGGATGCGCTCGGGGTCGGTCCCGGCGGCCACGCGGGCCGCGACCGCCTCGACGAGCGTCGTGGTCTTGCCGGTGCCGGGCCCGGCGAGGACGAGCAGCGGCCCCTGGCCGTGGTCAACCACCGCCCGCTGGCGCGCGTCCAGCAAAGGGGGGTCCACCGGCCTCAGCGGGGTACGTACCAGTCGGTACGCGCCGGCGGACCGCCGTCGTACCTGGGGGTACGTCGTACGCCCGGTGAAGGAGGAGGAGCTCACGTGGATCGCCGGTCCTGGTGGGTGTGCTGGTGATGGGGGTACGGACGGGGGCCGTGCCGACTGTCGACGGTACGCCGAAGCGCGCCCGGCACGCAGCGAGTCATCCGTACGGGCCTGCGGCCGCCCCCGGCGACGCCCGATGGCCGAAGCTGTCAGATATGAGCCGCCCCGCCGCCGACCTCGCGTTCCGCGCCCGCCGTCCGCGCGGCCGGTATGTCCCCGGCGCGCGCGGAGCGGCTCTCCTCGCTCGCCCGCGCGCCGCCGTCCCAGCGGGCCCGGCGCATGTCGAGGCG
Organism: Streptomyces crystallinus; assembly: GCF_039521265.1. Lineage (NCBI taxonomy): Bacteria > Bacillati > Actinomycetota > Actinomycetes > Kitasatosporales > Streptomycetaceae > Streptomyces > Streptomyces crystallinus. The sequence continues at coordinate 51,846 of NZ_BAAACA010000025.1, read as the reverse complement.
CGGCAGATGCCCCTCGACGGCCCGGCTCGCCTCGCGCAGCGGCGTGGACTCGTCCCGGTAGTGGCCGAGGGCGCGCAGCTCGTGGCCCGGCAGCAGCGCGCCGTCCGCGCGCACCACGCGCCACCAGGGCGCGGCGCCCCCGTACAGCGCCATGACGCGGCCGACCTGGCGGGGTCCGCCCTCGCCCAGCCATTCGGCGACGTCCCCGTACGTCATCACCCGGCCGGGCGGGATCTGCTCGGCGACGTCCAGCACCCGTTCGGCATACTCCGGGAGTTCCGGCAGCTCATCGCTCACCCGGTCCATCCTGCCGTACGCCACCGACAGTGCGGCGGAAAGCGGGCTCCCGCCGACCGCGCGCACCCCGCCCGCAAGGCGCGTGCCGCACGGCGTACGTCCTCTCGACGCACCCTGATGGCTCCCCGGGGAGCCCGGTCATGCCACCATCATGCGGGCGGTGACCGGTGATACGAGAGCACGAAGAGCAGACCGAAGACCAGACCGGCGAGACAGCGGACCAGACGGCGAAGGAGCGGGGCGTGCAGCCACCCGAAGCGGCGGCCGGCAGCTCCCCGGAGACGGGAGCGCGGTCCGACGCACCCGCTTCCGGCGCCGAGGCCGCGGCCTCGCCCGACTCCCCCGCCGCCCCCCGCGGCAGGGCCGCCTCCGTCTCGCCCTCCGGCGCCACGGCCGTCTCCGCGCCGCACGGGCGGGGGGACTTCGAGGCGTGTGAGGCCGCTGCGTCCATCGAGCGCGTCTCGGTGGACGAGCCGCTGCTCCCCGCGCGCGTGCACCGGCCCTCCGACCTCGTACGGCTGATCAGCGGTGTGCTGGCCATCGCGATCGTGCTCACCATCGCCGCCATCGCCCACCACACCACCTCCGGCCTCGAACAGGACATCAGCAAGGGCTCCGACCAGGCGCCGGACGTACTGATCCGGCTGGCCGGTCTGGTCTCCTCCATCGCGGTGCTGATCCTGCCGGTCGCCTTCGCCATCGAGCGGCTGATCAAACGCGACGGGCTGCGCATCGCGGACGGGGTGCTCGCGGCCGTGCTCGCCCACGGCGCGGCCCTCGCCACCGATCTGTGGGTGGCCAAGTCGGCGCCCGAGTCGATCACCAGCGCGCTCACCCAGCAGTCCGGCTCGGGCGGGCTCACCGATCCGGTGCACGGCTATCTCGCCCCGGTCATCGCCTATATGACGGCCGTCGGGATGGCCCGCCGACCACGCTGGCGGGTCGCCCTGTGGGCGGTGCTGCTGCTCAACTCCTTCGCGGTGCTCGTGGGCGGCCAGACGACCGCCTTCTCGATCCTGGTGACGGTCCTGATCGGCTGGACGGTCGCGTACGGAACGCTGTACGCGGTGGGCTCGCCCAATGTCCGGCCCACCGGCCAGACCCTCCTCGCCGGACTGCGGAACGTGGGCTTCCGGCCGCTGACCGCGATGCGCGCCGAGGACGTACCGGACTCCATGGAGCAGGGCGACCGGGGCCGGCGCTACTTCGTGACGCTGGAGGACGCGCCGCCGCTCGACGTCACCGTCGTCGACCGCGAACAGCAGGCCCAGGGCTTCTTCTACCGGGCCTGGCGCCGCCTCACCCTGCGCTCCATCACCACCCGCCGCTCCATCCAGTCGCTGCGCCAGGCGCTGGAGCAGGAGGCGCTGCTGGCGTACGCGGCGATCGCCGCCGGGGCCCACGCGCCGAAGCTCATCGCCACCTCCGAGCTCGGCCCGGACGCCGTGATGCTGGTGTACGAGCACACCGGCGGGCGCTCGCTGGACTCGCTGGGCGACGAGGAGATCACCGACGACCTGATGCGCAGCGCCTGGCGGCAGGTGCGCGCGCTCCAGTCGCGGCGCATCGCCCACCGCCGGCTGGCGGGGGACGCGATCCTGGTGGATCGTTCCGGCACGGTGATCCTCACCGATCTGCGCGGCGGCGAGATCGCGGCCGGCGACGTGGTGCTGCGGATGGACATCGCCCAGCTGCTGGTCACCCTGGGGCTGCGGGTCGGCGCCGAGCGCGCGGTCGCCGCCGCCGTCGAGGTACTGGGCCCGGACACCGTGGCCGACAGTCTGCCGCTGCTCCAGCCGATCGCGCTGAGCCGCTCCACGCGCGCGACGCTGCGGCGCCTGGCGCGCGAGCAGGCGCAGCGCGAGCGCGAGGCCGTCATCGAGGCCTCGCTCGCGGCCAAGGAGGCCCGGGCCGCCGAGGCGGCGCTGGCCCGCCAGCGCGAGGCCGAGGTGTCGAGCCCCGTCGAGCCGCCCCCGGCCGCCGGGGAGGAGCGCAAGGCCGGACGGGCCGAGAACAAGGCCGTGCGGGCCGAGAAGAAGGCCGAGAAGGAGGCCATCGACGAGGCGCTGGAGAACGCGCGCGAGGACGATCTGCTCACCCAGATCCGCGCCCAGGTGCTGCTGATCCGGCCGCAGGCGCCGGTGGAGCCGGTGCGCCTGGAGCGCATCAAGGTCAAGACGCTGCTGACGTTCGTCGCCGGTGCGATCGCCGCGTACTACCTGCTGGTGCAGATCACCCACATCAAGTTCGGCGATCTCGTCGCGAACGCGCAGTGGGGCTGGGTGGCGGCGGCCGTGCTCTTCTCCGCGCTCTCCTATCCGGCGGCGGCGGCGAGCCTGCTGGGCTTCGTACCCGAGAAGGTGCCGTTCGGGCGGGCCGTGATCGCGCAGGTGGCGGGCTCGTTCGTGAAGCTGGTCGCCCCCGCGGCGGTCGGCGGCGTCGCCCTCAACACCCGGTTCCTCCAGCGCGCCGGGGTCCGCCCGGGCCTGGCGGTGGCGAGCGTGGGCGCCTCCCAGCTGTTCGGCCTCGCCTCGCACATCTCGCTGCTGCTGGTCTTCGGCTATGTGACGGGCACCGAGAAGACGCCGGACCTGTCGCCGTCCCGGACCGTGATCGCCGGGCTGCTGACGGCGGCGGTGCTGATCCTGGTGGTCACCGCCATCCCCTTCCTGCGGAAGTTCGTCGTCACCCGGGTCCGGTCGCTGTTCGCCGGAGTGGTGCCGCGCATGCTGGACGTGCTCCAGCGCCCCCAGAAGCTGCTCACCGGCATCGGCGGCATACTGCTGATCACCGGCGCCTTCGTGATGTGCCTGGACGCGTCCATCCGGGCGTTCGGATCCGGCGCCAACACGCTCAGCTACGCGAGCGTCGCGGTGGTCTTCCTCACCGCCAACGCGCTGGGCTCGGCGGCCCCGACGCCCGGCGGTGTCGGCGCGGTCGAGCTGGCGCTCTCCACGGCGCTGACCATCGCGGGCCTGCCGGCCGAGACGGCGGCCTCCGCCGTGCTGCTCTACCGGCTGCTCACCTTCTGGCTTCCGGTGCTGCCGGGGTGGCTGTGCTTCAACTACCTGACCCGCAGGGGCGAGCTCTGAGCGGCCCGCGCCCCGCCCGCTGCCACCCGCATGGCCTGCGGTTTCGCGCGGGGCGCGGCTGACGGGCCCACGATGGGGAGCATGGAGAACCCCGCCGCGTCGCGCGCCGCCGCTCTCGCCACCGCCGCCCTGCTGCTCGCCGCCACCGGGTGCTCCGACAGCGGGACCAAGGAGTCGTCCCCGGCCAAGGCCTCGTCGCTCGCCTCCCAGAAGCTGAGCTGGAAGAAGTGCGGCGCGCCCTCCCAGGCGGAGGGCACCGGGGAGGCGCCCTCGCCGCCGCCCGGCGGGGGCGAGTGGAAGTGCGCCACCCTGCGCGTGCCCCTGGACTACGACAACCCGAAGGCCGGGTCGGCCGAACTCGCGCTCATCCGGGCCGAGGCCCGCGACAAGAACCGGCGCATCGGGTCGCTGATCTTCAACTTCGGCGGGCCCGGCGGCTCCGGGGTGACCACCCTGCCCGCCGCCGCGGGCGACTACGACAAGCTCAGGGAGCGCTACGACCTGGTGAGCTTCGACCCGCGCGGGGTGGGCTCCAGCGCACCCGTGCAGTGCGAGAGCGACAGCCAGCTCGACCGCTACTTCGCCCTGGACTTCACGCCCGACGACGCGGCCGAGGAGCAGTCCCTCACCTCCAACATGAAGTCGTTCGCGGCGACCTGCCAGTCCAACTCGGGACGGGTCCTGCCCCATGTCGGCACGACCAGCGCCGCGCGCGACATGGACCTGATGCGCCAGGTCCTGGGTGACGACAAGCTGTACTACTTCGGCATCTCCTACGGGACCGAACTGGGCGGGGTGTACGCCCATCTGTTCCCCCAGAACGTCGGCCGGGCCGTCTTCGACGCCGTCGTCGACCCCACCAGCACCTCCGAACAGGGCGCGCTCGGCCAGGCCAAGGGCTTCCAGCTCGCCCTCGACAACTTCGCCCAGGACTGCGTGAACCGGGGCGACAAGTGCCAGCTGGCCGGGGCGGACGTGAAGGAGGTCGAGGCCGGCATCGTCAAACTCCGCGCCGACCTCGACAAGCAGCCCATCCCCGGCAGCGGCACCCGCATGCTCACCCAGACCGAGGCGACCAACGGCATCGCCCAGGCCCTCTACTCCAAGGAGTACTGGCAGCTTTTGGAGCAGGGCGTGGACGAGGCGCAGGGCGGGAACGGCGCCCTGCTCCTCGCCCTGTCCGACGCGATGAACGGCCGGGCCAAGGACGGCACGTACAGCAACATCCAGGCGGCCAACACCGCCATCAACTGTGCTGATTTCAAGGACCGCTTCTCACTGGACCAAACGAAGGCCAAGCTGCCCGAGTTCCGCAAGGCGTCCCCCGTCTTCGGCGACTTCCTCGGCTGGGGTCTGCTCAGCTGCACCGCCTGGCCGGTGCCCGGGCAGTGGAGCACGCCGGACGTCAGCGCCCCGGGCGCGGCGCCGATCGTGGTCGTCGGCAACACCGGCGACCCCGCCACGCCGTACGAGGGCGCCAAGCACATGGCGGAGAAGCTCGGGTCGGGCGTCGGGGTGGAGCTGACGTACAAGGGGCAGGGGCACGGCGCGTACAACAGCGGCAGCAAGTGCGTGCAGGACGCGGTGAACACGTACCTGCTCGACGGCAGGACGCCCGCGGCCGGAACGGTCTGCCAGTAGCCCCGGCGCCCGTGCACAGGGCCCGCCGGGCCGTTGTCAGTGGGTCCGCCTACGATGAGGGGACTTGATTCGCAGATCCGAATCCCGCTGGTCGCACGGGCCTGACGGCCGGTGCGCGGCGGGGCCTGTGGGGGGCGTCCATGAACAGACTTGTACGTGTACGGGCAGGAGCGCTGGCCGCCGTCGCCGTGCTGGCGGCCGGGCTCCTGGCGGGCTGCGACTCCGGCGGGAAGTCCTCGGACGCGAGCTCCCCGCCCCCCACCAAGGCCTCCGCCGCGCCGACGGCTAGTGCGGACGACAAGGCCCGGGCGCTTCCGGCCGTGCTCACCGGGCAGCGGCCGCGGTGGAGTTCGTGCCAGAGCCCTGGCTGGCAGTGCGCCGAGGTCAAGGTGCCGCTGGACTACGCGAAACCGGCCGGTGACACCATCTCCCTCGCGCTCGTGCGCAAGCAGGCGCGCGAGAAGGACAAGCGGATCGGCTCGCTGCTCTTCAACTTCGGCGGCCCCGGCGGCTCGGGCGTCGAGATCCTGCCGCGCGCCGCGAAGACCTTCACCTCCCTCAACTCCCGCTACGACCTGGTCGGTTTCGACCCGCGCGGCGTCGCCAAGAGCGCCGGCGTGGTCTGCCGGGACGACAAGGAACAGGCGGAGGCCGAGCGGCGGATCGACGCCACCCCGGACACCGCGGCCGAGGAGGCGGCCTTCCTCAAGGACGGCGCCGCCGTCGCGGCGGGCTGCCGCAGCCGCTCCGGGAAGGTCCTGCCGTATGTGGGGACGAGCAACGCGGCCCGGGACATGGACCTGCTCCGCCAGGTCCTCGGCGACGCGAAGCTCAACTACTTCGGAATATCGTACGGAACCGAACTGGGCAGCACCTACGCCCACTTGTTCCCGCACCAGGTGGGGCGGACCGTGCTGGACGCGGTGGTCGACCCGACCGCCGACTCGGTGGGCCACGCCCGCAACCAGGCCACCGGTTTCCAGCGGGCGCTGGAGGACTATCTGAAGTCGACCGGCCAGGACCCGAAGCAGGGCACCGAGCAGATCGCCAAGCTCCTGGGGCGCCTGGACGAGCGGCCGCTGCCCACGGCGGGCGGCCGCAAGCTCACCCAGACGCTCGCGCTGACCGGCATCGTCATGCCCCTGTACTCGAAGGAGAGCTGGCCCTACCTCACCCAGGCGCTCGGCGAGGTCCAGGAGCGCGGCACCGGCAATCTGCTGCTCGCGATGGCCGACTCGTACAACGACCGCTCCAAGAGCGGGCACTACGGCACGCAGAGCCACTCGCAGCGGGCGATCTCGTGCGACGACAGCAAGGCCCGGCCGACCGCCGCGCAGGCGCGGGCGCTGCTGCCGGAGTTCCGGAGGATATCGCCGGTCTTCGGGGAGTTCCTGGCCTGGGACCTCGCGGGCTGGTGTGCCGACTGGCCGGTGCCGGGCGAGCGGGATGTGCCGGAGGCGAGCGCTCCGGGAGCGGGCCCGGTCCTGGTCGTGGGCACCACCGGCGACCCGGCGACGCCGTACGAGGGCGCGAAGCGGATGGCGGACAAGCTGGGCGCGGGCGTGGGGGTGCTGCTGACCAACAAGGGCGAGGGCCATGGCGCGTACAGCGAGGGCAACACCTGTGTGACGCGGACCGTCGACGCGTATCTGCTGGAGGGCAAGGTCCCGGCGAACGGAACCGTCTGCTCGTCCTAGCCGAGCGGGCGCGGCCTGGCCTCGCCCGGGCCGGGCGGCCGTCAGGCCTGGGCGCGCCTGAGGGTGCGCAGGATCAGCCACTGGTCGCCCCAGGCCATCGCCGTCCCCAGTACCGCCATCACCACGCCGACGACCAGGCTGCCGCTCGCCGCGCCCATCGCGAGGCCGCCGAGGCTGAGGCCGAAGCGGACCGCGAAGCGCAGGGCGAGCAGGCCGAGAGCGAGCACCCGGGTGCGCTTGTTCTTCCAGAGCGCCCGCATGTAGCGCATCCGCGCCCTGAGCACGGTGAGGGTGAGGGCGATGTTCACGACGGCGACGACCGGGATCGCCCAGTAGACGACCGGGTACGCGCGGGCGATGTCGAAGACCCCGGCGAAGCAGCCGACCAGCGGGAAGTACCAGGTGGGCAGGCCCTTGATCTCCGGGCGGGCGGCGCTCGGGGCCGGCGGCGCGGTCTCCGTCCGGGCCTCGGCTCCGGCCGTGCGGACCTGGTTCTCGACTGCCACCGCGCTCATCACAGTGCCCCCTTCGCGTGCGCTCTCTCGCTGACAACAGAGAGCTTCGCTCAGGGGGCACCGGGCACGGCAGAGATGACCGTCCCGGGTCCGGCAGGACAAATGTCCTACGGCCCGGGACCGGCACCTGGATCAGTAGACGGGCTTCTCCGGCTCGATCTGGTGGACCCAGCCGATCACACCGCCGCCGACGTGGACCGCGTCCGCGAAGCCCGCGGACTTCAGGACCGCGAGCACCTCGGCCGAGCGGACGCCCGTCTTGCAGTGCAGCACGATGCGCTTGTCCTGCGGCAGGTCCTGGAGGGCGTTGCCCATCAGGAACTCATTCTTCGGGATCAGCTTGGCGCCCGGGATGGAGACGATCTCGTACTCGTTCGGCTCGCGGACGTCGATGATCTCGATCTTCTCGTCGGCGTCGATCCACTCCTTGAGCTGCTTGGGAGTGATGGTCGAGCCGAGCGCCGCCTCCTGGGCCTCCTCGGACACGACGCCGCAGAAGGCCTCGTAGTCGATGAGCTCGGTGACGGTCGGGTTCTCACCGCAGACCGCGCAGTTCGGGTCCTTGCGGACCTTCACCTGGCGGTACTGCATCTCCAGGGCGTCGTAGATCATCAGTCGGCCGACCAGCGGCTCGCCGATGCCCGCGAGGAGCTTGATGGCCTCGTTGACCTGGATGGAGCCGATGGACGCGCAGAGCACGCCGAGCACGCCGCCCTCGGCGCAGGAGGGGACCATGCCCGGCGGCGGGGGCTCCGGGTAGAGGCAGCGGTAGCAGGGGCCGTGCTCGGACCAGAAGACCGAGGCCTGGCCGTCGAAGCGGTAGATCGAGCCCCATACGTACGGCTTGTTGAGCAGCACGCACGCGTCGTTGACGAGGTAGCGGGTGGCGAAGTTGTCCGTACCGTCGACGATCAGGTCGTACTGGCTGAAGATGTCCATCACGTTCTCGGCCTCGAGCCGCTCTTCGTGCAGGACCACGTTCACGTACGGGTTGATCCCCAGCACCGAGTCCTTGGCGGACTCGGCCTTGGAGCGGCCGATGTCGGCCTGGCTGTGGATGATCTGGCGCTGCAGGTTCGACTCGTCGACCTCGTCGAACTCGACGATGCCGAGCGTGCCGACACCGGCGGCGGCCAGGTACATCAGGGCCGGCGAGCCGAGGCCGCCGGCGCCCACGCACAGCACCTTGGCGTTCTTCAGCCGCTTCTGCCCGTCCATCCCGACATCGGGAATGATCAGGTGGCGCGAGTACCTGCGGACCTCGTCTACGGTGAGCTCGGCAGCCGGCTCGACCAAGGGTGGCAGCGACACGGAATCTCCGTCGGTCGGTATGTCAGTACGGTTGTTCTTCCCGTAACACTGCCACGCCACTTCTCATTCCGAGATACCTGGTCCGATCCGCGAGACGATTTCGTCCCAGTAGCCGGGCAGTGTCTCGAAGGGGTTTATCTGTCCCCCGGCGTCGCCGCGGTCGGTGAAGTAGATCGTCCCCGCGCCCTGCCAGCGGGCGATCCGCAGGGCCTCGTCGAGATGGCCACGGGGTACGCCGTGGACGAAGTGGCAGAAGCGCTCCGCCGGGTGGTCCGCGGTCCATTCGGCCACCTGGGACCAGCGGTACTCGCTCCACGGGCCGGTGAAGGTGACCAGTTGGTCGGCGGTCTCCGCGTAGCCGGGGTAGGGGTGGGCGCCGTGGCCGAGGACCAGGTGGGCGCCCTCGCGCAGGGCCCGCAGGGTCGCCGTCGTGCGCCGCACCTCGGGCAGCGCGTCCCGGTCCGTGGGACAGCGGTCCAGCAGGAAGCCGTCGACGCGGTACCAGTCCAGGAAGCGCTGGGCGTCGGAGATCTGCTCCCCGAAGGGGCGGGTCCCGTACGCGGTGTCGAGGTGGCCGAGGACCCGGATGCCCGCGTTGCGCAGCTTTCCGGCGGCCTCCAGACAGTGCGGGTCCGGCCGGCAGCCCGGCCCGTCGGCGACGTTCAGTACCGCCCAGTGCAGCGGGGTGCCCGGGCGGGTCAGCTCGGCCCACTCGACCGGGGCGAGCAGCGGGTGCGCACAGCCGGGGACGCCGAAGCCGAGCCGCCGCCCCGAGGTCGCCGCGCGCGTGGCTCCGGTGGTGGTCAGATGCGGCACGCCGCCTCCATCCAGATGTCGGCCAGCGACTCCTCCAGGTTGATCCGGGGCCGCCAGCCGAGCCTGTCGCGCGCGGTGCGGACGTCGGCCTGCTGCCAGCTGCCGCACCCGTCGGGGTACGGGGCCGGGGGCGCCGCCAGATGTTCCATCACGGCGTCGGCGGACGGGCGGGGGGCACCGATGACACCCGGTCGCAGGCCGGGACCGGCGTCCAGCTCGTGCAGCGCGCCGCCGTACCCGGCGACCCGGGCGAGCACGGCGGCCGCGTCGCGCAGCTTCACCGAGCGGCCGGTGCCGATGTTGACGACGCCCTGGGCGGCCGACAGGGAGGCGGCGTGCACGGCGCGGGCCACGTCGCGGACGTCGACGAAGTCGCGCTGCACCCCGAGCCCGGCCAGCTTCAGCTCCCCGTCGCCGGACTGCATGGCCCGGCGCATCGCCTCGGCGAGACGGCCGAGCGGGGATCCGGCGGGGGTGCCGGGCCCGACGGGAGAGAAGACCCGCAGCACGATGGCGTCCAGGCCGGAGCCGAGGACCAGTTCGGTCCCGGCGAGCTTGCTCACGCCGTACGGGCCGCCGGGGCGGGGCACCGCGTCCTCGGCGGTGGACGAGCCCGGCTGGGAGGGCCCGTATTCGGAGGCGCAGCCGAGCTGGACGAGGCGGGCGCCGCAGCCGCTGCGGCGCAGCGCCTCGCAGACGGTGGCGACGGCGACCGTGTTGTGCCGGGTCAGCTCGCGGGCGCCGCCGCGGGTGGCGCCGGCGCAGTTGATCACGACCCCGGGGTGGACGGCGTCCAGGAAGCGGGTGAGGGCTCCCGGGCTGCCGGAGGCCAAGTCGAACCGTACGTCGGCGTCGTCGCCGCGCCCGAGCGCGGTGAGCTGGACGGCCGGGTCGGCGAGCAGGCGGTCGGCGACGAAACGGCCCAGATATCCGTTGGCACCGAGCAGTAGCACCCTCATCGCGCGGCCTTTCCGTGCGGTCGGCAGCAGGCCGGGGGCAGGGCGGTCATGTGTCTCGTTCTCCTTCGGGCATCAACGCGCGTCAATGCGTGTAGTGCTGTTCGGGGGTCGGTGGGCGTACGGAGTGGGCCGAGGCGCGGGCGAGGACCGCGGTGGCCCGGGTGAGCAGGGCGAGGGCGGCGGCGCCGCAGACACCGGCCGGGACGGCTCCCGCGCCGCCCGCCTCGACCACGGCGGTCACCGGGCGGGCGAGGGCGGCGCAGCCCGGCAGCCGGCCGGCGAGCACCAGGGCGAGGGCGGCCGCCTCGGCGCAGGCGGCCGCGCGCAGTCCGGCGATGGCGGCCGGGGCGAAGCCGTGCAGGGTGAGCAGCCGGGCCAGGAAGAGCAGGGCGCCGGGAGCGGCGGCCGAGGCGAACGAGCCGTGCCCGTACACGAGTCGGCCGGTCAGCAGGACTGCGGTGAGGGCGCCCAGGAACACCGCGACCGCGCCGAGCAGCAGCGGGCGGGAGCGGTCGGCGAACTCCTCCAGGCCACGGCTGGTGGCGAGGCCGCGCCGGGCGCGTACGGCGAAGAGGCGGGCGCACCAGGTGGCGGGGGCCAGCGCCAGGGTGAGGCCGACCGCTGCCGCCGGGTCGGCGGCCCAGCCGTCCGGGGTGCCGGGGGCGCCGTCCGGGCCGCCCGCGACCAGCGCGTCCAGCAGGCCGTTGCCCGCGACGGCGTAGCCGGCGAGCCAGAGCGTCCACGGCAGCCCGGCGCCACGGCCGGTGCGCAGGGGGCCGCGGCGGACGGCGTACGCGAGGGCGGCGCCCACGGCGGCGGCCCCGGCGGCGATCACCGCGAGGCGGGCGCCGCCGACGGTGAGCCGGGCCGCCGTCACGGTGAGCGCGCACAGGGCGCCGGGCAGCAGCGCGCGCAGCACCCGGAACAGGCGCCCGGCGGGCTGGGGCGCGGGCTCCAGGTCGTGGCGCGGCGGTTCGGTGCCGCGCGGCACGCGCGCGTAGAGCTCCTCGGCGAGCGAGAACACGTCGCGGTGGCGGAAGCGCGCGGCGGTCCGGTCGGTCACGCCGTGCGCCTCCAGCCCGGCGGCGATCTCCAACGGGTCGACGGCCCGCTCGCACAGCTCCCGGTGCCGGTGCATCAACGCCTTGACGGGGTCGGCGGGGCCCCTGCGGCGGGGGCGGGCGGCCGTCGCGGAGGGCTGGTCCGGGGCCGCGGGCCCCCGGGCCGGGGCGGGGGGCTCGTGGGTGGCCGGGGCGTCGCCCCAGGAGGAACCGGGGGCGGGGCGGGCGGAGTTCGCGGCGGGGCGCGCGGCCGTCGGGCCGGCGCTGTCCGTCGGCTCGGCCGTCCGGCTCACTCCGCCCGCCGGACTCGGGCCCGGCCTGTCCGCCGCACCGGCCGTCGGGCCCGCGCTGTCTGGCGGGCTCGTCCTGTTCCCGGGCCTCCCGCCGCCTGCCGAACCCGCCCCGTCCGCGTCCGCCGAACTCCCCGCCAGCGACCCCGAGTCGGGGCGCTGGACCGGGAGGCGCTGGCCCCGTACGCCGGTGGGGCGCTTCGGGAGCGGGTCGGACAGCAGGGCCTCGGAGCGGATGTCCCAGGCGCCCGCGCTCTCCGGGGCGCGCGGGATGTCGTTGTCGGCGGGGCCGTCCGTGGGCCGGGTCGTCGGCGGGAGGGTCATCGGGTCGCCTCCTCTGCGTGGGCGGAGCCGGAGCGGCCGAGGCCGGGCGGGTCGGAGGCGGCTGGGGCCGAGTGCCCAGGTGCGGTACGGAAGGGGCTGGAGTGGCCAGTTGGACGACGACCGGGTCCGGCGAACCCGCCGGGGCCCATCACGGCCGTGTCCGCGAGGTCCGCCGCGTGGCCGGTCGCACGCGCCGCCACCGCCGTGTCCGCCAGGTCAGCCGCCCGGCCGGTCGTGCGGTCCGCCACCGCCGTGTCCGCCAGGTCCGCCAGCCGGCCGGTCGCACGGGCCGCGCCCTCGCTCCGCACTCCGCCGCCGCGCACGCCCGGTTCCGTCAGGGCCGGGTCCGCCGCCCCGGCGGTCGTGCGGTCCGCGTCCGCGCCCGGCGCTCCCCCGCCGTACGCGCGCGTGTCCGCCACATCCGGACCCGCGACCGGGCCGGTCGTACGGGCCTCGCCCCGCGCCCCCGCGTCCGCCCAGCTCGGGGCGTACCCGGCCGCCGTGGACGGGGCGGCCAAGGCCGCCCAGCTGCCCCTGACATGGGCCTCGGCCGGGTGGGCGAACGGTACCGGGGCGCCGTTCTCGTCCAGGGTCTCCCGGTGCACCGGGGAGTGGGACATCAGCTCCAGGTAAATGCCGCGAAATGCCGCGAGGTTCTGCTCGACGGTGAAGAGTTCGAGCGCGCGGGCCCGGGCGGCGGCGCCGAGCCGCTCACGCCGTTCGGGGTCGCGCAGCAGCGCCACGCACGCGTCGGCCAGCGCACGGGGGTTGCGCGGCGGCACCACGAGCCCCGTGCCGCCGATGACCTCGACCACCGCGCCCGCGTCCGTCGACACCGTGGCCCGGCCGCAGAACATCGCCTCGACCAGGCTGACCGGGAAGCCCTCGACGACGCTGGAGAGCACGACCACGCTGCCGGACGCGTACGCGTCGGCCAGTTCGGGGGCGCCGGGGCCGCCGATCTCCTCGAAGGAGACCGGGTTGTCCCCGACCGCGTGCGCGTCCACGGCCTCGTCCGGGAAGAGCTGGGCCGCCAGAGCCCGGCAGTGGGAGAGATAGGCGGCCGACTCGGGCGCGAGGGAGGAGAAGGAGGAGCCGGGAGCGCCCAAGCCGTCGGCGCCGCCCTGGTATCCGGCGCCGAAGGCGTACGCCCCACCGGCGTATCCGGCGCCACCGAAGCCGTACGCGCCACCGGCGTATCCGGAACCGCCGGTGCCGTACGCACCGCCCGGATATCCGGAACCGCCGAACGCGTACGCGTCACCCCTGGACCCAGAACCGCCCACGCCATGATCAGCGCCCGCGCATCCCGAGCCGGACCCGAACCCGGATCGGTACCTGTACCCGGATCCGGACGCGCTCTCCGCGCCGCCGACGCCATACCCCGTACCGCCCGCGCGCCCAGCCCCCGGCGCCCCCGGCCCGTGCCCCGGACCGCCCGCGTACACCGAGCCCGCACCACCGGAACGGCCTCCACCGGAACGGCCTCCGCCGGAACGGCCCGCGCCGGGCCCGTCGAAGTCCGCCGTACCGAACACCTGGCCGCGAGCCGAAGCGCCGCCGGCACGCCCGCCCGGCCCCGGCGCACCGCGCCCCGCACCCGGCGCGTCGCCGTACGGCATCGACACCGGGCCGTACGCGTGCGTGCCGGGGGCGGTCCCCGGTGCCTGCGCCGCGTAGAAGATCCGCAGCCTCGCGTCCGGCTCCGCGCGGCGGATCTCCGCGAAGGCGTGCAGCAGGGCGATGAGGTCCTTGGTCGGGTCGACGCGGCCGACCCAGACCAGGGTGGCCGGGTCGCCCCCGCCGGTGTCCTCGCCGACCGTCTGGAAGCGGTCGGCGGCCATGCCCGGGTACACCGTGCGCAGCTTGGCGCGGTCGGCGCCGCACTTCTCCTGCCAGCGGCGGGTGTGGGTGTTGCCGGGGGTGATGAGCGCGGCCCGCTCGTACACCTCGGCGGCGAGCCGCCGGTGGAACGCGGCCGTCAGCGCCCGGACCGGCACGCGCGCGTCGCCCGCCGCGAGGTAGTGCGCGCGCAGCTGCACCCCGTACTCGGTGACCAGGAGCGGGACTCCGAAGAAGCGTTTGGCCAGCAGTCCCGGGAGGGCGGCGCAGCCGCCTCCGGCCGCGTGGCAGAGGTCGACGTCGCCCAGGCCCGCCGCGTCGTACCAGTCGAGCGAGAGCGGACGCAGGGCGCGCTCCAGCAGGTCGGCGAAGGCCAGGTAGTCGGGGACGCGAGCGGCCTGCACCGCGCGGCTCGCGCCGGGGGTGCGGCAGGCGGCCTCCAGGACCCGTACGGCCGTCTCGGAGCGCAGTGCGCCGGACAGCCCGCCGCACTCCCTGGCCAGGTCTGCCAGTCCGTACAGCGCGTCCGCGAACCGCGACGGGCCGCCCGCGGGGGCGCCGTCGGGCCCGCCCGCCACGGACCCGCCCGCCGCGGCCGCGTCGAAGGCGACCGTCAGCGCGTCCGGGTCGCCGGCACGACCGGCGGGCCCGGGCGCCTCGGCGCCCTTGTCCGGCCCGCTGCCGCCCGGCCGCTGCCCGGGGACACCTGCCGGCAGCCCCTCGCGGGCCGGGGTCGTCGGCGCGCCCGGCTGCCCGCCGTCGCCGTCCGCCCCGCCCGGGCCGGCCATGCAGATCGCTCCCGCCAGCTCGCGCAGACAGGTGGCGAACCGGTCCCGTTCGCGGCGGCCGAGGCGGCGGGGCGGCTGGGAGCGCGTACGGAAGCGGCCCCCGTCCTGCGCCGCCCACAGTGGGGCCGTACGCACCCGGCGGACCTGGGGCGGCAGGGCCACCCAGCCGCGTTCCTCCTGCGCCGCCGAGCGGCTCAGCGCGTATATGTCGAACTCGTGCCGCGCGAGCCCGCGCACGAGCCGGTCGCACCACAGCCTGGACTCGCCGGTCGTGTACGGATAACCGCCGTCGGTGAGCAGTCCGATCCGCAATGTACGCACCCCCGATCTCCCTGGTGGGCGGCCGCCGGTGCACCGGCGACTCGCAGCGGGAAGAACGTAAGCGGATACGGCGGTGGCGCGATGGACGGTTGTCCA
>NZ_BAAACA010000025.1:0-36778 GCF_039521265.1 Streptomyces crystallinus | reverse complement strand
CGGAAGGGGTGAATGCACGTAACTTTCCCTCCCCGAGCACGTTTTGTCGCGCTACGGGGCGGGAGCGTGACGGAGCGTCAGGCCGCGGCCACCTCGTCGCGGCTCTCTTCGCGCAGCTGCTCGCGCAGCTCCTTGCGGGCGGCGCGGCGCACCGCGGCGAGCACCGGGTCGACGGTCGGCACGGCCGCGAGCAGCTGCCGGGTGTACGGGTCCTTGGGCGAGCCGTACACCTCGTCCACCGCGCCCTCCTCCACGATCCGGCCCCGGCGCATCACCGCGACCCGGTCGCTGACCTGCCGTACGACGGCGAGGTCGTGTGCGATGAAGACGAGCCCGAGCCCGAGTTCGCGCTGCAACTCGGCGAGGAGTTCGGTGACATGGGCCTGGGTGGTCACGTCGAGCGCGGACACCGGCTCGTCGCAGACGATCAGCTGCGGTTCGGCCGCGAGCGCGCGGGCGATGCCGACGCGCTGGCGCTGGCCGCCGCTGAACTCGTGCGGATACCGGTCGTAGCGGTCCGGGTCGAGGCCGACCCGCTCCAGGAGCTCGCCCACGCGCGCGCGGACGCGCTGTTCGTCCCGTACGCCCGAGGCGCGCAGCGGGTCGGCCACCGACTCGCCGATCGAGCGCCTGGGGTTGAGCGAGGCGACCGGGTCCTGGAAGACCATCTGCACGGCCGTGCCGTCGCGGTGGATGCTGCCGGAGGTGGTGTCGAGCAGGCCCACCAGCATCCGGCCCAGCGTCGTCTTGCCGCTGCCGCTCTCCCCGACCACGCCGAGGGTCTCGCCGCGCCGCACGGTGAGCGAGACCCCGTCGACGGCGGTGAAGGCGCCCTTGCCGCGCCCGAAGACCTTGCGCAGGTCGCGGGCTTCGAGCAGCGGTTCACCGGCGTCGGGGGCGGCCGGCTTGGCCGCGTCCAGGCGCGGCACCGCCGACAGGAGCTCCTTGGTGTACGCGGCCTCGGGCGCGCCGAGCACGTTCCGCACCGGTCCGCGCTCCACCGCGCGCCCCTGCCGCATGACCAGGACGTCGTCGACGCTCTCCGCCGCCACGCCCACGTCGTGGGTGACGAGGAGGAGCCCCATCCCGGTCTCCTGGCGCAGTCCGTGCAGCAGGTCGAGGATCTGGGCCTGGACGGTGACGTCGAGGGCGGTGGTCGGCTCGTCCGCGATCAGCAGCTTCGGCTCGCAGGCCAGCGCCATCGCGATGAGCGCGCGCTGGCGCATTCCGCCGGAGAACTCGTGCGGGCGCGAGCGCGCCTTGCGGGCGGCGTCCGGGATGCCCACGCGGTCGAGCACCTCGACGGCACGCGCGCGTGCCGCCCGCTTGGAGCCGCCCCGGTGCACCCGGTAGACCTCGGCGATCTGGTCGCCGATGGCGTAGTACGGGTCGAGGGAGGAGAGCGGGTCCTGGAAGACCATCGCCGCCACTCCGCCGCGCAGCCTGCGCAGTTCGGCGTCGGAGGCGTTGTGGACGTCGGTGCCGGCGACCCTCACGCTCCCCTCGACCAGGGCGCCGGTGCCCCGGTGCAGGCCGAGCAGGGCGTAGGCGGAGGCGCTCTTGCCGGAGCCGGACTCGCCGACGACGCCGAGGGCGGCGCCGGGCGCCAGGGTGAAGGAGAGGCCGTCCACGGCCCGGGTGTCGCCGAAGGTGACGGCGAGGTCGGTGACCTCCACCAGCGCCTCGGTCGTGGCCTCGCTCATGACAGCACCACCCGTCGGTCCGCCATCGCGTAGAGCGCGTCCGCGACGGCATTGGCCAGTACGACGAAGAAGCCGGTCGTCATGACGACGCCGACCACGACGGGCAGGTCGACCTGGCGGACCGAGTCCACCAGGAGCTTGCCGATGCCCTGGATGCCGAAGAGCGACTCGGTGAGCACGGCGCCGCCGAACATGGAGCCCGCGTCCAGCGCGCTGAGCGCGATGACGGGGGCGACCGCGCCGCGCAGGGCGTGCTTGCCGACGATGGCACGCTCGGTGAGCCCGTACGCCCGGAAGGTGCGCACATGGTCCTCGGCGAGGGTCTCCAGCATCGAGCTGCGCACCAGGCGCGCGTACTTGGCGCTCTCGATCAGCGCCAGCGAGATCCACGGCAGCAGGAGCCCCCAGAACCACTGCTCGGGGTTGTCCGAGAACGGGGTGTACTGCGGGAACGGCAGCCAGCCGAGCGTCGAGCAGAAGACGATGATCAGCACCAGGCCGATCACGAAGACCGGGGTGGAGAAGCCGATCAGGGTGAGCCCGGTCAGCGTCCGCTCGACGGCGCCGCCGCGCTTCCACGCGGAGAGCAGCCCGGTGCCGACGCCGAGCAGGATCCACAGCACGAACGCGCCGATCACCAGCGAGCCGGTGACGGGCAGCTTGTTCACGAGGATGTCGGTGACCGGCGAGTCCTGGCGGTAGGACAGACCGAGGCAGGGCGCGTCGCAGTGGACGACGCCGACGCCGGAGGAGAAGTCGCGCCCGGCGAACAGCCCCTGGAGGAAGTGCCAGTACTGGACGTGGATCGGGTCGCCGAGCTGGAGGCGGTCGTGCACCTGGGCCACCTGGGCCGGGGAGCAGCGCTCGCCGCAGACGATCTGGGCGACGTTGCCGGGAGCGGCGTAGAAGACGAGGTAGACGACGACGGAGAGGGCGAGCAGCACGAAGACCGCGCCGCCGAGCCGTCGCAGCAGGAAGCCCGTCACTTCGTGGCCTCCTTCTTACGGGACTTGACGCCGACCTTGAGCCGCGAGGCGGCCCTCGGGTCGAGCGCGGTGCGCACGCCCTCGCCGACGACGGTGAGCGAGAGCACGGTGACGAACAGGAAACCGGCCGGCAGCAGCAGATAGGTGGGCGCCGACTGGTACCAGGTGTTGGCCTCGGTGAGCATCTGCCCCCACGACGGGGTGGGCGGCTTGATGCCGACGCCGAGGAAGGAGAGCGCCGCCTCGATGGAGACGTTGGCGGGCACGAGCAGCACGCCGTACGTGATGACGGGCGCGGCCAGCGCGGGCAGCAGCTCGCGCCGGGCGATCGCGAGCCTGCCCCAGCCGCTGAGCCGGGCCGCCGAGACGTAGTCCAGGGACTTGAGGCTGAGCGCCGAGGAGCGCACGATCTTAGAGGTGCCGGACCAGCCGACCACCGAGATGACAAAGGTGATGAGCACCGGGCGGGGCACCGAGTCGGGCACGACCGCGATCAGGCCGAGGCCGATGACGAGCAGCGGCAGCGCCACCACCACGTCGGTGAAGCGGCTGATGACCTGGTCGGCCCAGCGCCCGCCGAGGGCGGCGAGCAGTCCGAGGCTCACCCCGATGAACACCTGCACCAGGGTGGCGATGAAGGCCACGCCGAGCGAGACCCGGGCGCCGTAGACGAGCCGGGCGAACAGGTCGCGGCCGGTCTGGGGCTCCACGCCGAGCCAGTGGTCGCCGCTGATCCCGCCGAACGAGCCCTTGGGCACGCCGCCCGCCGCCGAGTCGACCAGAGACGGGTGGAAGGTGTTGGGGTCCTGCCCCTCCAGGGCGGTGAGCAGCGGCGCGGTGAGCGCGACGAGCACCAGCAGCGCGAAGACGACGGCGGCGACGGTCACGGCACGCTGGGCGCGCAGCCGCCGCCAGAACTGACGGGCCCCCGAAGCGGGAGCGGCCACCTGGGCCGCTCCCGCCTGGGAGGCCAACAAGGCCTCACTGCTCATGGCTACTTGACCGCGACCTGGGAGATGTCGAGCACACCGGTCCAGTCGCTGATGACGACGTTCTTGACGTCCTTGCCGACCAGGCGCTTGTAGACCGGGTGGAAGAGCGGGACCACGACGGCCTGCTCACCGATCTTCTTGTCCAGGGCGCCCCAGCGCGGCGCGGCCGCGGCGAGGTCGGTCAGCTTGTTGATCTCGTCGATCTCCTTGTTGACCGCCGGGTCGTCCAGGAGGCCGGTGTTGAAGTTGGCGCCGTCCTTGACGATCTGGCGGCCGTCGAAGATCGGGGCGAGGAACGGGCCGCCGGACGGCCAGTCCGCGCCCCAGCCGCGCAGGAAGAAGCCGGGCTCCTTGCTGACGCTCTGGATCGTCTCGTTGTAGTCGTTGGCCTCCAGGCCCTGGAGCTTGACCGTGATCCCGGCCTTCTTCAGGGCGTCCTGGAGGGCGGTGGCGACCTCGGGGCCCTTGGGGCCGCCCTTGGCGTTGGTGTGGGTCAGCGTGACGGTGAGACCGTCCGGGTGACCCGCCTCCTTCAGGAGCTCCTTGGCCTTGGCGGCGTTGCCGGAGGCGCCCGCCGGGAAGTGGTCGAACTCGGTGTAGCCGAACGCCTTCTGGTTGGGCAGGAAGGTGGTGGCGGGCTCGGCGAGCGAGGAGCCGCCGACCGCGTTGACGACCGAGCTGCGGTCCACCGCGTACGCGATGGCCTGGCGCACCTTGGGGTCGTCGAACGGCTTCACCTTCGGGTTGAAGCCGATGTAGTTGGTGTAGCCGAAGTGGCCGGTGCCCACCCGTCCGGCGAGCGCCTTGTCGCCGCCGATCTTGGCGAGCTCGGCCGGGCCGAGGTTGGTGTCGGTGGTGACGGCGGCCGAGTCCGGGCCCTGGGAGGCGGACAGGCGCTGGTTGATGACGGAGGCGTCGAGGCCGGAGCGGACGTCGATGGTGTCCGGGTAGGCCTTGCGCTCGGCGTCGGTGGCCTCGGACCAGTTGGTGTTGCGCTCCAGGACCAGGTGCTCGCCGTCGTTCTCGTTCTTGACGACCTTGTACGGGCCGGAGGAGACCGGGTGCGACTCGTACTTGGTGCCGGTGTCCTTGGCCTTGGGGACCGGCGCGAACTGCGTCTGCGTCGCCAGGTACGGGAACTCGCCCTCGGGCTTGTTCAGATGGAAGACGATGGTCTTGGCGTCGGGCGTCTCGATGGAGGCGAGGCCCTTGCCGCCGTCCTTGTAGGGGCCCTCGTACTTGTCGCCGCCCACCAGCCAGTCGCGCAGGTAGGGCGCGCCGCCGGAGAGCTCGGCCGCGAAGGACCGCTCGATGCCGTACTTGATGTCGGCCGTCGTGATCGGCGTGCCGTCCTCGTACTTGAGGCCGTCCTTGAGGGTGTACGTCCACACCGTGGCGTCGGCGTTGGGCTTGCCGGTGTCGGTGGCGAGGTCCGGGACGACCTTGGTGCCCTCGGCGCCGGCCTCACGGTTGCGTGTGGTGAGCGTGCGGAACACCAGGGACGGAACGTTTCCGCCGCCGGAGGTGTAGAGCCGCGCCGGGTCGAAGTCGGTCTGCGGCTCGTTGTTGAGGACGGAGAGCGTGCCGCCCTTGGCGGGCTTGCCGTCCGAGCTGCCGCCGGCGTTCCCCGAGCCACTGTCGTCGGGGCCGCAGGCGACGGCGCCCACGGCGAGAACCACGGCTATCGCTGCCGCTCTTGCGACGTTTCCGGACATCTGGCGCATCGGAATGAAGACCTCTCGGGGTGACTGCCGGACAGGGGCAAAACGGACGCGGGCGTCTGTCTCGGCCCATGACGGCGTCATGGTCTTCGAACAAGAGAGAGTGCTGCGCCCGCGCGAATGAGCAGAGACGGAAATACCCGGGCGCAAAGAGAAGGAAACTGCGCGCGAGTGGGCGTCAGCAACAGTGAATGTCGGCTACGCAGAGCCCGGTCACGCCGATCAGCGCCAGCTCGATGGCGGCGCGTGCGGGGGTGACGGGGCGGTGCGGCATGCCGAGAACTATGCAAAGCCCCGCTGTCCACTGTCAACCGAGATTGAGACGGTTGTCCCACACTGTGGACAGCGGGGCCGGACTGGTCTCAACCAGTCGGGTAGGGCCAGGCGTTGGGACGGCACTTGATCCCGTCTATGTCCAAGGACTTGGTCTGCTGCTGCATCACCGGGGCGAGCGCCCCGGGAGTGCGACAGCTCACATGTCCGTGGCCGAGCCGGTGTCCCACTTCGTGGTTGATGAGCATCTGCCGGTAGGCGTACATCGCCTGGGCGCCGAACGTCTCCGAGCCCTGTGCCCAGCGGAACGCGTTGATCATCACGCGCTCGGTGGCGGCCGAGTCGCAGGAGACGTTCTGCTCGGTGACGTCCAGCTCGGACTTGGCGCACCAGGTGCCGGTGGTGCCGGGGCTGGCCAGCGTCACCACGAAGTCGGGCTTGCCGGAGGAGATGCGCTCGAAGGTCTTCGCCCCGTCGTGCGCCCAGCTGCGGTCGTCGTTGAGGGTCTTCTGCACGGCCTCGGCGAAGAGGGCGCCGTCCAGGTCGAGGCCCTTCTCGATGTCCACCCGGTAGCGGTACTTGCGCCCCTTGCCCGGCGCCGCCGCCGAGCCCGGCACCGGCTCGAACTCGCCGGAACCTTTCAGCTTGGGGTCGATCGGGTACTGGAGGGCCATCTTCTGCTCGTACGTGGCGGGCTTGGCCGGGGCCGCTTGCTGGGGGGTCGAGCGGTCCTTGGAGCGGGAGGCGGGGCCGTCGCCGCCGCGGGCGTTGTCGTCGGCCGACTGGGCGCCGGTCTTGTGGCCGCCGTCGGAGGTGACCTGCCCGGCCACCACGACCGCGAGCACGGTGGTGACGGCGGCCGCCGCGATCCCGGTGAGGGTGCGGCCCTTGGCGGACTTCCCCTTCCTGGGGGCCTTCCGCTCGGGTTCGCTCTCGGTCCGCTCGGGCGCGGGGACCGGGCGGGGCACGGCCGGCGCGGGGGCCGGGCGCGAGGCGGTGGGCGCGGGAACGACCCTGCGCCGCTCACCCGTGTCGGCCACGACCATCCGGCGGTGGGATCCGGTGTCGTCGGGGTCAGGACGGCGGTGGGATCCGGTGTCGTCGGGGTCAGGACGGCGGTGGGAGCCGGTGTCCGTCGGGTCCGGGCGGCGGTGGGAGCCGGTGTCGGCCGGGTCCGGGCGGCGGTGGGAGCCGGTGTCGGCCGGGTCCGGGCGGCGGTGGGAGCCGGTGTCGGCCGGGGAGGCCTTGCGGTAGGTACCGGTGTCGGTGGGCGTGACCCGGGGGTACGGGGCGGTGTCCGCGGGGGCGGTCGCGCCGTGGGAGGCGGTGTCCGTCCGGTCGGCGCCGTCGAAGGCGTCCACGTACTCGCGACGGGGTCCCGGTATTCGGACACCCGGGCCGCCCTGCGCCTGGAAGGGGCGCGGCCCGGCGGGCTCGCCCCAGCCGCCCCCGCCCTCGTGGTGCTCGGGGTGGCCGCCGCGCACGGGCGCCCCGTGCGCCGGGGTGGCGCCGCCCTGGTGCTGGGGGGCGGTGCGGATCCGCGGCACCTGGCCGCTCGGCGGGCCGTCGGCGCGGCGGCGTCCGCTCGGCGCCGGCCCGCCCTGCGGCGCCGGTGCGGGCCCGGTCGCCTCGCGGGCGGCCTCGGGTGAGCCCTTGGGTCGGCTGTGTCGTCCCACGCCCCGGATCAGCTCCTGTTTCCGCAGTCGTCGACCAGGTCCCGGAAGGCCTGCGCGACCACCTCCGGATACTCCATCATCGCCACGTGCCCGGCGTCGGGCAGCGTCAGCAGTCTCGACCCGCGGAACGCCGCCGCCGCTCTGCGCGCCATCCGGAAGCCCACGAGCTGGTCCCGTCCGCCGTAGACCAGCAGCGTCGGCGCGAGCACCCGCTCCGCCTGCCGCCACAGCCCGTGCTGCCCGCCCAGCGTGTACGAGTCCACGACACCCCGCGCCGAGCGGGCCATCGCGTCCCAGAAGTACGGCAGCTGGAGGCGGCGCTCCATCTCCTCGACCGCGGCCCGGAACGCCTCGGGGCTCACCCGGCCGGGATCGCCGTAACAGAGGGCCATCACCCCGCGGGTGCGGTCCTCGGCCGTCCAGTCCTTGGTCATCCGCGTGAAGAGCGAGGCCACTCCGGGCACCGCGAGCAGCGCGGTCGGCCAGGCGGTGCGCTGGGCGCGCAGCTCGGGGAGCGCGGGCGAGATCAGGGTGAGGGTGCGGACCAGGTCCGGGCGGACCGCCGCGACCCGGGTGGCGACGGCGCCGCCGAGCGAGTTGCCGAAGAGGTGGACGGGCCCGCGCCGCTCGGCGTCGAGCAGCCGGATCACCGCGCGCGCGTGGCCGGTGACCGAGTAGTCGCCGTCGTCCGGCGGCGCGGAGTCGCCGAACCCGGGCAGGTCCACCGCCTCGCAGTCCACCGTGTCCGCGAGCAGCGGCATCAGCGCGGACCAGTTCTGCGAGGAGCCGCCGAGCCCGTGCACGAACAGCGCGGGCTCGAGGCCGGGTGCCGTACTCGGACGGGTGCGGATGTTCAGCGTCAGCCCGGGCAGACTCACCGGGCGCAGCTCTTCACCGACTGCCACCCGGACCGCGCCCACCCGGGGTACCGGGGCGACAGCGGCGGCAAGGGCTTCCGGCAGGTCGGTCGAAGACATGCGGCAATGTTACGAGACGATCACACCGTGGTTCATGTGTTCGCCGTCACAGATCGCATAGCGGTGCGCAGAGCTAGCCCATAGGCTCGTAACCAAGCCCTCAAAAAGGGAGCAATCATGCCCGTCGACCCCAGTGATCCCGAAGTGTTCCAGGAAGAGAACGGTGCGGTGGAACTCGACGAGGAGACACCCGAAGCGGACGCGGCCGAGCAGCACACCGACGTACGGCAGGACCGCGACGAACCGCTCACCCATGTCGACCCGGCCGCGGCGAACGTGGCAGATGTGGCCGAACAGGCCCGGGTCGTCTCCCTCGACGAGGACGACTACCGCTGATTTGTTCGGATAACCGGGTCTATCTCCGGCTACCCAGCGCGTCCGGTCCGTGAAATTCTGCGTGCGCACCGCGCACAGCCGGGTTACCCAAAAGTACGATGGCGGCGCGCGTCCATCGCGCACGAGATCAATTTTTGGGAGGCGGCGTGACAGCCATCGAGCAGACCGAGGCGGCGCGCCCGCGAGGCACGCGCCTGCCCCGCCGGGCCCGCCGCAATCAGCTTCTGGGCGCGGCCCAGGAAGTCTTCGTCGCACAGGGGTACCACTCGGCCGCGATGGACGACATCGCGGAGCGGGCCGGGGTCTCCAAGCCGGTCCTCTACCAGCACTTCCCCGGAAAGCTGGACCTCTATCTGGCCCTGCTGGACCAGCACTGCGAGGCGCTGCTCCAGGCCGTGCGCACGGCGCTCGCCTCCACCAGCGACAACAAGCTGCGCGTCGCGGCCACCATGGACGCCTACTTCGCGTACGTGGAGGACGAGGGCGGCGCCTTCCGCCTCGTCTTCGAGTCGGACCTGACCAACGAGCCCGCCGTGCGCGAGCGGGTCGAGCGGGTCAGCCTCCAGTGCGCCGAGGCCATCTCGGCCGTGATCGCCGAGGACACCGGCCTGTCCAAGGACGAGTCGATGCTGCTGGCCGTCGGCCTCGGCGGGGTCTCCCAGGTGGTCGCCCGCTACTGGCTCTCCAGCGAGTCGGCGATCCCCCGCGAGAAGGCGGTGCAGCTGCTCACCTCGCTGGCCTGGCGCGGTATCGCGGGCTTCCCGCTGCACGGCTCCGAGGGCCACTGAACAGCGCTTGCCGGGTGCGGGTGTTCGCTCCTAGCGTGCGGCGCCCGCCCGTCCGGGTCCCCTCTCCGGGCTAATGTGTGCGGGGTACGGCGCGGCTGACCGCGCACCGCAGACCGTCGGAGGGACATAGCCGTGGAGGTCAAGATCGGCGTGCAGCACGCGCCCCGGGAGATCGTTCTGGAGAGCGGGCAGTCCGCCGAAGAGGTCGAGAGCGCGGTAGCCGACGCCCTCGCCGGCAAGGCGCAGCTGCTCAGCCTCCAGGACGACAAGGGCCGCAAGGTCCTCGTGCCGGCCGACCGGATCGCGTACGTGGAGATCGGCGAGCCGACGGTTCGCCGGGTGGGCTTCGGCCAGCTGTAGCCCACAGCGGAACGAGGGAGCGGCCCGGCGGTCATCGACCGCCGGGCCGCTCCTTTTCGCGCTTCTTCAGCGCTCCGGGGCAGCGCTCTGGGGGCGCTGTGCGCCGGGCGGGCGCTTCCTGTGCCCCCGCTGTGCTCCACACGGTGAGGGGAGGATTGCGCTCCGCGAGCGTCGGGTAGGACGGCTGTGACCTGATACGCCTGGCCACACCGCGGGAGGGACGTTCATGCTCCTGGAAGCGTTCGGCTCCGTAGCTCTCGGAATCGCCCTCGCCTGGACTGCCGCGTCCCGTCTGCCACACCGACTTCCCGAGCGGCGAACCGTTTTCGCGGTGGGCGCGCTCGGCGCCCTGTTCGGCGCCTTCCTGACGCACTCGGCGGTCGGCCCCGGCCACACGGTGACCACAGTCGTCGGCGCCACCTTCATCGCGGTGGTGGCGCTGTCGCTGCTGCTGCGCCCGAGGGGCCGCCTGCGCCGCTCAGCGGCGTAGGCGGCGCACCGAGGCGTGGGTCAGGCGGCCAGGCCGAGCGCGGCCATGCGCTTGGTGTGGGCCTTGGTGATCCGGGCGAACATCTCGCCCACCGCGGCCAGGTCGAAGCCGTCCGCCATCCCGCCGACGAGCATCGTCGACAGCGCGTCACGCTCCGCGACCACCCGCTGGGCCTGCGACAGCGCCTCGCCCATCAGCCGCCGCGCCCACAGCGCGAGCCGGCCGCCCAGCCGCGGGTCGGCCTCGATCGCGGCGCGCACCTTCTCCACCGCGAAGTTGCCGTGGCCGGTGTCGTCGAGCACCGCGAGCACCAGGTCGCGGGTGTCCGCGTCGAGCCGGGCCGCCACCTCGCGGTAGAAGTCACTGGCGATCGAGTCGCCCACGTACGCCTTGACCAGGCCCTCCAGCCAGTCCGACGGGGCGGTCTGGTGGTGGAAGTCGTCCAGCGCCTTGGCGAACGGCTCCATGGCGGCGGTCGGCTCCGCGTCGATCTCGGCGAGCCGGTCGCGCAGCCGCTCGAAGTGGTGGAACTCGGCCGAGGCCATCTTCGCCAGCTCCGCCTTGTCGGCGAGCGAGGGCGCCAGCTTGGCGTCGTCGGCGAGCCGCTCGAAGGCCGCCAGCTCGCCGTACGCGAGGGCGCCGAGCAGATCCACCACGGCCGCCCGGTACTGCGGCTCGGCGGAGGCCGTCGCCCAGTCCTGGGCGGCGATCCCGGTGGGTTCCGCGGCGGTTTCGGCGGCGGGCGCGTCGGCTTCGGTTCCGGCGGTGTTGGCGTTGTCAGGCGTCTCCATGCAGCGCACAATAGCCCGCTCCCGGCAGGGAGGAAGGGCCTGGTCAGCCAGAGCGCCCGGCCGGTTCCCGGGAATTCGCCCAACACACATGCGCGAATCCGGGGTACAGTGGTAATGAGCCTGCCGAGGATCATGTATTCGGTGGGCGGCTTGATGAATGAGGATGCCCGGTCGGTCGCCCGGTCGGCTCCGACCCGACAGCCCTCCAGTGCGGCACGCGACAGTGCGTAACCGCAGATGAGGGACCCTCAGCGGCACGACGCTTGAGCGACGGCAGTGGTCCCGCGCCACCCGGCCCGGTCGATTCCCGACTCCGGCCGGATGTACCCGGCACGGTAAGACCCGCCGCGTTCGCCTCCGTACCGCGTCTCACAGAAGAGGCAGCACCCTGACTACGTTCCGAGACCTCGGGATCCTCCCCGAGACCGCCGAGGCCCTTGAGGCCGTCGGCATCGTGTCCCCCTTCCCCATCCAGGAGATGACGCTCCCCGTCGCGCTCTCCGGCTCCGACGTCATCGGCCAGGCCAAGACCGGCACCGGCAAGACGCTCGGCTTCGGACTGCCGCTCCTGGAGCGCGTCACCGTCCCCGCGGACGTCGAGGCGGGCCGGGCCAGGCCCGAGCAGCTCACCGACGCCCCGCAGGCGCTCGTCGTGGTCCCCACCCGCGAGCTCTGCACCCAGGTCACCAACGACCTGCTCACCGCCGGCAAGGTCCGCAACGTCCGCGTGCTCGCCATCTACGGCGGCCGGGCGTACGAGCCGCAGGTCGAGGCCCTCAAGAAGGGCGTCGACGTGATCGTCGGCACCCCCGGCCGGCTGCTCGACCTGGCGGGCCAGCGCAAGCTGGACCTCTCGCACGTGCGCGCGCTCGTCCTGGACGAGGCCGACGAGATGCTCGACCTGGGCTTCCTGCCCGACGTCGAGAAGATCATCAACATGCTTCCGGCGAAGCGCCAGACCATGCTGTTCTCGGCGACCATGCCGGGCGCCGTCATCGGCCTGGCCCGTCGCTACATGTCGCAGCCCACGCACATCCGCGCCACCGCGCCGGACGACGAGGGCGCGACCGTCGCCAACATCTCGCAGCACGTCTTCCGCGCCCACTCGATGGACAAGCCGGAGATGGTCGCGCGCATCCTCCAGGCCGAGGGCCGCGGACTCGCGATGATCTTCTGCCGTACGAAGCGGACGGCCGCCGACATCGCCGAGCAGCTCGCCAAGCGCGGCTTCGCCTCCGGCGCGGTCCACGGCGACCTCGGCCAGGGCGCCCGCGAGCAGGCGCTGCGCGCGTTCCGCAACGGCAAGGTCGACGTGCTGGTCTGCACCGACGTCGCCGCCCGCGGCATCGACGTCGAGGGCGTGACGCACGTCATCAACTACCAGTCGCCGGAGGACGAGAAGACCTTCCTGCACCGCGTGGGCCGCACCGGCCGCGCGGGCAACAAGGGCACCGCCGTCACCCTGGTCGACTGGGACGACATCCCGCGCTGGCAGCTGATCAACAAGGCGCTGGACCTGAAGTTCCACGACCCGGTCGAGACGTACTCGACGTCGCCGCACCTCTTCGAGGAGCTCAACATCCCGGCGGGCACCAAGGGCATCCTGCCCCGCGCCGAGCGGACCCGTGCGGGTCTTGCGGCCGAGGAGCTGGAGGACCTGGGCGAGACCGGCGGCCGCGGCCGCAAGTCCGCCGCCGCCGCGCCGGTCGCGACCGAGGAGCGCGCGCCGCGTACGCGTACGCCGCGTCAGCGCCGTCGTACGCGCGGTGGCTCCGAGGTCGCGGAGGCCGAGGAGTCCAGCCAGGCGCCCGTGGCCCCGGAGCGGTCCGCTCCGGCCGTCGAGGACGCCGAGCCGCGTACGCCGCGCCGCCGTCGCCGCACCCGGGTGGGCGTGGCCCCGGTGGAGGCGGCCCCGGCCGCCGAGACCGTGGCCGCTGTGGCCGTCGCCGAGCCGGTGGCCGCGCCCGTCGTGACCGCGCCCGCCGTGGAGACCGTGGTGGAGGCCGAGCCCAAGCCGCGCCGCACCCGGGCCCGCAAGGCCGTCGCGGCCGTCGTCGAGGCGCCCGTCGTCCCGGCGCCCGCCGCCGAGGTGGCCGCTGTCGCCGTCGCCGAGCCGGTGGCCGCCCCGCGCCGCCGCACCCGCAAGGTGGCGGAGCCGGTCGTGGAGGCCGTCGCCGAGGCGCCGGTCAAGCCGCGCCGCCGGGTGCGCAAGGTGGTGGCGCCCGTCGCCGAGGTCGGCTTCATGACCCCGGAGTCGGCCGCGCTGGAGATCGCCGCGGCGAAGGCCGCCGAGGCGGCCGCCAAGCCCGCCCGTTCGCGCAAGAAGGCCGTCGCGGCCGAGCCGGAGGCGTCCGTCGCCGCCGTCGCCGAGACCAAGCCGCGTCGTACGCGCGCGAAGAAGACCGCGGAGGCCGCCCCCGAGGCGGCGGCGGAGGCCAAGCCCCGCCGCACCCGCACCCGCAAGGTCGCGGCGCCCGAGGCGTAAGCACCGCATCTCTCGGCCCGGCATCCCCTCGGGGGTGCCGGGCCGAGGTGCGTCCCGGGGCGGCACTCCGGCATCCGGACACCCCGGTTACGCTCGGCATATGAGCAAGCCCCGGTCCCTGGCCCTGCCCTCCGGCACACGCGCGTACCTGCTGGAGACGCCCCGCGGCCGCTTCGCCGTGCTCGACTGCGAGCCGGCCGGGCCCGCGCTCGGGACCGCCCTGCTGCTGCCCGGCTTCACCGGCAGCAAGGAGGACTTCCTCGCGCTCCTTGAGCCGCTCGCGCGGGCCGGGTACCGGGCGGTCGCCGTCGACGGGCGGGGCCAGCACGAGAGCCCCGGGCCGCGCGGCGCGTCCGGCTACACCCCGCGCGCCCTCGCCGAGGACGTGATCGCCCAGGCGGCGGCGCTCGGCGGCGGGCCGGTGCACCTGGTCGGCCACTCCTTCGGCGGTCTGGTGGCCCGCGCGGCCGTCCGCCTCGCCCCGCGCTCCTTCGCCTCCCTGACGCTGCTGTCGTCCGGGCCGGGGCACGTCGGCCCCGAGCAGCGCGCCAAGATCCGGCTGCTGCGGGCCGCGCTGCCGGTGCTGCCGTCGGCCGTCGTATGGGCGGTGACGCGGTGGCTGGACAGCCGGGACCCCGCGTACGAACCGGAGACCCCGGATGTCGCGGAGTTCCTGCGGCAGCGGTGGTTCAACACCCGGCCGGGCCAACTCATCGCCGCGGGGCGGCAGTTGCGGACCGAGCCGGACCGTACGGAGCAGATCGCGGCGCTGCCGGTGCCGCTGCATGTCGCGTACGGGGACGGGGAGACGGTGTGGACGCTGGATGAGCTGGCGGCGCTGGCCCGGGCGACGGATGCGCGCCATACGGTGGTGGCGGGCGCGGCCCACTCCCCGAACGTAACGCACCCCGAGGCACTGGCGTCCTCCTTGACGGACTTCTGGACGACGCCCTGACGCGGCGGGCCCGGCCTTTGTCTGCGGGCGAGCGGACGGTTGCTCGCGCAGTTCCCCGCGCCCCTAAACCCGCTTTCGTCCGCAGGCCGTGGACGGCTTCTCGCGCAGTTCCCCGCGCCCCTAGGTAATGCGCCGTCGCCGGGAAGTCCAGCTCAGCCAACGGCTTTGGAGCGCGCGGGGTCCGCCGAAGAGCCCACCTCAGCCACAGGCTTTTAGGGGCGCGGGGAACTGCGCGAGCAACCCACCACACACCCGCAGACAAAGACCGGGCACAAAAGGGGCGCGGGGAACTGCGCGACCAGCCACCCACACACCCGCAGACAAAGGCCGGGCACGCCGGGGCGCAGCCACTAGTACTGGGACTGAAGGTGCTGCCAAAATCCATCCCGCAGCGCCCGCCGCAAATCCGCATGCCCCCGCAACGACCGCTGCAACAGCCGCTCCGCCTCCACCAGGAGGTCCTGGTCCACCGGGCCGGGCAGATACGGGTGGCCCGGCAGCAGCTCGGCCAGCGCGGCCCGGCCCCGCGAGGACAGCCACGTCGCCGCGATCTGCGCCCCCACGAACCGCACATCGTCCCGCGTCGGCGCCGGCCCGCTGTCCTCGTACATCGTCACCGGCCGCCGAGTGACGTACGGCTTGCAGAAGTCCAGGTCGAACGTGCGCTGGCTGTCGACCTCCCACAGCAGCGGCTCCGCCTGGTTGCGGCCCTCGGCCGCCTCGATGCCCCACAGATGGACCCGCGCGCCGTACCCCTGCGCCGCCTCGACCGCCGAGACCAGGTCCTCGTCGCCGCCGATGAGCGCCGCGTCGCTGATGGCGCGGTGCCGGGCGAGGGACTCCAGGTCGGAGCGGATCAGTGAGTCGACACCCTTCTGCTGGTTGTTGGCGTTGAGGTTGCCGAGCCGCACCTTCACGTCCGGCAGCTCGGCGATGGACTGCTGCTCGGCGGTGTGGATCCGGCGCCGGGCGCCGTCGTACCAGTACACCCGCAGCAGCCGACTGTCCGCGAAGATCGTGCGCGCCTTGTCGATGAAGGCCTCGATCAGCCCCTCCGCGTCGAGGTCGAAGGACCGCCGGTCCTCCGTCCCGGCGACCAGGAGGCCCGCCGCCGCGTACACATAGCCCGCGTCCACGAAGATCGCGTGGGTGGAGGGCGTCTTCGCCACCTCGGCCAGCATCCGCCGCAGCAGCTGGTTGGTGCGCTCCAGCTGCGCGCCGACGGAGGTGGCGGAGGTGTCGGTGATGCCTGGGATGTCGCCTGCTTCGCTCATTGCCCTCATTCTCAACGGCGTGAGCGACCCCACACAACCGGTGCCTTACCCGCCAGTATTTAGTTCGTGAAAAAATTTCCTTAGCGTAGGGAATGTTTGCCAAGGGCAACCCGTTGTAACAGTCGTAACGGGGCCAGCTTCCCGTGCCATCAGCACCAGCAGTTCTCCTTCAGGAGGATCAGACGAAGGGAGAAGCCATGCGCTTCGAGATCATGCGCCTCAACGACGTCGACGGCTCCGCCGTGGACAGCACCGTCGTGGACGCCGCCTCCGTCAACCGGATCGTGCAGCAGGCCGCCGCAGTCGGCCAGCGCATCTACATCCGCCCGGCCGACAGCTCTGCTTCGTAACGCGTAAGGATCTCCTACGCGGCAAGCCGAAGCGCCCCCGCACCGAACGTCGGTGCGGGGGCGCTTTGTGCGCTGTGCGCTGAGCGGGTGAGGCCGAGCGGCCGGCCTCTCAGGCTCCGTGGATCACCTGGGTGACACCGTTGATGATCTGCTGCACCGCGAGCGCGGAGAGCATCATGCCCGCCAGCCGCGTCACCAGGACGACTCCGCCGTCCTTGATCACCCTGATGATCAGCAGCGAGTACCGCATGACCAGCCAGAGCACGATGTGCATCGCGAGGATCGCGCTCCACACGGCGACCTGTCCGCTGAACGAGTCGTGGTTCTGGACCGCCAGGATCACCTGGACGATCGCGCCGGGCCCGGCGAGCAGCGGCATGCCCAGCGGCACCAGCGCCACGTTGACGTCCTTGGTCTGCTTCGGCTCCTCCATCTTGCCGGTGAGCAGGTCGAGCGCGATGAGCAGGAGGAGCAGACCGCCCGCGATCATCAGCGCCGGCACGTCGATGTGCAGATACGCCAGGATCTGGTTGCCCACCAGACCGAAGACGGTGATCACGCCGAGGGCGACGGCGGCGGCCTGCCAGGCCATCTTGCGCTGCACCTTGGCGGGGCGCCCGGAGGTGAGCGCGAGGAAGATCGGGGTGATCCCGGGGGGATCCATGATGACGAAGAGGGTGAGGAAGAGGGAGCCGAAGACGGCAGCGTCGAACACGGTGGTGCCTTGCAGGAAGAGGGGTGTACGGAGCAGAGGGGGACGCCGCCGCGAAGGCGGAGTCCGCTTGGAGAAGGTGAGCGAAGGGGTCCGGGCCCCGGGGCGTGTCCTGGGGATCCTGCCCGGGTCGCGGGGTCCGGCTGTCCGGCTGTCCGGTTGTCCGGCTCTCCAGCTGTCCGGCCGGAGCACCACGACAGCGCGGCGGAACCGCAGCCGGCGAGATCCAGGAGAAACGCCCTAGCGGCCGGTTCCGCCCGCGCCCGGGACGGGGAACGCGCCCGTCGCACGGCGGATGATCTCGCCGTAGATCTCGGGGTCGGTGGTGCACTCACCGAGCCGGACGGCCTTGCGGTCGCCGTGGTAGTCGCTGGAGCCTGTCGTCAGCAGACCGATCTCGGCGGCGAGAGAGCGCAGCCTCGCGCGCGTGGGCGCGTCGTGGTCCGTGTGGTCGACCTCGATGCCGTCGAGGCCGGCCGAGGCGAGCTCGGCTATGACGCTCTCGGGCACGACCCGGCCGCGCTTGAGGGCGCGCGGGTGCGCGAGGACGGTGACCCCGCCCGCGGCCTTGACCAGCCGGACCGCGTCGAACGGGTCGAGCTCGTGCTTGCCGACGTACGCGCGTCCGCCGTCCGCCAGCCACTCGGGCACGAACGCCTCCGAGACCGAGCCGACGACGCCCAGCTCGACCATCGCCTCGGCGACGTGCGGCCGGCCGACGGAGCCGTCGCCCGCGATCCGCGCCACCTGCTCCCAGGTGACGGGAACGCCCAGCTCCTGGAGCCTGGCCACCATCCCCTGGGCGCGCGGCACCCGGTCGTCGCGGACCAGCTCGCGCTCGCGCGCCAGCTCCGGCTCCTCGGGGTCGAAGAGGTACGCCAGCATGTGCAGGCCGACGCCGTCGAGGCGGCAGGAGAGCTCGGCACCGGTGACCAGGGTCAGTCCGGCGGGCAGCGCCGCGGTCGCCTCCGCGTGGCCGCGGGTGGTGTCGTGGTCCGTGAGCGCGATGACGTCGAGACCGGCGGCGGCCGCGTTCAGGACCAGCTCGGCGGGGGTGTCCGTGCCATCGGACGCCGTGGAGTGGGTGTGCAGGTCGATGCGCACGCGTGACTCCAGGGCGTAGATATGGCAGAGGGGACAATCAAGGATAACTGCGCGTAGCCCCTGCCCCGCCCGTCACGGCTGTGGCGGTGGCCGCACCGGGAACCCGCCGCCACGCGCGCGTCACGACAGGATCCGTGGCGACAGCGCCCCGCACGGCACCAGCTCGACCTCGGCGCCGGCGTCGCGCAGATCGGTGAGGACCAGCTCGTCGTAGAGCAGCAGACCCGACTGCTCGGGCCACACGATCGCCCACAGCCACAGGCCGCGCGCCTCGCCCGCGAAGACGGCGCGGTCGTCGGGGGTGCCGGTCACATGCCACAACGGGGTGGGCCGCCCGGCCGCCAGGACCTTGGCGTGCGGCGGTTTGTCGACGCTCATGTACGGGCCGGGGTCGGGGCCGTCGATGCCCGCGTAGCGCGCGCCGAGGCCGACGCCGAGCTCCTCCGCGACCAGCAGCAGCTCACCGATGCCGCCGAGCGGGGCGGGGCCCGAGCAGGCCACCGCGGTCGCCCGGCCGCCACTGCGGTCGTCGCCCGCGCACGCCACTCCGGTGAAGAGCCAGCCGATCGGCAGCGGCCACGGCATCCACACGGGCACCTTCGCCCGGTGCACCACGACACCGAGCGCCTCGACGCTCGGGGGGACCACCGGCTGCAGCGGGTGCACCGTGCCGTGCACATCGCACTGCCAGGTGTCGGCGAAGAGACCGGGCGCCCTGACCCGGCCTCCGCACTTCGGGCAACTGGGTTCGCCCCTCATAGATGCCAACGGTCCTCCCCGTCCCGCGCGGCGTCAAGGACGATCACCCGGTCGGAGTGCGGCAAAGGGGGCGACCGGGCTAGTCGAGCCGTACGGACGTACGCAGCGGATCGCGCAGGTCCGTGCCGTTCGCCAGCCAGCGCTCCTCCAGCTCCTGCGCGCCGCGCACCCGCTTCCAGGCCGCCTCGTTCGTGGTCATCGGCAGCAGCGGCAGGAAGCGGACCGGGTCCATCGGGTCGTCGAGCTCCAGGTCCTCGACGAGGCCGCCGGGCTCCGCGACCAGGACCGAGCTGAACGGCGCGCCGGGCCACAGCGGTTCCCCGAGGTCGAGCGAGGCGCCGGGGGTCACCACCAGGCCCTCGACCTGCGGGCTGGAGGCGAGGACGGCGAGCGGGCGCAGCACCTTGTCGGTGTCGGCGAGCCCGCCTCGTACGGACAGGACCAGCTCGGCGCGCGGGCCCTTCACCGGGTCGGCGAGGGCGGCGGTGGGGTCGGTCATGGGCTGGGCCGACATGCCGAGCGTGGCATAGCGGACGATGTCCCCGTCGGCGAAGCGCAGCACCTCGATGCGGTCCGTACCGAGGAAGGTCACCGCGGCGCGCGCGTCCGGTTCACCGAGGGCGGTGCGCAGCCTGGCCTCGACGAGAGCAAGAACATCAACCATGAGTTGAGCATAGAAGCCGTATCGAACGAGCAAAGTACGGACTTGACACTTGCGCCGGCTGATAGTCTTGGCCGCTGTTCAGGGCAGCAGGAAGTCCCTCACGGGGGACCGGCCGGAGGAGGTGGGGCTGCGATGGATCGAAGTCGGCCTGGCAGTACCAACCGCTCTTCCGTGCGCCTTCGTTGTTCCCTGTGATCGAGACCTCCATACCCGGCGGCTCCACCGGGAAACCTCTGAGTCTCATGGCATTTCGCACGGCGGAAGAGCACATCGCCTCGCCCAGTCCGTTTCAGTAGCGAACGCCGTCACCGTGCCCGCGGTACCGCCCGCTTTGCGGACGTACGCAGATGTACGCAGCTCTCGCGTCACGTCCCCATTCCGGGCAGTGCCACGCCCGTCGGCGGCCTCTCCGTGAAGGAGTTCTGCCATGTCCATGATCCGTGACCTGCGCGCCGCGGTCCGCCCCTCCCTGCGCCCGTCGCTCCGCAAGAACACCACCCCGTACAACTCGTACGACCACACCCGCGACCCCTCCGCGAGCAGCGCGGTCGTCGACTGCGCGGTCTACCGCGACGGGCTGCGCACCCAGGCCGACTCGTGCCTGTCGCCGCGCGAGGCGATGCGGCACGTCCGGGAGGAGGGCGGCTTCGCCTGGATCGGGCTGCACGAGCCGACCGAGGCCGAATTCGCCGGTATCGCCGCCGAGTTCGGACTGCACCCGCTCGCCGTGGAGGACGCGGTCCACGCCCACCAGCGGCCCAAGCTGGAGCGGTACGACGACACGCTCTTCACCGTCTTCAAGACCGTCCACTACGTGGAGCACGCCGAACTCACCGCGACCAGCGAGGTCGTGGAGACCGGCGAGGTGATGTGCTTCACCGGCCGGGACTTCGTGATCACCGTCCGGCACGGCGGCCAGGGCTCGCTGCGCGCGCTGCGCAAGCGCCTCCAGGACGACCCCGAGCTGCTCGCCAAGGGCCCCTCGGCGGTGCTGCACGCCATCGCCGACCAGGTCGTCGACGGCTATCTGGCGGTCGTGGACGCGATGCAGGACGACATCGACGAGGTGGAGATCGACGTCTTCTCGGCGCCGTCCAAGGGCAGCCCGCGCGGCACGGACGCGGGACGGATCTACCAACTCAAGCGCGAGGTACTGGAGTTCAAGCGCGCGGTCTCGCCGCTGCTGCGGCCGATGCAGCTGCTCAGCGAGCGCCCGATGCGGCTGGTCGACCCGGACATCCAGAAGTACTTCCGCGACGTGGCCGACCACCTCGCGCGCGTGCAGGAGCACGTCGTCGGCTTCGACGAGCTGCTGAACTCGATCCTCCAGGCCAATCTGGCGCAGGCGTCGTTCGCGCAGAACGAGGACATGCGCAAGATCACCTCATGGGCGGCGATCATCGCCGTACCGACGATGGTGTGCGGGGTGTACGGCATGAACTTCGACCACATGCCGGAGCTGCACTGGAAGTACGGCTATCCGCTGGTGCTGGCCGCGATCGCGGGCAGCTGCCTGGTCATCCACCGCACGCTCAAGCGGAACGGCTGGCTCTGACGACGAGCGCGAGCCCGCCGAGGATCACCACCAGGGCGGGCCAGGCCAGCGCGGGCGGCTGCTGGCCCAGCCAGAGCGCGGCGATGAGGGCCGCGCCCGGCGTCTCCAGGAGGATCGCCGTGGACGTCACGGACGCGCCCAGGCCCCGCACCACCCGGTTGAGCAGCGAGTGGCCGAGCAGCTGGGCGGCGACGGTGAGCGCGGCGAGCTTGACCCAGGTCACCCCGGAGTACGAGGTGAGGTCGGCGCCGCTCGCCACACAGGCGGCGAGCAGCCCGGCGGCGGCCGTCCCGTAGCAGAGGTATGTGTACGGGACGGTGTCCACGGTCCGCCGCACCTCGGCGCCGAGCAGCACGTATCCGGCCGCCGCGATACCGCCGCCGAGGGCGAGGGCGTCACCGGCCAGCGCGCGCGGCGAGGTGGTCAGGTCGACGCCGGTGAGCAGCACCACGCCCGCGCAGGCGGCCAGCGTCCCGGCCCAGACCATCGCGGGCGGCCGGTGGCCGCGCAGCCGCAGGGCGAGCGTGGTCCAGATCGGCGTGGTGGTGCACAGCGCGGTGGACGACGCCACCGATGTCATCCGCAGGCTCGGCAGCCACAGCCCGAAGTGCACCGCGAGCAGCGCCCCGGCGGCGACCGCGAGTCCCACCTCGCGGCGGGTCAGCCCGCGCAGCTGCGCCCGGTATCGGACCGCGGCCAGCGGGGTCAGCGCGCCCACCGCCATGGCGTTGCGCCAGAACGCGATGGCCAGCGCGGGCGCCGCCGTCGCGGCGATGAG
The DNA here is from genome assembly GCF_039521265.1 of Streptomyces crystallinus. NCBI lineage: Bacteria > Bacillati > Actinomycetota > Actinomycetes > Kitasatosporales > Streptomycetaceae > Streptomyces > Streptomyces crystallinus. Next base: position 15,049 of record NZ_BAAACA010000025.1, on the reverse strand, counting down.
CGGCGCGGAGAGCGACACGCTGGCGATGGCGACGGTGAGCAGCGCGAAGTCCACCCGGGGGGCGGCCGTCGCGGCGGTCCGGGCCGGAGCGGTGGCGGGCGCGGTGGTGGCGGGCACGGTGGGCACCCCCCGAGAGTAAGGCGCTAAACATATTTACGGAACTGTCAGTCCGCGCTGTGGACAACGCCGTGGGCCGCGTCCGGGCCGTCCCATAAAGTGGCCCCATGACACCTGCGCTGCTCGACCGGGCCCTCGTCGAGGAGGCCACCAAGAAGTCCGGGCTGATCTGGGTCCGGGGCACCGGGACCGCCGACCGCGCCCTGTGGCACGTCTGGCACGAGGGCGCCGCGTACGTGGTGGGCGGTGGCCCGGGCGAGCAGCCGCTGGAGGGCCTGGCCGACGGCGGCACGGCCGAGGTGACGGTCCGCAGCAAGGACAAGGGCGGGCGCCTGGTGGCCTGGACGGCCTCGGTGAGCGAGGTCGCGCCGCACGGCGAGCTGTGGGAGGCGGTGGCCGCGGAGCTGAAGGGCAAGCGGCTGAACGCGCCGGACGGGGAGGCGGTGACGGGCCGGTGGGCCCGGGAGTGCCGGGTGCTGCGGCTGGCCCCGGCCTCGGTCCGCACGGCGATGCCCTCGGACTCCCTGGCCGCGCGCCCGGTGGAAACCCCGGCCACCACCCGCGAGCCGATCCCGGCGGCGCTGCCGAAACTCCTGCGGAAGCGACGCCGCCGCTGAGCGTGGTGCCCGGCCTTTGTCTGCGGCTGAGTGGACGGTTGCCCGCGCAGTTCCCCGCGCCCCTTGTTGCGCCCGGCCTTCGTCTGCGGCTGAGTGGCCGCTTCTCGCGCAGTTCCCCGCGCCCCTAAACCCGCTTTCGTCCGCAGGCCGTGGACAGCTGGTCGCGCAGTTCCCCGCGCCCCTGGGTGGTTCGTCGGCCGCGGGCCGGTGGCCGCTTCTCGCGCAGTTCCCCGCGCCCCTAGGTGATCCGCCGTCGCCGGGAAGTCCAGCTCGGCCAACGGCTTTGGGGTGTGCGGGGTCCGCCGAAGAACCCAGCTCAGCCACAGGCTTTTAGGGGCGCGGGGAACTGCGCGAGAAGCGGCCACGGCCCGCGGACGAAAACGGGTTTTCAAGGGGCGCGCAGAACCGCCCGAACGGGCCGTCCTACCCAGGGGCGCGGGGAACTGCGCGACCAGCCACCCACACACCCGCAGACAAAGACCGGGCCAAAAAGGGGCGCGGGGAACTGCGCGAGCGACCCACCACGCACCCGCAGACAAAGACCGGGCACACCCCTACGTCTTCGGGAGCCGGCTGCCGAATTCCACCGTCGCGTCCTTCGCCGGCGCAGCCAGCGCGAAGTCCTGATTCCAGTCCCCCAGTTCCAGCACCCCCGCCCCCCCGGCCCGCTCGAACCGCAGGGGATACGGCGTCCCCTGGAGCGACACGTCCAGCGTGCCGCCCTCGCCGTCCTTGCCCGCCCGGACCCGGATCGTACCCACCCCGCCGACCTTGGACCGGTCGCCCTTGGACAGCTCGCCCTGGAGCCCGAGCATGCCCTTCAGCAGCGCGCCCTTGTCCGTGAAGCCGCGCAGCTCCTGGTAAGAGGAGTCCCCCGAGGGCACCTTGACGTACTTGTCGTCGAGCTGCTTGCCCGCCGCGGCCGCGCCCCCCGAACCGGCGGAGCCCTTGGCGTCCCGGTGCGACCAGAACGCGGCGTCGGCCTTCAGATAGAGGTCGTCGCCCACCCGCAGCAGCCCGAAGGTGGTGTTCTTCGAGGTGACCGTGCCGGTCGCGCCGTTCCCCTTCAGCCGCATGTCGATCTTGTACGTGCCGCCCTTGCTGACCAGCGTGCCGCTGAGGTGCACCGCGTCGGCCCCGTCCGCCGCCGAACGCGCCTTGCCCTCGATCTCGGTGGCGGACAGCTTGCCGACGCCGTTGGTTCCCTCGTCCGGGTCCGAGGAGCACGCCGTGACGGCCGTGGCGAGCCCCGCGCAGAGCGCGACGGGGAGCGCGGCCCGGCGGGCCCGTACGGACAGGGAGCGAGTCGTCACCGGCACACGGCCTTTCGTCGGAGCGCGCGGGGTGGGGCGCGAAGTCGGGGTCGGCAGACCGCACCCTACCCGGGCCGTCTACGCTGCCCGGAAGAGAGCCGTCCGGACGCCCCGCAAAGGCGTACCGGATGGTCACCGGCTAGCCTGAATCAGATATTCAGCGCCATTTCAGGCCACAAGAAGGTCGGATCACGCCCAAGAGGAGGCGCTCAGTATGGCGGCAGGCGCCCCCCGGATCTTCGTCTCGCACCTCTCCGGCGTCGCCGTCTTCGACCCCAACGGCGACCAGGTGGGCCGGGTGCGCGACCTGGTCGCGATCCTGCGGGTCGGCCGCCGCCCGCCCCGGCTGCTCGGCATCGTCGTCGAGGTGGCCGGCCGCCGGCTGATCTTCCTGCCGATGACCCGGGTCACCGGCGTCGAGTCCGGCCAGGTCATCACCACCGGCGTGGTCAATCTGCGGCGCTTCGAGCAGCGCCCCACCGAGCGGCTGATCCTGGGCGAACTGCTGGACCGCCGGGTCACCCTCGTCGAGAGCGGCGAGGAGGTCACGGTCCTGGACGTGGCCATCCAGCAGCTGCCCGCCCGCCGTGACTGGGAGATCGACAAGGTCTTCGTACGCCGCGGCAAGGGCGGCGCCCTGCGGCGCAAGGGCGAGGCCCTGACCGTCGAGTGGTCCGCCGTCACCGGCTTCTCCCTGGAGGAGCACGGCCAGGGCGCCGAGAGCCTGCTCGCCACCTTCGAGCAGCTGCGCCCCGCCGACCTCGCCAACGTGCTGCACCACCTCTCCCCCAAGCGCCGCGGCGAGGTGGCCGCGGCCCTCGACGACGACCGGCTCGCCGATGTGATGGAGGAGCTGCCGGACGACGACCAGGTGGAGATCCTCGGCAAGCTGAAGGACGAGCGGGCCGCCGACGTCCTGGAGGCGATGGACCCGGACGACGCCGCCGACCTGCTCTCCGAGCTGCCCGAGGAGGACAAGGAGCGCCTGCTCACCCTGATGCAGCCGGACGACGCGGCGGACGTGCGCCGGCTGCTCTCGTACGAGGAGCGCACCGCGGGCGGCCTGATGACCACCGAGCCGATCGTGCTGCGCCCGGACGCCACGGTCGCCGACGCCCTCGCGCGCGTACGCCAGCAGGACCTCTCACCGGCGCTCGCCGCGCAGGTCTACGTGTGCCGGCCGCCCGACGAGACGCCGACCGGCAAGTACCTGGGCACCGTGCACTTCCAGCGGCTGCTGCGGGACCCGCCGTTCACCCTGGTCTCCTCGATCGTGGACAACGACCTGCCGCCGCTGTCCCCCGAGACCCCGCTGCCCGCCGTGACCTCGTTCCTCGCCGCGTACAACATGGTCGCCGCGCCCGTCGTGGACGACAGCGGCTCACTGCTGGGCGCGGTCACCGTCGACGACGTACTGGACCACCTGCTGCCCGACGACTGGCGGGAGGCGGAGTTCCACGCCGCCGAGGGGGATTCGCATGGCTGACCGCACCGAAGAGCGCGACCGCACGCGCGCGGCGGGGGCGAGCGCCGTCTCGCGCGGCCCGCGCGCCCGCCTCGACCAGCCGCGCGCGCCCCGGCCGAGACTGCTGCCCGAGTACGACCCGGAGGCGTTCGGCCGCTTCTCCGAGAAGATCGCCCGCTTCCTGGGGACCGGACGGTTCATCGTCTGGATGACCCTGGTGATCATCCTGTGGGTGGTCTGGAACATCTTCGCGCCGGCGCCGCTGCGCTTCGACGAGTACCCGTTCATCTTCCTGACCCTCGCCCTGTCCCTCCAGGCCTCGTACGCGGCCCCGCTGATCCTGCTCGCGCAGAACAGGCAGGACGACCGCGACCGGGTCAACCTGGAGCAGGACCGCAAGTCCAACGAGCGCTCCATCGCCGACACCGAGTACCTCACCCGGGAGATCGCGGCGCTGCGGATGGGCCTCGGCGAGGTCGCCACCCGTGACTGGATCCGCTCGGAACTCCAGGACATGATCAAGGAGATGGAGGACCGGCGCGTCGTATTCCCGCCGGAGGCCCCTCACGGAAGTGACGAATCCGACCGCCGTTAGGGCTTTCCGGGGGCGGGACCCCGCGCCGTACCATCTCCATATGGTTACGGATGACGCGGTGCGCGAGGCACTGGCGACGGTGAACGACCCAGAGATCCACCGCCCGATCACTGAGCTCGGCATGGTCAAGACGGTCGAGATCGGGACGGACGGGGCGGTCGCCGTCACGGTGTACCTCACGGTCTCCGGCTGCCCGATGCGCGACACGATCACGAAGAACGTGACCGAGGCGGTCGAGCGGGTCGAGGGCGTCACCCGCGTGGACGTCTCGCTCGACGTGATGAGCGACGAGCAGCGCAAGGAGCTGGCGGCGTCGCTGCGCGGCGGCACGGCCGAGCGCGAGGTGCCGTTCGCCAAGCCCGGCTCGCTGACCCGGGTCTACGCGGTGGCGTCCGGCAAGGGCGGCGTCGGCAAGTCCTCGGTGACGGTGAACCTCGCCGCGGCGATGGCGGCGGACGGGCTGAAGGTCGGTGTCGTCGACGCCGACATCTACGGGCACTCGGTGCCCCGCATGCTGGGCGTGGACGGCAAGCCCACCCAGGTCGAGAACATGATCATGCCGCCCGCCGCGAACGGCGTGAAGGTCATCTCCATCGGTATGTTCACCCCGGGCAACGCCCCGGTCGTGTGGCGCGGCCCGATGCTGCACCGCGCGCTCCAGCAGTTCCTGGCCGACGTCTACTGGGGTGACCTCGACGTCCTGCTGCTCGACCTGCCGCCGGGCACCGGCGACATCGCGATCTCGGTGGCCCAGCTGGTCCCGAACGCGGAGATCCTGGTCGTCACGACCCCGCAGCAGGCGGCCGCCGAGGTGGCCGAGCGGGCGGGCTCGATCGCGGTCCAGACCCACCAGAAGATCGTCGGTGTGGTCGAGAACATGGCGGGCCTGCCCTGCCCGCACTGCGACGAGATGGTCGACGTGTTCGGCACGGGCGGCGGCGAGAAGGTCGCGGAGGGCCTGACCAAGACGACCGGCGCGAACGTGCCGGTGCTCGGCTCGATCCCGATCGACGTCCGCCTGCGCGAGGGCGGCGACGACGGCAAGCCGGTGGTCCTCTCCGACCCCGACTCCCCCGCGGGCGCGGCCCTGCGCGCCATCGCGGGCAAACTGGGCGGCCGCCAGCGGGGCCTGTCGGGCATGTCGCTGGGGATCACGCCGAGGAACAAGTTCTGACGTTCACGTTCCGACCTGCGGGTCGCGCCCCTGAGATGGGCCCGAAGGGCCCTCCTTCAGGGGCGCGGGGAACTGCGCGACCAGCCCACCACAGCCCGCAGCAGAAGCGGACCTAGGCGTACGAAGTGATGTCCCGCACCACGGCGAACCCGAGCCCATACGCGCTCATCCCGCGCCCGTACGCCCCCAGGTGCACTCCATCCCCGGCGGAGCCGGCGAGCACCCACCCGAACTCCGACTCCCGGTAGTGGAACGGCGTCGCCACCCCGTCGACCGGGAGCGAGAGCGTGGTCCAGTCCGGCCCCGAGAGGTCGTCCGCCAGCTCCCACGCCGCCTCGGTCTGCTGGTCCAGCCAGTCGCCGCGCAGCACATGGTCCATCTGGGCGGGCCAGGTGAAGGAGAGCAGCCCCGAGCCGGCCAGCCACGCCGCGGAGGAGACCGAGGTGGCCTCCAGCACTCCCGTACCGTCGCCGCTGCGGCGCGTGGGATTGGCGGGCACGCTCACGACCACGGCGAAGCGCTCGCGGTCGGCGGCGGAGCGGTCGACGTCGGGCCGTATCGACGGCTCGTCGCCGTGGCCGGTGGACCCGTGCTGCACGGTGCCGTCGGCCGCCGTGGCGACCTGCATCAGCCAGCGCGGCCCGGTGAAGGCCTCGTCCAGGCCGTACCAGGCGAACGGCGCCCGCAGATAGCCGTCGACCGTACGCCGGGCCGCCGGCACCCCTTCTGGTGTGGACGGGGTGTCCTCCGGGGACCCCTGTGCCGTTACCCGACTCGTCGTCTCCACTGCCCGGCCGCCTCCTCGATCCGTAGGTGTCCGCAGCGGCCCGCCCCCCTCGGGCGTCCTGGCTGCCGGACCTATGGAGGATAGCCACCCCGTCGGCGCCCATCGGGAATGACGGTGCGGACGTGGCTCGGATTGACGTCCTGTACGAAATCCGGGGGGTGGTGTCAGGTCGCGTCGGCGTCGTACGGGGGGCGCTCGCCGGGGTCGAGCTTCTCGCGCTTCTTGAGGAGGTCGGGCGTGCCCGCGACACCCGCGGCCGAGCCGTTGGCGGCCGTCGTGGGCGACGCGGCGGACGCGCTCTCGCGGCCGTGCACCGCGTCCGCGACCTCCTCCATGTCCTTGCGCAGGTCGAAGCTGTTGCGGATCTCCTTGAGACCGAGGTCGTCGTTGTCCATGAACTGCTTGCGTACGAACGTCTTCGGGTTCAGGTCCTCGAACTCGAAGTCCTTGAACTCGGGGCCGAGTTCCGCGCGGATGTCCGCCTTGGCGGTCTCCGAGAAGCTGCGGATCTTGCGGATGAACCCCGTCACGTCCTGGATCAGCTTGGGCAGCTTGTCCGGGCCGAAGATGAGCACAGCGAGGACCACGAGGGTGACGAGCTCCATGGGCCCTATGTCGTTGAACACCTGCTGCTCCTCGTGGTTCTGCTCCCGGGTCCAGTCATGGACCGCTCCACGGTACCCGTCGAAACTGTCGAAACGGTACCTACCCGGTGACCTTTGGCCGCCGCTTGCCCCCCGGGTGACCGAGAGGCGACCCGGGGGCGGGCCGCCGCACGCGGCCGGGGCGCACGTCAGGACGTGGCGGAGCCCAGGGTCAGGGTGAGGCGCTGCTCCTGGCCACCGCGCTTGAGCGTCAGCTCGAGACGGTCGCCCGGGCGGTGCGAGCGGATCTTGACGATCAGCTCCTCGGCGCTGTGCACCCGCTGCCCGTCCACCTTGGTGATCACGTCCTCGGGCTTGATGCCCGCGCTGGCGCCGGGGCCGCCGGGGGTCACCGAGGGCTTGCCGTCGGCGGCCTTGGCGCCGACCCGGGCCCCGTCGCCGGTGAACTTCATGTCGAGGGTGACCCCGATCACCGGGTGGGTGGCCTTGCCGGTGTTGATCAGCTCCTCGGCGACCCGCTTGCCCTGGTTGACCGGGATGGCGAAGCCGAGCCCGATGGAGCCGCCCTGGCCGCCGCCGCTCTCGCTGTTGCCCGCGGCGCGGATCGCGCTGTTGATGCCGACGACACGGGCCCGCGAGTCGAGCAGCGGACCGCCCGAGTTGCCCGGGTTTATCGGCGCGTCGGTCTGGAGCGCGTCGACATAGCTGACGTCGCTGCCGTCGCCCTTCTCGCCGCCCGCCGTGATCGGGCGCTCCTTGGCGCTGATGATGCCCGAGGTGACGGTGTTGGAGAGGTCGAAGGGGGCGCCGATGGCCACCACCGGGTCGCCGACCTGGACGTTGTCGGAGTTGCCGAGCGGCAGCGGCTTGAGCCCGGAGACACCGGTGACGCGGACCACGGCGAGGTCGTAGCCGGAGTCCCGGCCGACCACGGTGGCGCGGGCGGTCTCGCCGCCGCTGAACGTCACACTGATGTCGCCGGACGAGCCCGCGGGCTGGACGACGTGGTTGTTGGTGAGGATGTGCCCGGCGTTGTCGAGCACGAAGCCGGTGCCGGTGCCGGACTCGCTCTCCCCGCTGACGTGCAGCGTGACCACGCCCGGCAGGGCGCTCGCGGCGATTCCCGCGACGCTGTCGGGCGCCCGGCCGACCGGGCCCTTGCCCGCCTGCGGCAGGCTGACGTGGGTGGTGCTGTTGCGCTCCACGTACGCGCCGACGCCGCCGCCCACACCGCCCGCGACCAGCGCGATGACGACGGCCCCGAGGACCAGCGCCCCGCGCCGCGACTTGCGCTCGCGCGGCACCCCGGCCGTGCTCAGCGGCTGCCCGGCCGCGCCCCACGGGTCGTACTGCACCCACTGCGATGACGCCACCACCGGCGCCGCGCCTTCCGGTACGGGGTACGCGGCCGGGGCCTCCGGGGCCGGGTACGCGCCCTGGGGCGGCACCGGCACGGCGGGCGGCACGGCTGCCGCAGGCGCCGGGCGCTGGACCGGCGGCGCGGGCGCCCACGGCCCGGGCCCGCCGTACGGCGGCGTCCCGTACGGATCCGGGGCGTGCAACGGCTGCCGTGGCGACACGGCCTCGCCCGCGCCCTGGCCCTCGGGCCGGGCGGGGCCGGAGACAGGCACGTCGGCACGGCCTTCGACAGAGCCGGGGGCCGGGGCCGAGGCCGGCGCCGAGGTCGCATCCGGCACCACGGCCTCACCCGGCACCGGGGCTTGGGCGACAGCCTCGGGCGGAACCGGGCCTTGCGCAGCGGCCTCGGTGGGAGCCAGGTCTCGGGCGGCAGCCTCGGCCGGCGCCGGGTCCTGGGCAGGCTCGACCGGCGCCGGGGGTTGGGCGGCGGCCTCGGGCGGCCCCGCGGGCGCGGGCGGTCCTGCGGGCGCGGGCGGGGCCAGGCGGTACGCGGACTCGTCCTCGACCGGCTCGCCCTGGGCCAGCGCGTACGGCGCGTGCGGTTCGGCGGAACCTTCCGGCACCCCGGCGCCGGGCCCGTCCGGGGCACCCGGCGCCACCGGCTCGGTCGGCACCACCGAGTCACCCGGGACCGTGGCATCCGGAGCACCCGCGGGCGGGGCCAGGTCGTAGGTCTCCTCGGCCGCGGAGCCGTCCCCGCGCGAGGTGGGACGGCTCCACCATCTCGCCTTGGGCCCGGTGGGCTTCCCGTCGTTCATGCTCTCCCCGCAACTGTCCCGCGTGCCCTCGGGGGCACCCCTCCCGGGGATTCAACCAGGTTTGCCGGGAGGAGCGCAGGGCACGGGTCAGTGGCGGGGAGCCGCCAGCCGCGTCGGCGACGAGGACGGGGTCACGCCGGGCAGCGCGGGCGGCGGCGCGACCGGCCGCAGCGCCAGCGTGGCGACCGCCGGACGTATCAGCGGAGGCAGGGCCGGACTGCTCAGCAGGGAGGCACGGAAGGGGTTGCCGAACTGCTGCGGGGAGGGCTGCGACGGGACGCCGTTGAGCCCGGCCAGACCCATCGCGGCCGGCGCCGAGGACTCCGGTGCCACCGGGGCGTTCGCCGCGCCGCCGTGTCTGCGCCCGGCGTCCATGGCCAGGGGCGCCCCCAGGGCCGGTCCGGGCGACGGGCTCTGGGCTCGCACCGGGGTGACCTTGCTGCCGGAGCCGTCGCCCCGGGCGCTGGTCTCCGCCCCCGAGTCCGAGGGGACCGCGCCGCCGAGCGCGATCGCCGCCAGGGAGACCGCGCTGGCCGCCGCGAAGGCGATCCTGCGGCCGCGCCACGGCGAGCCCGAGCGCTCCTCGGGGCGGGCCACCTCATGGATGCGGAAGCCCCGTCCGGGCAGCCCGCCGCCGAGGACGGCGGCATGGGCCCCGCCGGGCACATAGCCGAAGCCGCCGGCCGGGTCGTGCGGATCGCTCAAGGGTCCGGGCGTGAAGACGGCGCCACCGAGCCGGCCCCCGCCGAAGGGTCCCCGCCCTTCGTCGTCACCTCCGGCGCCGCCGGGCAGCCCCTGGAGCCGCGCGAGCAGCCCCTCGGAGGGCGCGGGCGGCGCCGTCTGGGCGAAGACGCTCTTCACCCGGCGCTGGGCGTCGGCCTCGGCCTTGCACTTGGGGCAGGTGGCCAGATGCGACAGGACGCGCTCGCGCGCGTCATGGCTGAGCTCGCCGTCGACCAGGGCGGCGAGGCGGTCCCCCAGATGCTGCTCGGCGGGGGTGGGACTGGTGCCTGTCACGCGGTCCCCTCTCCGACCGCCCCCGGGGCGCCGGGCGCCACCCCCGCGAGGGCGCGCTGCTGCTCGGCGCGGGCCTCGGGCGAGCGGTGCTGGAGCGCCTTGCGCAGATGCGACCGGCCGCGGTGGATCCGGCTGCGCACGGTGCCGAGCTTCACGCCGAGGGTGGCGGCGATCTCCTCGTACGAAAGGCCTTCGATGTCGCAGAGGACCACGGCGGCGCGGAACTCGGGCGCGAGGGTGTCCAGCGCCTGCTGGACGTCGGCGTCGAAGTGCGCGTCGTTGAAGACCTGCTGGGGGGAGGGGTCACGGCTGGGCAGCCGCTCGGCCGCGTCGTCGCCCAGGGCGTCGAAGCGGATGCGCTGGCGGCGGCGGACCATGTCCAGGAAGAGGTTGGTGGTGATCCGGTGCAGCCAGCCCTCGAACGTGCCCGGGGTGTAGGTCGACAGCGAGCGGAAGACGCGGACGAAGACCTCCTGGGTGAGGTCCTCGGCGTCGTGCTGGTTGCCCGTCAGACGGTAGGCCAGGCGGTAGACGCGACCGCTGTGCGTGCTGACGATCTCCTCCCACGTGGGAGGAGTCCACGCCGGGGAGTCCGCGTCGGCGAAGGTCGCGGTGGTTGCGGAGTTGGCGGCGGTGGAACGGTCAGCGGTGTAGGTCACGGATTTCGGCTCACCCGCCGACCTGAGAAAGCGCCGGAGCACTCCTCCCCGATCCACAGGCGCAGCCGCACCTCCCCTGTCGGCTCTGGTGGTGTCCAGTGGAGCCCCTACCATAGCCACCTCGCCCGTTAGCTCCGGATAAGAATCTTTACGCGCATTTGGGACTGGCTTCGTGCCCCTCGAACCGCGCTGCTTCCCGGGCCGCTCGGGGACCGGGATTTCGTGCTCGTCCATCTCGTCCATGTATCCCCCTGCCCTTCATAACGCCCGGTCCCATCTGCGGGTTCCCGGGTGCAGCGGATACAGTCACCGTTGCGCGCCAACTACGGGGACAGGAGAGGGCCATTACCGCCAAACGGCAGACGAGCTGGGCGTTCGCCGACGCCTTTGTCGCCGAGGACGACGCGCTGCGCTGGGCCCGCGAGCGGTCCCGGGAGACAGGACTGCGTTCGGTGTCCCCGGGGACCGGCGCCGCGCTGCGCCTGCTCGCTGCCACCGCGGACGCCAAGGCGGTCGCCGAGATCGGCACCGGAACCGGTGTCTCCGGGATCTATCTGCTCCAGGGCCTGCGCCCGGACGGCGTGCTGACCACCGTCGACCCCGAGGCGGACCGCCAGCAGTTCGCCAAGCAGGCGTTCCGCGCGGCGGGCTTCGCCGGGAACCGGGCGCGCTTCATCCCCGGCCGCGCCCTGGACGTACTGCCGCGGCTGGCCGACGGCGGATACGACCTGGTGTTCTGCGACGGCGACCGGACGGAGTCCCTGGACTACCTCGCTGAATCGTTGCGCCTGCTGCGGCCCGGCGGGATCGTCTGCTTCGAAGGGGTCTTCGCCGACGGCCGTACGGTCGACTCGGGCGTCCAGCCCGCCGAGGTGCTGCGGCTGCGGGACCTGCTGCGGACCGTACGCGAGAGCCAGGAGCTGGTGGGGTCGCTGCTGCCGGTGGGCGACGGGCTGCTGTGCGCGGTGAAGCGGGCGTAGCCGTTCGGCGAAGGCGCAGCCCTTCGATGGATGGAGCCGGAAACTACTCCGCCCCGGGCCGGTACGTGCGTACCGGCCCGGGGCGGGGGCAGATTGTGGGTCAAGCCCGCTGAATCAGCCGACGACCTTCTTAAGAGCGTCACCGAGCGCCTCGGCCTCGTCCGGGGTCAGCTCGACCACAAGCCGACCGCCGCCTTCGAGCGGAACGCGCATGACGATGCCCCGCCCCTCCTTGGTCACCTCGAGCGGGCCGTCGCCCGTCCGCGGCTTCATGGCCGCCATGCTGTTTCCCCTTCCTGAAACCAGCTCATCGCAGCCGGCGGCCCCATGACAGGCACCGTGTTACCGGCATCGAACACATTGCTTCCAGGTCATTATCCCGCATCGCAGGACCCGATGACCAACATCGGTCGGCATCGCTTGCGCAACGCGCTCTATCAAAACCACCCAATTCGGCGATCCGCCTGCGATACTTCGCCGCCCTCGGTCCGAACGGTGGCCGGGATTGTTTGACGCAGGTCACATGTGCGCCGTCGTTGATCTCCGCCATGCTGGGCGGACACGACACCACGACGGAGGGGATCCATCCCAATGGCCGACACCGTGCTCTACGAGGTGAGCGACGGGCTCGCGACGATCACGCTCAACCGTCCCGACGCCATGAACGCCATGAACACCGAGGCCAAGGTCGCCCTGCGGGACGCGGCGCGGGCCGCCGCCGCGGACCCCGCGGTACGGGCGGTCCTGCTGACGGCGACCGGCCGGGCGTTCTGTGTGGGTCAGGACCTCAAGGAGCACGTGGCCCTGCTCGCGGCGGACCGCGAGGCGGGCACCGGCTCCACGATGAGCACGGTCCGCGAGCACTACAACCCGATCGTGAAGGCCCTCACCGAGATGCCCAAGCCGGTCGTGGCCGGGGTGAACGGCGTCGCGGCGGGCGCGGGCTTCGGCTTCGCGCTGGCGGCGGACTACCGGGTGGTGGCGGAGACGGCCGCGTTCAACACGTCGTTCGCGGGGGTCGCGCTGACGGCCGACTCGGGCGTCTCCTGGACGCTGCCGCGTCTGATCGGCCAGTCGCGCGCCGCCGACCTGCTGCTCTTCCCGCGCTCGATCTCCGCGCGCGAGGCGTACGAGCTCGGCATCGTGAACAAACTGGTCCCGGCGGACGAGCTGGCCGCCGAGGCGGCCGCGGTGGCGCGCGCGCTGGCCGACGGCCCGACCCTGGCCTACGCGGCGCTGAAGGAGTCCCTCGCGTACGGGGCGGGGCACTCGCTCTCCGAGGCGCTGGAGAAGGAGGACGAGCTCCAGACCCGGGCGGGGGCGTCGGAGGACCACGGGATCGCGGTGGCGGCGTTCCTGGCGAAGGAGAAGCCGAAGTACGTGGGGCGCTGAGCCATCCGTGGGCGCGAGGTTCTGTCGTCGGGCGGCTGCGGCTCGTCGTGGGCCGCTCGCGCCCGCGCGGCGGAGCCGCCCATGTCACGGCCCCGCGCCCCTTCGGGTGTTCGGCCGCATCCGGGCCGTGACGCTCGGCGGTGCGGTCGAACCATCCCTCGCGCGCTAGGCGCTGCTCCCGCTTCCCCTCGCCGCACAGTTCTCCAAGTGGTCGTCGACCAGGCCGCACGCCTGCATCAGCGCGTAGGCCGTGGTGGGGCCGATGAAGCGCAGGCCGCGCTTCTTGAGGGCCTTGGAGAGGGCCGTCGACTCGTCGGTCACCGGCGGCACGTCCGCCAGGGTGCGGGGGGCCGGGCGGGCGGGATCCGGAGCGTACGACCAGATCAGCTCGTCCAGCTCGCCGGGTGCCCAGTCGGCCAGTACGCGCGCGTTGGCGAGGGTCGCCTCGATCTTGGCGCGGTTGCGGATGATCGACTCGTCGGTCAGCAGCCGCGCCGCGTCCGCGTCGGTGAACGCGGCCACCTTGGCGATCCTGAAGTCCGCGAAGGCGCGGCGGAATCCCTCGCGGCGGCGCAGGATGGTGATCCAGGAGAGGCCCGACTGGAAGGCCTCCAGGGACAGCCGTTCGTAGAGGGCGTCGTCGCCGTGGACGGGGCGGCCCCACTCGGTGTCGTGGTACGCCACGTAGTCCGCGGTGGAGAGCCCCCAGGGGCAGCGCAGCAGGCCGTCCGGGCCGGGGATGACGGTGCTCACTCGTGCGGCTCCTCGTCGCGGGGGGCGTGGGCGGCGCTGAGCGCCTGCTGGAGGCCGGCGATCCGGGCGTCGCGCTCGGAGAGCTCGGCGGCGAGGCGGCTCAGCACGTCGTCGACGTCGGCCATCCGGTAGCCGCGCGCGGCCACCGGGAGCCGCAGCGCGTCGATGTCCGCGCGCTCGACGGGGCGGCCCTCGGGCAGCGGGTCCGAGAGCCCCTCGGGGCCCGTCTCGGGCAGTACGGCACCGTCGCCGCCGCCCACCACGGCGAGCGTGACCGCGGCGACCACCACGACCATGGCGATCAGCAAGAACCAGAACACGCGCGAAGCCTCTCCCCGCCAGCCGGAATCCGTCGGGTTCGATCGTGCCATGCGCGGCTGGGAGTTAGGGTCTGTCGGGCGGCACAGACCGGCCCCGACAGACACGGAACCTGAGGTCACGGGCGTCTTACCCGAGGAGGAAACAGCGGATGCTGCGGCTGGGACGGCGTGAGTTCGACGCACACGAGCCGGTGATCATGGCGATCGTCAACCGGACTCCGGACTCCTTCTACGACCAGGGCGCGACCTTCCGGGACGAGCCCGCGCTGGCCCGCGTGGAGCAGGCGGTGTCAGAGGGGGCTGCCATCATCGACATCGGCGGGGTCAAGGCGGGACCCGGCGAGGAGGTGACGGCCGAGGAGGAGGCGCGGCGCACGGTCGGTTTCGTGGCCGAGGTGCGGCGGCGGCATCCGGACGTGGTGATCAGCGTCGACACCTGGCGCCATGACGTGGGGGAGGCGGTCTGCGAGGCGGGCGCGGACGTGCTGAACGACGCGTGGGGCGGGGTGGACCCGAAGCTCGCGGAGGTCGCGGCGCGGTACGGGGCGGGTCTGGTGTGCACGCACGCGGGCGGCGTGGAGCCGAGGACCCGGCCGCACCGGATCGCGTACGAGGACGTGATGGAGGACATCCTCCGGGTCACGGTCGGGCTCGCCGAGCGGGCGGTGGCGCTCGGGGTGCGGCGGGACGGGATCATGATCGATCCCGGTCATGACTTCGGGAAGAACACGCGGCACAGCCTGGAGGCGACGCGGCGGCTGGGCGAGATGACGGCGACGGGCTGGCCCGTGCTGGTCTCCCTCTCCAACAAGGACTTCGTGGGCGAGACGTTGGACCGGCCGGTCAAGGAGCGGGTGATCGGGACGCTGGCCACGACCGCGGTGTCGGCGTGGCTGGGGGCGCGGGTGTACCGGGTGCACGAGGTCGCGGAGACGCGTCAGGTCCTGGACATGGTGGCGTCCATCGCGGGCCATCGCGATCCTGCGGTGGCGCGGCGGGGATTGGCGTAGCGGCCTTTCGCTTTCGTCCGCGGGCCGGTGGTGGGCTGGTCGCGCAGTTCCCCGCGCCCCTAGGCATT
>NZ_BAAACA010000024.1:6507-37864 GCF_039521265.1 Streptomyces crystallinus | reverse complement strand
GCGCCCCTAGCCACCTAGGGGCGCGGGGAACTGCGCGACCAGCCACAGACGGCCCGCAGACGAACACCGGCCCCGGGGCGAAGCCCCCGGCCGCCCGCCAGAGGGCTTACGGGAAGGGGCGGGGCGGGGAGAGACAGCCCGCCGCAGGCGCCCCACCGCACCACCCACCAAGGAACACCCAAGGAGACGACCGTGACCGACCACCCCCCCGAGCGCGAGCCCGAGGCCGGCGACGGTCTCGGTGAGGCACCCCGGGACGGCGGCGAGCGGCGGATCACCCCCGCCGACGCCGCCGACGCCGCCCGCCTCGTCGCCTTCGGCCTCCAGCCCAAACTGCTCCCGGCCCGCGACGCGGAGTACACCGAACTGCTCCGCCGCCACCGCGAGGACCCCGCGTTCGCCCGTCTCGCGGACGCCGTCGCCGCGGGCCTCGGCCTGGTCGTCCTGGAGGTCTCCCCGCGCGCCGGCATGGCCGTGACCGCCGCCGAGGACTCCGTCTTCGCGGTCCGCATGGGCGACTACGCGCGCCGCGCCGCCACCGACTCCGCGGACCGCTTCCTGCACGGCCTCGCCCACCTCGCCGTGGCCGCGATGGCCTTCCCCCGCCCCGAGGACCTGGCCGACGACGGCTACATCGGGCGGATCACGGTCAACGGCGTCGACGCGTTCGTCCGCCAGGCCTGCCGCCGGCTGGAGGAGAGGGCCGCCGAGCAGGGCGAGAACACCGACCCCGAGACCGGCGCCCCGGGCCTGGAGGCCGCCTGGCGCATCTACGCCCGGCGCAGCTCGACCGGCGCCACCAAGGACGCCCGCCGCCTCGCCGGATCCACCACCGGCATCGTGGCCAAGGCCGTCGCGTTCCTCACCGAGTCCGGCTTCCTCCAGCGCACCGGCGACGACGCGGGCGGCGCGTACCGCACCACCGCCCGCTACCAGCTCCAGGTCCGCGACATGGCGGGCAGCGCCGCCCTCGCCGAGCTCCTGGAGCTCGGTGTCGTCGCGGTCAGCGACGGCAGCGCCACCCTGCTGCCGCCCCCCGACGGCGACGACCTCGACCTGGCCGCCGACGCCGGGCTCCCGTTCCACGCCTGACGGCCGCCCGACCGCCGCCCGCCCCACCCACCGCCACATCTACGAGAGTCCGCCATGTACGAGCTGTCCCGGGTCCGCCTCTACTCCATCGGTCCCGCCGGTGCGCGTTACGCCGACACCGTGCTGGACCTGCGGGGCGTGGGCGCGCCCGTGCCCCACCCGGCGCCCACCCAGGCGGAGTTCTTCGAGGACGAGCCGGTCGGCCCGCCGCGCCGCCCCGCCCCCGCGGGCGTGCTCTTCCTGGAGAACGGCGGCGGCAAGTCCGTCCTGCTCAAGCTGATCTTCTCGGTGATGCTGCCCGGCCACCGCAACACCCTCGGCGGCGCCAGCTCCGGCGTGCTGCGCAAGTTCCTGCTCGCCGACGACTGCGGCCATGTCGCCCTGGAATGGCAGCACACCCTCACCGGCGAGCTGGTCGTGGTCGGCAAGGTCAGCGAGTGGCGCGGGCGGCAGGTCTCCAACGACCCCCGCAAGTTCGCCGAGGCCTGGTACTCGTTCCGCCCCGGCCCCGGCCTCAGCCTGGACTCGCTGCCGGTCGCCGAGTCCAGCGCGGTGCGCCCGGCCACCGAGGGCGCGTCCGGCGCCCAGGGCCGGCGCCGCACCATGAAGGGCTTCCGCGACGCGGTCACCGAGGCGGGCAAGGCGTATCCGCACCTCGACGTGGTCTGGGAGGAGATCCACGACCGCTGGAACGAGCACCTGGGCGACCTGGGCCTGGACCCCGAACTCTTCCGCTACCAGCGCGAGATGAACGCGGACGAGGGCGAGGCGGCCGGCCTCTTCGCCGTCAAGAAGGACTCCGACTTCACCGATCTGCTGCTGCGCGCCGTCACCGACACCCGGGACACGGACGGCCTCGCGGACCTGGTCAGCGGCTTCGGCAACAAGCTGGGCC
Organism: Streptomyces crystallinus; assembly: GCF_039521265.1. Lineage (NCBI taxonomy): Bacteria > Bacillati > Actinomycetota > Actinomycetes > Kitasatosporales > Streptomycetaceae > Streptomyces > Streptomyces crystallinus. The sequence continues at coordinate 35,877 of NZ_BAAACA010000024.1, read as the reverse complement.
GCCGCGCCGAACTGACCGCGGAGCGCGACTTCACCGCGGGTTCGGTGGACCTGCTCACCAAGATCGTAGAGGCCGCCGAGGCCCGCTCCCGCGCGCGCGACATCCACGCCGGTGCCGAGCGCCGTACCCGTACGCTGGCGCGCAGGCTCTCCGCGCGCGCCGGCCAGGAGCGCGGGCGCGCCACCGATCTCGCGGGCCGGGTCACCGCCGCCGCGCACACCGTCACCGAGGCCGAGCAGGCCCGTGGCCGCAGCGCCCTGATCGCCTCCGAACTCGCCTACCGGCACGCCTCGCTGGCGCTCGCCGTCGCCGAGAAGGCCGCCGCCGCCCAGCGCCGCGAGCTGGCCGACGCCCGTACGCTGCACTCCGCCTGGCAGGCCGCCGAGGCGGTGCTGCGGCACAAGGCCGCGGCCGACCGCTCCGCGCGCGTGGCCGCCGCGATCCGCGAGGCCGAGCGGGACGCGGCGCCCGCCCTGGCCGCCCGCGCCACCGCCGCCGCCGATCTCGTACGGGCGCTGCACACGGCCGCCGAGGACGGCGAGCGGCTCGCGGCCGAGGAGGAGGAGCGGTCCGCCGCGCTCCAGGAGGCCGGCGAGGCCGCCCACCGCGACGCCACGGCCGCCGCCACCGAGGCCCAGCGCGCCCGCAGCGAGGCCGGGCATCTGCGCCAGCGCCTCGCCGAGGTCGAGCAGGAGACCGCCGAGGCGGTGCGGGCGGGCTGGCTGGACGACAGCGCCCCGGACGCCGACCCGGCCAGGGCCGCGCTCGCCGCCAGCGACGCCGAGAAGACCGCGGTCGCCGCCTGGGACGCGGCCCGCGACAGCGCCCGTGCCACCGCCGACCGCGCCCGGGAGGCCGCCGCCGTCGAGGCCCGTGCCGAACTGGCCGCCGCCCGCGCCCAGGACGCGGCCGAGGCCGCCGGGAACGCGTACGACGCCGAGCGCCGCGCCGCCGAGTCCCTCGCCCGCGACGAGCGCCTCGCCGAGCTGCTGGGCCTGCCGTCCGCCCCGGTGGCCGGGGTCCCGCAGCCGCGCAACGCGACCATGTACGCGGCGGAGGCCGTCCACGCGGCGGTGCGCGGCACCCCCGCCGCCTTCGGCGCGGACGGCGACACCCCGCTGACCGCCGAGGAGCTGGACCGCCAGGCCGACGAGCTGCGCGGGCTCCTCGACCAGGGCATCGCCGCCGCCGAGCGGAACCTGTTCGAGCTGCGGACCGCCGCCGCCGACGACGCCCGGATCCTGGGCGCGCTGGGCGACGGCGGACTGCTGCCGCCGGGCCCCGACGTCCTGGCCACCGTGGAGTACCTGGGCGAGCACGGCATCCCGGCCCTGCCCGGCTGGCGCTACCTCGCCCAGGCCGTCGACCCGGCCGACCACGCCTCGGTGCTGGCGGCCCGGCCCGAGCTGGTCGACGGTGTGGTGATCACCGACCCCGCCTCGCACGTCCGGGCCCGTGAGGTGCTCGCCGGGGCCGCGCTGCTGCCCCGGTCCGCGGTCGCCGTCGGCACCGCCGCCGCGCTGCTCGCACCGGTGCCCCGACAGGGCTCGGGGGAGAGCGACGGCGAGGTCTTCCTCGTCCCGCCGAACCCGGCCATGCACGACGAGCACGCCGCCGACGAGGAGCGGCAGGCGCTGCGCAGCCGCGCCGCCGCCCGCGACGAGGAGATCCGCGCGCTGGCCGCGCGCCTGGCGGGCGACCGGGGGCTCGCCGCCCGGCTCGGCTCCTGGCGCGCCGACTGCCCGCCCGGGATGCTCGACGAGCTCGCCACGGCCGCGCGGGCCGCCCGCGAGGCCGCCAAGGCCGCCGTGGAGGAGCTGGCCGAGGCCCGTACGGCCCGGGCGGAGGCCGACGAGGCCGCCGCCGAGGCGGCCCGGGTCCGCGACGAGCGCCAGGAGAGCGCCCAGCGCGCCCGGCGCGCCGCCGACGCGCTCGCCGGTCTCGCCTTCCGGCTGCGCGAGCGGGCCGGCTGGCAGGCCACCCTGCGGGAACTGGTGGACGAGGCCGCCGAGTCCGAGGCCCGCGCCCAGACCCTGCTGGAGCGCGCCCGGGCCGCCGACGAGGACCGCCGCGCCGCCCAGCGCGCCGCCGACGACGCCCACCGCACGGCCCGCGCGCTGCGCGCCGAGCGCGCCGAGATCGCGGGCGCCCCGGAGAACCTGCCGGAGCCCGCCGGGGACGCGCCCAAGGCCGCGCTGCCCGCCCTGCGCGAGGCCTACCGGGCCGCCTCCCAGCTGTACGAGAAGGTCGGCGTCGGCGCCGATCTGCGCGCCGAGCAGGCGCGCGCGGAGAGCGACGAGAGCGCCGCTCTCGCCGAGCTGGACCGGCTCACCAACAAGGTCCGCACCCGCGCCGCCCAGCTGCTCGAGGGCACCGACGGCGCCGACGGCCCGTCCCGGCAGGCCGCCGCGGCCCGCGCCGAATCCCTCGTACAGCTCCTGGAGACCAGGGCCTCGGCGGCGAGCGAGCAGCTGGGCCGGCTGCGCGGCGAGGCCGAGCGCCTGGCCCCCGAGGACGGCGCGGCGCACACCGAGCTGCCCGAGGAGCAGGTGCCCGGCGACGCCGAGCAGGCCCAGGCCCTGCTGCGCGCCGCGACGGCCGAACTGGCCGCCCGCACCGCGGAGCTGGAGACCTCGCGCGCCGCGCACGCCGAGCTCCTCCAGGCCCACCGGGCCGCCGAGGACGCGGCCGGCGGCTTCGAGGAGACGGCCGCGCTCCTGCGCGACCTGCTCCGCGACCACCAGCAGGAGGAGGACGAGCAGGAGCCCGAGCCGTTCCCCGGCGACCTGGCCGAGGCCCGGCAGTCGGCGGCCGAGGCCCGGCGCTCGCTGCGCGGCTGCGCGGGCGACCTGTCCGCCGCCGAGGCCGCCGTGCGCGAGGCCTCGGACATCCTGGTCCGGCACGCCAACGCGACCCGGTACGAGCAGGTGCGCACCCCCGCCCGCCAGCAGATCCGCGAGCTGCCCGCGGCCGCGCTCCCCGAGCACGCGGCGTCCTGGGCGGCCGCGTTCGCCCCCCGGCTGCGGGTGCTCACCGACGAGCTGGCGCAGCTGGAGCGCAACCGGGACTCGATCGTGGACCGGCTGCGCGGACTCGTCGAGTCGGCGCTGGCCACCCTGCGCTCGGCCCAGCGGCTCTCCCAGCTGCCGGAGGGGCTCGGCGAGTGGTCGGGCCAGGAGTTCCTGCGGATCCGCTTCGAGGAGCCGGACCAGGCGACGCTGACCGAGCGGCTGGGCGAGGTCATCGACGAGGCCACCCGCGCGGCCGTCAGGAAGAACTCCGACCTGCGCAGGGACGGGATGTCCCTGCTGCTGAGGGGGGTCCAGGCGGCGCTGGAGCCGCGTGGCATCGCCGTGGAGATCCTCAAGCCGGACGCGGTGCTGCGCGCCGAGCGCGTCCCGGTCGGGCAGATGGGCGACGTGTTCTCCGGCGGCCAGCTGCTCACCGCGGCGATCGCGCTGTACTGCACGATGGCCGCGCTGCGCAGCAACGACCGGGGCCGCGACAAGCACCGCCACGCGGGCACGCTGTTCCTGGACAACCCGATCGGCCGGGCCAACGCCACGTATCTGCTGGAGCTCCAGCGGGCCGTCTCGGACGCGCTCGGCGTCCAGCTGCTCTACACCACGGGCCTGTTCGACACCACGGCGCTCGCGGAGTTCCCGCTGGTCATCAGGTTGCGCAATGACGCGGACCTGCGGGCGGGGCTGAAGTACATCAGCGTGGAGGAGCACCTGCGGCCGGGTCTGCCGAGCGACCCCGACGGGTCGGTGCACGGGGAGATCACCGCGACCCGGATGTTCAAGAAGCCGGCGTGAGCGGACGGGGGGCGCTCAGGCGCCCCCCGGACCTCGCTCAGGCCGCGTCGGCCTTCATCATGTCGGCGCACTTCTCGCCGATCATCATCGTCGTGATGCACGGGTTGACGGTGACCAGCTCCGGCATCACCGAGCCGTCGGCGACGCGCAGTCCGCTGACGCCCTTGACGCGCAGCCGGGCGTCGAGCGGCGCCATCGCGTCGTCGTCGGCGCCCATCTTCACCGTGCACGCCGGGTGGTAGACGGTGTTGTGCGTGGTGCGGATGTACTCGAACAGCTCGTCGTCGGTGCGCACGTCCGGCCCCGGCGCCAGCTCCGCGCCCGCCCAGTCGGCGAGCGCCGGCTGCGCCGCGATCTGCCGGGCGAGCTTCAGCCCGTACGTCATCACCCGCACATCGTGCTCATGGGTGAAGTAGCGCGGGTCGACCATCGGCTTGTCGCGGTAGTCGCGGGTGCGCAGCCGGACCGTGCCGCGCGACTTGGCGTGCGTCACGTTGGGCGTCAGACAGAAGGCGTTCTCGCTGGTCGGGTAGCCGTGCCGGGTGGTGTTCATGTCGAACGGCACCGAGCCGTAGTGGAACATCAGGTCCGGCCGGTCCAGTCCCGGCTCGGTGTCCGCGAAGATACCGATCTCCCACCACTGGTTGGAGCGGGTCGGCATGGGCCGCTTGGCGTCCCACATGATGACGCCCTCGGGGTGGTCCTGGAGGTTCTCGCCGACGCCGGGGGAGTGCACCAGCGGTGCCACGCCCACCTCGCGCAGATGGTCGGCGGGGCCGATCCCCGAGAGCATCAGCAGCTTGGGCGTGTCGATCGAGCCGCAGCTGACGACGACCTCGCGCCGCGCGGAGACGGTACGGGTGTGGATCAGGTCCGGGTCCAGGTACTCCACGCCCGTGCAGCGCCGGTCCTCGCCGATCACCAGCCGCTTGGCGCGGATCCCGGTCCGTACGGTCAGATTGGGCCGCTTGCCGATGATCGGGTGCAGATACGCCACCGACGACGACTGGCGGATGTTGTTCTCGTCGGAGTTGATCTGGAACCAGTTGGCGCCTCTGATCACCGTACGGCCGGTGTTGAAGGGCGTGGTGGGGATGCCGGTCTGGGCGCACGCGTCGAGCAGCGCGCTGCCGCACGGGTCCTCGCCCTTGATGGTGCGCAGCTTCACCGGGCCGCTGCGGCCGTGGTGATCCCCGGGCGCGTCGTTGTTCTCCAGCCGCTTGTACAGCGGGAAGACGTCCTCGGCGCCCCAGCCCGTACAGCCCTCGGCGGCCCAGCCGTCCAGGTCCTCGGCGGGCGCCCAGAAGGCTATGCAGGAGTTGTGCGAGGAGCAGCCGCCCAGCACCTTGGCGCGCGCGTGGCGCATCATGCTGTTGCCGCGCTGCTGCGGCTCGACCGGGTAGTCCCAGTCGTAGCCGGACTCCAGCAGCCCCATCCAGCGCTCCAGGCGCAGGACGTTGTCGTCGCCGACGTCGGAGGGGCCGGCCTCCAGGACGCAGACGGTCACCGAGGGGTCCTCGCTGAGCCGGGCCGCGACAACGTTGCCCGCGGTGCCGCCGCCGACCACGACGTAGTCGAACTCTTCGGTGGCCACGGGGGTGTTGGCCTCGTTCATGATTGCTTCGCTCCTTGCGTCAGCCGGTGGCGGCGGCGGTGGTGCCGGGGGTGGTGGTGGGGTCGGTGTCCTGCTGCTCGGCGGCGTGGTCCGCGAGGACGCCGGTGCGGTGGCGCTGGACGAACCAGTAGTAGGCGAAGCCGCCGACGGTGACGGCGCCGACGAACAGCACCCCGCCCCAGCGCAGATACCAGTGGTAGGGGGCGGCCGCGTTGTAGACGGCGGCGCGCGGCCACAGCAGGTTGACCGTCATCCCGGCGCCCCACAGCACCGCGAGGATGTTGACCGGCAGGCCGAAGCGGCCGAGCGAGAAGCGGCCGGGCGCGGGCTGCCAGGTGCCGCGCAGCCTGCGGACCAGCATCGGCATCGTGACCAGCAGATACGCCACGTAGATCATGATGATCGCGATGCTGGTGACGACCGAGAAGATCTGCGGCTGCTTGATGTTGACGAGCAGGATGCCGATGGCGACGAGACCGCAGACCACGGCGGGCGCGATCGGGGTCTGGAAGCGCGGGCTGATCCTGGCGAGGCGGCTGCCGCCGGGCAGGTTGTTGTCCCGGGCCATCGCGAACATCAGCCGGATGCCCGCGGTGTGCACGGCGAGCTCGCAGACGACGACCGCGATCACCACGCACCACAGCAGGGCCTGGCCCATGGTGTCGCCCAGCGTGCTCAGGACGACGTACTGGAGGCCGTCCACGGAGAGTTCGGGCGCGCTCAGGTCCGGCGTGGCGAGCAGCGCGCACAGCAGGATGAGGCCGCCGATGACGAACGAGGCGATCAGCGCCCGCAGGATCGCGCGCGGCGCGTTGCGGCTGGGGTCGACCGCCTCCTCGCCGAGCGAGGACGCGGTGTCGAAGCCGTACATGACGTACGCGGAGGCGAGCGAGGCGGTGAGGAACGCTCCGAAGTAGCCCAGGTTCTGGCCGGCGCCGATGCCGTGGGTCTCCACGATGGCGCTGGGGCCCCGGGTGATGTGCGCGGCCAGCAGGATGATCAGGATCACCGCGGCGACCAGCTCGATGAAGACACCGGCCGTGTTGATCCGGGCCATCAGCTTGACGCCGAACGCGTTGACCAGGGTGGTGAAGAGGATCAGCCCGCAGGCGAGCACGACGGCGTTGGCGGCCGCGTCGTACTTCCCGCTGCCGTCCCCCACGAACTGGAACCACGAGGAGATCTGAGGAAGCGTCAGCTGGAGGGCGAGCGCGACGGCGGCCAGCGACACCATGCTCGCCAGCGTCATCATCCAGCCGGCCAGCCAGCCGACGTGCGGACCGCCCAGGTTCTTGGCCCAGTTGTAGACCGATCCGGCGACCGGGTAGCGGGCGGCCAGCTCGCAGAAGCAGAGCGCGACCATCAGCTGGCCGACGAAGACCAGCGGCCAGGACCACCAGTAGGCCGGGCCGCCGAGGCTGACGCCGAAGTAGAACATCTGGAACGTGCCGGTCAGGATCGAGATGTAGCTGATCCCGGCGGCGAAGGTGTGGAAGTTGCCGAGCGTGCGCTTGAGGCCCGGCTTGTACCCGAGTTCGGCGAGCGCGGCGTCATCGGCGTCGGCGCCCGCCCGGGCTGGGGAGGGAGAGGGGGACGGGGGTGTGGTGGCGGTCATCGGGGATCACTCCTCGTACATCGCGCGGAGGGAAGGGCAGGGGAGGCGTGCGGTCGGACCGGTGGGGCGGCCGGTCAGTCGAACCAGCGCTGCGGGCGCGGGTCGGTGTTGCGCCAGATGTGCTTGATCTCCTGGTACTCGGCGAGCCCGGCCAGGCCCAGCTCGCGGCCCGTCCCCGACTGCTTCATCCCGCCCCACTCGGCCTGCGGGACGTACGGGTGGAAGTCGTTGATCCACACCGTGCCGGCGCGCAGCCCGGCGGCGACGCGTCGCGCGCGGGCCTCGTCGCGGGTCCACACCGCGCCGGCCAGGCCGTAGACCGTGTCGTTGGCCAGGGCGAGGGCATGCTCCTCGTCGCGGAACCGCTCCACCGTGAGCACCGGCCCGAACGACTCGTCCCGGACCACGGACATCTCGGCCGTGCACTCGTCGAGTACGGTCGGCAGGTAGTAGTGCCCGCCCTCCAGCGCCGGGGCGTCCGGGCGGGCGCCGCCGCAGCGCAGCACCGCGCCCTCGGCGAGCCCGGCCGCGACATACGCCTCGACCTTGGCGAGATGGCCCGCGGAGATCAGCGGCCCGGTGCGGGCCTGCTCGTCGAAGGGGCCGCCCAGCCTGATCCGCTCGGCCCGGCGCACCACTTCGTCGACGAAGCGGTCGTGCAGCGAGTCCTCCACCAGCAGGCGCGCGCCTGCCGAGCAGACCTGGCCGGAGTGCAGGAACACGGCGGTCAGGGCGTAGTCGACGGCCGTGTCGAAGTCGGCGTCGGCGAAGACGATGTTGGGGTTCTTGCCGCCCAGCTCCAGCGCGGTGCGCTTGACGGTGGCCGCCGCCGACGCCATCACGCGCCGCCCGGTGGTCAGTCCGCCGGTGAACGAGACCAGGTCCACGCGCTCGTCCTCGGTCAGCGGCGCGCCGACCCCGGGGCCGGTGCCGAGGACCAGGTTGGCGACGCCGTCCGGCAGCCCGGCCTCGGTGAGCAGCCGCATCAGCAGGATCGCGGTGTGCGGGGTCAGCTCGCTGGGCTTGAGGACGAAGGTGTTGCCGGCGCCGATGGCGGGCGCGACCTTCCACGCGGTCTGCAGCAGCGGGTAGTTCCACGGCGTGATCAGCGCGCAGACGCCCACCGGCTCGACGACGGTCCGGCTGTCGGTCTGCGGGTTGCCGGTGTCGACGACCCGGCCCGGGTCCTGCGAGGCGACCAGATGGCCGAAGTGGCGGAAGCAGTTGGCGATGTCGGCCATGTCGTACTCCGACTCGACCAGCCGCTTGCCGGTGTCCAGCGACTCCGCGCGGGCCAGCCGGGCCGCGTCGCGCTCGATGAGGTCGGCGACGCGCAGCAGCAGCGCGGCCCGCTCGGCGACCGTCGACCGGGGCCAGGGGCCGCGGTCGAAGGCCTCGCGGGCGGCCGCCACTGCGGCCGCCGCGTCCTTGGGACCCCCCTCGTCGACCACGGCGACCAGCGAGCCGTCCGCCGGGCAGCGGATCTCTCGGGTCTCCCCGTCGACGGCGGCGCTCCATCGGCCACCGATGAACAAATCAGGCATGACGCTCCTCGACTTCTGATCACGAACAGTGGCGCCGCTACCCAGGTATTCACACTTCAGACATGTGACGATTGCGATAGTTTCAACATCCGTGCAGCTCAGAAGGCCAGTGCGTCAGGGCTCGCGGATGTCGGAGCCCAGGTGTGCCAGAACCCACTCGTGGAAGGCCCGGATGTGGTGCTCGCTGGGGACGAGCACGCCGCCGTGCCGGTACGCCCGCGAGTCCATGGCGGGCTGGGTGCGCTCGCACGCCTCGAAGTCCTGCACGTTGACGCGGTGGAACAGCTCCACCGACCGGGAGACATCGGCGCCGGAGGCGACGACGCCCGGCGCGTACAGCCAGTCGCACTCGACGGCCGTACGGTCCACGGCCAGCGGGAACATCCGGTGCACGATCACGTGGTCGGGCACCAGGTTCACGAACACCTGCGGTTTCACGGTGATCGCGTAGTAACGGCGGTCCTGCGCCTGGTCGAGGCCCGCGAGACGGCCGAAGCCCGGACCGCCGTCCACCGTGAACCCCTCGGCGCCCCGGGCGAACTCGGCGCCGTGGCCCACGTAGTACTGGGCGGCGAAGCCCTTGGCGAACTCCGGCAGCACATGGGTGAGTTCGGGGTGGATGGTCGCGCAGTGGTAGCACTCCATGAAGTTCTCGACGATCAGCTTCCAGTTGGCGCCCACGTCGTACGAGATCCGGCGGCCCAGCGCCAGTTCCGCGGCCCCGTAGCGCTCCACCGCCGCCGGGTCGCCCAGCCGCTCGGTGGCGGCGCCGACCACCGTCTCCTCGAACGACGGCGGCTCCTCGGCCAGGCACACCCACACATAGCCGAGCCACTCGCGCAGCGCGACCCGCAGCAGCCCGCGCTCCTCGCGGTCCACGTCCGGCATCCGCGCCAGGTTCGGCGCGGCGACGAGCCTGCCCTCCAGGTCGTAGGTCCACGCGTGGTACGGGCACTGGAGGGTGCGCCGGACCGTACCGCTCTCCTCGGCGCACACCCGGGCGCCCCGGTGCCGGCACACGTTGAGGAACGCCCGCGCCGCGCCCTCGCGGGTCCGCACCACCAGCACGTTCTCGCGGCCCACCTGGACCGTGCGGAAGGCGCCGGGCCGGTCGAGGTCGGCGGCGCGCACCGCGCAGAACCACAGCGTCTCGAAGATCCGCTCCTGCTCGCGGGCGAAGACCGCCGGGTCGCAGTAGAACCGGCCGGGCAGGGTCCGCAGCAGGCTGGGGGCGCGCTCGGCGGCTCCGGCGGTCATCGCGCGCCCCCTCTGGCGCCCACGGCCGCCTCGGTGGTCGCCGCCGCGGCGAACCTGTGCGGGTCGAACAGCCCGATGGGGTGGGCGGTCCTCCCGTCGAGCGCAAGATCGGCCATGATCTCGCCGACCACCGGGGCGAACTTGAACCCGTGCCCCGAAAAGCCGCAGGCCACGGTGGTGGTCCCGGGGTGCGCCGGGTGCCGCCCGATCACGAAGTGCTCGTCCGGGGTGGTTGAGTACATGCAGGTCACGGCCCGCAGAAAGGTTCCGGGCAGGGTCGGCGTCACCCGGCGCATGGCCGCCGCCATCTCCTCGGCCTCGGCCGGGGCCACCGCACGGTCGATCGTGTCCGGTGTGCAGGGGGCGCCGTTCTTGCGGAAGAACGCGACCTTGACGCCGCCCGAGGGCCCGTCGATGGCCGGGAACCCGTACACCTGGACCCCGTCCGCCTCCTCCCACACGAACACCGGCTGCCGCCGCGGCAGATACGGCTCGGTGCCGCCCTCGGGGGCGAACCAGTACATGACCTGCCGCTCGATGCGGATCGGCACCCCGAGGTCGGCCAGCAGCCCGGGCGCCCAGGCCCCCGGGCAGATCACCAGATGGCCCGCCGTACAGCTGTTCTCGGCGGTGTGGACGCGGACCCCGCGGCCGCCCGCCAGCTCCTCCCAGCCGGTCACCGGCTCCTCGAAGCGGAGCTCGGCGCCCGCCTGGGCGGCGAGCTGGAGGTGGGCCGCCACCGTGGTCTCCGGCCGCAGCAGCCCGGCGCGCGCCTCGTAGAGCGCCACCTCGTCGTCGTGCGGATGCATGGTCGGGAAGCGGCGGCGGATCTCGCGGGCGTCCAGCATCTCGTGCGGCAGGCCCCACTGCCGGGCCGAGCGCACCGCGCCCGCGACCGTACGGCACTCGGGGCGGCCCACCATCATCCCGCCGCACAGCAGCGCGATCTCGCGCCCGGAGTCCCGCTCGACCCGGTCGTACAGCTCGTACGCCCGCAGCAGCAGCGGTACGTACGCCGGGTCCTCGAAGTAGGACTGCCGGGTGATCCGGGAGCCGCCGTGGCTGGAGCCGTGCGCGTGCGCCGGGCCGAACCGCTCCAGACCGAGGACCCGGGCCCCGCGCTCGGCCAGGTGCTGGACGGCGGCCGAACCCATGCCGCCGAGGCCGAGAACGATCACGTCGTACGTCGGAGCCATGCTTCCTCCCTCGGGGGTCGCGGCCGGGTCCCTCGGGACGCCGGTCGACGCGTGTGCCGGTCACATGCAAGGGCCGTTCACCGCAGGAGGTGCGCCATCCGCGGGTCGAACAAGGGCTCCTCGGCGACGGTCGCGGGGACCTTCTCGCCGAAGTACTCGACCTGGACCGCCGTGCCCGGCGCCAGCACCGGCAGCCAGGCGTAGGCGACGCAGCGGCCGACCGTGTAGCCGTACGCGGCGCTGGTGACGTATCCCGCGGGCACCCCGTCGACCAGCACCGGCTCGCTCCCCAGGACCACCGCCGCACGGGAGTCCAGGGTCAGACAGGTGAGCCTGCGGGTCACGGCGGCCGGGTCGCCCAGTGCGGCGCGGCCGGTGAAGTCGCCCTTGCCGGGCCGGACCGCGAAGCCGAGCCCCGCCTCGTACGGGGTGTGCTCGGCCGTCATGTCACGGCCCCAGGCGCGGTAGCCCTTCTCCAGCCGGAGCGACTCGAAGGCGCTGCGGCCCGCCGCGACCACGTCGAGCCGCTGCCCCGCCTCCCACAGCGTGTCCCACAGCCGCAGCCCGAGGTCGGCGCCGGTGTACAGCTCCCAGCCCAGCTCGCCCACGTAGCTCAGCCGCAGCGCGGTGACCGGGACGTTCCCGACGACCGTCTCCTTGGCCCGGAAGTAGCCGAAGGCGGTGTGCGAGAAGTCGTCGCGGGTCAGCGGCTGGACCAGCTCGCGGGCGAGCGGGCCCCAGACGCCTACGCAGCAGGTACCGGACGTGATGTCCCGGACGCTCACCGACTCCGGCGCGTGCGCGAGCAGCCAGTCCAGGTCGGCGGGGGAGTTGGCGCCCACCTGGAAGCGGTCGGGGGCCAGGCGCGCCACGGTCAGATCCGACCGGATCCCGCCCGCCTCGTCCAGCAGCAGGGTGTACGTCACCGAACCCGGCTTCTTCTCCAGCTGGTTGGTGGTCATCCGCTGGAGGAAGGCCAGGGCGCCGCGCCCGGTCACCTCCAGGCGCCGCAGCGGCGTCATGTCGTACAGCGCGACCCGCTCCCGGGTCGCCTTCGCCTCGGCCGCCGCGATCGGCGACCAGTACCGCGCCGACCAGCTGTCGCGCACCGGGATGTGCAGCCCGTCCACCAGGGGCGCGTTCGCCTCGTACCAGTGCGGCCGCTCCCAGCCGCCGCCCTCCAGGAAGTACGCCCCGAGCTCGCGCTGGCGTCCATGGAACGGGCTGGTCCGCAACGGGCGCGGGCTCTGAATCGGCTGGAGCGGATGGACGACGTCGTACACCTCGACGAAGCTCCGCGCCGACCGCTCCTCGACATAAGGGGCCGTGAGCTGGACGTCCTCGAAGCGCCGGACGTCGCAGGCGTGCACATCGAGCGAGGGGCGGCCGTCGGTCATCCACTCGGCGACCGCCCTCGCCACCCCCGCCGAGTGCGTCACCCACACCGCCTCGGCCAGCCAGAACCCGCGCAGCTCCCGGGACTCGCCCAGCAGCGGCATACCGTCGGGCGTGAACGAGAAGACGCCGTTGAAGCCGTCCGCGACCGCGCTGTGCGCGAGCTCGGGCAGCAGCGCCGCCGCGTCCGCCCAGCTCGGCGCGAAGTCCTCCGGGGTGAAGGCGAGCGAGGAGGGCATCACGGGCGCGTCGTCGTAGGCCGGGACGGCGAACGGGTCGACCGGCATGGGCCGGTGGGCGTAGGAGCCGATGCCCAGCCGTACGCCCTCCGGGTCCAGGTGCGCCCGGAAGTACAGGTCGCGGTCCTGGTGGCGCAGGATCGGCAGCCCGGCCGCGGCCCGTGCGGCGAGACCGGGCAGCGGGGCGGTCCTCACGTACTGGTGGGCCAGGGGCAGCAGCGGCACGCTCACCCCGGCCATCCGTCCGATCACCGGCCCCCAGAAACCGGCCGCCGAGACCACCAGATCGGCCGGGAGACGGCCCCGGTCGGTGACGACGGCGGTGACCCGGCCGTCCTCCCGCTCGATCGCCGTGACCGTGTGGCGCGCCAGGAACCGGGCGCCCCGGGCCTGCGCGCGCGCCTGTAGGGCCCGCGAGGCGAGCAGGGCGTCGGCGAGCCCGTCGTCGGGGGTGTGGAAGCCGCCGAGGACCTTCTCCCCGTCGAGCAGCGGCCACAGCGCCCCGCACTGGTGCGCGGTGAGCAGCTCGCCCCGTACGCCCCAGGCGGCGGCCAGCCCCACCTTGCGGTGCAGATCGGCCCAGCGCTCCGGGGTGGTGGCGACCTCCAGACCGCCGACCGCCCGGAAACACGGCTCGCCGTCCACGCTCAGGCCCCGGAAGGTGCCGACCGTGTACGCGGCGAAGGCCGTCATCGTCCTGGACACATGGGTCTGGAAGACCAGGCCGGGCGCGTGCGAGCTGGACCCGCCGGGCGCGGGGAGCGGCCCCTGCTCGACGACGGTGACATGGGCCCAGCCCCGTGCGGTGAGCTCGTCGGCGAGCGAACAGCCCACGATCCCGGCGCCGATGACGACTACGCGCGCGTGGGCGGGGTCCGGTGCGGGGGTGGTGCGGACCTCATGAGACACGGCCTCACCCTCCTGTTGCGCAGAGCACTACCGGTTGCGCGATGTGAGACATCCTGAGGACGGCCCAGGAGAGCGTCAAGAGGGTCGGACCGGTCGCGGAAACGTGGCTTGACCATGCCCAACTCGCCTGTGACAGAGGTGATCTGATGCTATGTCAGTGAAAGCCGTCAGCCGGGGTGCCCCATGCGGCGCGAGAGGTCGCGGGCGGCCTCGCGCACGCGCACGGCGACCTTGGGGAGCGACTCCCGGGGCAGCCGGTAGGCCGGGCCCGAGACGCCGATCGCGCCGATGACCGAGCCGTCGTGGCCGCGCACCGCCGCCCCCAGGGCGTTCAGCCCGTCCTCCAGTTCCTCGGCCGTCTGCGCGTACCCCCGCTCCACCACCTGGGCCAGCTCGGCGCGGAGCGCGGCAGGATCCGTGCGGGTGTGCGCGGTGAAGCGCGCCAGGCCCTGGGCGAGCAGGGCCTCGCGGCGCTCCTCGGGGAGATGGGCCAGCAGCGCCTTGCCGCTTGCGGTCGCGTGCAGCGGGGTGCGCCGGCCCAGCCAGTTGAACGCCGTGACGGCCGCCGCGCCGCGCGCCTGCATGATGTTGACGGCCGCGTCACCGTCGAGCACCGCGACGTTGGCGGTCTCTCCGGTGGTGTCCGCGAGCGCACGGCAGACCGGCACACCTTCCTGCGAGATGTCGAGCCGCACGGCCGCTGCACCGGCGAGCCGCAGCATCCCGGCACCCAGGAAGTACTTCCCCCGCTCCTTCTCCTGGCCGACCAGACCCCGCTTCTCCAGCGCGTCGAGCAGCCGGAACGCGGTCGACTTGTGCACCCCCAACTCCTCGGCGATCTCCGTGACTCCGGCCTCGCCGAGCCGGGCCAGCGCCTCCAGCACGCTGACCGCCCGGTCGACCGACCGCAGCGACCCGGCGCCGCCCCGCCGTCTGCCCGGGGCCGCGTCCGGCTCCTGCACCTCACCCACCAGCACTCCCTCGGGCCGCTATGCCCGGGAGAGGCTGCCCGTCTCGCCCTGGCCTATTCGGCCGGTGCCCGGCCGCTCGGTGGTCCGGGCCGCGCGCCGCACCCGGCGCCGCTCCCTGCGCCGTCGGCGCGCGGTGCTGCTCGGCACCGACACCACGCCGTTGCGCTGGTTCCACACCTGGCGGGTGACCCATACGTCCAGGACCGCCCAGGTCGCCACCACCGTGCTCGCCACGCTGCTGAGGACCATCGGGAAGGCCAGCCAGGAGCCCGCCATCGTGCACAGGAACGCGATCACCGCCTGGATCAGGGTGAAGGCGACGACCAGCACCGAGCGCACGGCCGCGTCCCTGATCGGGTCGGGCAGCCGTGGCCGCACCGCGGGCTCCTCCACCCACAGCGGCGGCAGTTCGCCCGTCGTCGCGCCCTGAATCGCCCCACCGCCCGCACTGGTTCCTTCAGTGCCCATGCATACTCACTCCCCACCATCGGCGCATCGATGCCTGCCGATCCGCACGGGTCCGTACAACCCCGTCACAACCCCCGTACAGAAGGACGAACGGAACTCCCCGAAGATTCCCCGGTTTTGGGTGGAAGGCAGAATTCCAGCCAACCGGGCTCGGACGGGAACCACGGGGCCTAGGGGTGTCCTCGGCCACACCTGGTAGGTGATCTCCCGTAATACCAGGACAACCCATGATCAACTCCTGTGCGAGCGGCCGAAAATCGTCCGGACGTGCCTTCGAGTTGTCTGTGAGGCAGTAGTAGGCTCACGCCGTTTGTTGACGGTTGATCTGGGGGAGGCCATGCGCTTTCGCGGGAAGTCCATCCGCAGGAAGATCGTGGCGTTGCTGCTGGTGCCGCTCGTCTCCCTCACCGCTCTGTGGGGATTCACGACCTACATCACCGGCCGCGAGGCCAACGAGCTGCTGAACGTCACGTACATCGTGGACAAGGTCGGCTCCCCGATGGAGGACACCGTCCAGGTCATCCAGGAGGAGCGCCGCCAGACGCTGATCTACCTGGCGGACCAGCGGGCCGCCGACGCGCTCGCCGCGCTGCAGAGCCGCCGCCGGGACACCGACCGCGCGGTGGCGAAGATTCGTTCCGCCGCCAATGACTCCCAGGTCCGCGACGATCTGCGCGCGGCGGCCAAGGCGCGGCTGAAGACCGTGCTCCAGGGGTTCGACGGCATCGGCGACCTGCGTCAGCAGGTCGACCGCCGCAGCGTCAACCGCCTCCGGGCCCTGGAGGCCTACACCAGGGTCATCGAGCCCTGCTACACCTTCCTCACCAGCCTCCACGCGCTCGAGAACGTGGACATGGACAAGCAGGGCCGCGCGGTCGTCGGCCTCGCCCGGGCCCGCGAGATGATGGCCCGCGAGGACGCGCTGGTCGCCTCCTCGCTGGTCGCCCCGCCGCAGTTCACCTGGAACGAACTGCGCGAGGTGGTCAACCTGGTGGCCAACCGCACGCTCCTGTACGAGATAAGCCTGGAGAACCTGCCCGGCGGCGAGCGCGAGATCTTCGAGCGCTTCTGGGCCGCCTCGGGCTCCGAGTCGCTGCGCGCCGCCGAGCAGAGCATCATCACCGGCGGCCCCACCAAGAACCCGCGGGTGGACCTGGCCCGCTGGCAGCAGACGGCCACACCGCTGCTCTCCCGGCTCTCGCAGTCCGTCTCGGACGCCGACGACCGCTACCGCGACCGTGTCCACCCGGTCGCCTTCAACGTCCTCATCAAGGCCGGAGTCGCGGGCGTCCTGGGCTTCCTGGCGCTGGTCTTCTCCCTCTTCCTCTCCGTCCGCATCGGCCGCGAGCTGATCCGCGACCTCACCCGGCTCCGCAAGGAGGCGCACGAGGTCTCCGGCGTGCGCCTGCCGAGCGTGATGCGCCGTCTGGCCGCCGGTGAACACGTCGACGTGGAGACCGAGGCACCGCGCCTGGACTACGAGAAGGACGAGGTCGGCCAGGTCGGCCAGGCCCTCAACACCCTTCAGCGCGCCGCCGTCGAGGCCGCCGTCAAACAGGCCGACATGCGGCGCGGAGTGGCCGAGGTCTTCGTCAACCTGGCCCGCCGCAACCAGGTCCTCCTGCACCGCCAGCTCACCCTCCTTGACACCATGGAGCGCCGCACCGAGGACACCGACGAGCTCGCCGACCTCTTCCGGCTCGACCACCTCACCACCCGTATGCGCCGCCACGCCGAGGGCCTGGTGATCCTCTCCGGCGCCGCCCCGTCCCGCCAGTGGCGCAAGCCCGTCCAGCTGATGGACGTCGTACGGGCGGCCGTCGCCGAGGTCGAGGACTACGAGCGCATCGAGGTCCGCCGGCTGCCCCGGCTCGGCGTGGGCGGCCCCGCCGTCGCCGACCTCACCCACCTGGTGGCCGAACTCCTGGAGAACGCCACGGTGTTCTCGCCCCCGCACACCGCCGTCCAGGTGCACGGCGAGCGGGTGGCCAACGGCTTCACGCTGGAGATCCACGACCGGGGCCTGGGCATGACGCCCGAGGCGCTCCTCGACGCCAATCTGCGCCTGGCCGAGACACCCGAGTTCGAGCTCTCCGACACCGACCGGCTCGGCCTGTTCGTGGTCAGCCGGCTCGCCCAGCGGCAGAACGTCCGCGTCTCGCTCCAGCCCTCCCCGTACGGCGGCACCACGGCCGTCGTCTTCATCCCGGCGGCCCTGCTCACCGACGCGCCGGACACCAACGGCACCGGCTTCCGCCTCGACCGCAAGGCGGCCCACGGCGAGCCGGCCGGGCGGCGCGAGCGCGACGCGGGCCCCCGCGCGCTCTCCCCGCTGCCGGCGGGCGTCCCCGACCGCGCGGTGCTCGACGGGCCGGTCGAACTGGAGGCCCCGGTGGACCCGTTGGAGCTGGACGAGCACGTCATGGGCGCCGACGAGGGCGGCGCCGCGCGCACCGGCCTGATCGGCGCGGCCCGCGACTTCCCGGCCGAGCGCCGCCAGCACCAGCAGAGCGCCGACGAGGGCGCCGGGGCGACGGGCCGGTCGGGCCCGGTGCCGCTGCCGCGCCGCCGCCCGCCCGCGCCGACCCTGGTCAGCGACCACGGGCGCCGGGTCGACGACCAGCCGGGCCGCGACCACCCCTCGCCCGCCGCGGAGCCGGTGCTTCCGGCGGTGCCGAGCGCGGAGCGGCGCAGGGCCGACGCGCTGCGCGCCAGTGGGCTCGTACCGGCCCCGGCGCCCGCGCCGCTGCGGCGGCCCGCACCCGGCCACGAGAGCGGCGGGACAGCGGCCGCGCCGGGCGCACTGCCGCGCCGGGTCCGCCAGGCCAGCCTGGCCCCCCAGCTGAAAGAGATCTCCGCCGAGCCGGCGGACCGCACCGGCCCGGGCGGCCCGGGCGCTCAGCCGCAGCCCGAGCGCGACGCGGAGGAAGTGCGCAACCGTATGGCGTCGATGCAGCGTGGTTGGCAGCGCGGGCGTCGGCACAACGCGCTGACCAGCGCAGAGACCACAGCCGACGGGCCCGACCAGGCCCTCGGCGACGTACGACGCAACACATCGGAGGGGGACGGTCGATGACCGCACCGAAGTCCGCAGCACACGACGTCATCGGGAAGGGCGCCGGAGAACTCAACTGGTTGCTGGACGAGTTGGTCGACCGGGTCGGCTCCATCCGCAAGGCGCTCGTCCTGTCCAGCGACGGCCTGCCCACCGGCACGTCCAGGGATCTGACCCGGGAGGACGGCGAACACCTGGCCGCCGTCGCCTCCGGCTTCCACAGCCTCGCCAAGGGGGTGGGCCGCCACTTCGACGTGGGCGGCGTGCGCCAGACCGTCGTGGAGCTCGACGACGCCTTCCTCTTCGTGACGGCCGCCGGGGACGGCAGCTGTCTCGCCGTCCTGTCCGACGCCGAGTCCGACGTCGGACAGGTGGCGTACGAGATGACCCTGATGGTCAAGCGGGTCGGGGCCCACCTCACCACGGCACCACGGACCGGCCTGCCCACCGCAGGGTGAGCGCGACGGTATGAGTGAAGCAGACCAGCGGGCGCCGGCCGACGGCCCGCAGCAGCCGGACGGGGCGGCGCAGCAGCCGCCCCGGCAGCACCACTGGTTCGACGACGACGCGGGACCGGTGGTGCGGCCGTACGCGATGACCCGCGGCCGCACCAGCAGCGCCGGTCAGCACCGGCTCGACCTGATCGCGGTGGTGGTGCCCGAACCGGCCGCCGACGACCCGGGCCGCGACCACTCGCTCTCGCCCGAACACGTCGAGATCGTCGAGCGCTGTGTCGGCACCCCGCAGTCCATCGCCGAGCTCGCCGCCGGACTCGACCTCCCCGTCGGGGTGGTCCGCGTCCTGGTGGGCGACCTCGTCCAGGACCAGCTGGTGCACGTCTCCCGACCCGTTCCGCCGGCCGAGCTGCCGGACGAGTCCCTTCTCCGCGAGGTGATCAATGGCCTTCGGGCGCTCTAGCCGCAGGAAGCGGCCCGTCGAACCGGTGACCCTGAAGATCCTGGTGGCGGGCGGCTTCGGCGTAGGCAAGACCACTCTGGTGGGCGCGGTCAGCGAGATCCGGCCGCTGCGCACCGAGGAGCGGCTCAGCGAGGCCGGGCGGCCGGTCGACGACGTGGCGGGGGTGGAGACCAAGAGCACCACCACCGTCGCGATGGACTTCGGCCGCATCACCCTGCGCGAGGACCTGGTCCTCTACCTCTTCGGCACGCCCGGCCAGGACCGCTTCTGGTTCCTGTGGGACGAGCTGGCGCAGGGGGCGCTGGGCGCGGTGGTCCTCGCGGACACCCGCCGGCTGGAGGACTCCTTCGCCGCGATCGACTACTTCGAGCGCCGGGGGCTGCCCTTCACGGTGGCCGTCAACTGCTTCGACGACGCCGCCCGCTACCCGGCCGACGCCGTGCGCTCCGCACTCGACCTCGACCCCGACGTGCCGCTGATGATGACGGACGCGCGCGACCGCGAGGCCGTCAAGGACGTACTGGTCGCGGTCGTCGAGCACGCGATGGTGCTCTCCGAGCGCCGACGCCGGGCGACCGTCTCGATCTGACGCCCGTGCGCGGCGCCACCCGCCGTACGCGCGGACACGGCCCGTACCCCCACCGACTGGGGTACGGGCCGTGCGTCTTGGGGGAGCGGCGCTCTCCCGGGCCACGGGTCCGGGCGGCTACTCGCCGCCCTCCTCCTCGTGCCAGCCGAGGCTGCGCTCCACGGCCTTGCGCCAGTTGCCGTACTCGCGCTCGCGCACCCCCGCCGCCATCTCGGGCACCCACTCCTCGTCCCGCTGCCAGTGCGCCTTGAGCTCGTCCAGGCCCGCCCACACGCCGGTGGCGAGCCCGGCCGCGTACGCCGCGCCCAGGCAGGTCGTCTCGGAGACCTTCGGGCGGATCACCGGCACGCCCAGCACATCCGCCTGATGCTGCATCAGCAGCCGGTTGACCGTCATGCCGCCGTCCACCTTGAGCGTGGTGATGCGCACTCCGGAGTCCTGGTACATCGCGTCCACCACCTCGCGCGTCTGCCAGCTGGTGGCCTCCAGGACCGCGCGGGCCAGATGCGCCTTGGTGACGTACCGGGTCAGACCGGTGATGACTCCGCGCGCGTCCGCGCGCCAGTAGGGCGCGAACAGACCGGAGAAGGCGGGCACGACATAGGCGCCGCCGTTGTCCTCGACGCTCGCCGCCAGCGTCTCAATCTCGGCGGCGCTGCGGATGAGGCCGAGCTGGTCGCGAAACCACTGGACCAGGGCTCCGGTGATCGCGATCGAGCCCTCCAGGCAGTAGACCGGCGCCTGGTCACCGATCTTGTAGCCGACGGTGGTGATCAGCCCGCTCTTGGAGGGCACGGGCCGGTTTCCGGTGTTGAGCAGCAGGAAGCTCCCGGTCCCGTAGGTGTTCTTGGCGGTGCCGGTGTCGTAGCAGGCCTGGCCGAAGATCGCCGCCTGCTGGTCGCCGAGCGCGGACGCCACCGGCACTCCCGCCAGCTGGCCCACCGCCGTCCCGTACACCTCCGCGGACGAGCGGATCTCCGGAAGGATCGCCTCCGGCAGGTTCATCGCGGCCAGGATCGAGGAGTCCCACTGGAGGGTCTCCAGGTTCATCAGCAGGGTCCGCGAGGCGTTGGTGACGTCGGTGACGTGCACTCCGCCCTCGGTGCCGCCGGTCAGGTTCCAGATCAGCCAGGAGTCGATGGTCCCGAACGCGATCTCGCCGCGCTCGGCACGGGTGCGCAGACCGGGTACGTCGTCGAGCAGCCAGGCCACCTTGGGACCGGAGAAGTAGCTGGCCAGCGGCAGTCCGGTGGCCTCGCGGAAGCGGTCCTGGCCCTGTTCCGCGCCGAGGCGGGCGCAGAGCGCGGAGGTCCGGGTGTCCTGCCAGACGATGGCGTTGTGCACGGGCTTGCCGGTCGCCCGGTCCCACAGCACGGTGGTCTCGCGCTGGTTGGTGATGCCGAGCGCGCTGAGCTGTTCGGCGCGCATCCCGGCCTTGGCCAGCGCGCCCGCGACCACGGCCTGCACTTTGGACCAGATCTCGGTGGCGTCGTGCTCGACCCAGCCGGGCTTGGGGAAGATCTGCCGGTGCTCGCGCTGGTCCACGGCGACGATGGCGCCGCCCTGGTCGAAGATGATGCAGCGGCTGGAGGTGGTGCCCTGGTCGATGGCTGCGACGAACTTCTCCGTCATGGCTACCCCTAGGTCTGAAGGCTGCGCGGGCCGAGGTCGCGGGCCGGGGCGATCAGAGCATGGGCCTCGGTCCTTGGTGCAGGGTGCGCGCGTTCCATGGCTGCGGAGCCGGTGGTGGGGGTCGGCTCACCCCCGCCCGGCACCCGTGACGAGCGTGCTCGTCCGGTGGAGTCGCCCGTGGGGGAGCGGCCCGGCGGACGCGTGCGACGGCACGCGGCCGGGAGCCGAGGAACGGCGACGCCGAGAGACAACGGGAAGTGTTCACCGGCCGTGATGGAGCGTCAAGGTCGCCGACAGCAACGGCCACCGGGGTACGCGGCGTCCGGCTGCCCCGCGCTCAGCGCACCGCGATCACCGACGAGCCATGCCCGAACAGGCCCTGATTGGCGGTGATCCCGGCCCTGGCCCCGTCGATCTGCCGCTCGCCCGCCGTGCCGCGCAACTGCCAGGTGAGCTCGCAGACCTGCGCGATCGCCTGCGCGGGCACCGCCTCGCCGAACGAGGCGAGCCCCCCGCTCGTGTTGACCGGAACGCGACCGCCGAGCGCCGTCACGCCCTCCCGTACGAGCTTCGCGCCCTCCCCGGCACCGCACAGCCCCAGATCCTCGTACCACTCCAGCTCCAGCGCGGTCGACAGGTCGTACACCTCGGCCAGCGACAGGTCCTCGGGCCCGAGCCCGGCCTCCTCGTAGGCGGCCCGGGCAATGGAGGCGCGGAAGGTGTACGCCGAGGGCTGTGCCGCGAGCGCCGAGTCGGTGGCGATGTCCGGCAGGTCCAGGACGGTGTTGGGGTAGGTGGGCGTGACCGTGGAGACGGCCCGGATACGGACCGGGTCCGCCACTCCCCGGCCGCGCGCGTAGTCCATGCCGCACAGCACCAGGGCGGCGCCTCCGTCGGAGGTCGCGCAGATGTCGAGGAGCCGCAGCGGATCGGCGACCACCGCCGAGGCGGCGACCTCCTCGGCGGTGACCGCCTTGCGGTAGCGGGCGTACGGGTTGAGCGCCCCGGCGGCCGCGTTCTTCACCTTCACGCGCGCGAAGTCGTCGACCGTGTCGCCGTGCAGGGCCATGCGGCGGCGGGCGTAGAGACCGAAGTAGGCCGGGTTGGTGGCGCCCAGGACGCGGAACCGCAGCCAGTCCGGATCGTCGGGCCGGTCGCCGCCCGCCGGGGCGAAGAACCCCTTGGGTGCGGCGTCGGCGCCCACCACCAGCACCACATCGGCCATCCCCGCCAGGATCTGCGCCCGCGCGGTGTTGATCGCCTGCGCCCCGGAGGCGCACGCCGCGTACACGCTCGTCACGCGCGCGCCCTGCCACCCCAGCGCCCGCGCGAAGGTCGCCCCGGCCACATACCCGGGGTAGCCGCCGCGCACCGTGCCGGCGCCGACCACGGACCCCACGTCGGCCCAGTCGAGCCCGGCGTCGGCGAGCGCGGCGCGGGCCGCGACCGTGCCGTACTCGACGAAGCTGCGGCCCCACTTGCCCCAGGGGTGCATTCCGGCGCCGAGGACCGCGATGTCCTCCGTCCCGCTCATGCGTTCGCCGCCACGGGCCGCCAGTGCCAGGTGGTCCGGACGGTCCCGGCCTCCTCGTCGAGCACCCCGGGCACCACCTCGACCTCCATCCCGACGGCGAGGTCGGCGGTGGTCACCCCCGGCACGGCCTGCCCGAGGACCACCATCCGCTCGGCCGCCAGCTCCACGGCGACCAGGGTGTACGGCTGCCAGACGGCCTCCGGGTCGGAGACATAGGGCGCGGGCGGACGGTAGCGCCCGTCGGTGTACGACCAGACGCGCCCGCGCCGGGAGAGCGGCACCTCAGTCAACTCCCGCCCGGCGCATACGGGGTTGCGGCAGAAGGAGTCCTCGCGGGGGAAGAACACGGAGGCGCAGGCCGAGCACCTGGTTCCGAGCAGCCGGAACTCCCCGTCCTTGGCCTCCGTGAACCAGCCCGCCACCACGGGCGTGCGCGTGCGCGTCAAAACCCCTCCCGGACTCGCATCCGACCCACATCTGACGGAACGTCAGAAGTGTGCCACGGCAGGCCGCGCTCCGGCAGGGGGCGTCGCTCAGCGGTGTCCGGCCACCGAGCGCCACGCCACGGGGAAGTCGAAATAGGTGTCGGGGAACGGCTCGGGCTTGTAGGTGAAGTGCCACCACTCCTCGGGGATCCCCACGAACCCGGCCTCCTTGAGCGTGCCCCTCAACAAGTCGCGGTTGGCGCGCTGGACGCCCTGGACGCGGGGGTCGTCGGTGTGCGAGAGGGTGTCGAAGCAGTCGAAGCCGGTACCCATGTCGACGGAGTTGTCGGGGAAGCGCTGGTCCTTGGGGGCGAAGCAGTTCACGAGCGGCTGGCCCGGCCGGTAGGGCCGCGTCGGCCACGCGGGCAGCTTGACGATGGTGATGTCCACCGAACTGCCCCGGCTGTGGCCCGACTTCGCCGCGATGTAGTTGTCGTCGAAGAGTCTCGACTTGTCGACAAGCGGATAGAACTCGGTCTTCATTCTGTTGTCGTCGAGGTCCTTGGCCCACTCCACGAAGTTGTCGACGGCCCGCTGTGGCCGGAAGCAGTCGTACACCTTGAGCGAGTAGCCCTCGGCGAGCAGCTTCAGCTGGGCCCGGTGCAGCGCCTGCGCCGCGTGGCGGGTCAGGATGCACACCGGCTGGCGGTAGCCGTCGATCGGCCGGCCGACGAAGTTGTGCGGCGTGATGTAGCGCAGCTCCTGGATGATCGTCGGATCCACGGTGGCCAGCGCCACGAACTCGGCGGGGGCCTTGGGCTCGGGCGTGGCCCGCGCGGAAGAGGCGGCGGCGGTCGCGGTGGACGCGGTGGCGGTCACGGCGAGCAGCGCGGCGGCAGCGGCGACGAGGCCGCGCACGGTTGATCGAATCGTCATGGGCACACCATTCAGCACTCAACTGGGCCGGGGATAGAGGGAGTTGCGGCAATAGCCTCCGATGGCCGAAGACCGTCGGTTAAAGTCCGCGCGTGACCGGGACCTCGAAGACCTCGAAGCAGCCTGTCAAGGACTCGCACTGCCCCGCGTGCGGGTCGCCCTACCCCTCGGCCTCGGCCGGCTGGCCCCGCCCCTGCGCGGCCTGCGGGACCGTCACCTATCGCAATCCGCTGCCCGTCGCCGTCGCCCTGCTGCCCGTGCGGGACGCGCGCGGTACGGGCCTGGTCGTCATCACCCGCGCCATCGAGCCCCACATCGGCCGCTTCGCCCTGCCCGGCGGCTTCGTCGACGACGGCGAACTGTGGCAGGAGGCGGTCGTCCGCGAGCTCTACGAGGAGACCGGGATCGAGGCCTCCGCCGCCGACGTACGCCTCGCCGACGCGCTCAGCTCCCCGCACCACGTCCTCCTGTTCGGCCTGCTGCCCACCCGCGCCGCCGCCGGCCTCCCCCCGTCGGCCCCGACGGACGAGACCGCCGGCTGGCGAGTGCTGCGCCGCCCCGAGGAACTGGCGTTCCCGCTGCATACACAGGTGGTACGGGAGTGGTTCGCGGGGCGCTGAGGGCCTGCCGTGCGCCTGACGGGCGGGCCCCTGCCTCACCCCGCCCCACCGCCTCGCACCCGTACTTCGTACCCCACCTCCCGTGTCGCCCCCTCGTCCGTGACGCGCTCCACCACCACCCGGCCGCCCGCCGCCCGGGTGGTGAAACGCTCCACCACCGGGGAGTCCCACCCGTCGCCCGCGTCCCGTACGACCAGGCCGCCGCCGGTGCGTCCGGCGGCCGGGGCCCATACCTCCAGCTCCACCTCCCCGGCCGCGCCGCGCACCGGTATGACGGAACCGGCCCTGGCCAGCACCGGGATACGGGACAGGGGCGCGTCCAGGAGGGCCTGGCCGGGGCCCTCGTGGGGCTCCTCGGTCGCGGTGTCGTACCAGCGGCCGCGCGGCAGGCGCACCGCCCGCCGCTCGGTGCCCGGCTCGAAGACGGGCGCCACCAGCAGCGCGTCCCCGAGCAGGAAGGCGTCCTCGCAGTCCCGCAGCGCCCGGTCGCCCGGCGTGCCCCACCACAGGGGACGTGCGTAGGGCGCCCCGGTCAGCCGGGCGAACTGCGCCAGCGTCATGAGGTACGGCCGCAGCCGCTCCCGCTCGGCGAGCGCCACGCGCGCGTGGGCGAGCACCTCCGGGCCGAACTCCCACGGCTCCCGGCGCCCGGCCCAGACCGCCGAGTGCGTACGGAAGAACGGCAGCCGGGCCGCCAGCTGGAGCCAGCGCAGATACAGCTCCGGCGACGGGTCGCCGTCGAACCCGCCCACGTCCGGGCCCGAGTACGGCACCCCGCACAGGCCGAGGCCCAGCACCAGGGCGAGCGAGGCCCGCAGCCCCGGCCAGCCGGTGCTCACATCGCCCGACCAGGTGCCTCCGTAGCGCTGCATCCCCGCCCAGCCGGAGCGGCTGAACAGGAACGGCCGGTCGTCGGGGCGCAGTCGGCGCAGCCCCTCGTAACCGGCCCGCGCCATGGTCAGCCCGTACACGTTGTGGGCCTCCCGATGGTCGCCGCCCCGGCCCTCCAGGCAGTGCCGCGCCGAGCGGGGCAGGGTCGGATCGCCGAAGGGCGCGAACGACGTCGGCTCGTTCATGTCGTGCCACACCCCGGCGAAACCCTGGTCGAGCCGCTCCTGGTAGAGGCCGCCCCACCACTCGCGCGCGCGGGGATCGGTGAAGTCGGGATACGCGCACTCGCCCGGCCACACCACGCCCCGCACCTCGTCGCCGCGCGCGTCCCGCACGAACGCGTCCGCCGCGAGCCCGCTCTCGTACACCGCGTTGCCGCGCCGCGCCCTCACCGCCGGGTCGACGATCGACACCAGCCGCACCCCTTCCTCGGCCAGGTCCTTGGCCAGCCGGGGCAGATCGGGAAAGCGCTCGCGGTCGACCGTGAACACCTGGTGGGCGTCGTAGTGGTCGATGTCCAGATGGAGCGCGGACAGCGGCAGCCCGTGCTCCCGGTACCCGGCGACCACCCGCCGCACCTCGGCCTCGCTGCCGAAGCCCCAGCGGGCGTGCTGCGGGCCGAGCGCCCAGGACGGCGGCAGCGCGGGCGCGCCGGTCAGCGCCGTCCAGCCCTGGAGCACGCGCGCGGGGGTGCCCACCACCACCCAGCAGCGCAGCGGGCCGCCCTCCATCCACAGCTGGGCGCACCCGGCCCGGTCATGCCCCGAACCGGCGCCCTCCTCGCCCTCGCGCCACCGGACCCGGCCGTCCCAGGTGTTGTCGTAGAACACCAGATGCGTCCCGGCGTCCGCCACCACCAGCTGCACCGGCATCGTGATGTACAGCGGGTCGTCGCCCGGGGCGAAGCCGCCGCGCGGGTCGGTGTTCCACAACCGGTACTCCCCGTCGGGCAGCCGGGGCCCGTCCGCCCGCCCGCCGAGCCCGAACGCGCGCGCGTCGGCGGGGACTTCGGAGCGCTGCATCCAGCGCGCCGGACCGCCGCCGGCCGGCTCCCACCAGCGCGGCGGCAGCTCGCGGCGGAGCACCACGCCGCCGGGGGTGCGCACCTCCACGGCGCCGTGCCGGGACACCGCCACCATCACCCGCTCGGAGACGACCCGCCAGCCGCCGTCCGTGTCGGGCTCCAGGACGGCGCGCGCGTCGGGCTCGGGCGCCGGCCCCGCCAGCGCGTACGACGGCTCGGGGCCCGCCCCGTCCCAGCCCCAGAACACGGCGCCGCCGACGGCCACCCGTACCTCCAGCTCGGAGCGCGCGAAGCGCACCACCCCACCGCCCGGCCGGGGCTCCGCGCCGCACACCTGGCCCGGCACCCGGGCGCGCTCGGGGCCGCGCGCGGGCAGCGACCGCGCGTCGGCGCGGCGCCGCCGAAGGGCCGAGCGAAACGCCCGCAGCCCCTGCACCGAACCGACCGCCTTCACCGAGCGCACCAGGTCATTGCCGTCCATGCGGCTCACCCTGCCATCCGGATCATGAGCTGTGTGCTCCGTTCAACTTCCGTTCACCCGTGGTGGCACCACATCGACAGGTGCCGGACTATGGGCGGGACACCCTGGTGCGGAAGACGATCACATGGCATCGTCCCTGTGAGCCGCCGCATGCGCACACCCCTTCGCGTGTGCGCGCGACACACGCACACCACGCGTACCAGCCCGGGAGCCGACCCATGACCTCACCAGCGAACGCCGCGCCGCAGCCCGCGCCCCTGTGGCAGCCGGGCCCCGACCGCATCGCCGGGGCGCGCGTCACCGCGTTCCAGACCTGGGCCGCCGAGCGGTACGGCGCTCCCGCCGAGGGCGGCTACGAAGCGCTGCACCGCTGGTCCGTCGCCGAGCTCGACACCTTCTGGAAGGCCGTCGCCGACTGGTTCGACGTGCGCTTCTCGACCCCGTACGAGACGGTGCTCGCCGACCGGTCGATGCCCGGCGCCCAGTGGTTCCCCGGCGCCACCCTCAACTACGCCGAGCACGCGCTGCGCACCGCCGAGGACCCGGCCCGCGCGCAGGACGCCGCGCTGCTGCACGTCGACGAGACGCACGAGCCCGTCGCCACCAGCTGGGCGGAGCTGCGCCGCCAGGTCGGCTCGCTCGCCGCCGAACTGCGCGCCCTGGGCGTGCGGCCGGGCGACCGCGTCAGCGGCTATCTGCCGAACATCCCGCAGGCCGTCACCGCGCTCCTGGCCACCGCGGCCGTCGGCGCCGTGTGGACCTCCTGCGCCCCGGACTTCGGCGCGCGCAGCGTCCTCGACCGGTTCCAGCAGGTCGAACCCGTCGTCCTGTTCACCGTCGACGGCTACCGCTACGGCGGCAAGGAGCACGACCGCAGCGACGTCGTCGCCGAGCTCCGCCGCGAACTGCCCACCCTGCGCGCCGTCGTCCACATCCCGCTGCTCGGCACCGCTGCCCCCCAAGGAACCCTCGACTGGTCATCGCTCACTGAGAGTGACAACGAACCGGTCTTCGAGCAGGTTCCCTTCGACCACCCGCTCTGGGTGCTCTACTCCTCCGGCACCACCGGCCTGCCCAAGGCCATCGTCCAGTCGCAGGGCGGCATCCTCCTCGAACACTTCAAGCAGCTCGGCCTCCACTGCGACCTGGGCCCGCAGGACCGCTTCTTCTGGTACACCTCCACCGGCTGGATGATGTGGAACTTCCTCGTCTCCGGCCTGCTGACCGGCACCACGGTCGTCCTGTACGACGGCAGCCCGGGCTTCCCGGAGACCGGCGCCCAGTGGGGCGTCGCCGAGCGCACCGGCGCCACCCTCTTCGGCACCTCGGCCGCCTATGTGATGGCCTGCCGCAAGGCGGACGTCCACCCGTCCCGCGACCACGACCTCTCGCGGGTGAAGTGCGTCGCCACCACCGGCTCGCCGCTGCCGCCCGACGGCTTCCGCTGGCTGCACGACGAGGTCCGCGAGGACCTGTGGATCGCCTCGGTCAGCGGTGGGACCGACGTGTGCTCCTGCTTCGCGGGCGCCGTCCCGACCCTTCCCGTGCACATCGGCGAGCTCCAGGCCGCCTGTCTGGGGACGGACCTCCAGGCCTGGGACCCGCAGGGCAAGCCGGTCGTGGACGAGGTGGGCGAGCTGGTGGTGGTCAACCCGATGCCCTCCATGCCGATCCGCTTCTGGAACGACCCGGACGGCAGCCGCTACCGCGACAGCTACTTCGAGATGTTCCCCGGGGTGTGGCGCCACGGAGACTGGATCACCATCACCGACCACGGCTCGGTGGTCATCCACGGCCGCTCCGACTCCACCCTCAACCGCCAGGGCGTCCGCATGGGTTCGGCCGACATCTACGAAGTCGTCGAACGCCTCCCGGAGATCCGCGAATCCCTGGTCATCGGCCTCGAAGAGCCGGACGGCGGCTACTGGATGCCGCTCTTCGTCCACCTCGCCGAGGGCGCGGTCCTGGACGACGACCTCCGTACGAAGGTGAAGCAGGCGATCCGGGAGCAGCTCTCCCCGCGCCATGTCCCCGACGAGATCATCGAGGTCCCGGGCGTGCCGCACACGCTGACCGGCAAGCGCATCGAGGTGCCGGTCAAGCGCCTGCTCCAGGGCACGGCGCTGGAGAAGGCGGTCAACCCCGGCTCGGTCGACGACCTCGACCTGCTGCGCTTCTACGAGGCGGTGGCCCGCAAGCGAGGCTGACCGGAGCGCGCTCCCGCCACGCACGCGTGGC
>NZ_BAAACA010000024.1:0-6469 GCF_039521265.1 Streptomyces crystallinus | reverse complement strand
CCCCCGACTCATCCCCCGTAGGTGGCCTCGGACTCGCCCAGCACCTCGGCGAAGTCCGCGGCCAGCCGGGCGGCCTCGGCCGGTTCCAGATCCGCCGAGGTGATCCGTACCCCGGCCCCCGAGGCGATCCGGAACCGCGCCCCGGCGGCCACCCACCAGCCGCGCGAGCGCAGCCCGTTCACCACCGCGGACTCGTCCCGCACCGGCACCCACAGGTTCATCCCGCTGGCCCCGTGCGAGGGGATCCCGCGCCGCTCCAGCTCGCCCGACAGAGCGCGGCGCCGCTCCCCGTACGCCTCACGCGCGCGATGGACGAGTTCTCGCGCCATCCGGTCGGTGAGCAGCCCGAGCACCGTGCCCTGGAGCAGATGGCTGACCCAGCCCGAGGTCAGCAGCAGCCGGCCGTCGTGCCGCGCCAGCGTCGCCGGGTCACAGGCGGCGGCGGCCCAGCGCAGGTCCGTGCCCAGGTACTTGGTCACCGTCCGCACATGCGCCCAGCGCGCCAGCCGCCCGCCCTCCGCCAGGGAGTACAGCGGCGCGCCCGCGACCTCCGCCGCGTGGTCGTTCTCGATCACCAGCACCTCGGGCGCCCCGCGCAGCACCTCCACCAGCTCGTCCCGGCGCCGCCGCGAGAAGCAGCCGCCGTAGGGGTTCTGCGCCCGCGGGCTGCACACCACGGCCCGCGCCCCGGCCCGCAGCGCCTCACGCAGGGCCTCCGGCCGCATCCCCTCGTCGTCGACGGCGACCGGGACCGTACGCAGCCCCATGACCTGCACCAGGTCCAGCAGATGGTGGTAGCCCGGGTCCTCCATGGCCACCGCGTCCCCGGGCCGCAGCTCGGTGGTGAGCAGCCGGGCGACGCAGTCGAGCGCGCCGTGGGCGAAGGTCACCGACCCGGCGGGGACGCCGTCGTCGCCCAGCCACTCCTGGACGCGCTCTTCGAGCAGCGGCAGCCGGGGTGTGGAGCGGTGCGACCGGGCGCCCGCCGTCATCCGTACCGGCGCGGGCAGTTCGGGCAGGAAGGCGGGGTCGGGGTGGCCGCCGGCGAGGTCCCGCAGCCCCTGCGGCACCTTCGGCGGACGCCGGGAGGCGACCGAGGGAGCCGCCGCGACCACGGTCCCGCCGCGCCCGTGCGTCACCACGACACCCCGCTGGCGCAGGTCCTTGTACGCCGTCGCCACCGTGCCGGGACTCACGCCGAGGTCGTCCGCCAGCCGGCGCACCGGAGGAAGCGTGTCGCCCGGCGCCAGCCCGCCCTCGGCGACGGCCCGTTCGACGGAAGCGGCAATTCCCTTGGCCGAGGCGCCACTGATCGCATATTGTTCTGCCACGTACTGAACTATGTATCAATACATAATGCCAGTCAAGGGGGAGCAGTGACAACGCGCAGCCGACGAGCCGCACTGTGGGAACGAGTCCCAGGAGGCCGCGACGGCCGACTGATGCTCTGGGTCGCCTTCGTCGACCGCACCGGAAGCGGTCTGTGGGCCGCCGTCTCGGTCCTGTACTTCACCTACGTGGCCGGCCTCTCGGTCGCCCAGGTCGGCACGCTCGTCGCCCTGGCCGGCGCGGTGGGCATCGCGGGCGCCCCCGTCGGCGGCCGCATCGCCGACCGGTTCCCCCTCACCCGCGTACTCATCGTCTTCCAGGTCCTGCGCGCCCTGGCCTCCGCAGCCCTGCTCACCACCGACAACTACGCGCTCCTGCTGGTGTACTCGGCCGTCGGCAGCTTCGGCGACCGCTCCGCCAACGTGCTCACCAAGCTGTACGCGGCCCGCGTCGCCGGACCCGACCGCGTCCGCTACCAGGCCGTCAGCCGCACCCTGGCCAACGCCGGCTGGGCCGTCGGAGGCCTCGCCGCGGCAGCCGCCCTCGCACTCGCCACCACGGCCGCCTACCAGTGGCTGCTCGCCGGGGACGCCCTCTCCTTCGTCGGCGCCGCCCTGGTCACCGCGCGCTGCACGGAACCGCCCTCGCCCTCGCGCACGGTCGCCACCTCCAAGGAGCCCGCACCCGCCGAGCGACCGGGCAGCCCCTGGAAGGACCGCACCTACCTGGCCTATGTGGCCACCGAGTCCGTCCTGTTCATGGACGACGCCGTCTTCAAGGTCGGCATCCCGCTGTGGGCCGTCTCCGCCACCGACGCGCCCCACGGCCTCGTACCGCTGCTGATGGTGCTCAACAACGTGATGGTGGTGGGCCTTCAGGTTCCGCTGGCCCGCTTCGGCGCGACCACCAAGGCGGCCCACCGCCTGCTCCTCCCGCTGGCCGCCGTCTTCGCCGCCGCGGGAGTGGCCATGGCCGCCTCGGCCGTCCACGGCGCCGTACCGGCGAGCATCTGCCTGACCGTCTCCGCCGCCGCGTTCACCCTGGCCGAGATGATCCACGCCACCGTCTCCTGGGAACTCTCGATCGCGCTCGCCCCGGACCAGGCCCAGGGCGCCTACCTCGGCGTGCACGGACTGGCCCAGTCCGCTCAGCGCAGCGCGGGACCGCTCGCCGTCACCGCGGCCATCGCCACCGGCCCCGTCGGCTGGACCGCCTTCGGCGCCGTCATCGCTGTGACCTGCTGCGTTCAGCACCGGCTGGTACGGGACCGGCTGCCGCGACCGGCGTTGTCAGTGCCCCCGGTTACGGTGAGTGAGCACTGATCGACAGCGCTCAGGGGGAAACATGGCGCACATCCGCAATTCCAGGAAATCCACCAGCCCGAAGTCCGCCGCCCGGTCCCGCACACACGGCGGCTCCCGGCCCGCCCGGGCTCCCAGAGCCATGCGGCGCACCCTGCGCAGGGAGACACCCAGCACCGTGGGCCTGCTGGCCGACGCCTACGACTTCGAGGCGATGACGAGGTACGGGTCCTTCGCCTTCGACGACCACACCGCCTATCTCCGCCAGGTCGAGGGCCTGCTCAGATCCTTCGCCGCCCAGGGGCTGCACACCACGGTCGCCCTCTTCGACCCGGAGGAGTTCACCGAGTTCTGCACGGCCACCGGCATCGACCCCGACACCGCCGACAGCCGCACCCGCTTCACCGCCGAGATCGCGGCCGGCGGCGCCCGCGTGGTCTACGCGGGCCAGCCCATCGACAGCCTGGTGCCCGAGCTCATCAACAAAGCGGTCCGCCAGGCGACCTGGGACTACGCAACCCTGCTCCTCGCCGACTTGGGGGAGTGCGCCGAATGCGGCCAGGACATCGGCCGCTCCGCCTTCGAACGCGCCTCGACCATCCTCACCCGCCTGATCGAGGCGGCGGGCCCCGGCCTGCACCACATGGTGTGCAGCGTCCAGGCGGAGCAGGAGCAGCTGATCGCCGTGCTCCACGCCGAGGGCCGCGGCGGCGACCCGGCCCTGCTCGACGAGACGGACGTCGCCGAGTTCGTCACCGTCCTCGCCGCGGGCATCGCCCAGCACAGCCCGGGAGGCCTGGTGCTGCGGACGACGGCCGCTCACACACCCGACCGCGTCCACGGCTGGCGGCTGCACGCGGGCAGCCTGCACCCGCTCACCGCCGGCGAGGTCTTCAGCGCCTACTGCACGGACGCCGACACCGGAGACCCGGTGGCGCCCGAACCAGGAGTGGACTACCGAGCGGGCTTCCCGTTCGACCAGCCCACCACCGACCACTGACCACTGACAGCCCTGGGAACACAGACGAGAGGGGCTCCCCGCCGCACCCGCGACAGGAAGCCCCTCTCACCCGGACACCGCGCCCGGCCTCGCCGGACGCGCCGGGATCACTCCCCGGACAGCACCGCCTGCGCGGCCACGCGGGCCTCCTCGGCCGAGTCCGCGGCGCGGGCCGCCGCGGCCGCACGCTCGCACTGGGCGAGCGTGTACTTCGCCAGCGTCGCGCGCACATAAGGAATGGACGCGGCACCCATCGACAGGCTGGTCACACCGAGACCGGTCAGCACACACGCGAGCAGCGGATCGGAGGCGGCCTCACCACACACACCACAGCTCTTGCCCTCGGCCCTGGCCGCCTCGGCCGACAGCGCCACCAGGTCGAGCAGCGCGGGCTGCCACGGGTCCTGGAGCCGGGACACCGCACCGACCTGCCGGTCGGCCGCGAACGTGTACTGGGCCAGGTCATTGGTGCCCAGCGACAGGAACTCGACCTCCTGGAGGATCGAGCGCGCGCGCAGCGCGGCGGAGGGGATCTCCACCATCGCGCCGAACTTCGCCCGCAGCCCCGCCTCCCGGCACGCGTCCGCGAACGCCTTGGCGTCCGTACGGTCCGCGACCATCGGCGCCATGACCTCCAGGTAGACCGGAAGCCCCTCGGCGGCCTTGGCCAGCGCCGTCAGCTGCGTCCGCAGCACCTGCGGGTGGTCCAGGAGCGACCGCAGACCACGCACACCGAGCGCCGGGTTCGGCTCGTCGG
Organism: Streptomyces crystallinus; assembly: GCF_039521265.1. NCBI lineage: Bacteria > Bacillati > Actinomycetota > Actinomycetes > Kitasatosporales > Streptomycetaceae > Streptomyces > Streptomyces crystallinus. The sequence goes on along the minus strand of NZ_BAAACA010000024.1, from coordinate 2,082 downwards.
CGGGCGTCAGGAAGTCGAGCGGCTTGTCGGCGCCGGCGTCCAGCACCCGCACGACCACACGGCCCTCGGGAAACGCCTCCAGGACCTTGCGGTACGCCTCGACCTGCTTCTCCTCCGACGGCGCCTTGGCGGAGTCGTCGAGGAAGAGGAACTCGGTACGGAACAGACCGACGCCCTCGGCGCCCGCCTCCACCGCCGCCGGGACGTCGGCCGGACCGCCGACGTTGGCGAGCAGCGGGACCTTGTGCCCGTCCGACGTCGCACCCGGACCGGAGGACGCGGCCAGCGCGGCCCGGCGCTCGGCGGCGGCCCGCTCCAGCTCGGCGCGCTTGTCCTCGCTCGGGTCGACGAAGATCTCGCCGGTGCTGCCGTCGACGGCGACCATCGTGCCCTCGGCCAGCTCACCCGCGCCCGGCAGCGCCACGATGGCGGGGACGCCCAGCGCCCGCGCCAGGATCGCGCTGTGGCTGGTCGGCCCGCCCTCCTCGGTCACGAAGCCGAGCACGAGCGCCGGGTCCAGCAGCGCGGTGTCGGCGGGCGCGAGGTCACGCGCGATCAGCACATACGGCTCGTCGCTGTCCGGGACACCCGGCATCGGGACGCCCAGCAGGCGCGCCACGATGCGGTTGCGCACGTCATCCAGGTCCGCCACGCGCCCCGCCATGTACTCACCGGCGCCCGCGAGCAGCTCCCGGTAGTGCGAGAACGCGTCGTACACGGCACGCTCGGCGGTGCTGCCGACAGCGATGCGCCGGTCGACGTCGGCGATCAGCTCGGGGTCCTGGGCGATCAGGGCCTGAGCCTCCAGCACGGCCTGCGCCTCACCGCCCGCCAGGTTGCCGCGCGCGTTGAGATCGGCCGCCACGGCCTCCACGGCCTTGCGGGCACGCCCCTGTTCGCGCTCCGCATCCTCCGCGGGAATCTGCTTGGCCGGCGGCTCCAGAACCGCAGTGCCCATGTGCCGGACCTGGCCGATCGCCACACCGTGGCTCACGCCGACGCCTCGCAGCGTTGTCTCCATTTCACCCGTCTCCGATTGGTGCGGCGGTCTGCGCCGCCGCGGTGGATGTCGAACTCACCGTCTCGACGACGGCGACGTCACGACCTCTGGCCGAACTACTTCCAGCTGAAGAGGGCGTCGCCGGACTTCACGTCGCCGCTGTCGACCAGCTCGGAGAGGGAGTCGGCCGTGGCCTCGAGAGCCACGATGGGGCACACGGGGGACTTGCCGGCCTCTTCCACGGCGGCCGGGTTCCAGCGCACCACGGCCTGGCCGCGCGTGACGGTGTCGCCCTTGTTGACGAGCAGCTCGAAGCCTTCGCCGTTGAGCTGAACGGTGTCGATGCCGAGGTGCGTCAGCACACCGTGGCCCTGGTCGTCCACGACGACGAAGGCGTGCGGGTGCAGGGAGACGATGACACCGTCGACGGGAGAGACCGCCTCAGAGGGCTCGCGTACGGGGTCGATGGCGGTACCGGGGCCCACCATTGCGCCGGAGAACACCGGATCGGGCACTGCCGCGAGTCCGATGGCACGCCCGGCGAGCGGGGACGACACGGTGGTCATGGATGGCCTCCCAGGGGGTGGGGCTTCTTCGTGTCACCGCCACTACCTGCTGTGTGACGGCGTACTGTTCAGAAGGGTAAGTCATAGGAAGTCCGGGTTCGCCTGGTATGTCTCCAGGGCGGACTTCCTCGACGGAGACTACTGGACTAGACCGGTGGGGTAGTGGACTAGACCATAGCTCCCCACAGGGGCCCTGGGTCGATTTGCCCCGACCGCGCCGAGGGATGTACTGTCCTAAGTCCTGCCTGACCGCGACGTGTGAACTTCACGTGCATCTGTCGGGGCGGGCACTGCTCCTCACTCAACTTGTTGATCTTGATCTCCACCCCGCTTTGCTGTGCCGGTATTCCGGTGTCGCAAAACGAAGTGGTCGGGGAGAAGGAAAAGCACTGATAGAGTCGGAGCCGCCGGAAAGGGAAACGCGAAAGCGGAAACCTGGAAAGCACCGAAGAAATCGGATCGGAAAAAGATCTGATAGAGTCGGAAACGAAGGAAGCGCCCGGAGGGCCCGGAAAC
>NZ_BAAACA010000023.1:0-62787 GCF_039521265.1 Streptomyces crystallinus | reverse complement strand
GTGGGCGGCGAAGGCCCAGTCCGCCCCGGGTCCGTGTCCCGGGGCGTGGGGCGGCGGAAGCGGCGCTCCCGCTTCGTGCTGCATCCGGTGCCACTCCGTCTCGTACAAGGCAACTGGCGCTGGTCCGACGCCCGTCGGAGGCGTCCGGTCCAGAACCGTACCTTCCCCGGCCGTCGCAGTGTGAACGGCCGGGGTGCGACGAAGGTGCCCGGTCAGCCGTCGAGTTCGTCGGCGAGCGCGCGCAGCGCCAGGCGGTACGAGCCGATGCCGAAGCCCGCGACGGTGCCGCTGGCCACGGCCGCCACCACGGAGGTGTGGCGGAACTCCTCACGGGTGTACGGGTTCGAGATGTGCACCTCGATGAGCGGGGCGGTGCGCTGGGCGGCCGCGTCCCGCATTCCGTACGAATAGTGGGTGAACGCGCCCGGGTTGAGAACGACCGGAATCTTTCCGTCGGCCGCCTCGTGCAGCCAGCGGATCATGTCGCCCTCGTCGTTGGTCTCCCGGACCTCCACGTCGAAGCCGAGCTCCTCGCCGAGGCCCCGGCAGACCTCGACGAGACCGGCGTAGGTGGTCGCCCCGTACACGTCCGGCTCGCGCGAGCCGAGGCGGCCCAGGTTGGGGCCGTTGAGCACCAGGACGCGACGGCTCACGAGGACACCTCGCCGTACGCCGCGAGCAGCACCGCCGGGTCGGGTCCCTCCAGGACCGTCGGCTTGGCGAGCCCGTCCAGGACGATGAAGCGCAGCAGGTTGCCCCGCGACTTCTTGTCCAGCTTCATGTTCTCGACCAGCTTGGGCCACTGGTCGGCGCGGTAGGTGAGCGGCAGGCCCACCGACTCCAGGATGGCGCGGTGCCGGTCGGCGGTGGCGTCGTCCAGGCGCCCGGCGAGGCGGCCCAGCTCGGCCGCGAAGACCATGCCCACGGAGACGGCGGCGCCGTGGCGCCACTTGTAGCGCTCGTTCTTCTCGATGGCGTGCGCCAGGGTGTGCCCGTAGTTCAGGATCTCGCGCAGCCCCGACTCCTTGAGGTCGCTGGCGACGACCTCCGCCTTCACCCGGATCGCCCGCTCGATCAGCTCGGCCGTGTGCGGGCCCTCGGGGGTGCGGGCGCCCGCCGGGTCGGCCTCGATCAGGTCGAGGATGACCGGGTCGGAGATGAAGCCGGCCTTGATGACCTCGGCCATGCCGGAGACGAAGTCGTGCACCGGCAGCGACTCCAGCGCCGCCAGGTCGCACAGCACGCCCACGGGCGGGTGGAACGCGCCCACCAGGTTCTTGCCCTCGGCCGTGTTGATGCCGGTCTTCCCGCCGACGGCCGCGTCGACCATGCCGAGCACGGTGGTCGGGACCGAGATCCAGCGCACCCCGCGCAGCCAGGTCGCCGCGACGAAGCCGGCGAGGTCGGTGGTGGCGCCGCCGCCGACGCCCACGACGACGTCGGTACGGGTGAAGCCGGACTGGCCGAGCGCCTTCCAGCAGTAGGCGGCGACCTCGTAGGTCTTCGCCTCCTCGGCGTTGGGCACCTGGATGGCGATGGCTTCATAGCCCTGCGCGGCCAGGTCCTCGCGGATGGCGTCGCCGGTGCCGGCCAGCGCCTCCGGGTGGATGACGGCGACCTTGCGGGCCTTCGTACCGATCAGGCCGGGCAGTTCGGCGAGGAGGTTGCGGCCGACGAGCACGTCGTACGGGTCCGTTCCGGCGGTGGCGCCGACGTGGATCCGGGTGGGTGCCTGCTCGCTCATGCGGATTTCAGCTCCAGTGCGTCGAGGACCGCCTGGGCGACCTCTTCGGGGGTACGGCCGTCGGTCTCGACGACGACCCTGGCGACTTCGGTGTACAGATGGCGCCGGGCTTCCATCAGCTCGCGCCACTGGCGGCGCGGGTTGACGGCGAGCAGCGGGCGGGCGGTGTTGAGGCCGACCCGCTTCACCGCCTCCTCGACGTCCATGGACAGATAGACGACCGGCAGGCCGGAGAGCAGCGCGCGGGTGGACGCGTCCAGGACGGCGCCCCCGCCGAGCGCGAGCACACCGGTGTGCTCGGCGACGGCGGCGGCGACCGCCTCCCGCTCCAGCTCACGGAAGTGCGGCTCGCCCTCGTCGACGAAGATGTCGGCGATCTCCCGGCCCTCGGCGGCCACGATGTCGGCGTCGGTGTCCCGGTAGGGCGCGCCGAGCCGCTCGGCAAGCAGCGCGCCCACGGTGGACTTCCCCGAGCCCATCGGGCCGATCAGGACGACCAGCGGACCGGTGCTCACCGGATCTGGAGGTTGTCGAGGTAGGACTGGACGTTGCGACGGGTCTCGGGGACCGAGTCACCGCCGAACTTCTCCGCCACCGCGTCCGCGAGCACCAGCGCGACCATGGCCTCGGCCACGATCCCGGCCGCCGGAACGGCACAGACGTCCGAGCGCTGGTGGTGCGCCTTCGCCGCCTCGCCCGTCACCACGTCGATCGTCGCCAGCGCACGCGGCACCGTCGCGATCGGCTTCATCGCCGCCCGTACACGCAACAGCTCGCCGGTGGTGAGACCGCCCTCGGTGCCGCCGGAGCGGCCGGAGGTGCGCTTGACGCCCTCAGCCGTCTTGACGATCTCGTCGTGCGCCTTCGAACCCGGCACCCGGGCCAGGTCGAAGCCGTCGCCGACCTCGACGCCCTTGATCGCCTGGATACCCATCAACGCCGCCGCGAGACGCGCGTCCAAGCGGCGGTCCCAGTGGACGTGTGAGCCCAAGCCGACGGGTACGCCGTACGCCAGGACCTCGACCACGCCGCCGAGCGTGTCGCCGTCCTTGTGGGCCTGGTCGATCTCCGCGACCATCGCCTTCGACGCGTCCGCGTCCAGGCAGCGCACCGGGTCCGCATCCAGCTTCTCGACATCGGCCGGGGTCGGGTACACGCCGTACGGCGCCTTGGCCGAGGCCAGCTCGACCACGTGGGAGACGACCTCGATGCCCGCCGTCTCCTTCAGGTACGAACGGGCCACCGCGCCGAGGGCCACACGGGCGGCCGTCTCGCGGGCGCTGGCGCGCTCCAGGACCGGCCGGGCCTCGTCGAAGCCGTACTTCTGCATGCCCGCGAGGTCGGCGTGGCCGGGGCGCGGGCGCGTCAGCGGCGCGTTGCGGGCCAGGTCGGCCAGGATCTCGGGGTCCACGGGGTCGGCCGACATGACCTGTTCCCACTTGGGCCACTCGGTGTTGCCGACCATGACCGCGATGGGCGAGCCCATCGACAGGCCGTGCCGGACGCCGCCCAGGAAGGTCACCTCGTCGCGCTCGAACTTCATCCGGGCGCCGCGTCCATAGCCGAGGCGCCGCCGGGCCAGGTGGTCCGCCACCATCTCCGTGGTGATCGGCACGCCGGCCGGAAGGCCCTCCAGCGTCGCCACCAGTGCGGGGCCGTGCGACTCCCCCGCGGTCAGCCAGCGCAACCTGCTCAACGGTGCTCCTCGTTGCTCGCGCGTCCTGGTACTGCGGCGCGGCCGGGTGCGCGGCCCTGGCCCGCCACCACTGATCCTCCCACGTCCAAGGTGGTGGGCCGGGCCCCGGTCCAGCAGGCGGACTGTGATTTCGTCAGGTGCGGGTCGCCAGAGCCGCCTCGCCCGCCTCGCGCATCGCCTCCAGCGGAGCCTTCGGTACGCCGGTCATCTGTTCCACCTGGAGCACCGCCTGGTGGACCAGCAGGTCCAGGCCGCCCACGACCGCTCCCCCGTTCGCCGACCAGGCGGCCGCGAGCGCGGTCGGCCAGGGGTCGTAGAGGACGTCGAAGAGGGTGCCGGGGCGGTCGGGGACCGCCGCCGCGAGCGCGTCGGTGGTGCCCGCCGGGGTGGTGGCGACGACCAGCGGCGCCTGGAAGGCCTCGGCCGCGTCCGCCCAGTCGGCCGTCCGCACGGCCACCCCCAGCCGCTCCCCCCAGCCCCGCATCTCTTCGGCCCGGGCGGCACTGCGTACATACGCGGTGACCTCTCCCGTACAGACACGGGCGAGGGCGGCCAGCGCGGAGGACGCGGTGGCGCCCGCGCCGAGCACGGCGGCCGAGCCGACCCGCTCGACACCGCGCTCACCCAGGGCGGCGATCATGCCGGGAATGTCGGTGTTGTCGCCGTAGCGGCGCCCGTCTGCGGTGAGGACGACCGTGTTGACCGCCTCCACGGAGGCGGCGGTGTCGCTGATGCCGTCGAGCAGCGGGATGATCGCCCGCTTCAGCGGCATCGTCAGCGAGAGCCCCGCCCACGACCGGTCGAGCCCGTCGACGAAGCCGGGCAGCGCGTCCTCGTCCACCTCGAAGCGGTCGTACGACCAGTGGCCGAGGCCGAGTTCCCGGTAGGCGGCGCGGTGCAGCACCGGGGAGAGCGAGTGGGCGATGGGCGATCCCAGTACGGCCGCCCGTCGCGCACCGCTCTCCTGGCTCACTGAACTCACTGGCCGGACTGCTCCTTCTGGTACTTCTTGCGGTTCTGCTCGTGCTCCTCGTTGGTGACCGCGAAGAGCGTCTCGTTCTCGGTGACGGAGACGAAGTAGTACCACGGGCCCGGCGTGGGGTTGAGCGCCGAGTGCAGCGCGGACTCACCGGGGTTGCCGATCGGGCCGGGCGGCAGACCGTGGATGTAGTACGTGTTGTACGGGTGCTTGAAGTGGCGCAGATCCTTGACCGCGCCCGTGTCCAGGGTCGACTCGCTCTTGGCGTAGTTGACCGTGGAGTCGAAGTCGAGCAGGCCGTAGGTCTCGGTGTTGTTCGGCTTGAGGCGGTTGTAGACGACCCGCGCGACCTTGTCGAAGTCGTGCTTGTACTTGCCTTCGGCCTGCACGAGGCTGGCGACGGTGAGCACCTGGAGCGGCGACTTCAGGCCGAGCTTCGCGGCCATGCCCTTCAGGTCGACCTTGCCGTACTCGCTGTTCGCACGCGCGACCATCTTGCGGAGCACGTCCTCGGGCTTGGTGCCCTTGGCGACCGGGTAGCTGGCCGGGTAGAGGAACCCTTCCAGCGGGTCGGCGATCTCCTTGTTGTCGTTCGCCCAGTCGGGCAGCCCGAGGTTCTTCGCCTGGGCCTTCGCCACGTCCTTGGTCGTGCCCGGCTTGAGTTCGAGGCGCTTGTCGATCTGCTCGTAGACCCAGGCGTTGCGCTTGCCTTCGGGAATGATGAAGTTGCTGCGGCTGGCCGGGTTGAGCATGGCCGCGACCGCGTTCGCCGCCGACATCCCCTTGTTCAGGGTGTAGACGCCCGCCTGGAGCGTCTTGCCCTTGGGGTTGTCGTTCTGCGCCGAGACGAAGGCGCCCTGGCTCTTGACCACTCCGGCCTTGGCCAGGATGCTGCCGATCTCATAGCCGCCGGCGCCCTGCGGGATCTCCACCTGGACCGGGGTGGTGCCGGTGCCCACGTAGTCGGGGGCCGCGCCGAACTTCTTCTGCCAGAACTGGTAGCCGAAGTACCCGGCGCCGCCCACGCCGAGCGAGAAGACCACCACGAGCACCAGACAGGCGCGTCCGCTCTTGCCCTTCTTCTTGCCCTTGCCCCGGCGGTCGCGGCCGGCGCCGCCGCGCCGGGAGGCGCGCGGCTCGTCCTCGTCCTCGCCGTCGTCGGCCCTGGGCTCGTCCCCGCCGTCGCCGTCGCTGAAGAAGGGGTGCTTCTCCTCCTCCGGCGCGGTCTCCTCGGGGGTCCACTCCGGCGCCTGCTCGGGCACGGTGCGCCGCTGGCCCGGGGGCTGCGGCGGCGGATACGCCTCGGGCGTGCCGTAGTAGTCCTGGGTCTCGGTGCCGTAGCCCGGGTAGGCCTCGGTCTGCTGGCCGGCGTACGGCATGGCGGCCTGCTGGCCGGTGTCCCAGCCCGCGTGGTACTGGGCCTGGGTCTGCTGCTGTACGTACTGCTCCTGCTGGTAGCCCTGCTGGGGCTGCTCACCGTAGTGCGGCTGCTGCCCGTAGGCACCCTGCGACTGCTGCGCGTACTGCTGTTGCTGGTACTGGGCGTGCTGCTGGTGCTGCGGATGCTGCTGCTGGGCGTGCTGCTGGTGCTGCTGGGCGTACTGCTCGCGGCCCTGCTGGTCGCCGTACGGAGCCTGACCGGGCGCAGCCTGCTGCGCTCCCCACCCCTGGTCCCCGTAGAGGGGATCCTCGGGATGCCACGGTTCGGAGCCTGCGCCCCGGCCATACTCAGTCATCGGTCCCCTAGAGCCGCGAGGCATCCGGACGGTCCGCCTCTTTTGCTGTGCGGCAGCTGTTCGAATGTCGCCGCATCGCGCGGAACGTTACCGTATCGCGATCAGATAACCACTTCGACGCCCTCGCCGGGCGGGCGTCCTGACACCCGTTCGGCCTCAAGCGCGGTCTGCAGAATGATCACCGCGGCCGCCTGGTCGATGACCGACCTGCCCTTCTTCGCCTTCACCCCGGAGGCGCGCAGCCCCTGGGTCGCTGTGACGGTCGTCATCCGCTCGTCGACCAGCCGGACCGGGACCGGGGCGATGCCCTTCGCCAGTTCCTGGGCGAACTTGCGGACCTTGACGGCCGCCGGGCCCTCGCCCCCGCTGAGGGAGCGAGGCAGCCCCATGACGACCTCGATGGGCTCGTACTCCTCGACGAGCAGGCGCAACCGCCGGTGGGCGGCCGGGATGTCACGGCCCGGCACGGTCTCCACCGGTGTGGCGAGGACCCCGTCGGGGTCGCACGAGGCGACCCCGATCCGGGCGTCCCCGACGTCGATCGCGAGGCGTCGTCCGCGTCGCATCAGACGGTCTCGCCGACCTGGCGCTCGACGGCGTCGATGGCGTCGCCGATCGCGTCCGGGTTCTGACCGCCGCCCTGGGCGACGTCCGGCTTGCCGCCACCGCCGCCGCCGAGGGTCTTGGCGGCGGTACGCACCAGCTCACCGGCCTTGAGACCGCGCTCGCGGGCGGCCTCGTTGGTGGCGATGACCGTGACCGGGCGGCCGCTCGAGGTGGTGAAGAGGGCCACCACGACCGGGCGGTCGGAGGAGATGCGGCCGCGCACGTCGAGGACGAGCTTGCGCAGGTCGTCGGCGGAGGTGCCGTCCGGCACCTGGCCGGTGACCAGGGCCACGCCCCGGACGTCCTTGGCGCCCTCGGCCAGCCCGGCGGCGGCCTGGAGCACCTTCTCGGCGCGGAACTTCTCGATCTCCTTCTCGGCGTCCTTCAGCTTGCCGAGCATGGTGGAGATCTTCTCCGGCAGCTCCTCGGGACGGCCCTTGACCAGCTCCTGGAGCTGGGCGACGACCGTGTGCTCCCGGGCGAGGAAGTTGTACGCGTCCACGCCGACCAGGGCCTCGATGCGGCGCACACCGGAGCCGATGGAGGACTCGCCGAGCAGCTTCACCAGGCCCAGCTGGGCGGTGTTGTGGACGTGCGTACCGCCGCAGAGCTCCTTGGAGAAGTCCCCGATGGTGACCACGCGGACGCGCTCGCCGTACTTCTCGCCGAACTCGGCGATGGCGCCCTGCTTCTTGGCCTCGTCGATCGACATGACCTCGGCCTGGACGTCCAGTTCGCGCGAGAGCACCTCGTTGATCTTCTGCTCGACGTCGGTGAGGACCGTGCCGGGAACGGCGGCGGGCGAGCCGAAGTCGAAGCGGAAGCGGCCCGGCGAGTTCTCCGAGCCGGCCTGGGCGGCCGTCGGGCCGAGCGCGTCGCGCAGGGCCTGGTGGGTCAGGTGCGTGGCGCTGTGGGCACGGGCGATGGCGCGGCGGCGCTTGGTGTCGATGGTGGCGTAGGCCGAGGCGCCGAGGGTGACCTCGCCGACCTGGACGACACCCTTGTGGACGTGCACACCGGGCACCGGCTTCTGCACGTCGCGCACCTCGATGACGGCACCGCTGTCGAGCTTGATACGGCCCTGGTCGGCGAGCTGGCCGCCGCCCTCGGCGTAGAAGGGGCTGCGGTCGAGGACGACCTCGACCTCGTCGCCCTCGGAGGCGGCGGGCGAGGGCACGCCGTCGACGAGGAGGCCGACGACGGTCGACTCGTTCTCGGTGAGCGTGTAACCGGTGAAGTCGGTCTCGCCGGCGTTGTCGGCCACCTCGCGGTAGGCGGACAGGTCGGCGTGGCCGGTCTTCTTGGCCTTGGCGTCGGCCTTGGCGCGCTCGCGCTGCTCCTTCATCAGACGGCGGAAGCCGTCCTCGTCCACCGAGAGGCCCTGCTCGGCGGCCATCTCCAGGGTGAGGTCGATCGGGAAGCCCCAGGTGTCGTGGAGCAGGAACGCCTTGTCGCCGGCGAGGACCGTGCCACCGGAGGCCTTGGTCTCGGTGACGGCGGTGTCCAGGATGTTGGTGCCGCCCTTGAGGGCCTTGAGGAAGGCGGCCTCCTCGGCGAGCGCGACCGTCTCGATGCGCTTGCGGTCGGTGATCAGCTCCGGGTACTGCAGCCCCATGGTGTCGATCACGACGTCGATGAGGTCCTGGACGACCGGGCCGGTGGCGCCCATGAGGCGCATGTTGCGGATGGCGCGGCGCATGATGCGGCGCAGCACATAGCCGCGGCCCTCGTTGCCGGGGGTCACACCGTCGCCGATGAGCATCACGGACGTACGGATGTGGTCGGCCACCACACGCATGGAGACGTCGGTGTCGTGCTTGTCGCCGTAACGGACGCCGGTGAGCTCGGTGGCCTTGTCCATGACGACGCGCAGGGTGTCGGTCTCGTACATGTTCTGCACGCCCTGCAGGATCATGGCGAGACGCTCGAGACCCAGACCGGTGTCGATGTTCTTCGACGGCAGGTCGCCGAGGATCGGGAAGTCCTCCTTGCCCTCGCCGGCACCCCGCTCGTACTGCATGAAGACGAGGTTCCAGATCTCCACGTACCGCTCGTCGTTGACGGCCGGGCCGCCCTCGACGCCGAACTCGGGACCGCGGTCGTAGTTGATCTCGGAGCAGGGGCCGCAGGGGCCGGGGACGCCCATGGACCAGAAGTTGTCCTTCTTGCCCAGGCGCTGGATGCGCTCGGCCGGGACGCCGATCTTCTCGCGCCAGATCTGCTCGGCCTCGTCGTCGTCGAGGTAGACCGTGATCCAGAGCTTCTCCGGCTCCAGGCCGAAGCCGCCGTCCGCCACGGAGCTGGTCAGCAGCTCCCAGGCGTACTTGATGGCGCCTTCCTTGAAGTAGTCGCCGAAGGAGAAGTTGCCGCACATCTGGAAGAACGTGCCGTGCCGGGTGGTCTTGCCGACCTCTTCGATGTCCGGCGTACGCACGCACTTCTGCACGCTGGTGGCGCGCGGGGCGGGCGGCTTGGTCTCGCCCAGGAAGTAGGGCTTGAACGGCACCATGCCCGCGTTGACCAGGAGCAGAGTCGGGTCGTCCGCGATGAGCGACGCCGAAGGGACGACGGTGTGACCGCGCTCCTCGAAGAAGCTCAGCCAGCGGCGGCGGATTTCAGCCGACTCCATCAGTGGTCCTCATTCCGGTTGTACGAGATCTTCTTGTAGGAGATCTTCGGGTTCTGCTGGTGGGGTTGGTCGATGGCCGCGAGGCGGCGCTGCGCCGGGAGCTCCCGCACGTTGGAGGCGTTCAGCCCCAGCGCGTCGTTCAGTTCGGACTCGCGCTCGACCATTCCTGCCTTCACGTCGAGCGCGAAGTCCTTGAGCTTGTGGCCCGCCTCGATCGCCTTGTCGGCGGTGCGCGCGGCCAGCGACTCCGGGGTGAGCTGCTTCAGCTTCCGGTTGACCTTGGTGGTGGCCCACACACCGGCTGCGGCGCCCGCGGTGAACCAGAACGTACGGCGGAACATCGCAGCGTCAGCCCTTTCGCTTGCTCCGCCGCGCGGACGGCAGAGTCCGCCCGACGATCACCGTACGAGGCGGCTCGGCGGGCCCGGTTTTCCGTCCGATGGCCCGGCGCACCCCGTACCCGAAGGCCGCGACCTTCACCAGCGGGCCGCCGAAGGTGGAGGCGACCGTGGTGGAGAGCGCCGAGGCGTTGGAGGTGACCTCCTGGACGTCCGAGGCGATCGCGTCGACCCGGTCCAGCTGGGTCTGCGCCGAGCGCACCGCCGTCGAGGCGTCCGCCAGGAGCGGGACGGCCTGTTCGGTCACGTCCGCCACCAGCTTGGTCGTCGCCTTCAGCGTCTGGGCCAGCCGTACGAGGACTACGGCGAGGAAGGACACCAGGATCGCCCAGAAGACGGCCACCAGGATCCCGGCCACCTCTCCACCGGACACTTCGCACCGCTCCCTGCGCATCGACCGTCGGACAAGAAAAGTTGTCCCCCGACCCTATCGCGCCGAGCGTCTTGTCCCCTACCGCATTAGGGGGCCGCCGAAGCGGAGTCTTCCGGCCCGATTGTACGCAGTGCACCACCTTGAGTACTCTGCGTGGCCCATGGGTTCCCATCTGCCCGCAGAGCTGAATCGCTTCGTCGGGCGAGAACGTGAACTGGCCGCGCTGCACGGGCTGCTGGCCGAGGCGCGGCTGACCACCGTGGTCGGGGTCGGCGGTGTCGGCAAGACCCGCCTCGTGCTGCGCGCCGCGGCGGACCCGGCCGTGCAGGAACGCTACGGCGACGGTGTCCGGCCCGCCGACCTCTCCACGGTCACCGACCCGGAGCTGCTCGACCACGCGGTCCTCGAAGCGCTCGGGCTCACCGACCACACCAGCCGCCCGCCGCGCCGCGTCCTCCTGGACCATCTGGCCGACCGCACGCTCCTGCTGGTCCTGGACGGCTTCGAGCAGCTCGTGGACGCCTGCGCGGAGCTGGTGGGCGAGCTGCTGCGCCGCTCCCCCGGGCTGCGGGTGCTCGCCGCCGGGCGGTTGCCCCTGCGGCTGGCCGGCGAGCGGCTGCTCGCGCTGGCGCCGATGGACGACGAGGACGCCGTGGCGCTCTTCACCGACCGGGCCGCCGCCGGACCCGGCGGCCGCACGCCCACCCACGCGGAGGCGGCGGCCACCCTGGAGCTGTGCCGCAGGCTCGACGGGATCCCGCTGGCCCTGGAGCTGGCGGCCGGGCGGCTCGGCGCGCTCTCCGTCGAACAGGTGCTGCACCGCCTGGACGACCGCTTCCGCCTGCTGACCCGTGGCGGACGCGGGACCGTGGCGCGCCACCAGACCCTGCGCACCACGATCGGCTGGAGCCACGAGCTGTGCACCCCGGCCCAGCGGCTGCTGTGGGCGCGGCTCTCGGTGTTCGCCGGGACGTTCGACCTGGAGGCCGTCGAGTACGTCTGCGTCGGCCCGGACCTGCCGCCCGAGTCCGTGCTGGACGTGGTGCAGGAGCTTTTGGACCACTCGCTGGTGGTCCGCGAGGACGGCCCGGCGGGCGTGCGCTACCGGATGCTCGACACCGTACGGGAGTACGGCGCCGGCTGGCTGGCGGCGGCCGGCGACGCGGAGCGGCTGCGCCGGCGCCACCGCGACTGGTATCTGGGGCTCGCCACCTGGTGCGAGCTGGACTGGTTCAGCCCGCGCCAGGCCGAGGTGGCGGTGCGGGTGGAGGCCGAACTGCCCAATCTGCGGGCCGCGATGGACCACTCGCTGGACCGGGCGCAGGACACGCATCTGGCCCAGTACCTGGCGGGCACGCTCTGGTTCTGCTGGGTGGGCTGCGGACGGCTCGCCGAGGGCGCGCACTGGCTGGGGCTCGCCCTGGAGGCGGAGGGCGGCGACCACGGCCGCGCCCGGCTCAAGGCGCTGTGGGTGCTCGGCTATGTCTCGGTGCTGCGCGGCGAGAGCGCCGCGGCGATCGCGGCGCTGCACGAGTGCCGCGAGGAGGCCGAGCGCACCGGCGACCTGGCGGCGCGGGCGTACGCGGTGCACCGCACGGGCTGTCTGGCGCTGGTCTCGGACGACATGCCGAGGGCCGAGGAGCTGCTGCGGGCGGCGCTCGCCCAGTACGAGGAGATCGGCGAGCTCAACAGCAATGTGCTGATGGCGCGGATCGAGCTGGCCATGGCGGTGGCGTTCCTCGGCCACCTCGAAGAGGCCGTGGTGATGTGCGAGCAGGTGGTGGAGGTCTGCGCGGACCACGGCGAGCGCTGGGCCAGGGCGTACGCGCTGTACGTCCTCGGGTACGCGGCCTGGCACGCCAAGGACCTGGACCGGGCGCGGGCGCTGCTGTGCGAGTGCCTGGAGATCGACCACGCCTTCCACGACCTGCTGGGCACGGTGCTCGCGCTGGAGCTGGTGGCGCTGGTCGCGGTGGACGGCGGCGATCCGGCGCAGGCGGCGGTGCTCCAGGGGGCGGCCGAGGGGATCTGGCCGTCGGTGGGCCTGCCGCTGTTCGGCTCGGCGTGCTTCAACGCCGCGCATGTGCTGTGCGAGCAGCGCTCCCGGGAGCGCCTGGGCGACCCGGCGTACGAGACGTTCCGCGGCCGGGGGCGCGCGCTCGGCCTGGACGCGGCGGTGGCGCGGGCGCTGGCGGGCGCTGGGGAGAGGGATCGCGAGGTGCCCGCGGCCCGGGAGGCCGCGCCACAGACGCGAGGACCCGCCGCCTCCCGCTCCGTGCGGAGCGAGGGGACGGCGGGCCGGAGCGCGGAGCGCTGACTACTGCGCCTGGATCAGCGGGCGTAGTACTCGACGACGAGCTGCTCGTCGCAGATGACCGGGATTTCCTTGCGGTTCGGGTCGCGGTCCAGGCGGAAGGCCAGGGCCTTCAGGTTCACCTGGAGGTAGCGCGGGGTCTCGCCCTCGCCGGCGTAGCCACCCTCGCGGGCAACCTGGAAGGGGTGCTTCGCACGGCTGCGCTCGCGGACGGTGATGACGTCGTCCGGACGGACACGGAACGACGGCTTGTCGACCTTGCCGCCGTTGACCTCGATGTGGCCGTGGACGACCATCTGGCGGGCCTGGTAGATGGTGCGGGCGATGCCCGAACGCAGGACCAGGGCGTCGAGGCGGCGCTCGAGCTCGACGACCAGCGCCTCGCCCGTCTTGCCCTCGGCCTTCTTGGCGCGGTCGTAGGCACGCGCCATCTGACGCTCAGAGATGTCGTACTGCGCGCGCAGACGCTGCTTCTCGAGCAGACGGACCTTGTAGTCCGAGTTCTGCTTGCGGCCACGGCCGTGCTCGCCCGGCGGGTACGGACGGGCCTCGAAGTACTTGACGGCCTTCGGCGTCAGCGCGATGCCGAGCGCACGAGACTTCTTGAC
The DNA here is from genome assembly GCF_039521265.1 of Streptomyces crystallinus. Taxonomy (NCBI): domain Bacteria; kingdom Bacillati; phylum Actinomycetota; class Actinomycetes; order Kitasatosporales; family Streptomycetaceae; genus Streptomyces; species Streptomyces crystallinus. The sequence goes on along the minus strand of NZ_BAAACA010000023.1, from coordinate 49,704 downwards.
CTTGGGACGCGACTGGTTAGGCACGTTCTCCAAACCTCCATGGTTGGGTTAGGTTAGGCTCACCTTACTCAAGGAGATCGTATGTCTCGTCCGGGGAACACCAGTCACATCACGGACAGCACGAAGAAGGCCGAACCCGCAGAAGGGGTCGGCTCCACCGGCCCGCAGAACGGGGCCGGTACCGGTGCGCAGCATGCCACCGGTCACGTGACGGAGGTCCGATCAGATCGTGGTCAGCCGCGTCCCAGCGGACTTGAAATCGCGCGGATGCCGTCAGCAGCCGAGCGCACACGAACTCTCGTACATAGTACCTGCTCGTCGGTGCTGCTCATTACCGGCCTCGAGGGCGCCCGCCCGGAGCAGCTGGTGCCCCGGCTGCGCAACGTCGGCCCCGAGGGCGATCTGTTCCTGCTCTTCCCCGCCGACTCGCCCGCCGTACGGGCCGCCACCCACGCCCAGGACGACGAGCTCTCGGCGGTCCTGGAGATCACCGATGTGGCGCCGGTCTCCGTCCCCCACCGTATCCGGGGCCGCGCCTGGGTCACCGGCTGGCTCACCCGGGTGCCGGGCCTGGCCCCGCCCGGCAGCATGACGCTGCGCCTGGAGGTGAACGAGGCGTACGTGGACGACCTGTGGGGCGCGAGCGCGGTGGAGCCCGAGGCGTTCGCGGCCGCCCTGCCCGATCCGCTGGTCGCGGACGAGACCGAGCTGCTCCAGCATCTGCACGCCCACCACGGGGAGCAGGTGCGCTCGCTGTGCGGGCTGGTGGCCCGGGAGGGGAGCGGGGGGATGAAGTCGGTCACCCCGCTGGCCCTGGACCGGTTCGGTCTGCGGGTGCGCTTCCAGGACACCTCCGGGCACTGCTTCGACGCGCGCTTCGAGTTCCCGGAGCCGGTGACGGGCCTCGGCCCGCTGCGCCGGGCGATGCGGCGGCTCTTCGAGGCGGCGGCGGACTGAAGGGGAGGGGGGCTAACCGCGAGCGGGGGGGCGGCCGCCGGAAGCAGTCGGGCTGTGTCTGCGGGTCCGATGCGGCTGGTCGCGCAGTTCCCCGCGCCCCTTGAGGGGCAGCCGGTGCCGCACCCGCTTTCCACCGTGGTCAGTCCCCCCGGCCCAGCCGTTCGCGGACCTTCTCCACCACGTCCGCGTAGCGCGCCTCCGCGCCGTAGCGCGTCGGCTCGTAGTAGCGCTTGTCGGCCACCGCGTCCGGGGCGTACTGCTGGGCGGCGATCGCGCCCGGCACGTCGTGCGGGTAGACATAGCCCTGGGCGTGGCCCAGCTTGGCCGCGCCCTTGTAGTGGCCGTCGCGCAGATGCGGCGGGACCGGGCCGGCCAGGCCCTTGCGGACGTCCTCCATCGCGGCGGAGATCGCGGTCGTCGCCGCGTTCGACTTGGGGGCCAGCGCCAGGGCGATCGTGGCGTGGCTGAGCGTGAGGGCCGCCTCCGGGAAGCCGATCATGGCGACCGCCTGCGCGGCGGCGACGGCCGTCGGCAGCGCCGTGGGGTCCGCGAGGCCGATGTCCTCGCTCGCCGAGATCATCAGCCGGCGCGCGATGAACCTGGGGTCCTCGCCCGCCTCGATCATCCTGGCCAGATAGTGCAGCGCCGCGTCCACGTCCGAGCCGCGGATCGACTTGATCAGGGCGCTCGCCACGTCGTAGTGCTGGTCGCCGTCCTTGTCGTACTTCACCGCCGCCCGGTCGACCGTCTCCTCGACCGTCCGGAGCGTGATCTCCCGCTCCTCCTGGTCCAGGGCCGAGCCCGCGGCCGCCTCCAGGGCGGTGAGCGCGCGGCGGGCGTCGCCGCCCGCGATCCTCAGCAGATGCGCCTCGGCGTCCTCCGCCAGCGTCACCGCGCCGCCGAGCCCGCGCTCCTCCTCGACCGCCCGGCGCAGCAGGGCGCGCAGGTCGTCGTCGGTGAGCGGCTCCAGGGTCAGCAGCAGGGAGCGGGAGAGCAGCGGGGAGATCACCGAGAAGTACGGGTTCTCGGTGGTCGCCGCGATCAGGGTCACCCAGCGGTTCTCCACGGCCGGGAGCAGCGAGTCCTGCTGGGCCTTGGAGAAGCGGTGGATCTCGTCGAGGAAGAGGACGGTCTCCTTGCCGAAGCCGCCGATGGCCCGGCGGGCCCCGTCGATCACGGCCCGCACTTCCTTGACGCCCGCGGTGATCGCGGAGAGCTCGACGAAGCGCTTGTTGGTGGCCTTGGAGACCACATACGCCAGGGTCGTCTTCCCGGTGCCCGGCGGGCCCCACAGGATCACCGAGGAGGGCCCGGCGGGACCGCCGCTGCCCTCCCCCACCAGGCGCCGCAGCGGCGAGCCGGGCTTGAGCAGATGCTGCTGCCCGACCACTTCGTCGAGGGTGCGCGGGCGCATCCGGACGGCCAGAGGGCTGCCCGCCGGGTCTTTCTCCTGGCGGTCCTCTGCGGCTGCGGTGAACAGGTCGGGCTCCACGTCAAGAACCCTATGCCACCCCACTGACAACGCCGCCGCCGTGGGGAAATCCCCTGGTCAGACGGGTCAGCCGGGTCAGCTGGTCCAGAAGTCCCACCAGCGGGTCAGGATGAGCATCCCGATGATCCCGACGTGCAGCACCGGCAGCACCCAGGTGAACTCGGACAGGAACGACTTCAGCCAGCCGGGCGCCGGCAGCAGGCCCCGGCGGATGTTGTGCGAGGTCAGGTACCAGAACATGAAGATCGTGGCGACCCAGGCCAGGCTGCACCACAGGCAGAGCGCGTTGATCCGGTACAGCGACTCGAACTGGAGCCAGCTGCAGAAGCCGACGCCGAAGAGCGTGCCCGCGTTGAAGGTCAGCCAGTACCAGCGGCGAAAGCGCGCGCCCGCCAGCAGGCTCATGCCGACCGCGATGACGATCCCGTACGCCACCAGGCCCAGCATCGGGTTCGGGAAGCCGAACGCCGAGGCCTGGTCGCTCTTCATGATGTTGCCGCAGGAGACGACCGGGTTGAGGCTGCACCCGGGGGTGAAGTCCGGGTCTTCGAGCAGCTTGAACTTGTCGATGGTGATGACCCACGCGGCCAGCAGTCCGGCGGCTCCCGTGATCACCAGGAGCCATGCGAAGGCGCGGCTGCCGCCGACGGTGCCCTTGGTGTTCACCTGCTCCTGGCCGGAGGAGACGTCGTCAACTGTTGTGGTCATATCGCCGTTCCGTCGTTCCGTGGCTGCGGGGCAGGGGCCATTGTGCCGCAATCCGTGGCCCGGCCACCGTTCGATGGAGATAAGGACGCCCGGCTTCGGCCGCGCCAAGTCCGGCTCGCGAGGACCGGACTTGGCACTTCACCGCCGGCGTCATCCATCAGGACGACGGCGTACGTACCGAGTTGACCCGGTGGTCAGACCAGACGCGCGCGTACGGCCTCGACGACCTCCGCGACGGGGACCGCCACCTGGTCGCCGGACTCCATGTCCTTGAGCTGGACCACGCCGTCGGCCAGGTCCCGCTCGCCCGCCACGATCGTGAGCCGGGCGCCGGAGCGGTTGGCGTTCTTCATGGCGCCCTTGAGGCCCTTGCCGCCGTAGCTGAAGTCGGTCGCGACCCCGCCCCGGCGCAGCTCGGTGACCACGCGGAACAGCACCCGGCGCGCCTCCTCGCCCAGCGGCACCGCGAAGACGCTGGTCGCGGAGGGGATGTCGAGGGCGACGCCCTCGGCCTCCAGCGCCAGGACCGTACGGTCGACGCCGAGCGCCCAGCCCACCGACGGCAGCGCGGGGCCGCCGATCATCTCGGAGAGGCCGTCGTAGCGGCCGCCGCCGCCGACCGCGGACTGCGAGCCCAGACCGTCGTGGACGAACTCGAAGGTGGTGCGGGTGTAGTAGTCGAGGCCGCGGACCAGCTTGGGGTCGTCCTCGTACACCACGCCCTCGGCGTTCAGCAGCTCGCGGACCTCCTCGTGGTACGCCTTGCAGGCGTCGCACAGGTAGTCGCGCAGCAGCGGCGCGCCCACCAGCTGCTTCTGGACCGCGTCCCGCTTGTCGTCCAGGACGCGCAGCGGGTTGATCTCGGCGCGGCGCAGGGTGTCCTCGTCGAGGTCGAGGCCGCGCAGGAAGTCCTGGAGCGCGGCCCGGTAGACGGGACGGCACTCCTGGTCGCCCAGCGAGTTCAGCAGGATGCGGAAGTTCCGCAGGCCCAGCGAGCGGTAGGCGTCATTGGCCAGGATGATCAGCTCGGCGTCGAGCGCCGGGTCCTCGGCGCCGATCGCCTCGGCACCGACCTGCGAGAAGTGCCTGTAGCGGCCCTTCTGGGGGCGCTCGTAGCGGTAGTACGAGCCCGAGTACCAGAGCTTGACCGGGAGGTTTCCGGCCTTGTGCAGATTGGCCTCCAGGGCCGCGCGCAGCACGGACGCGGTGCCCTCGGGGCGCAGGGCGAGGCGGTCGCCGCCCTTGGTCTCGAAGGCGTACATCTCCTTGGTGACGATGTCGGTGGACTCGCCGACGCCGCGCGCGAAGAGCTCGACGTTCTCGAAGCCCGGGGTCTCGACGTAGCCGTAGCCGGAGTTGCGCAGCGGGGCCGCGATGGCCTCGCGCACGGCCAGGTAGGTGGCGCTGTTCGGCGGCAGCAGGTCGTAGGTGCCCTTGGGGGCCTGGAAGGTACTCATGGGGAAGCTTCTCGTCACATTCCTCGTCGGGGAGAGGCGATGCCCTCTCCCAGGCCGGCGGCCACCTGCCGCAGATAGGGGTTGGTGGCGCGCTCCTGGCCGATGGTGGTCTGGGAGCCGTGGCCGGACAGCACCACGGTCGAGTCGTCGAGCGGCAGGCACACCCGGCCCAGCGACTCGAGGAGCTCGGCGTGGCTGCCGCCGGGCAGGTCGGTGCGTCCGACGGAGCCGGCGAAGAGCAGGTCGCCCGAGAACAGGATCGGAGGAATGTCCTCCGCCTCGGGCAGCCCGAACGTCACCGACCCCTTGGTATGGCCGGGCGCATGCGAGACGGTCAGCTCCATACCGGCCAGCGCCAGCGTGGCGCCGTCGGTCAGCTCCTTGACGTCGTCGGGTTCCCCGACGGTCAGCTCGCCCATGATCTGCGCGCCGAAGGAGCGGCCGAGCGCCTTCTCCGGGTCGCTCATCATGTACCGGTCCGAGGGGTGGATCCAGGCGGGCACGTCGTGCGCCCCGCACACCGGGACCACCGAGGCGCAGTGGTCGATGTGGCCATGGGTGAGGACGACGGCGACGGGCTTGAGCCGATGTTTCCGGAGCGCGTCCTCGACTCCCTGGGCGGCCTGGTGGCCCGGGTCGATGATCACGCACTCCTCGCCTGCGGCGGGGGCGACCAGATAGCAGTTGGTGCCCCAGGCCCCGGCGGGGAACCCGGCAATGAGCACGATCGTCCTCAATTTCTCGTACGTCGGGTGATTGCGGCTGTTCAGAGCCTACCGGCGCTGCTCCTGTCACAGCGAACCCATATACGGTACGGGCACAGTCCGCGCGTACACGCGTCCTACCCGACTACACCGCACAAGGAGACCACCGGTGGTCAGCAGCGATCAGCGCCGGCGCCAGCTCGCCCGGGAGAAGTTCGAGCGTCAGCAGCGCCGCCGTGAGGAGGCCCGCCGCAAGGCCAAGCTCCGCAACACCGTCATCGCGGCCGTCCTCGCGGTCGTCGTGGTGGGCGGCGGGGCGGCCTTCGCCACGGGCGCCTTCGACGGCGACGACGACAAGAAGTCGGACTCGGCGGCGCCGAGCGAGACCCCGACGCCTTCGAAGAGCAAGGACTCCGCCCCGGAGCCGAAGATGGCGATCGACCAGAAGGCCTCGTACACGATGTCGCTGAAGACCAGCGCCGGGGACATCGCCTTCAAGATGGACGCGGCGAAGACGCCGCACACGGCCAACTCGTTCAAGTCCCTCGCCGACAAGGGCTTCTTCGACAACACGAAGTGCCACCGGCTGACCACGCAGGGCATCTTCGTGCTCCAGTGCGGCGACCCCAAGGGCGACGGCACCGGCGGCCCCGGCTACACGATCCCGGACGAGAACCTCACCGGTCTGGGCAAGGCGGCCGCGGACGGCACGGTGACGTATCCGGCGGGCACCGTCGCCATGGCCAACACCGGCCAGCCGCACACCGGCGGCAGCCAGTTCTTCCTGGTCTACAAGGAGACCAAACTCCCGCCCACCTACACGCCGTTCGGCACGATGGACGCCGCCTCGCTGAAGGCCGTCCAGGAGGTGGCGAAGGCCGGGGTCGCGGGCGGCGCCGGGGACGGCGCGCCGAAGACGGCCGTCACCATCACGAAGGGCGCCGTCAACAAGGACTGACCCGCGGAATTCGGCCGCGCTGAGTGCGGACAGCCGGGCGGCCGGTCGCCTAGATTGGCGTTGTGCAGCGCGGCGACGAACGCGTTGTGGAGGGCGGGCGAGGCCCGTCCCGGAAACTGTGGACGATGCCACGAGGGCCGAACCCCTCGCGCAGGCATCATGTGGAGGAGGCGCTGTGAGCAGCGACCCGTGGGGCCGCGTCGACGAGACGGGCACCGTGTATGTGCGTACAGCCGAGGGCGAAGTCGTCGTCGGATCGTGGCAGGCGGGGACTCCCGAGGAGGCCCTGGCCTACTTCGAGCGCAAATACGAGGGCCTGGTTGTCGAGATCGGCCTCCTCGAACGACGGGTGAGGACCACCGACCTGTCGGCGAAGGACGCCCAGACCGCCATCGACCATCTGCGCACCCAGGTGGACGAGCACCACGCGGTGGGCGACCTCGACGCGCTCCGCAAGCGGCTCGACAAGCTGGTGGAGACCGTCGAGTCGCGGCGCGAGGAGCGCAAGGTCCAGAAGGCCAAGCAGACCGACGAGGCCAAGCACGCCAAGGAGGCGCTGGTCGCCGAGGCCGAGGAGCTGGCGCAGAGCGAGCAGTGGCGCTCGGCCGGCGAGCGGCTGCGGGCGCTCGTGGACACCTGGAAGGGCCTGCCCCGGCTCGACCGGAAGTCCGACGACGAGCTGTGGCACCGCTTCTCGCACGCGCGCTCGGCGTTCTCCAAGCGCCGCAAGGCGCACTTCGCGTCGCTGGACGCGCAGCGCGAGGAGGCCCGCAAGGCCAAGGAGAAGCTGGTCGTCGAGGCCGAGTCGCTGTCCTCGTCCACGGACTGGGGCACCACCGCCGCCCGCTACCGCGAGCTGATGGCGGACTGGAAGGCGGCGGGCCGCGCCCAGCGCGAGGCCGAGGACGAGCTGTGGAACCGCTTCCGCGGCGCCCAGGACGTCTTCTTCGCCGCGCGCAGCGAGGTCTTCGCGGAGCGGGACGCCGAGCAGACCGAGAACCTGAAGCTCAAGGAGGAGCTGGCCGTCGAGGCCGAGAAGCTCGTCCCGGTGACCGACCTGAAGGCGGCCCGCGCCGCCTTCCGCGGCATCAACGAGCGCTGGGAGGCCGTCGGCCATGTGCCGCGCGACGCCCGCCCGAAGGTCGAGGGCCGGATGCACGCCGTGGAGCGGGCGCTCCAGGAGGCCGAGGAGTCGGAGTGGCGCCGCACCAACCCGGAGGCACGCGCGCGTGCCGCGGGTCTGACCGGCCAGCTCCAGGCCGCCGTCGACAAGCTGCGCGGCCAGATCGACGCGGCGCGCGCGGCGGGCAACAACGCCAGGGCCGACAAGCTCGCCAAGGAGCTGGAGGGCCGCCAGGCACTGCTCGACCAGGCCCTGAAGGGTCTGGAGGAGTTCGGCGGCTGACACCGCCGTAGCCGCACGAGAGGGCCTCCCGTACGTCACGTACGGGAGGCCCTCTCGCGGTGGCCAGGGGGCCTTACGGCCTGCGCGCCGAGGTCACCCGGTACACGTCGTACACGCCCTCCACTCCCCGTACGGCCTTCAGGACGTGGCCGAGGTGCTTGGGGTCGCCCATCTCGAAGGTGAAGCGGGAGGTGGCCACCCGGTCGCGGGAGGTCTGGACGGCCGCCGACAGGATGTTGACGTGCTGGTCGGACAGGACGCGGGTGACGTCCGACAGGAGCCGGGAGCGGTCGAGGGCCTCGACCTGGATGGCGACCAGGAAGACCGACGACTGGGTCGGGGCCCACTCGACCTCCAGGATCCGCTCCGGCTGCTGCGAGAGCGAGTCCACGTTGACGCAGTCCGCGCGGTGCACCGAGACGCCGCTGCCACGGGTGACGAAGCCGATGATCGGGTCGCCGGGGACGGGCGTACAGCAGCGGGCCAGCTTGACCCACACGTCCTCGACGCCCTTGACCACCACGCCCGGGTCGGCGTTGGCGCGGCGCTTGCTGCGCCCGCGCGAGGGCGGCGCCGACTCGGCGATGTCCTCGTTGGCCGCCTCCTCGCCGCCGAGCGCCTGCACCAGCTTCTGGACGACGCCCTGCGCGGCCACATGGCCCTCGCCGATCGCCGCGTACAGGGAGGAGATGTCGGGGTAGCGCATCTCGTGCGCCAGGGTGACCAGGGAGTCGCCGGTGAGGATGCGCTGGATCGGCAGGTTCTGCTTGCGCATGGCGCGCGCGATGGCGTCCTTGCCCTGCTCGATCGCCTCGTCGCGGCGCTCCTTGGAGAACCAGCCGCGGATCTTGTTGCGGGCGCGGGGCGACTTGACGAAGCCCAGCCAGTCGCGCGAGGGGCCGGCGCCGGCCGCCTTGGAGGTGAAGACCTCGACCAGGTCGCCGTTGTCCAGGGTGGATTCGAGCGGCACCAGCCGTCCGTTGACCCGTGCGCCTATCGTGCGGTGGCCGACCTCGGTGTGCACCGCGTACGCGAAGTCGACGGGTGTGGCACCCGCCGGGAGCGCTATGACGTCGCCCTTGGGGGTGAAGACGAAGACCTCGTTGCGGGAGAGGTCGAAGCGCAGGGACTCCAGGAACTCGCTGGGGTCCTCGGTCTCCTTCTGCCAGTCGAGCAGCTGGCGCAGCCACGCCATGTCGTTGATGTGGTCGTCCTTGCCGGCCTTCTTCGGCACGTCGGTACGCACCTTGGAGGCACCGGCGACGGCCTCCTGCTTGTACTTCCAGTGCGCGGCGATGCCGTACTCGGCACGGCGGTGCATGTCGAACGTACGGATCTGGAGCTCGACCGGCTTGCCGTTGGGGCCGATGACCGTCGTGTGCAGCGACTGGTACATGTTGAACTTGGGCATCGCGATGTAGTCCTTGAACCGCCCCGGAACCGGGTTCCAGCGGGCGTGGACCGTGCCGAGCGCCGCGTAGCAGTCGCGGACGGTGTCCACCAGGACGCGGATGCCCACCAGGTCGTAGATCTCCGCGAAGTCACGGCCGCGGACGATCATCTTCTGGTAGACGCTGTAGTAGTGCTTGGGCCGGCCGGTGACGGTCGCCTTGATGCGGGCGGCGCGCAGGTCGGACTGGACCTCGTCGGTCACTATGGCCAGGTACTCGTCGCGCTTGGGGGCGCGCTCGGCCACCAGCCGCACGATCTCGTCGTACATCTTGGGGTAGAGGATCGCGAAGGCGAGGTCCTCCAGCTCCCACTTGATGGTGTTCATGCCCAGGCGGTGGGCGAGCGGTGCGTAGATCTCCAGGGTCTCGCGGGCCTTCTTCTCCTGCTTCTCCCGCTTGAGGTACCGCATGGTGCGCATGTTGTGCAGCCGGTCCGCGAGCTTGATGACCAGGACGCGCGGGTCCTTGGCCATCGCGACGACCATCTTGCGTACCGTCTCGGCCTGCGCGGCGTCGCCGAACTGGACCCGGTCGAGCTTGGTGACGCCGTCGACGAGCAGGGCCACCTGGTCGCCGAAGTCGCGGCGCAGGGTGTCCAGGCCGTACTCGGTGTCCTCGACGGTGTCGTGCAGCAGCCCGGCCATCAGGGTCGCCGGGTCCATGCCCAGCTCGGCGAGGATGGTGGTGACGGCGAGCGGGTGGGTGATGTACGGGTCGCCGCTCTTGCGCTTCTGGCCGCGGTGCCAGCGCTCGGCGACCTGGTAGGCCTTCTCGACCTGGCGCAGCGTGGCGGTCTCGATCTTCGGGTCGTTGCTGCGCACTATCCGCAGCAGCGGCTCCAGGACCGGGTTGTACGCCGAGGAGCGCTGCACACCGAGGCGGGCGAGGCGGGCGCGGACGCGGTTGGAGGAGCCGGCGGAGCGCGAGACGGAGCCCGCGGGCGGTACGGGCTTGGGGGCCGGGGCCGCCGCGAGGGGCCGCTGGGGCGGCTGCGGCTTCGTCGGACCGGGCTCCGCCGCGGGCTGCTGGGGCGCGGCGGGGGCCGCCGTGGCCTGCTCGGCCTGCTGGTCGGGCCGCTCGGCGGAGAGTGGCTGGGCCTCGTCTGGCAAGAGCGCTCCTCTGCGGGTCCCCCCGGACGGGGTCTGGGGGAGGATCCGGGTCCCCCGGTCAGGCCCGGAAATCCCATGGTATCGATCCTGGGCGGCCGGTTCGTGCCGGGCGGGTCCGAGCGCCCGTGTGGGGGAAACGCACAAGGCGGGCGCCGGATTCCTCCGACGCCCGCCTCCATGCGTTCGCTGCCCTGGTCAGAGCGTGATGAGAGCCTCCAGCGGGGCCCCGCGCAAGGCGGGTTCCAGCCGCTCTCGCCCGGCCAGGAAGCCGAGCTCCATCAGGACCGCCACTCCGGCCACCTCGGCCCCGGCCCGCCGGATGAGCTCCAGCGAGGCCTCGGCCGTGCCACCGGTCGCCAGCACGTCGTCGATGACCATCACGCGGTCGCCCGCGGCCAGGTCCTCGGCGTGCACCTCGATCTCGGCCGTGCCGTACTCCAGCTCGTACGCCTGCGAGAGCGTCGCTCCGGGGAGCTTGCCCGCCTTGCGCACGGGGATGAAGCCGATGCCGGCGCGGACCGCGACCGGGGCCGCCAGGATGAAGCCGCGCGCCTCCAGGCCGACGATCTTCGTCGCGCCGTGCCGGACGCACAGCTCGGCGAGCTCCTCGGTCAGAGCCGTGAACGCCGCCGGGTCCGCGAGCAGCGGCGTGATGTCCTTGAACAGCACGCCCGGCTTCGGGTAGTCCGGTACGTCACGGATGCGGCTGAGCAGCAGCTCCTGGGTGGAGACCGTCATCGGCGCTTCCCCCGGTTGTTGCGGGAGGGCTGGCGGCGCTGGCCGACGACCGCACCGGCGGTCGCGGTGTCCTCCACGTCCTCGACGCCGTCCCTCGGCTCCTCGTCACGCGGCTCGTCGGCGCTCTCGCCCTTGGCCGCGGCGGCGGCCCGCTTGGCGAGCACCCGCTTCTTGAGGGCCTTCATCTGCGGGTCGCGCTCCTTGAGGTCCGCGACCAGCGGGGTGGCGATGAAGATCGACGAGTACGCACCGGCCGCGAGGCCGACGAACAGCGACAGCGAGATGTCGTTCAGCATGCCGGCGCCGAGGACGCCGCCACCGATGAACAGCAGACCCGCCACCGGGAGCAGCGCGACGACCGTGGTGTTGATGGAGCGCACCAGGGTGCCGTTGAGGCTCTTGTTGGCCATCTCGCTGTAGGTGAGCCTGGTCTGCTTGGTGAGGCCCCGCTGGCCCTCCTTGAGACCGTCGAAGACGACGACGGTGTCGTAGAGCGAGTAACCGAGGATGGTCAGCAGACCGATCACGGTGCCGGGGGTGACCTCGAAGCCGACCAGTGCGTAGACACCGACGGTGATCGTGATGTCGTGGATCAGCGCGACCAGGGCCGCGAGGGCCATGCGCCACTCGAAGGCGATCGCCAGATAGATCACCACGAGGATCATGAACACGATCAGACCGGTCCACGCCTTGTTGGCGATCTGGTCGCCCCAGCTGGGACCGACGAGGTCGGCGTTGATGTCCTCGGCCGGGACCTTGAGCTCCTTGGAGAGCTCGGTCTTGATCGAGTCCGACTTCGCGGTGTCGATCCCGCTGATCTGGATGCGCAGGCCCTTGTTGCCGAGCTTCTGGACGATCGCGTCGTGGCCGGAGGCGCGCTCGGCGACCTCCTCCGCCTGGGCGACCGAGGCGCTGGTCTTCGGGGTGGTGAAGACCGCGCCGCCCTCGAACTCGATACCCATCGTCAGACCCCGCACCGCCAGGCCCAGGATGGCCGTGATGGTGATCAGGATCGAGATGCCGTACCAGATCTTCCGCTTGCCGACGAAGTCGTAGCCGACCTCACCGCGGTAGAGCCGGGCGCCGAGATGACCGAGTCGCGACATCTCACGCCTCCTTCGGGTCGGTGGGAGCGGCGGTGGTGCGGCGGGCGCGGCGCAGCGGCGGCTTGGCACCGAGGCGCTTGGGGTCCAGGCCGGACCAGGAGTGGCCACTGGCGAAGAACTTCTTGCGCGCCAGGAGCGTCATCACCGGCTTGGTGAACAGGAACACCACGACGATGTCGAGCAGGGTGGTCAGACCCAGCGTGAACGCGAAGCCCTGGACCTTGCCGACGGTCACGATGAACAGCACCGCGGCGGCGAGGAAGGACACGAAGTCGGACACCATGATCGTGCGTCGGGCGCGCGGCCAGGCCCGCTCCACGGCGGGGCGCAGCGTGCGGCCCTCGCGGATCTCGTCGCGGATCCGTTCGAAGTACACGATGAACGAGTCCGCGGTGATACCGATGGCCACGATGGCACCGCAGACCGCGGGCAGGTTCAGCGCGAAGTTGATGGCCGGACCGAGCAGCGCCATGATCACGTACGTGAGGACCGCCGAGACCACGAGGCTGAGGATGGCGACCAGCGCCAGGCCCCGGTAGTAGAGCACCAGGTAGATGATGACCAGCGCCAGGCCGATGGCGCCGGCGATCAGACCGGCGTGCAGCTGGTCGGCGCCGAGGGCCGCGGTGACGGTGGTGACGCTCTGCTCCTCGAAGGAGAGCGGCAGGGCGCCGTAGGACAGCACGTTCGCCAGGTCGGTGGCGGAGCGCTGGTTGAAGCTGCCGGAGATCTCGGCGCTGCCGCTGAGCGTCTGGCTCACCGACGGGGCGGAGACGACCTGGTTGTCCAGCGCGATGGCGAACTGGTTCTGCGGGGACTGCTGCTTCGACAGCTTGCCGGTGATCGACTGGAACTTCTTCGAGCCCTTGCCCGTGAAGTCCATCTGCACGATCCACATGCCGCGCTGCTGGTCGATGACCGCCTTGGCCTTCTTGACGTCCGTGCCCTCGATCTCGGCCGGGCCCAGGATGTACTTGGCCTCGCCGGTCTGGTCACAGGCCGCGATGGTGTCGGTGGCCTTGCTGCCGAAGGCGGCCTTGGCGCGGGACTCCTTGGTGGAGCAGTCGAGGCTCTCGAACTGCTTCTGGAGCTTGGCGACGGCCGCCGCGTCGCCGGTGGGCGGCGCGGGCGGGGTCGTCCCCGGCTTCGGCGGGGTCGGGGCGCCCGGCCTGGTCTTCGGGGACGGCTTGCCGTCCGCCTTCAGGGCGTCGGTCAGGGCGCGGCCCTGCGGGGTCGACTTCGCGCTCGGCTTGGCCGACGGCGTCGAGGACGGCTTGTTCTTGTCGCCGTTCTTGCCCGCGTCCTTGCTGGCCGAGGGGCTCGGCGTGCCGCTGGGCTGCGGCTTGGCCGGGGTGCCGGCGGCGACCGTCAGGACGGGCCGGAAGTACAGCTTGGCGGTGGTGCCGACCTGCTGGCGGGCCTGCTCCGAGTTCGTCCCCTTGGGGATGTTGACGATGATGTTGCGATCGCCCTGGGTCTGGACCTCGGCCTCGGAGACACCCAGGCCATTGACACGGCGGTTCATGATCGAGACCGCGGTGTCCATGTTGGCCTTGTTGATCGCCTTCTCCTGGCCGGGCTCGGCCTTCGCCTTGAGCGTGATGCTCGTACCGCCGGCGAGGTCGATGCCCAGGCGCGGCGTGTTGTGCCCGGAGGCGAACATGCCGCCCGCGAGGGCCACCATGGCGATCAGGAACAGGACCAGGGTGCGCCCCGGCCTGCCCTGGGCCCCCGCCGGCCTTCGGCCCTTCTTCGGTGCTGCCACCTTGTCGTTTCTCCCTGTCCAACCGCCCGCGCCGGGTGTGCGCCTGGGCGGCCACGAAGTGTTGTGGGGACGTCCCCCGTAAAAGTCGTCACCCTCGGCGGGACCGGTGGGCGCGGGTGCGCGCCCACCGGTCCCCGAGAGTGGCTACTTCGCGCCCGACTCGCCGTCTGCCTTGCCGTCCTTGGGCGCGGCGGCGTCGTCCGCCTCGTCCTTCTTGCCCAGGTCGATCTTGTCCGCCGGGGCGGCCTCGGCCGAGTCGTCGGTGCTCTCGGTCAGCGAGGAGGCGTCGTCCGGCACGGCCGGGAGGTCGGACGCCTCGTCCGAGTCGCCGTGCACGATGCGGTTGTACTCCTCGTCGGAGAGGACCGCGCCGATCGCGTTCTTCGCGTAGACCGCGTGGACTCCCGGGGCCACCTCCAGAAGGACCGTGTCGTCGCCGAGCTCCTTGACGGTGGCGTACATGCCGCCGATGGTGCGGACGCCGGTGCCGGGCTGCATCTCATTGCGCATGGAGGCGGCCTGCTGCTGCTTCCTCTTCGCCGAGCGGGTCATGAGGAACATGGCCCCGATGAGGACGATGAAGGGGAGAAGGGTCACGAGACTCACGGGACGAACTTCCTTCGCACGACCGCGCAAGGAGTGCGGCCTGATCTGGGGGTGGGTATGCCGACCGGCCAATACAAGGGCGGCATCGGCGGAGTCTAAGCGAGTCCGCACAGCTGGAACAACGCCCAGCATCCCACCCGGGTTCCTCCCCGGTCACCCGCCCGCGCCGTCACGGCCCGAAGAGCCCCTGTTGTCCGCTTCCTGAGACACCGCCCTGGCCCTGCTGGGGCGGGACGAGGCCCAGGTGCGCCCAGGCGGCCGGGGTGGCGACGCGTCCGCGCGGGGTCCGCGCGAGCAGGCCTTCCCGTACGAGGAAGGGCTCGGCCACCTCCTCGACGGTCTCGCGCTCCTCCCCCACCGCGACCGCCAGGGTGGACAGACCGACCGGGCCGCCACCGAACAGTTTCAGCAAGGCCTGGAGCACCGCCCGGTCCAGCCGGTCCAGGCCCCGGGCGTCCACCTCGTACACCCCGAGGGCCGCCGCGGCGATCTCGCGGGTGATCACGCCGTCGGCCTTGACCTGCGCATAGTCCCTGACGCGGCGCAGCAGGCGGTTGGCGATACGGGGCGTGCCGCGCGAGCGGCCGGCGATCTCGGCGGCGCCCGCCGGGTCGATCTCCACGTCGAGCAGGCGGGCCGAGCGGTGGATCACCCGCTCCAGCTCGGCCGGCTCGTAGAACTCCATGTGGCCGGTGAAGCCGAAGCGGTCGCGCAGCGGGGGCGGCAGCAGGCCCGCGCGCGTGGTGGCGCCCACCAGGGTGAAGGGGGGGAGCTCCAGGGGGATGGCGGTGGCGCCGGGGCCCTTGCCGACGATCACGTCGACCCGGAAGTCCTCCATCGCCATGTAGAGCATCTCCTCGGCGGGCCGCGACATGCGGTGGATCTCGTCGAGGAAGAGGACCTCGCCCTCCTGGAGGGAGGAGAGGATCGCGGCGAGGTCACCCGCGTGCTGGATCGCGGGGCCGCTGGTGATGCGGATGGGGGCGCCCATCTCGGCCGCGATGATCATCGAGAGCGTGGTCTTGCCGAGGCCGGGGGCGCCGGAGAGCAGCACGTGGTCGGCGGTGGCGCCGCGGGCGCGCGCGGCCCGCAGCACCAGGTCGAGCTGCTCGCGGACCTTCTCCTGGCCGACGAACTCCTCCAGGTCCTTGGGGCGCAGGGCGGCCTCGACGGCCTGGTCCTCGCCGTCGGCCACGGAGTCGACCAGCCTCGGGTCGGTGGCGTCGGCTCCGGTCTCGTCCCAGTTCATCAGCGGTTCTCTCGTCGGATCGGTCAGCGGGCGCGATTGAGGGTCTGGAGCGCGGCCTTCAGGAGCGCGCCGATGTTCGGCGACGCGGCGGCCTCGGCCTGCGGGGCCACCGCGGACACCGCCTCGTCGGCCTCGCGGGTCGCGTACCCGAGGCCGATCAGGGCGGCGTGCAGCTGGTCGCGCCAGCCCGCCGTGACGGGAGCGCCGACGGCCGGGGCGCTGCCGACGGGTGCGCCGAGCCGGTCCTTCAGCTCGATGAGGAGCTTCTGGGCACCCTTCTTGCCGATGCCGGGCACGGCGGTCAGCGCCTTCTCGTCACCGGAGGCGAAGGCCCGGCGCAGCGCGTCCGGGGTGTGCACCGACAGGACCGCCTGGGCGAGCCGGGGGCCCACTCCGTTGGCCGTCTGGAGCAGTTCGAAGACCTGCTTCTCGTCGTCGTCCGCGAAGCCGTAGAGCGTCAGCGAGTCCTCGCGCACCACCAACGACGTGGCGAGCTTGGCCTGTTGGCCCACCCGCAGGGTGGCAAGGGTGTTGGGCGTGCACTGGAGGGCCATGCCGACGCCGCCGACCTCGACCACCGCGGTGTCGGGGGCGAGGGCGGCGACCGGGCCGCTGACGAAGGCGATCATCGCGTGACCTTCTTTACGGGGAGTTGGGCACGGCGGGCCTGCTCGTGCGCCTGTTGGAGGCGGTTGACGGCGGGGGCGCGCCAGATGTGGCAGATGGCGAGGGCCAGCGCGTCGGCCGCGTCGGCCGGCTTGGGCGGCTCCGCCAGCCTCAGAAGCCGGGTCACCATCGCCCCGACCTGGGCCTTGTCGGCCCGGCCACTGCCGGTGACGGCGGCCTTGACCTCGCTGGGGGTGTGCAGGGCGACGGGGATGCCGCGGCGGGAGGCGCAGAGCATGGCGACGGCGCTGGCCTGGGCGGTGCCCATCACCGTACGCACGTTGTGCTGGCTGAACACGCGCTCCACGGCGACGAATTCGGGCCGGTGGGCGTCGAGCCAGTCCTCGATGCCGCGCTCGATCGCGACCAGGCGGTGGCCCAACTCGGCGTCCGCGGGCGTGCGGACGACCCCGACGCCGAGCATGGTGAGCGGACGGCCCGCGACCCCCTCGACGACGCCCACGCCACACCGCGTCAGACCGGGGTCCACCCCGAGTACCCGCACGGTCCCTCCCCTCGGTGATCTTTCAACCTGCTGCCAGGCTATCCGCTGCCACTGACAACGGCGGCGGGCCGATGGGACGTGTCCCATCGGCCCGCCGAAAACGCCTCGCCGCGGCGGCGCCTACGCGTCGACCTTCTCCATGACCTCGTCGGAGACGTCGAAGTTGGCGAAGACGTTCTGCACGTCGTCGCTGTCCTCCAGCGCGTCGATCAGCTTGAAGATCTTGCGCGCGCCCTCCTCGTCGAGCTCGACCTGCATGGTCGGCACGAAGCTGGAGTCCGCCGAGTCGTAGTCGATACCGGCCTCCTGGAGCGCGGTACGGACCGCGACCAGGTCGGTGGCCTCGCTGATGATCTCGAAGGTGTCGCCGTTGTCGTTGACCTCTTCGGCACCGGCGTCCAGGACCGCGCCGAGCACGTCGTCCTCGGTGAGCTCCGCCTTGGGCAGGATGATGACGCCCTTGCGGTTGAAGAGGTACGAGACGGAGCCCGGGTCGGCCATGTTGCCGCCGTTGCGGGTCATGGCGACGCGGACGTCCGAGGCGGCGCGGTTGCGGTTGTCGGTGAGGCACTCGATGAGCACCGCGACACCGTTGGGGCCGTAGCCCTCGTACATGATCGTCTCGTAGTCGGCGCCGCCCGCCTCGAGACCGGCGCCGCGCTTGAGCGCGGAGTCGATGTTCTTGTTGGGCACCGACTGCTTCTTCGCCTTCTGCACGGCGTCGAAGAGGGTCGGGTTGCCGTCGATGTCGGCGCCGCCGGTGCGGGCCGCCACCTCGATGTTCTTGATCAGCTTCGCGAAGAGTTTGCCGCGCTTGGCGTCGATCACGGCCTTCTTGTGCTTCGTCGTAGCCCATTTAGAGTGGCCGGACATCTGCCTGTCTCCTTCGCGTAACCAATTCTGCGTCGTTCGCCAGAGATCCTACCGGGAGCCGGTCACCCGGCGTCGCGCACCATGTCCACGAACAGGCCGTGCATCCGGTGGTCGCCGGTGAGCTCGGGGTGGAACGAGGTGGCCAGCGCGTTGCCCTGGCGTACCGCGACGATGTGGCCGCCGTGCTCGGCGAGGACCTCGGCGCGCGCGCCGACCGACTCCACCCAGGGCGCCCGGATGAAGACGCCCTCGACGGGGCCGACTCCCGAGACCTCCACGGTGGCCTCGAACGACTCGTTCTGGCGGCCGAAGGCGTTGCGGCGCACGATCATGTCGATGCCGCCGATGGTCTCCTGGCCCGAGCGCGGGTCGAGGATCTTGTCGGCGAGCATGATCAGGCCGGCGCAGGTGCCGTAGACGGGCATGCCGTCGGCCACGCGCGCGCGCAGCGGCTCCATCAGCCCGAAGAGGACCGCGAGCTTGGAGATGGTGGTGGACTCGCCGCCGGGGATGACCAGGCCGTCCACCTCGGCGAGCTCCTCGGGGCGCCGGACCGGCCTGGCCACGGCGTCCGCCGCGGCCAGGGCGATCAGGTGCTCCCGTACATCGCCCTGGAGGGCCAGGACGCCGATGACGGGTGTGTTGCTCATGTGCTTCGGTACCTGTGCCTTACCAGCCGCGGTTGGCGTAGCGCTCGGCCTCGGGGAGGGTGTCGCAGTTGATGCCGACCATGGCCTCGCCCAGGTTGCGGGAGGCGTCCGCGATGATCTTCGGGTCGTCGTAGAAGGTGGTGGCCTTCACGATGGCGGCGGCGCGCTTGGCCGGGTCGCCGGACTTGAAGATGCCGGAGCCGACGAAGACGCCCTCGGCGCCCAGCTGGCGCATCAGCGCGGCGTCGGCCGGGGTGGCGACGCCACCGGCGGAGAACAGCACGACCGGCAGCTTGCCGAGCTCGGCGACCTCCTTGACCAGCTCGTACGGGGCGCGCAGCTCCTTGGCGGCGGCGAACAGCTCGTTGTTGTCGAAGCCGCGCAGCTTGGCGATCTCGTTCTTGATCTGGCGCAGGTGGCGGACGGCCTCGACGACGTTGCCGGTGCCGGCCTCGCCCTTGGAGCGGATCATGGCCGCGCCCTCGGCGATCCGGCGCAGGGCCTCGCCCAGGTTGGTGGCGCCGCAGACGAAGGGGGTGGTGAAGGCCCACTTGTCGGAGTGGTTGACCTCGTCGGCCGGGGTCAGGACCTCGGACTCGTCGATGTAGTCGACGCCGAGGGACTGGAGGACCTGGGCCTCGACGAAGTGGCCGATACGGGACTTGGCCATGACGGGGATGGAGACCGCCTCGATGATCTCCTCGATCATGTTGGGGTCGGACATCCGGGCCACGCCGCCGTCCTTGCGGATGTCGGCCGGGACCCGCTCCAGGGCCATGACCGCCACGGCGCCCGCGTCCTCGGCGATCTTCGCCTGCTCGGCGTTGACCACGTCCATGATCACACCGCCCTTGAGCTGCTCGGCCATGCCGCGCTTCACGCGCGCGGTGCCGATCTCGGGGTTCTGGGCGGTGGTGGGGAGGGTGCTGGACACGGGACCTCACTGGGGTGGAGAAGGTGGAGAAAAACGGTTCTCTGCTGTCCAGCAGGGTGGCTCCGCGGACCAGTCCACAGCAAGGGCCAATGTGGAGGCGGTGGATCGTTTTGGCCCGGCGGCGGTGGTGACGGCCTGGTCCGTTCTGGTCCGTTCTGGTCCGTTCCCGGGTTTCCCCGGTGGCCTCGTCCCGGTTACGGCCGTGAGCCCGGGCGGTCCGCCAGCGCGGCCGGGGGCTCGTCGTCCATCTCGAAGGCGAGCGGGAAGGGGGCGTGGCCGGCCAGCCGGAACCAGCGGACCTTGCGGTGCCGGCGCAGGGCGCGGGCGGCGCGTACGGCGTCGTTGTGGAAGCGGCGGGCCATCGGGACGCGGCGTACGGCCTGGGCCAGCTCCTCGGCCGCGTCCACGCCGCCGGGGGCCTCGCGGACCGCGTCCATCTGGGCGGGCTCGCCGAAGACGGCCCGCAGCGCCTGGCTGAGCTCGCTCTCGGCGACCTCCCGCTGCTCCTCCTCGGCCTGGCGGGCCGCGTGCGCCGCCTCGTACAGCACGATGGAGGCGGCCGGGTCGAGCACGCCGGAGGTGGCGAGTTCCTGGGTGACCGAGGCGCGGCGCAGCAGCTGGGCGTCGAGGGCGGCGCGGGCGGCGTCGATGCGGGCGTGGAGCCTGTCGAGGCGGCCGGCGGTCCAGCTGAGGTAGAGGCCGATGGCCACGAGGGCTACGGCGGTCCAGATGAGGGTTACGGTCACGGGCGGCAAGGGTACCGGGCCCCCACCCCGCCCCTTCCCTTAACCCTCCGGGGGTGGGGGTGGGTTGAGGCGCCCACCCGGGGGCTACGCCCCCAAGCCCCCCGTCGCGGGGCCTGCGGCCCCGGGACCCCGCTGCGCGTGTATCTGCGGCCCGGTGGTGGGCTGGTCGCGCAGTTCCCCGCGCCCCTAGGGGGTTGCCCTCAGCCGGTGAACTCAGCTCAGCCACAGGCTTTTAGGGGCGCGGGGAACTGCGCGAGAAGCGGCCACGGCCCGCAGACGAAAGCGGGCCTCGGGGCCACGGAGAAGCGCCCGAACGGGCCGTCCTACCCAGGGGCGCGGGGAACTGCGCGAGCAACCACCCACACACCCGCAGACAGAGACCGGGCCAAACAGGGGCGCGAGCAACCGCCCACTCAGCCGCAGACGAAGACCGGGCGTTCAATCCCGCGCTAGGCCGAACCTCGCCCTGAACCCCGGGCGTTCGTCCGTGGCCACCGACGCCGCCCCGTCCGTCACCGTCTCGTACACCGCCAGGATGTCCGCCCCGACCGTCGACCAGTCGAAGCGGCGGACGTGGGTGGAGCCGCGGGCGCTCAGTTCCGCGCGGCGGGCCGGGTCCGACAGGAGGCGCAGGGCCGAGGCGGCGAGCGCGTCCGCGTCCTCGTTGGCGAAGAGCTCGCCCGCGCCACCCTGGTCCAGGACCTGCGCGAACGCGTCCAGGTCGCTGGCCAGCACCGCCGCCCCGGCGGAGAGCGCCTCGACCAGGATGATGCCGAAGCTCTCGCCCCCGGTGTTGGGCGCCACGTACACGTCGACGCTGCTCAAGAAGCGCGCCTTGTCCTCGTCGCTGACCATCCCGAGGAACTCGACCCGCGCGCGCATCTCCTCGGGCAGGGAGGCGACCGCCTCCTGCTCGTCGCCGCGGCCCGCCACCAGCAGCCGGGTCTGCGGGCGCTCGGCCAGGATGCGTGGCAGCGCCTTCATCAGGACCGGCAGGCCCTTGCGCGGCTCGTCGATACGGCCGATGAAGCCGAGCGTGTCGCCCTGCCACTCGGGCCGGGGCTCGGCCTTGGCGAAGAAGTCGACGTCGACGCCGTTGGGAATGACCACCGCGTCGCCGCCGAGGTGCTCCACCAGCGTGCGCCGCGCGTACTCGCTCACCGCGATCCGCGCGCTGATCTTCTCCAGGGCCGGCTGGAGGATCGGATAGGCCGCGATCATCGCGCGCGAGCGGGGGTTGGAGGTGTGGAAGGTGGCCACGATCGGCCCCTGCGCCGCCCAGCAGCTCAGCAGGCCCAGCGAGGGCGAGGCGGGCTCGTGGATGTGGATGACGTCGAAGGTGCCCTCGTGCAGCCACCGCCGCACCCGGGCCGCCGACAGGAAGCCGAAGTTCAGCCGCGCCACCGAGCCGTTGTACGGGACGGGGACCGCCCGGCCCGCCGAGACCACGTACGGCGGCAGCGGGGTGTCGTCGTCGGCGGGCGCGAGGACGGAGACCTCGTGGCCGCGCCGGATCAGATGCTCGGCCAGGTCCCTGATGTGGAACTGGACGCCGCCCGGTACGTCCCAGGAGTACGGGCAGACGATGCCGATCCTCACGCCCGGCGCTCCTCAAGGTCGGCGAGCCACAGCCGTTGCAGCATGTGCCAGTCCTCCGGGTGTTCGGCGATTCCGGTGGCGAAGGCGTCGGCCAGCGCCTGGGTCATCACGGAGGTCTTCTCCGCGCGCGTGCCCGTCTCGGGCACCTCGACCGGCGGGTGCACCCGGCCCCGCATCACGGGCGACCCGTCGTACCAGAGCGTCACGGGAAGCAGCAGCGCGCCCGTCTGCTGGGCGAGCATCGCGGGTCCGGCCGGCATCCGCGCGGCCTCCCCGAAGAACTTCACCTCGACGCCGGAGGCGGACAGGTCGCGGTCCGCCACCAGGCAGACCAGGCCGCCCGCCCGCAGCCGCCGGGCCAGCGTGCCGAAGGCCGAGCCGCCGGTGTGCGGCAGGACCTCCATGCCGAGGCTCTCGCGGTAGGCGACGAACCGGTCGTACAGCGTCTCGGGCTTGAGCCGCTCGGCGACCGTGGTGAACGGGGTCTCCAGCTTGGTGGTGACCCAGGCGCCCGCCAGGTCGTAGTTGCCCATGTGCGGCAGCGCAAGCACCACACCGCGGCCGGCGGCGAGGCCGTCGACCAGGTAGTGGACGTCCTGCGGCTCGAAGCCGCTCCTCATCCGGTCCTTGCTCCAGGCCGGCAGCCGGAAGGACTCCATCCAGTACCGCATGTACGAGCGCATGCCGGCCTTGGACAGCTCGGCCAGGCGCTGCGGGGAGGCGTCGGGCACCACGCGCGCGAGGTTGGACTCCAGGCGCAGCACACTCCTGCCGCGCCGCTTCCACACCGTGTCCGCGATCCGCCGGCCGAGGGCCGTGGCCACCGGCTCGGGGAGCTTCTTGACGGTGGCCCAGCCCAGTCCGTACAGCGTGTCCGTCAGCCGTTCCCTCATGAGGCGGCCTCACTGCTCCTGGCGGCGGCGTCCGCCTCCTCGGACTCGCGGCGCACCGTCACCACCCGCTGGACCAGCGTGATCAGACTGCCCACGGCGACGATCCACAGCGCGATCGGCAGCAGCACCTGGATGCCCGGCACACCGAACTTGTGCAGCCCCGCCAGACCGGCCGCGACCAGCGAGATCACCAGGCGCTCGGCCCGCTCGATCAGTCCGTTGACGGCGACCGGCAGCCCGATCGACTCGCCGCGCGCCTTGGTGTACGAGACCACCTGGCCGCTGGCCAGACAGAAGATCGCCACCGCGCACAGCACGTTGTCGTCGCCCTTGCCCGCGTACCAGAGGGCGAAGCCGCCGAAGATCGCGCCGTCCGCGACGCGGTCCAGCGTCGAGTCGAGGAACGCGCCCCAGCGGCTGGAGATCCCCGCCTGGCGGGCCATGTTGCCGTCGACCAGGTCGGAGAAGACGAACGAGGTGATGACGATGGTGCCCCAGAAGAACTCCCCGCGGGGGAAGAAGACCAGCGCCCCCGCCATCACTCCGGCCGTGCCGAGCAGGGTCACGGCGTCCGGGCTCACCCCCCGGCGGAGCAGAAACGCGGCGAACGGCGTGAGGACACGCGTGAAGAATGCACGCGCGTACTTGTTCAGCATGGCCTTCCCGACGGTCGGTGTGGCCGCGCGGCCCTGCTGGCCACCGGCTGGCCCATCGTAGCCAGGCCCGCGCACCTCCACTGCCGCGCACCCGTGCCACCCGCGTTCCCCGTACGACGTATGGACGCACAGTGACCGGAGTGGAACGCTGGAAAGACCGCGGGCACGCGAAGCCGCCTCCACCGGGTCCTTCCCGGCCGGGGGCCGGGGGAGGATTCCGCGCGGCCGCGCCCTCTCACCACCTCACCGTGCAAGAAACGGAAGCCATACGGGAGGAACGGCATGGGCGACAAGGCGAGTGCACATCCCGGAGCCGCCGGCAGGGCAGCTACGGCCGACCACCCCTCATCCGTACGGAATGTGGTGCTGGTCGGCCACAGCGGATCCGGGAAGACGACATTGGTGGAAGCGCTCGCGCTGACGGCGGGGGCCGTCAACCGCGCGGGCCGGGTCGAGGACGGCGGGACCGTCTCCGACTACGACGAGATCGAACACCGGCAGCAGCGCTCGGTCCAGCTCTCGCTGGTCCCCGTGGAGTGGGGCGGCTGCAAGATCAATATTCTGGACACTCCCGGATACGCCGACTTCGTCGGGGAACTCAGGGCCGGTCTGCGAGCGGCGGACGCGGCCCTCTTCGTCGTCTCCGCCTCGGACGGCGTGGACGGGGCGACCCGGATGGTGTGGGACGAGTGCGCGGCCGTGGGCATGCCCCGGGCCATCGTGGTCACCCACCTGGAGGCCGCCCGCGCCGACTTCACCGAGATGACCCGGGTGTGCGCCGAGGCCTTCGGCGGCGACGACCCCGACGCCGTACTGCCGCTCTATCTGCCGCTGCACGGCCCCGAGGGCCCGGACGGGCACGCGCCCGTCACCGGCCTGATCGGACTGCTGTCGCAGCGCGTCTTCGACTACGCCTCGGGCGAGCGCAAGGAGGCCGAGCCGGCGCCCGAGCAGCTCCCGCTCGTCGAGGAGGCCCGCAACCGGCTCATCGAGGGGATCATCGCCGAGAGCGAGGACGAGACCCTCATGGACCGCTATCTCGGCGGCGAGGAGATCGACGTCAAGACGCTCGTGGACGACCTGGAGCGGGCGGTCGCCCGCGGCACCTTCCACCCGGTGCTCGCGGCGGCGCCCGCCGCCGAGGGGGCCCGCCAGGGCATCGGCACCGTCGAGCTCCTGGAGCTGGTCACCGGCGGCTTCCCGACGCCTCTGGAGCGCACCGCGCCCGAGGTGACCACCCCGCAGGGCGCCGCACGCCCCACCCCGGTCTGCTCCCCCGAGGGCCCGCTGGTCGCCGAAGTGATCAAGACCTCGTCCGACCCGTACGTGGGCCGGGTCAGCCTGGTCCGGGTCTTCTCCGGCACCCTGCACCCCGACGAGACCGTCCATGTCTCCGGGCACGGGATGACCGACCGCGGCCACGAGGACCACGATGTCGACGAGCGGATCGGCGCGCTCTCCTCCCCCTTCGGCAAACAGCAGCGCACCCTGTCCTCCTGCATCGCGGGCGACATCGCGTGTGTGGCCAAGCTGACCCGCGCCGAGACCGGGGACACCCTCTCCGGCAAGGACGACCCGCTGCTGATGGCGCCCTGGGACATGCCCGACCCGCTGCTCCCGCTCGCCATCCAGGCCCACAGCAAGGCCGACGAGGACAAGCTCTCCCAGGGGCTCTCCCGGCTCGTCGCCGAGGACCCCACCATGCGCCTGGAGCAGAACCCGCACACCCACCAGCTGGTCCTGTGGTGCCTGGGCGAGGCCCACAAGGACGTGGCCCTGGAGCGGCTGCGCAGCCGCTACGGCGTCCAGGTCGACGTCGTCCCGCACAAGGTCTCCCTGCGCGAGACCTTCGGCGACACCGCCACCGGGCGCGGCCGCCACGTCAAGCAGTCCGGCGGCCACGGCCAGTACGCGATCTGCGAGATCGAGGTGGAGCCGCTGCCCCCCGGGTCCGGTATCGAGTTCGTCGACAAGGTGGTGGGCGGCGCGGTGCCGCGCCAGTTCATCCCCTCCGTGGAGAAGGGCGTACGGGCCCAGGCGGCCCGGGGCGTGGCGGCCGGCTATCCGCTGGTCGACGTACGGATCACGCTCCTGGACGGCAAGGCCCACTCGGTGGACTCCTCCGACGCGGCCTTCCAGACCGCCGGGGCGCTGGCGCTGCGGGAGGCCGCCGCGGACGCCCGCATCCACCTCCTGGAACCCGTCGCCGAGCTCCAGGTCCTGGTCCCCGACGACTACGTCGGCCCGGTCATGAGCGATCTGTCCGGCCGCCGGGGCCGCGTCGTCGGGACCGAGCAGGCGGGTCCGGGGCGCACCCTCGTCCGGGCCGAGGTGCCCGAGATCGAGATCGGGCGGTACGCGGTCGACCTGCGCTCCGTCTCGCACGGCACCGGCCGGTTCGACCGCGGCTACGCCCGGCACGAGCCGATGCCACCACAACTGGCGGAGAAGATCCGGGAATCGCTGGAAAAGACCGCTTAGACACCGGGATTTGACGGTTCGTCGGAATCGCCGTCCGGCCAACCCCCTTACGGTGGACGGCATTCCGATGTCCCGTGTCGCTCGGGCACTGACCCCGATACGCTGTGTCCCTGCTCAGCAGGTGTGCGGGGACCGGCAGTCGGGAAGAGGCCGCAGAGCGACGGCGTGCGGCGATGGGGGCGGCAGTGGCGGACGAACCATTCGACTTCTCACCCGGGGCCCAGGTCCCGCTCCAGGGCTCGGCGGGCCAGACGGCCGCGACCCAGGCACTCGCCTCGGCCGCCTACCGAGACAGCCCGGTCGCCGACATCCTCAAGGCCAACAACGAGTGGCACGAGTCGGCCGTCACCAAACCCCGGCTCTCCCTCTTCGAACCCAACCTCGGCGAGGCCTTCTCCCGCGCCGTGCAGTCCCGGATGCTCGGCGCCACCCGCAAGGCGATCATCCAGTCCTTCGGCACCGAACCGCAGACCGTCGTCGAGCACTGCCTCGCCGCGATCCGCATCCGCAAGGAACGCGACATCCGGCTCACCGCGATCACCGGTGTCTTCGGCGTGCTCTTCCTGCCCGGTCTGCTGCTCTGGCTGGGCCTGTTCCAGCTGCGCCGCACCCTGGCCGGCGCCAAGGACCGGCGCGTCGGCGCCCTCGGCAACCTGCTCCTTCTCGCCTTCACCGTGCTCGCCGTGATCGCCCTGGTCAAGCTGCCCTTCGGCGGCTTCCTCGCGATCTATCTGCGGGCCATGCTGGTGATGCCCGTGCTCGGCTGGTTCTGGGCCAAGCAGATCTGCGAGGCCACCGCCAAGGACCTGCGCGCCCGCTGGAACGGCCTGCTCGCGGGCGGCGGGGTCGGCGCCAAGATCCCCGAGGCCGTACCGAAGAACCCGCACGAGACCGCAGCCGAGCAGCTGCGCCAGAACCTCGCCAAGCTCACCGCCGAGCAGCACAGCAACGCCGTCTTCTACGCCGGCCCCAAGGGCATACTCGGCATGGGCACCCGCTGGGGCAGCTGGCAGCTCGCCGAGGAGCTCGTCCCCAAGGACCCCGGCAAGGAGATCCACGGCTTCCGCAGCTGGGACGTCATAAGGGCCATCCAGGACCGCCTCCAGCTGCTGGAGCGCGGCCCCCTGCACACCGGCGGCTTCCCCAAGCCCTCGGTCAACAACTGGGTCGTCTCCCCCGTCGGCGAGAACGCCAAGGAGGTCGCCCGGCCCACCGGCCAGGACGTCGACAACTTCCAGGTCCGCCAGCACGAGGTCCAGCGGATCTGCAACGAGCAGCAGTTCTCCAGCGGCAACCGCCACTACCTGGGCGTGCAGTTCACCCTCTGGGACGGCCAGCTGGTGATCACCATGATGATCACCGTGACCGTGCTCCACGAGACCCTGCGCATCGAGGTCACCGGCCATGCGCTGGGCCCGGTGCACGCCCTGTTCACCACCAAGCCCAGCCCCAAGACCAAGTCGGTCGACAAGACCTTCAAGTTCTGGGAGAAGAAGGAGATACAGCTTCCGCTGGTCGAGCCGCGCGAGGTCGTGCGCCTGGCCGCCCGCGCCCCGCTCACCTGGTACCCGCCGCTCCTGGACCACCTCGGCGGCAAGCTGGTGCTGCCCGAGCCGTTCGGGCTGCGGCACGCCTGGGCGGACAAGCCGTGGCGGCACCGCTTCATGGCCGACGACGCGATGCGCGCGGCGACGCCGGTGCTGCGCGTGGTGCACGCCGCCGCGATGAAGGTGCTCGACGAGCACGGCGTGGACACCGAGCGCTTCACCAACCGCTCGATGATCCTCAGCGGCATGGTGCAGGACC
Source organism: Streptomyces crystallinus (assembly GCF_039521265.1). Lineage (NCBI taxonomy): Bacteria > Bacillati > Actinomycetota > Actinomycetes > Kitasatosporales > Streptomycetaceae > Streptomyces > Streptomyces crystallinus. The sequence goes on along the minus strand of NZ_BAAACA010000023.1, from coordinate 22,190 downwards.
CGGCGCCGCGCAAGGCCGACTGGTACGACGCGTAGGCCCGGCGCCCTCAGCTCCTGGGCCAGGCCTCCGCGAGCATCTTGCGGGTGTCGCCCAGGAGTTGGGGCAGGATCTTGGTGTGCCCGACGACCGGCATGAAGTTGGTGTCGCCGCCCCAGCGGGGCACGATGTGCTGGTGCAGATGGGCGGCGATCCCGGCGCCGGCGACGGTGCCCTGGTTCATGCCGATGTTGAAGCCGTGCGCCCCCGAGGCCGTCCGCAGCGCCGTCACGGCCTGCTTGGTGAGCTCCGCGAGCTCCACGGTCTCGGCGGCGTCCAGGTCGGTGTAGTCGGCGATGTGCCGGTAGGGCACGACCATGAGGTGGCCGCCGTTGTACGGGTAGAGGTTCAGCACCGCGTACACATGCTCGCCGCGGGCCACGATCAGCCCGTCCTCGTCGGACTTGGCCGGGATGGAGCAGAAGGGACAGCCGTCGCCCGCACCCGGGCCGGTCGGCTTGTTCTCGCCCTGGATGTAGGCCATCCGATGGGGCGTCCACAGGCGCTGGAAGGCGTCCTGGACACCGACCCCGATCTGCTGTTCCGGCTCACTCGTCATGCTGTGCAGCATATGACCTTGCCGGTCGGCACGACGAAGGCCCCCGGAAGGTGACTCCGGGGGCCTCGCCCCGCCGGGGCGGGGAGTGGATCACACCTGTACGCGGCGCTCCACCACGTCGACGAGCTTGGCCAGCGCCTGGTCGCGCGGGATGCCGTTCTCCTGCGACCCGTCGCGGTAGCGGAAGGAGACCGTGCCCGCGGCCATGTCCTCGTCACCGACGATGATCATGAACGGGACCTTCTGCTTCTGCTGGTTGCGGATCTTCTTCTGCATCCGGTCCGAGGACGCGTCCACCTCGACCCGCAGGCCCTTCTTCCGCGCGTCGGCGGCGAACTCCTGGAGGTACTCGACGTGGGCGTCGCCGATCGGGATGCCGACCGCCTGGACGGGCGCCAGCCACGCCGGGAACGCGCCCGCGTAGTGCTCCAGGAGCACCGCGAAGAACCGCTCGATGGAGCCGAACAGCGCGCGGTGGATCATGACCGGGCGCTGCTTGGAGCCGTCCGGGCCGGTGTACTCCAGGTCGAAGCGCTCCGGCAGGTTGAAGTCGAGCTGCACGGTCGACATCTGCCAGGTGCGGCCGATGGCGTCCTTGCACTGCACCGAGATCTTCGGGCCGTAGAACGCGGCGCCGCCCGGGTCCGGGACCAGCGGGAGGCCCTGCTTCTCGGCCACCTGCCGCAGGGTCTCGGTGGCCTCCTCCCAGATCTCGTCCGAGCCGACGAACTTCTCCGGGTCCTTGGTGGACAGCTCCAGGTAGAAGTCGGTCAGACCGTAGTCGCGCAGCAGGTTCAGGACGAAGGTGAGCGTCTTGTCGAGCTCCTCCGCCATCTGCTCCTTGGTGCAGTAGATGTGCGCGTCGTCCTGGGTGAAGCCGCGGGCCCGGGTGAGGCCGTGGACGACGCCCGACTTCTCGTACCGGTACACCGTGCCGAACTCGAACAGGCGCAGCGGCAGCTCGCGGTAGGACCGGCCGCGCGCGTCGAAGATCAGGTTGTGCATCGGGCAGTTCATGGGCTTGAGGTAGTAGTCGACGCCCTCGTCGAGCTGCATGGGCGGGTACATGCCGTCGGCGTACCAGTCCAGGTGGCCCGACTGCTCGAAGAGCTTGCCCTTCGTCGCGTGCGGGGTGTAGACGAACTCGTAGCCCTCCTCCTCGTGGCGGCGGCGCGAGTAGTCCTCCATGACCCGGCGGATGATGCCGCCCTTGGGGTGGAAGACGGCGAGGCCGGAGCCGATCTGCTCCGGGATGGAGAACAGGTCGAGCTCGTTGCCCAGCTTGCGGTGGTCGCGCTTCTCGGCCTCGGCGAGGAAGTCGAGGTGCGCCTTCAGCTCGTCCTTGGAGGGCCAGGCGGTGCCGTAGATGCGCTGGAGCATCGGGTTCTTCTCGCTGCCGCGCCAGTAGGCGGCGGCGTTGCGCATCAGCTTGAACGCCGGGATGTTCCGGGTGGTCGGCAGGTGGGGTCCGCGGCAGAGGTCCTTCCAGCACAGCTCGCCGGTCTTGGCGTCGAGGTTGTCGTAGATGGTCAGCTCGCCGCCGCCCACCTCGACGTCCGCGCCGTCGTCGGACGAGGCCGAGCCCTTGATGCCGATGAGCTCCAGCTTGTAGGGCTCGTTCGCGAGCTCCTCGCGGGCGGCCTCGTCGGTGACGACGCGGCGCGCGAAGCGCTGCCCCCGCTTCTGGATCTCCTGCATCTTCTTCTCGATCGCCTTGAGGTCCTCGGGAGTGAAGGGCCGCTCGACGTCGAAGTCGTAGTAGAAGCCGTCCCGGACCGGCGGGCCGATGCCCAGCTTGGCCTCGGGGAAGAGCTCCTGGACGGCCTGGGCCATCACATGGGCGGTGGAGTGGCGCAGGATGTTGAGGCCGTCCTCGGAGGAGATCTCGACGGGCTCGACCTCCTCGCCGTCCCGCACCTCGTAGGCGAGGTCCTTCAGCTCGCCGGCCACCCGGGCCGCGACGATGGTGCGCTCACCGGCGAAGAGCTCGGCAGCCGTAGTGCCCGTCGTCACCACGCGCTCTTCCCGCTCGGAATCGCGTTGGATGATCACACGGACGTCTGACACCGGTCTCTCCTGACTGAAGGGGTACGCACGCTCGTACCGCGTGCGCGTGAGGAATCCTACCGAGCCGGTGGGGCACCCCGCGAAACGGTTTGTGCGGCCGCAGGCCCCGGGCGGGCCCCTCACTCCTCCCCCGCGCACGCCTCCTCGAAGAAGGCGATGCTCTCGACGTTCTCCCGGATCGACTTCATCAGCCGGTCCCGCTCGGCGTCGTCCACCTGGACCGGCACCACCCCGCTCGCCCCGGCGAGCCTGCGGAAGCCGCCACGGCTCTCCAGCCGGCCGATGACCCGGATGGGCAGCCCGACCAAGTGGGCGTGGCCCGCGATCCGGTAGGCCTCCTCGTCCAGCTCCATCCGTACGTACGGGATCTCGGCGCCCGCGAGCACCCGCAGCCGTACGGTGCCCGGCCCGCGCGGCCCCGAGCGGCGCAGCCGGACCACCGCGCCGGTGACACGGACCGGCAGCGCGGGCTCGTGTCCCAGGTAGCGGGCCCCGGCCTCGCGCAGCGCGGGCAGGTCGCCGGGCGAGAACTCGACCGGCTCGGGCCGCGCCGCGCACCCGGCCGGGACGCCTGCCGCCGGGGCCCACTCCAGGGCGACCCGGACGCCCTCCGAGCCCGACACCAGGGCCACGACCGACTCGGTGAGCTCACGGCTGGCGCCCGCCGCGACGGCCGCGTCGAAGGCCTCCATGCCGCCGGTGGTGCGGCGGTAGTCGATGGCCTCGCGGACCGCGTACAGCGCCTCGTAGAGCCGTACGACGACCGGGCGGCCCGGCTCCACGGGGACGAACGCGGTGAGCCGCCCGCCCGCCGCGGAGCCGACCAGCACGCCTTCGAGCGCGGCGAGAGCCTGTCTGCGGTGGCGGGCGCCGTAGTACCCGGCGCGGCCGCGCACGGCGAGCGCGCCCGCCAGGAGCATGCGGTGGGCGGCGCCGCGCAGCCGCTCCTGCTCGCTCCAGCCGGTGGCGCCCGCGGGGCCCGGCGGGGTCTCGCGCCACCAGCGGACCTCGTCGCTGGGCACGGCGAGCGAGACCAGCACCTCGCGCGCGGAGGGGAGCGCCGAGCGGGCCAGCGCGGTGAGCGCCTCGCCGATCAGGTCCTCGCTGTCGGGGTAGGCACGGCTCTCGGGCACCAGCAGGCTGGTGCCGCGGCCGCCGCCCCCGGGCGGGGTCCAGCGCGCGTACCGCCCGGCGCCGCCGCGCCGCTGCCAGCCGTGCCGGTGCAGCAGCACGCCGAGCACGGCCGGGTCCACCTGTGCGGGCACCGGCTCCACGGTCTCCGGTCCGCCGGCCTCCCCGCTCGACCCGCTCGTCAGACGCATCAGGGCCTCCCTCCCACCCCGACCCGGGTCATGATCTCGCAGAGCGCGCGATCGTCGAAGATCCGCGAGGTCGGTATCCGCACTGTGGTCCTGCGCCGCCCGGTCACCGCGTGGCCGGCCAGGTTGGTCCAGTAGCAGCAGTGCCGCAGCGCGAGCCGGTCGTGGCCCGCGCGCAGCCACTCGTCCCGGCTTCTGGGCACGAGCATCACGACCAGGATCTTGTGCACCGAGACGGGGGGGCGGGCCAGCTTCACCAGGTGCTCGTTGTCGAGGGTGAAGGAGAAGGCCCCGCCCGGCGGGTGCGAGGGGATCTGGTACGTGCACTTGAGCTGCACCTTGATCGTGACTTCGTCGTCGACGGTGTGGCCGGGGGCGCTGTGGCTCACGTGCCAGTCGATTCCGTTGTCCGGAAAGGGTTGTGAGAGCGAGCAGCCGGCGGCGGCCGCCACGGCGTGGAGGTAGCCCACCTGGAGGGTCTCCATGCAGGCGGTGGTGGCGAGTGAGCCGCGCTGCGGGGCGATCCGTTCGGGCAGGAGCCCGCTCGGCTCGGGCTGCGCGATCGCCATGGCCGTCGTACGCCTTCCGTCAACTTGCGGGCCCGTCACCTGTGTTGTTGCCGGAGGGCGTACGCCGCAAACGGCCCGGGTATCACGGAATCGGGCAGGGGACGCACGCCATCTGCCATGGGTGCAAAGGGAGTTGAACCATGACGTGCTGGTATGAAGGCCCCCTGGCCGCTTTCGACACGGAGACGACGGGTGTGGACGTCGAACAGGACCGGCTGGTCTCGGCCGCGCTGGTGGTGCAGGACGGGGCGGGTTCACGGCCGCGGTCGACGCGCTGGCTGGTGAACCCGGGCATACCGGTGCCGCCCGCCGCGACCGCCGTGCACGGGCTCACCGACGAGCACGTGCAGCTCAACGGGCGGTGGCCGGCACCGGTGGTGGACGAGGTGGCGAGGGCGCTGGCCGAGGAGTGCGCGGCGGGGCGGCCGCTGGTGGTGATGAACGCGCCGTTCGACCTGACGCTGCTCGACCGGGAGTTGAGGCGCCACCGCGCCTCGTCGCTGGAGCGCTATCTGGACGGGGCGCCGCTGCGGGTGCTCGACCCGCGGGTCCTGGACAAGCATCTGGACCGCTACCGCAAGGGCCGGCGCACGCTGACCGATCTGTGCGCGCACTACGGGGTGGTGCTGGAGGGCGCGCACGACGCGGCGGCGGACGCGCTGGCCGCGCTGGAGGTCGTACGGGCGGTGGGGCGCCGGTTCGCGGCGCGCCTGGAGCGGCTGACCCCGGCGGAGATCCATACGCTCCAGACCGGCTGGCACGCGGCCCAGGCGCGCGGCCTCCAGGCCTGGTTCACCCGCAACGGGACGCCGGAGGCGGTGGATCCGGCGTGGCCGGTGCGGCCGGAGCTGCCCGCCGCAGCCTGAGCGGCCGTCCATGCGAAAGGCCGGTCCGTCGTCGACGGACCGGCCTTCTCCCGGTGGGCGATACTGGGTTCGAACCAGTGACCTCTTCGGTGTGAACGAAGCGCTCTCCCACTGAGCTAATCGCCCGGGAACGGACTGAACCATACAGGCCCGGACGGCCTGGGTTCAAACTCCGTTCAGGACGGCCGTCAGCCCCCGCCGTCCGGCGCGCATCATCAGCGCGTGGTTGGCCCGGAAGACGGGCCGCCCGGGCAGCGCGAGCCGGCGCATCAGCGGCTTGCGCACCTCGACCTCCTGCTCGTACAGCGCGCGGGTGCCGCCGCCGTACGCGCTCAGCGTCCAGCGGGCCCAGCCGTCCAGATCGCCGCTCATGGCCACCTCCAGGATTCCCGCCGCCCGGTCGCGGCGCCGCTCGCGGGCGGTGACGACCAGGTCGTACGGAAGGAGGGAGCGGAAGCGGGCGATGCCGGAGCCCCCGTCGAGGGCGGTGACCTCGCGGATCTGCGGCCACCAGAGCGGGTACTCCTCGGGGCGCTCCAGGACGGCGTAGACGGCGCCCGGCGGGGCGGGCAGATGCCAGACGCTGTCGAAGCGGTAGTGGCTCCAGTGCGCGGTCGTGCGCTTCATGGGGCAAGTCTGCGCCGGGAAGCGGGAAGTACACCGGCCCGGGGAGCGGGTTCCTGGAACGCCGAAGGCCCGGAGATCGTTGTCGATCTCCGGGCCTTCGGTCCGGGTGGGCGATACTGGGTTCGAACCAGTGACCTCTTCGGTGTGAACGAAGCGCTCTCCCACTGAGCTAATCGCCCGGGCGCACCGCAAACATTACCGCATGTCAGCGGCGCCTTTGACCATGGTGGCCGGGCCCGCCCGTCAGTCGTCGGCCTTCCACGGCAGGACGAGGCCGAACTTCCAGAGGTAGGCCCCGGCGAGCGCCGCCACGACCACCAGGGCGACCGCCGTCAGGATGATGTTCCGGCGCCGCACCTTGGGGTCCAGGGCCCGCTGCGCGGCCTCGGTGACCTTCCGCCGGGTCCAGCGCAGCACCAGCTGGGCCCAGACGAACTCGGTCGCCCAGATCGCCATGCCCCCGAAGATCACCAGCCAGCCGGGGCCCGGCAGCGGGAGCATGATGACGCCCGCCACCACCACCGCGAGACCCACCACGAAGACGCCGACCTGCCAGCTCAGATGGAGCGGCCTGGACGCCTTGATGAAGGCGGGCGCCCGCGACCCCAGTGCGGCCTCGGTCGCTCCGGCCTGCTCGTCACTCCCCGTATTCATGCGGTCAACCTACCCGACGCGGACCCTCACCAGAATGGCCGCATAACCCAAAGTAATACTCCGCCGTACGAGCTACCTGAACACCCGCAAAACGGCCAGAGGGGTTTACAACGGCACCGTAGGTGGCATGTCGATTTCGCCGACGTGCGAATCCCCGAGCGCACACTGAGCGAAAGGCCCTGGCGCTTATGAACACCACGGTCAGCTGCGAGCTGCACCTGCGCCTCGTTGTGTCGAGCGAGTCCTCACTGCCTGTACCCGCGGGCCTGCGGTATGACACGGCCGATCCCTACGCCGTGCACGCCACCTTCCACACCGGAGCCGAGGAGACCGTCGAGTGGGTGTTCGCCCGCGACCTTCTCGCCGAGGGCCTGCACCGGCCCACCGGTACCGGAGACGTCAGAGTCTGGCCGTCGCGCAGTCACGGCCAGGGCGTCGTCTGCATCGCCCTCAGTTCCCCGGAAGGAGAGGCCCTGCTCGAAGCCCCGGCGCGGGCTCTGGAGTCGTTCCTCAAGCGGACCGACGCCGCGGTGCCACCGGGCACCGAACACCGTCACTTCGATCTGGACACGGAGCTCTCGCACATCCTGGCGGAGAACTGAGCCAGACCGAGAGCCGCACGGCGCCGTCCGACTCGGGGAGACGGCGCCGCGCGGCCGTCCGCATAGGCACGCCCACCGCATAGGCACCTCGACCGGCGCCCGTCCCGCGACCACCCTCGCGGGACGGGCGCCGGTGCGCTGCGAGCCGGAGCCAGTAGAGTCAGCCGGCATCGGCGGGCACCGGCCCGCAGCAGGCCAGGGAGCGAATCGTGCTGATCCCTCACGACACCCGGATCGCCCTCGACGTAGTGGTCGATCTGGTGAACACCGCGCCGGAGAGCGAGGCGCCCGACCGGCTCTCCGACGTCGAGGCGCTGTACGGCTTCGTACGGGACCACTCCATCAGCGGTGTGGAGAGCCTCACCGCGCGCGACCTCGCCGGCGTACGGACCGTACGGAGCCGCTTCTCGGCCGTCTTCGCGGCGCCGAACGCCCGGGCGGCGGCCGGTCTGGTCAACGAGATCGTGGCGGAGGCGGGCACCACGCCCCAGCTGACCGACCACGACGGCTACGACTGGCATGTGCACTACTTCGCGCCGGGCGCCTCGATCGCGGACCACCTGGCCGCCGACGGCGGGATGGCGCTGGCGTTCATCGTGGTGGCGGGCGAGCAGGAGCGGCTGCGCCGGTGCGAGGCGCCGGACTGCGGCCGGGCCTTCGTGGACCTCTCGCGCAACCGCTCGCGCCGCTACTGCGACAGCCGCACCTGCGGGAACCGGCTGCATGTGGCCGCCTACCGGGCCCGGCGCAAGGAAGCGGCGGGCTGAGCCCCGGGGCGCTGCCGTACGGCCGGTCACAGCAGGTACAGATCGTGCAGGGCCGCCATGAGCAGCAGACAGCCGATCACCCCGAGGAAGATCATCAGGGGTGGCTGGGAAAGGGCGAAGAGACAGCCGCGCGGCTCGTCGGCCTCGGGCGCGGCATGCGGTTCTTCGGGCGGCGCGGGGACATGCCCCGGGGAAGTGTCCAGCATCTCGGGGGTGATGATGGACCAGCGGGAGCGCGACGACGCGCCAACACGCCCACCCGGAGGGGGAGTTACTTCGATGTTGACGGGCGGCCACCGCACCGCGCCCCGGCCGCGGCCGCGCCGCGCCGGCCGACGGACCGGACACGGGATTCGGCTCCGCAATCGGCCATGGGAGCGCTCCCGTAATGCGGCCGGAATTCACTCCAACTGGAATTCCGTATAAGGGAATTAACGGTAGGCGGAATTTCCCGGTCGGACCGGTCGTGGCACGTTACGGAGTGTCAGATTCCGACGGGCTTTCAGATTCCGCGCGCGGTTCCGTATCGCGTCCGGTTCCCTTACCCGGGTTCCGTATCCGCACACCCCCGCCCCGCGGCCGGGCCCCGGGCCTCAGATGCCGTGCTTCTTCAGGATCGCCTCGATGTCGCTGAAGTCGTCCGCGCCGCCGGGCTTCCCCTTCGCCTTCGGCGCGGGCCGGGCGGCGGAGCGGCGCCCGGCGCCCAGGGAGGGCGCGGAGGCCGCGGGAGCGATCGCCTCTCCCCCGGCCGCCTCGGCCGCCCTGCGCTCCTTGCGGGTGCCGCCCTCGGAGCGGCGCTCCACGAAGCGGGTGACGGAGAAGAGCATCCAGGCGATGCCGAGCAGACCGAAGCCCGCCCAGACGCTGGGCTTGAACACGATGCCGGACACCCAGCCCACGACCCCGGTCATGACCAGGGCGACGGGGACCAGCGCGTAGGCGGCGATCCGCGTGGCCGACAGGAAGCGCTTGCGGTACGCCGTCACGGCGGCGATGCCCAGTCCGGCCGCGGACGCGGCGGAGCAGACGGTCTCGGCAAGCATCCGGTTCCTCCAGACATGGGGGGTGTGGCCCTTCCATCCTGCACCGGAGCGGGCGGTCCGGGCCATGGTGCGCCAGGACATCAGGGAGATCTCGGGGGCGGGTCCTCCCCAGGTCCCGGTTGGGGCCGCCCGGGCGGGGCTGGGAGACTGGCCCCATGAGCGAGACCACCCCCGAAACCGGCTCCGCCGCCCCCGTCGTCCTCGACGTGTGGTGCGAGCTCCAGTGCCCCGACTGCCACGCCGCCCTCGACGACGTCCGCGCCCTGCGGGCGCACTACGGCGACCGCCTGGAGATCCGGCTGCGGCACTTCCCGCTGGAGAAGCACAAGCACGCCTACGCCGCCGCCCAGGCCGCCGAGGAGGCGTTCGAGCAGGGCCGGGGCTGGCCGTACGTGGAGGCGGTGCTCGCCCGCACCGAGGAGCTGGGCGAGCGGGGCGAGCGCGTGCTGCTCGACGCCGCGCGCGAACTCGGCCTCGACGCCGAGGAGTTCGACACCGCCCTCATCGACGGCCGGCATCTGCTGATCGTCGACGCCGACCAGGCCGAGGGCAAGGCGATCGGCGTCACCGGCACCCCCACGTACGTCATCGGCGGCGAGCGTCTGGACGGCGGCAAGAGCCAGGACGGGCTGCGCGACCGCGTGCGGGAGATCGCGGACCGGCTGCTGGGCGCCTGAGAGCCCGTCTCCGCGCCCCGTCCGCGCCGAGCCCCGTCCGCGCCCCGGCGGCCGGTCCTCAGAGCAGGGGTTTGGCCCGGTTGTACTCCGTCGGCTCGTAGCCCAGTGACTCGTAGAGCCGCACCGCCGGGATGTTGTCGGTGAAGACGTGCAGGGCCAGCGTGGTCAGCCCGTCGGCCAGGGCGGCCCGCTCGGCCAGCAGCATCAGGGCGCGGCCGTGGCCCCGGCCCCGGTGCTCCTGGGCGACGGCCACGTCGTAGACATAGGCGACGGGCCCGGCGTCGGTCTGCTGCCGGGCCACCCAGACGTGCCCGACCACGGCCCCGGCGCTGACCAGCACCTCCAGATGGGTGCCGGGCGTGGCCAGGCCCTCGGGGAGCAGGTCGCGGTGGTCCGCCTCGGCCTTGGCGCGGGCCTGCTCGGCCGGGACGCCCCGGGCGATCCAGCTGCGGGCGTAGTTCTCCTGCTCGTCGTGGTGCCAGACGGTGAACTCGGCCTCGGTCATCGCCCGCCCGGTGACCTGGGCGGGCAGCGCGGGCGGCTCGGCGGGCAGCGGCTTGGCCATGTTGCGGCTGCGTTCGGTGTAGCCGAGCGCGTCGGCCAGCCGCAGGGCCGCCACGGCGTCCGCGGGCACCGCCGCGCGCACCTGGGTGCAGCCCCAGCCGCGCAGCACCTCCTCGGCGGCCAGCGCGGCCACCGTCCCCCGGCCGCGGCCCCGGTCGCGCTCGTCCACGTACAGCCCGCTGATCACCCCCATGGCGGGGCCGAACCTCGGGTCGGTGGCGACGGTGACGGTGCCGACGCGTCTGCTGTTGACGCACACGTCGTAGGTACGGGAGGCGGCGCCGTCGGCGCCCTGCTGGAGCGGCCCGGTCGGCCGGATGGTGGTGGTCATCAAGGCCGTTGTACCTGCCGGGCGGCCGTCCGTCACCGGATTTGCCGGGATGCGGTCCTCGCGGGCTCCTGGACGGCAGGGCCTACGGGTCGAGGTCGGCGGCGGCCCGCTCGTCGAAGACGCGCATCGCCTTGGCGGTGACCGGGCCCGGTGTGCCGGTCAGCTCCCGCCCGTCGACCCGGTGCACGGCCTGCACGTCCCTCAGGGTGGAGGTCAGGAAGACCTCCTCGGCGCTCGCCAGCACGGCCAGGGGCAGCTCGGTCTCCTGGGCGCCGGTCCACTCCACGACCAGCTCGCGGGTGATCCCCGCCAGGCAGCCGGAGGAGAGCGGCGGGGTGTGCGGCTGTCCGTCGAGGACGACGAAGACGTTGGAGCCGGTGCCCTCGCAGAGCGCGCCGAGGGTGTTGCCGAACAGCGCCTCGGTGGCGCCCTGCCCGTGCGCGCGGGCCAGCGCGACCACGTTCTCGGCGTACGAGGTGGTCTTGAGCCCGGCGACGGCGCTGCGCTCGTTGCGCGTCCAGGGCACGGTGATCACGGCGGTGCTGTCGGGGCGCCGGGCGCTCTCGGCGAGGGCCACCACCAGCGTGGGGCCCGCGTCGCCGCGGTCCGAGCCGAGCGGGGAGAGGCCGCCGGTGTAGGTGATCCGCAGCCGGCCGAGCGCGACCGGGTTGGCGTCGAGCACGGCGGCGCAGGCGCGGCGGACCTCGTCCAGGTCCGGGTCGGGCAGGCCCAGGCCGCGCGCCGAGCGGGTCAGCCGGGCGAGGTGGCGGGTGAGCGCGAACGTCGTCCCCCGCTGTGCCTTCACCGTCTCGAAGACGCCGTCGCCCACGGTCATCCCGTGGTCCAGGACGGACACCTGCGCGGCGTCGGCGTCCCGCAGTGCGCCGTTCACCCAGATCTGCATCTACGCGGTCCTTCCACTGTCCGAATACGCGCCCGACGCCACCGCGAGCAGCCGGGACGCCTTCAGCTCGGTCTCGGCCCACTCCCGTTCGGGGTCGGATCCCCAGGTGATGCCCGCCCCGGTGCCGAAGCGCAGGACGCCCCGGGGGCGGTCGATCCAGAAGGTACGTATGCCGACGGCGAGCTCGCCGCGCCGACGGTCGGCGTCGACCCAGCCGATGCCGCCGCAGTAGGGGCCGCGCGGGGCGGTCTCCAGCGCCTCGATGATCCGCAGCGCGCTGGACTTGGGCGCCCCGGTGACCGAGCCGGGCGGGAAGGAGGCGTCGAGGAGGTCCTTCCAGCCCGCGCCCTCGCGCAGCTCCCCGCGCACGGTGGAGACGAGGTGGACCAGGCCCGGGTGCGGCTCGACCGCGCAGAGCTCGGGCACGGTGACCGAGCCGGTGGCGCAGACCCGGCCCAGGTCGTTGCGGACCAGGTCGACGATCATCACGTTCTCGGCGTGGTCCTTCTCCAGCAGGTCGTCGGCGGTGCGGCCGGTCCCCTTGATGGGCCCGGACTCGACGACCTCCCCCGTACGCCGCAGATAGAGCTCGGGCGAGGCGGTGGCGATCTCCACGCCGTGCGCCGGCAGCCGGATCGTTCCTGCATAGGGGGCGGGGTTGCCCCGGGCCAGCAGCGCGGTGAGCGCGTCCACGTCGGCGGCGGCCGGATCGGGCAGCGGGGCGCTCAGCACGCGGCAGAGGTTCGCCTGGTAGACCTCGCCGGCCGCGATGTGCTCGCGGATCCTGCGCACACCGGCGGTGTACGCGGCGCGGTCGAGGGAGGACGTCCAGTCACCGGCGGCGGGCCCGCGCCAGGCGCCCGGGACCGGCGCGGGGACCGGGGCGGCCCGTACGTCCGCGAAGCGCGCACACACGAGACGGCCCTCGAAGTCGGCCGCGACCGCCCAGAAGCCGGAGGAGTCGAGCGCCTCCGGGTCAGCGGTCACATCGCGGAGATCGGAGGCCAGGAGCCCGCCGAAACGGGCCAGAGGAGCGAGGTCATGCACGGTTGTGAGTCTAGGGGGGCCGCCGTGCGGCCGCCCCGGAGCGGGCGCGGACCAGGGACGACGCCGGGTGCGGGCCGAGCACACCGCAGCACGCTGCGGAAACGCGTTTTTGTACTGGCCCAGGAATCCGCTAGAGTTCAACACGTCGCCGGGACGCGCAAGCGAAACGGAAACGACAAGCGGACGTGGCTCAGTTGGTAGAGCATCACCTTGCCAAGGTGAGGGTCGCGAGTTCGAATCTCGTCGTCCGCTCGATGTGGGGGATCTTCCCGAACCCCTGCTCGCACTCCTGGTGGAGTGGCCGAGAGGCGAGGCAACGGCCTGCAAAGCCGTCTACACGGGTTCAAATCCCGTCTCCACCTCCAAGGACGATTAGCTCAGCGGGAGAGCGCTTCCCTGACACGGAAGAGGTCACTGGTTCAATCCCAGTATCGTCCACTGGATCTTCTCGAAGATCCGTACCCGCGCGATTAGCTCAGCGGGAGAGCGCTTCCCTGACACGGAAGAGGTCACTGGTTCAATCCCAGTATCGCGCACGCAGTACCACCCGGTCCGGAACCGTCCTGTAGGGTTCTGACCGATCCCGCGCGATTAGCTCAGCGGGAGAGCGCTTCCCTGACACGGAAGAGGTCACTGGTTCAATCCCAGTATCGCGCACAGCCCGGAGCCCCCGGCCTTCTCGAAGGCCGGGGGCTTCGTCGTGCGCGCCCCCCGTCAGGACGAGAAGAGCATGTGGCCGAAGCCCTTGTGGCGCTTGTGGCCGTAGTGGCCGCCGTGACTGCCGTGGCCGCCGTAGCCACCGTGGCCGCCTTGGTGCTGCGGGGCGCCCCATGCCGGGGCGTGCGGGGCCTGGGCCGGGTAGCCCTGCGGGGCCGGGGGCGCGGGGTAGGCCTGCGGCGCGGGCGGGGCCTGCTGCACCCACTGCGACTCCAGCCGGGTCAGCGACTCCAGCTCCCCGTAGTCGAGGAAGATCCCCCGGCAACCGCTGCACTGCTCGATCTGCACACCGTTGCGGTTGTACGTGTGCATCGGTGCGTGGCACTTGGGACACTGCATGACCGGCTCAACTCCTCGCTGTTTCTCCGATGGGGCAGCAGCAGCCTATGTCCGCCCCCGTCACGGGAGCCGGGGCGGGAGTGCTGCGATTCGGGTACAGCTCTCGATCATGGCCAGCTCCGCCTCGTCCGGCTCCCGGCGGTCCCGGGCGCACTTGGCGAGGGCCAGCGCCGCCGTCTGTACGGTCAGGGCGCGGGCGGGCACGTCGAGTTGGGGCCAGGGGTCGCCCTGCGGCGGTACGGCGGGGCCGCCCGCGTCCCGGTACGCGCCGAGGAAGCGGGACCAGTCCTCGGGGGCGAGCAGGCCCGCCGCGTACCAGGCGGCGGGGCGCGCCAAGTCCCAGGCGGGGTCGCCCAGCCCCAGGTCGTCGACGTCGATGAGCAGCCAGTTCCTGTCGGCCGGGTGTTGTACGGGCGGGACGGGGTGGAGGGGCCTGTCCAGCCGGACGGGCCTGTCCAGCCGGACGAGCTGGCCGAGGTGGAGGTCGCCGTGGCAGAGGCGGGCGGTTCCGTCGGCGGGAGCGGGGGTGGGGGTGGAGTGCGGGGCCTCGGCTCGGGCCCAGGCCGGGAGTTGGGCCCAGGCCCGGGTGACGGCCTCGGCCGCCGCTCCCTGGACCCCGGCTGACCGCATCCGCGCCACGGCTCTGGCGGCCTTGGCGGGGCCGCGCATGGCGGGCAGGGGGCCGGGGAGGGCGTCCAGGGGCACGCGGTGCAGCCGCGCCACCAGGTGGCCGGCCTCGGGCCAGGGGGCGTTGTCGGGGTCGGTGGGGTCTACGGGGGTGCCGTGGGGCCAGAGGGTTATGGGTGGGGTGATCGGTGTGGGGCCGGGGGCCGTGCCGGGAGTGTGGGGTGGCCTGGGCTCCAGGGGGGCGAGCAGCACGCCGTGCAGGAGGGGGTGGGCGGCGATGGCCAGCCGGGCGTCCAGCTCCGCCGGGTCGGTGTCAGGGGCATGCGCCTTGGCTACGACGGGGCCGTGGCGGACGACTGTGCCGTCGGGGCGGGCCGCGAGGATCTCGGTGCCTGGCCCCGGTCCCGCTCCCCTGGCTCCGGGCGGCTCCGGGAAGGCCTCGGCTGCCTTGCGGGCGGCTTCTGTGAGGGTGGTGATGAGGGGTGCGGGGGGCATGGGGCTCCGGGGGTGGGCGCGCTTCCCCTGCGAGGGTACGGCGTTTGTGGCCCGGGCTTTGTCTGCGGGCCGGTAAGGGGCTGGTCGCGCAGTTCCCCGCGCCCCTGCTTGGCCCGGGCTTTGTCTGCGGGCCGGTGGGCGGCTGGTCGCGCAGTTCCCCGCGCCCCTGAACCCTCGGTCGTGTGCGGGTTGTGGTGGGTTGCTCGCGCAGTTCCCCGCGCCCCTGAGCCCCCGGTCGTCTGCGGGCTGTGGTGGGTTGCTCGCGCAGTTCCCCGCGCCCCTCCACCCCCGCTCGTCTCTCGCGTCCCCTGGGGCGCGTCAGGGGCGTGGGTATACGAAAAGGCGTTGCCCTGGTGGCTCCCCAGCCAGTTGGGCAACGCCTTTTCTGCCGTCCGCCGCACCCCCGTCCCCACGGGGCTGAAAATGGCCGGATGTCCCCGACCCGGTCCGCTCTACCGGGTCCGGGGCGCCGCTCAGCGCCCCAGCATCACGCCCACGGACGACGCTTGTGTGACCACCGCGTCCCAGCCGCCGAAGACGACTGTCAGCAGGGCCGCCAGGGGGAGGACCATGGCCGTCGCCACCAAGGGGTGGCGCGGGCCGGACCGGCGGGCGGCGGATGCCGAGGCGGTCGCCCTGCTTCCGCGCGTGCGGAGAATCGTCCGCGTTGCCGTGTCCGCCATGGTCCCTCTCCTGTCGAATCGACAGCGGCGGGCGTCTGACCTCGGGGGACGAGTGCTGCGCCCGCCGCTTGACCTCCACATTAGGGAAGCGGCGCCCGCCGGGCGTCATGCCCTCGTACCGATTGCCGGGCCTCCCAGGGGATGAGTGGGTCACCCCTCCCGTACTCCCCTGGGTGGAGACCGGGTCCTAGGACTTGGGGTCTTCCCGGAGGGGACGGGTCTCCACCTCGGAGGCGTCCTCCCGGGGGACCGGCTGTTCGACCAGGGCGAGCACCCGGGTCGCCATGAAGCGCGCGGTGCGCACCACCGTCCCGCTGCGGGTGACTTCGCTCACTTCCACCACCCCTCTGCGGACCGCCGTCTCCACCCTGCGACCCGCCCGGGTTGCCACCACTTCGTACGTGCGTGTCGTGTCACCCGCGTCCACGACTATCTCCACGCGGTCACCCTTCACTGATCCAATCCCCCTTCTGCACCGGATCGTTGAGATCGCGCTCCGGTCGGCGCGGCGCGCACGGCGCGTTGCTGACCACTCTTCAAGTTTCCCACCGGGCACTGACAATCGATCGGTGCGCGAGGGCGCGGCCTATGAGCACACCGGCCCGGGGGTACGTAAGCTGTGCCACGTCAACAGGACCGGGCAGCGGGGATGAAAATGGCGATGATGCGGCTCCGGCGCGAGGACCCGCGTGTCGTCGGCTCGTTCCGGCTCCACCGGCGCCTCGGCGCGGGTGGCATGGGTGTCGTCTACCTCGGCTCCGACCGGCGCGGCCAGCGGGTCGCGCTCAAGGTGATCCGTCCGGACCTCGCCGAGGACCAGGAGTTCCGCTCGCGCTTCGCCCGCGAGGTGTCGGCGGCCCGGCGCATCCGCGGCGGCTGCACGGCCCGCCTCGTCGCGGCCGACCTGGAGGCCGACCGCCCCTGGTTCGCGACGCAGTACGTGCCCGGCCCCTCGCTGCACGACAAGGTCGCCGAGGAGGGCCCGCTGGCCGCGGCCGAGGCCGCCGCGATCGGCGCCGCGCTCTCCGAGGGGCTGGTGGCGGTGCACGAGGCCGGTGTGGTGCACCGGGACCTCAAGCCGTCCAACATCCTGCTCTCCCCCAAGGGCCCCCGGATCATCGACTTCGGCATCGCCTGGGCGACCGGCGCCTCCACGCTGACCCACGTCGGCACGGCCGTCGGCTCGCCGGGCTTCCTCGCGCCCGAGCAGGTGCGCGGGGCGGCGGTCACGCCCGCCACGGACGTCTTCTCGCTGGGCGCGACGCTGGCGTACGCGGCGATGGGCGACTCGCCCTTCGGACACGGCAGTTCGGAGGTCATGCTCTACCGGGTGGTGCACGAGGAGCCCCAGCTGCACGGGGTGCCGGACGCGCTCGCCCCGCTGGTGCGGGCCTGTCTGGCCAAGGACCCCGAGGAGCGGCCCAGCACGCTCCAGCTCTCGATGCGGCTCAAGGAGATCGCGGCGCGGGAGGCGCAGGGCGGTGGCGGTCTGGACGCGCGGCCGCCCGCCCAGCGCGACCGCTCCGAGGCGGACCGGCCGACGGGGCGGCTCAGTGAGCGTACGGAGCAGTATCAGCGCGATGAGCGTACGCAGCGGTATACCGAGGGCGGCGGGCGCAGTACGGGTGCCGGCGCCCAGCGGGGCGGGGCGCCTCGTCCCTCCGCGCCGCGCACGGGGGGCTCTCGGCCGCCCGCGCCCCGCAATGGCAGCCGTACCCATGGGACCAATGGGCGTCCCGGCACGCGTCCGGGTGTCCGGACCGGTACGGGGCGGCTGCGGCCCGCCAACCCTCGGCTGCTGCGCCAGCGGCTCATCGTGTTCTTCGTCGTCACGCTGATCGTGGCGTTGGGGATCGCCGCGGCGCAGCAGCTCTAGGGCCTCGCGGTGGGCCGGCGACTGCGGGTTGTCCGTGGCTGGTCGCGCAGTTCCCCGCGCCCCTGACAGGGCTCGTGCTACTCCGGCCTGCCCGTCGCCACCGCGTAGAACGCCACCGCCGCCGCCGCGCCCACGTTGAGGGAGTCGACGCCGTGGGCCATCGGGATGCGGACCCATTCGTCGGCCGCGACCAGGGCCTGGGTGGAGAGGCCGTCGCCCTCCGCGCCCAGCATCAGGGCCACCTTGTCGAGCCGGTGGGGCGCCGTCTCGTTGATGGCCGAGGCCTTCTCGTCGGGGGTGAGGGCGAGCAGCCTGAAGCCCGCCTCGCGTACCGTCGCCAGGCTCTTGGGCCAGGACTCCAGACGGGCGTACGGGACGGAGAAGACCGCGCCCATGGAGACCTTCACCGAGCGGCGGTAGAGCGGGTCGGCGCAGTCCGGCGAGAGCAGCACGGCGTCCATGCCGAGGGCGGCGGCGCTGCGGAAGATCGCGCCGATGTTGGTGTGGTCGTTCACCGCTTCCATCACCGCGACGCGGCGCGTGGTCGCCAGGATCTCCTGCGCCGTCGGCAGCGGCTTGCGCTGCATCGACGCGAGGGCGCCCCGGTGCACGTGGTAGCCGGTGACGCGTTCGGCGAGGTCGGGGCTGACCGCGTAGACGGGCGCCGGGATCTCGTCGATGACGTCGCGCATCACGTCGACCCACTTGGCGGAGAGCAGCATGGACCGCATCTCGTAATCGGCGTCCTTGGCCCGTCTGATGACCTTCTCGCCCTCGGCGATGAACAGGCCCTCGGCGGGCTCGCGCTTGCGGCGCAGTTCGACGTCGGTCAGGCCCGTGTAGTCGCGCAGGCGCGGGTCGTCGGGGTCGTCGATGGTGATGAGATCAGCCACAGGGTGATACTGCCTTGTCCTGGGTGTGGTGCCAACGGCCCGGACCGAGATCCGTTACCGCGGGTTACGTGGTCGGGAGCGCGGGACCCACGGCGACCACGTCACCGATCACGATGACCGCCGGCGGCCGTACGTCCTGCGTGGTCACAGTCTCCCCCACCGTGGCCAGCGTCGCGTCGACGCGGCGCTGGGCGGCGGTGGTGCCCTCCTGGACCAGGGCTACGGGCGTCTCGGGGCTCTTGCCGTGGGCGATCAGCGTCCGGGCGATCGCACCGATCTTGTCGACGCCCATCAGGATCACCAGCGTGCCGGTCAGCCGGGCGAGCGCCTCCCAGTCGACGAGCGAGCGCGCGTCGTCGGGGGCGACATGGCCGCTCACCACGGTGAACTCATGCGCCACGCCCCGGTGGGTGACCGGGATCCCGGCGGCGCCGGGCACCGAGATCGAGCTGGAGATACCGGGGACGACCGTGCACGGGATGCCCGCCTCGGCGAGCGCGTGCAGCTCCTCCATGCCACGGCCGAAGACGTACGGGTCGCCGCCCTTGAGCCGGACGACGGCCTTGCCCGCCTTGGCGTGCTCGATCAGCGCGTTGTTGATGGCCTCCTGGGCCATGAACCGGCCGTACGGGATCTTGGCGGCGTCGATCACCTCGACGTGCGGCGGGAGTTCGTCGAGCAGGTCGCGCGGGCCGAGCCGGTCGGCGATGACCACGTCGGCCTCGGCGAGCAGCCGGCGGCCGCGCACGGTGATCAGGTCCGGGTCGCCGGGGCCGCCGCCGACGAGGGCGACGCCAGGCGTACGGGTGCGATGGTGCGGGGCGACCAGGGTGCCGTCGCGCAGGCCCTCGACGACCGCGTCGCGGACGGCGGCGGTGCGGCGGGGATCGGGGGCGCCGCCGGTGAGCACGGCGACCGTGACGCCTTCGGTGCGGCCGGTGGCCGGGGTCCAGGCGGTGGCCCGGGTGGCGTCGTCGGAGCGCACGCACCAGACGCGGTGGCGCTCGGCCTCGGCGGAGGCCCGCTCGTTGGCCGCCGTGTCGCTGCTGGCGACCAGGGCGTACCAGGCGTCCGCGAGGTCGCCGTCCTCGTACGGACGGCGGTGCCAGGTGATCTCACCGGTGTCCGCCATCGCCTCCACGGACGGGGTCGCGGACGGGGAGACCAGGACGACGTCGGCGCCGGCCGCGATCAGGGCCGGGAGGCGACGCTGGGCGACCTGGCCGCCGCCGATGACGACGACGCGGCGGCCGGTGAGGCGCAGGCCTACGGGGTACGCGGGGTGTTCTGCCATGGCGGGTGGCTCCTGGTGCGGCGTCGGCGGGCGTCGTCGGAGGACGGGGCGTCGCCCCGGACCCCATTGTCTGCGGACCGTCGCCCGGCGTGCCCGCCGTTCCGTACTGCGGAACAGGCGGGCACGCCGGGTACGACTGTGGCTACTTCTCGGTGACTCCGGCCGAGTCGAAGGTCGCGACCTCGTGCATGGCCCGTGCCGCGCTCTGCACCAGCGGCAGGGCCAGCAGGGCACCGGTGCCCTCGCCCAGGCGCAGGTCCAGATCGACCAGCGGGCGCAGACCCAGCTTGTTGAGGGCCGCGACATGGCCGGGCTCGGCGCTGCGGTGGCCCGCGATGCACGCCGCCAGGGCCTCCGGCGCGATGGCCCGGGCGACCAGGGCGGCCGCGCCGGCGCTCACACCGTCGAGGATGACCGGAGTACGGAGCGAGGCGCCGCCGAGGATGAAGCCGACCATGGCCGCGTGCTCCAGACCGCCGATCCCGGCGAGGACGCCGATCGGGTCGGCCGGGTCCGGGCTGTGCAGCTCCAGGGCGCGGCGGACCACGTCGACCTTGCGGGCGTGGGTCTCGTCGTTGATGCCGGTGCCGCGGCCGGTGACCTCCGAGGGGTCGACGCCCGTGTACAGGGAGATCAGGGCGGCCGACACCGTGGTGTTGGCGATGCCCATCTCACCGGTCAGCAGCGCCTTGTTGCCCGCCGCCACCAGGTCGCGGGCGGTCTCGATGCCCACCTCGACGGCGGCGACGACCTCCTCGCGGGTCATGGCGGGCCCGGTGGTCATGTCGCCGGTGCCGGGGCGCACCTTGCGGGGCAGCAGGCCCGGGGTGGCCGGGAGTTCGCCGGCCACCCCGACGTCGATGACGCAGACCTCGGCGCCGACCTGGTTGGCGAACGCGTTGCAGACCGCCCCGCCGCCCAGGAAGTTGGCGACCATCTGGCCGGTGACCTCCTGCGGCCAGGGGGTGACGCCCTGGGCGTGCACCCCGTGGTCGCCCGCGAAGATGGCGACGGCCGCGGGCTCCGGGATCGGCGGCGGGCACTTGCGGGAGAGCCCGCTGAGCTGCGCGGAGATGATCTCCAGCATGCCGAGCGCGCCGGCCGGCTTGGTCATCCGCTTCTGCCGCTCCCACGCCTCGCCGAGCGCCTTGGCGTCCAGCGGGCGGATGCCCGCGACGGTCTCCTGGAGCAGGTCGTGCGGGTCCTCGCCGGGCAGCGCGCGGCGGCCGTACGTCTCCTCGTGGACCACCCAGGACAGCGGGCGCCGCTTGGACCAGCCCGCCTGCATCAGCTCGGGCTCGTCCGGGAACTCGTCCACGTACCCCACACAGAGGTAGGCGACGACCTCCAGGTGCTCGGGCAGGCCGAGGGCGCGGACCATCTCGCGCTCGTCGAAGAAGGAGACCCAGCCGACGCCGAGGCCCTCGGCGCGGGCGGCGAGCCACAGGTTCTCGACGGCGAGCGCCGAGGAGTACGGGGCCATCTGCGGCTGGGTGTAGCGGCCCAGGGTGTGGCGGCCGCCCCGGGTGGGGTCGGCGGTGACCACGATGTTCACCGGGGTGTCGAGGATGGCCTCGATCTTCAGTTCCTTGAACTGCTTGGCGCGGCCCTTGGGCAGCGACTTCGCGTACGCGTCGCGCTGGCGCTGGGCGAGCTCGTGCATGGTGCGGCGGGTCTCGGCGGACCGGATGACCACGAAGTCCCAGGGCTGCGAGTGGCCGACGCTGGGGGCGGTGTGCGCGGCCTCCAGGACGCGCAGCAGCACCTCGTGCGGGATCGGGTCGGCGCGGAAGCCGTTGCGGATGTCGCGGCGCTCGCGCATCACGCGCAGCACGGCCTCGCGCTCGGCGTCGGCGTAGCCGGGGGCCGGGGCGCCCGCGTCGGCCTCGGTGGCCTCGTCGGCCTCGGTGTCGTCGGGGGCGGCGGCCTCGACGGGCTCGCCCTGGTCGGCGACCGGCTCGGCGGCCGTGGCGATCTCCTCGGCCGTGTCCTCGTCCACATCGTCGATGATCACGGCGACGGGGCGGGGCCGCTCCGGCTCGGCCTCGGCCGCCAGTGGCTCGGGCTCGTCGACGACGAGCACGGGGGTCGGGACCTCGGGGGCCGTCGGCACCTGCTCGGGCTGGGGCTCGGGGGCGGACTCGGAGCGGGGTACGGGCACGACGGGCGGCGCGGCGGCCGGGACAGGCCCGGCCTGCGGCTCCACCGCGTCCTGCTCCTGGACCTGGACCGGGGCCTGGACCGGGGCTTGGACCGGGGCCTGCTCCTGCGCCACGGCGACGGGCGCGGGCACCTCGGCGGCCACCACGGGCTCGACGGCCTCCGGCGCCACGGCGACCGGCTCCGGCGCGACCACGGCGGCGGCCTGCTCGGCCACCGGCTGCGCGGCCCCGTCGTCCTCCGGGAGGTTCTTCTCCACCAGGTCGTCCTCCACGAGCACCGGCCCCACGGCCACGGGCGCGACCGGCGCCACGGGCTCGGCGATCGGCTGCGGCGCCGACTCGACCTGGACGCCCTCGGGCTGCTGAGCCGGGTCCGGCTCGGGTGCCTGCGGCGGCGCGGCCGCCACGGCCGGTGCGGCCACCGGCTCGGCGGCGGGCGCCGGGGCGGGCTGCTCGGGCGCGGGCACGGCGG
>NZ_BAAACA010000022.1:0-5522 GCF_039521265.1 Streptomyces crystallinus | reverse complement strand
CGGTGGCCGCTCCTCGCGCAGTTCCCCGCGCCCCTAACTGCCTAGGGGCGCGGGGAACTGCGCGAGAAGCGGGCACGGTCCGCAGACGAACGAGGCTTTTCAGGGGCGCGGGGAACTGCGCGAGCACCCGGCACGGCCCGCGGGCAAACACGCGCGAGCAGCCCGCACGGCCCGCAGGCAAAATCGCACCGCCGCCGCCCCATCAGTCAGACCATCCGCTGATCCGATTGGGCGACCTGACCGCCGCGCTCCGCCGGAGGCCTGACCACGCGTGAACTACGCTCGGAACGCCCGTGCGGAGACCCGCCGGGCTCGGCTCGTGCGCAGCGGACGGAGCGTGGCCCGTGACGGATCAGGCGGTGGACGTGGGCGGCTCTGCCGCGCGGGGCGAGCCGGACGCGCCCGAGACGACCGGCCGTCAGTTCTTCGGCCGCCAGCGGGAGTTGAAGGAGCTGCGTGAGGACGTGGAGCGCGCGGGGCTCGACACCCTGTCCGGCCGCAAGTCGCCGCGCGCGCGGGTGCTGCTGATCGCCGGACGCCCCGGTTCCGGGCGCACCGCCCTCGCCGAGGAGCTCGCCCGCCGGCTGGCCGAGGACTACCCCGACGGGGTACTGCGCGCCGCCCTGCGCGAACCCGGTGGCACCCCGGTCCCCGCCGAGCGGGCGGCCCGTGACCTGCTCGACGCCCTCGATGTGCCGGTGCCGCCCGGCGGCGGCGAGGACGAGCTGACCCAGCTGCTGCGCGAGGCGCTCGCCGGGCGCCGGGCCCTGCTGCTGCTCGACGACGCGGTCGACGCCGAACAGGTCGACCCGCTGCTGCCCCAGAACGCCGACTGCCTGGTGGTGGCGACCGCCCGCGGCCCGCTCACCGGCATCCCGGACGTCCGCCCCTGCACCCTCGGCGGCCTGGACTCCCAGGCGGCCGTCGCCTTCCTGGAGAGCTTCACCGGCGCGGTGCGGATCACGGTGGACCCGCGCACCGCCGAGAACCTGGTCGAGGAGTGCGCCGGATCGCCCGCGGCCGTCGCCCTGGTCGGCGGCTGGCTGGCCGTGCGCCCCCAGGCGGCCGTCTCCGACGTCGCCAAGCGGCTGCACGCGCTGCCCGTGGACGGCGGCGCCCTGGGCGGTCAACTCCCCGTCGCCGAGCGCCCGTTGGTACGCGCCTTCCGGCTGGTGTACGAGTCGCTGCCGGGGCCCAACGCCCGGCTGTTGCGGCTGCTCTCGCTCGCCCCGGCCGGGATCGTGGACGCCCAGAGCGCCTCCGCGCTCGCCGGGTGCTCGGTCTCGGCGGCCCAGAACACCCTGGAGGACTTCGCCGTCTACGGGCTGCTGCGGGTCCACGGCGACCCCCGGGAGCGGCCCGCCCAGTACGCGGTGCCCGGCTGGCTGGCTCCGCTGTTGCACAGGCTCGCCGAGGCCACCGACCGGCCCGGCGAGCTCCAGCTGGCCCGGGCCAGGATGCTGGAGCGGACCGTACGGCTGCTCCAGTCCTGCCGGGCGGTCACCGAGCCCGACGGCTCCCCGGCCCGCAAGAGGCTCGCCGGGCTGCCGCGCGCCCTGCGCTTCCCGAACGAGCGGCTGGCCGCCACCTGGCTGGACACCCGTCGGCCCGCGCTGCTCGCGGCCGCCCGGGCCGCCGTCGAGGACGGGGAGCTGGACACGCTGGCCCGGCGGCTGGTCGCGGCGCTGGTGCGGGCGCTGGCCGCGCACCGGGGGACCGAGGCGGCCGCACCCGACCTCTATGGTCTGCACCAGCTGGTTCTGGACGTCGCCGAGCGGCGCGAGCTGACCCGGGAGAAGGCCGCGGCCCTGCTCAATCTGGGCGATCTGGACGCGGAGGCCGGGCGTACCGCCGACGCGCTGGTCCGCTACCGGGCCGCGCTGGACGCGGGCCGGGCGGCGAACGACCCGTACGCGAGCGGCCGCGCGATGGAATCCGTAGGCGGCGCCCACCAGGAGCTGGGCGACTGGACCCGGGCCGCCGACTGGTACGGGCGGGCGCTCGCCCAGCGGCTCGCGCGGGGTGAGCGGGAGGACGAGGCGCGCCTGTACGGCCGTATCGGCGCGGTGCTCACCTACGCGGGCCGCTACGGCGAGGCGCTCCGCAGTTGGCGCGCCGCGGTGGCCGGATACCGCCGTCTGGGGGATCTGGCGAGCCAGGCGCGGGCGCTGAGCGAGGCGGCCCGGGTGCAGGAGTACGCGGGGCGGCCCGAGGAGTCGCTGCGTACCTGCCGCGAGGCGGTCGAGTGGGCGAGGCAGGCCGGTGATCTGCGTCTCCAGGCGGCGCTCCAGCTGCGCCTGGCCGACACGCTCGACCGGCTCGGGGACCCGGCGGCGGCCAGGCTGCACCGGGGCGCCGCCGAGCGGCTGCTGGAGCCCGATGGAGGAACAGGGGAGGAGGGAGCGCCTCCGGCCTACGAAATCCGCAGTGCTTCGGCCAAAGATTAGTTGTTTGTAAGGGTAGACAGCTGGAAAACCTTCATTAGACTGGCTCCGCCGCACCTTCTTGCGGTGTCTCCCGGTGCGCCTTGGTGCATCCGGGTATGTATGGATTACACCCCCCTTATCCCCTGAGCCAAGGACCGTGATCGACGTGAAGGTCGGCATCCCCCGCGAGGTCAAGAACAACGAGTTCCGGGTGGCCATCACCCCCGCCGGCGTGCACGAGCTGGTGCGCCACGGCCACCAGGTCGTCATCGAGCAGAACGCCGGTGTCGGCTCGTCGATCACGGACGCCGAGTACGTGGCCGCCGGCGCCGAGATCCTGGGCACGGCCGACGAGGTCTGGGCCGCCGCCGACCTGCTGCTGAAGGTCAAGGAGCCCATCGCCGAGGAGTACCACCGCCTCCGCAAGGACCAGACGCTCTTCACCTACCTGCACCTCGCCGCCTCCCGCGAGTGCACGGACGCCCTGCTGGAGTCCGGCACCACCGCCATCGCGTACGAGACGGTCGAGACCGCGAACCGCGCGCTGCCGCTGCTCGCCCCGATGTCCGAGGTCGCGGGCCGTCTCGCCCCGCAGGTCGGCGCGTACCACCTGATGCGCTCGGTCGGCGGCCGCGGTGTGCTCCCCGGCGGTGTCCCCGGCACCCACGCCGGCGAGTGCGTCGTCATCGGCGGCGGCGTCTCCGGCTGGAACGCCACCCAGATCGCCGTCGGCATGGGCTTCCACGTGACCCTGCTCGACAAGGACATCAACAAGCTCCGCGAGGCCGACAAGATCTTCGGCACCAAGGTGAAGACGATCGTCTCCAACGCCTACGAGCTGGAGAAGGCCGTCATCGAGGCCGACCTCGTCGTCGGCGCGGTCCTCATCCCGGGCGCCAAGGCCCCGAAGCTGGTCACCAACGAGCTCGTCGCCAAGATGAAGCCCGGAAGTGTCCTTGTCGACATCGCGATCGACCAGGGCGGCTGCTTCGAGGACTCCCGTCCGACCACCCACGCCGAGCCGACCTTCATGGTCCACGACTCGGTCTTCTACTGCGTCGCCAACATGCCGGGCGCGGTGCCCAACACCTCCACCTACGCGCTCACCAACGCCACGCTGCCCTACATCGTGTCGCTGGCGAACAACGGCTGGGTCGAGGCGCTGCGCCGCGACCCGGCGCTCGCCCTGGGCCTCAACACCCATGACGGCCAGGTCGTCTACGGCCCGGTCGCCGAGGCCCACGGCCTGGAGACCCTTGAGCTGAGCACGCTCATCGGCTGATCCGACACACCGCGACGACGCCCTGACGAAACGGTTCGTCAATGTCCGTCGTCAACCTCGCGCACCCGGCCGGACCTTGTCGCCCAAGGTCCGGCCGGATGTGTATCGCGACACTTCCACCGGAGTGCGGCAGGCTCGCTCAACTCGCCTCGAACGTAACTCTTTAACCGTTTCGCGCACCCCTGAAACTCGCGCTCTGATGCCCGTACGCCCTTGACAGAGCGGTGTTCGGTTGCCGACACATCCGGCCGGGTCCGGCGGATTGTGTTGCTGCGGACCGGTGACACGCCATAGAGTCGCCAACCGTCGGCATGGTGCCACGCTGACCTATCGATAAAGTTTCCTGGTCACTTCCAAGGAGGTAAGACGACTTGTGAATGAGTCGACATTTACTCCCGGAGGTGGTCAACCAGGGATGCCCGCACGGGGCCATGGCCCTTCGGGGCCTGCTGAGGCTGTCGGCTCCGTCGCGGTCCAAGCCTTCGCAACCACCCCGCACATGACGACAGCCCCACGGATGATGGACGGCCTACACGTGAACGCCATGGCCGGCAACGAGAGCGGCCGCGAGACCGCCGCTTTCGCCGACTACGACGAGGTGCCCCAGGGGCACTTCTACGACCCCGACGCCGAGTACGAGCCCGATCCCGAGTACGCGGCCACCCTCGCCCCCGACGCCGCACGCCAGCGTCGCGAGCGGATCGGCCCCACCGGACGGCCCCTGCCGTACTTCCCGATCCCGGGTCCGCTGACCGACCACGGGCCCGCGAAGATCATCGCGATGTGCAACCAGAAGGGCGGCGTCGGCAAGACCACGTCGACCATCAACCTGGGTGCGGCCCTCGCGGAGTACGGACGCCGGGTGCTGCTCGTCGACTTCGACCCGCAGGGCGCCCTCTCGGTCGGCCTGGGTGTGAACCCGATGGAGCTCGACCTGACGGTCTACAACCTGCTGATGGAGCGGGGCATGTCGGCCGACGAGGTGCTGCTCAAGACGGCGGTCCCCAACATGGACCTGCTGCCGAGCAACATCGACCTCTCCGCCGCCGAGGTGCAGCTGGTCAGCGAGGTCGCCCGGGAGTCCACGCTCCAGCGCGCCCTGAAGCCCCTGATGGCCGACTACGACTACATCGTGATCGACTGTCAGCCCTCGCTCGGCCTGCTCACCGTCAACGCCCTGACGGCGGCTCACAAGGTGATCGTGCCGCTGGAGTGCGAGTTCTTCGCGCTGCGCGGTGTGGCCCTGCTGACCGAGACGATCGAGAAGGTCCAGGAGCGGCTCAACCCCGACCTGGAGCTCGACGGCATCCTCGCGACCATGTACGACTCCCGTACGGTGCACAGCCGCGAGGTCCTGGCCCGGGTGGTCGAGGCCTTCGACGACCACGTCTACCACACGGTGATCGGCCGGACCGTGCGCTTCCCGGAGACCACGGTCGCCGGTGAGCCGATCACGACGTACGCGTCCAACTCCGTCGGCGCCGCCGCCTACCGCCAGCTCGCCAGGGAGGTGCTCGCCCGGTGTCACGCCGAGTGAGTCTGCCCGGGGCCGACGAACTGTTCCGTACGACCGGAGGAATGGCACTCCAGTCCTCCACCCCGAGGCGGACCAACGGCGAGGCGAAGGTGCCCGGTCCGGCGGGCGAGAGCGACCCGGCCGCGGACGAGTCCGCGGGGCGGCCCGAGCACTCGGCGGCCGAGGAGGAGCCCGCGTCGGGCGAGCCGCGCAGCCGGTCCGCGGCGGCGTCGGGCGAGGCCGCCAAGGGCGCGCCCCGGACCGGGGCCCCGGCCTCCAGCGCCGCCGCGTCCGGTAC
>NZ_BAAACA010000021.1:0-185641 GCF_039521265.1 Streptomyces crystallinus | reverse complement strand
GCGCCTGGGATATCCGGATCTGCTCCATGGTCAGGTCGTGGCGCATCTCGGCACGGCTCCAGGCGCGCTCCGCGAGCTCCCACATGGTGGTCAGATGGATGGGATTGGTCCCGGTGACCTCGGCGAGCGCCACGATGGCGCCCTTGGGCGCGAGCAGCCGTCCGCCCAGATAGCGCTCCCACGAGGTCTTGCTGTACCCGGTGCGGTCGGCGACCGCCGCGAGGCTCAGTCCACTGCGGTCGACCAGCCGGCGCAGCTGGCTCGCGAACTCCTTGACCTGCGGGTCGAGTTCCTCCGGCAGCGCCTTCCAGCGAGGCATGTGCTTCCCCCTTGTCCCCCCATACGTGCCCGATGTGTCCCCGAGGGCCGGTGTCGCCCCCCGGCACACCCCTGGCCCCTGTTCGCCCCCCATCCTCCCGTCGGCGGGAAGCGCCGTCACCAAGGCCCCCGCGCCTGTGGACAGCTGTTGCCCGACGCACACAGAGTTGCGGAACGGTCACCTCCGCGCCACAGGCCTCGGGTTTCTCTTGAGCCGCGTTGGCGCGTGCATGACTCTTACGTCCACGGGGGACAGACGGCGCCCGTCGTCCGACGGGGGAGAGGACGGGCGCCGTTCTGTTTTTTCAGGGGTGTACCCACGGATGTACGCAGGGGATTACGCGCGAGGGGGCGTACGCGTTCACGTACGCCCCCTCAACGCACCCACACCTCGATCAGCCCACGGTGAACACTCAGCGCGGAGCGACCCCTCAGCGCACGGTGAACCGGACCGCGTCCTCCAGGAACGGGATGTCCAGCCAGGGCCGGGGCTGCGCCACCAGGGCGAGCAGCACGATCAGGACGCCGAGCGAGCCGTACGTGGTGATGTCGGTGAAGCGCGAGCGCACCGCCAGCATGCCCACCGACGGCAGCGTCCAGCGCAGCGCCGCGCCCGCCAGCAGGGCCAGGCCGATGACGATCAGCCCCACCCGGAAGAGGTCCACCGAGACCAGCAGCAGCCCGAACCCGGTCGAGCCGAGCACGGTCAGCAGCGGCCACTGGCGCGCGGGCGCCGGTGAGGCCCCGGAGGCCGCCCGGCCGCCGCCCTCGGGCCGCGCGGTGTCGCGCGTGACCGAGGGGAAGCGCCGGGACGGCTTGCGGGGCGCGGGGGTGGCGGCGGCCACGGCCCCCTCGGAGGACAGCGCGGCGGCCCCGCCCGGGGCCCCGTGGCCGTTGGCGGAGGGCCGGGCCCCGTTCAGGGCGGGCGACGGCCCGCCCGGCGTGGCTCCCGGGGACGGCAGGGCGCCGCTCGCCGACGGCTCGGCGGGCTCGTCCCCGCCGCTGCCGCCGTCCCCCGTACTCGTGTCGGCGTCCATGCTCGGTCCCTTGTCCCTTCCGGTCAGCTCGCGGCCGCGCCGCGCTCCGCCGCTTCGACGACGTTGACCAGCAGCTGGGCGCGGGTCATCGGGCCGACGCCACCCGGGTTGGGGGAGACCCAGCCCGCCACCTCGGTGACCCCGGGGTGCACATCTCCGACGA
Source organism: Streptomyces crystallinus (assembly GCF_039521265.1). Lineage (NCBI taxonomy): Bacteria > Bacillati > Actinomycetota > Actinomycetes > Kitasatosporales > Streptomycetaceae > Streptomyces > Streptomyces crystallinus. Next base: position 184,123 of record NZ_BAAACA010000021.1, on the reverse strand, counting down.
TCTTGCCGTTCTCGTCCCGGCTGACGCCGACGTCGAGGACGGCCGCGCCCGGCTTGACGTCCTCGGGCTTGACCAGGTGCGGCACCCCGGCGGCGGCCACGATGATGTCGGCCCGGCGCAGATGGGCGGCGAGGTCACGGGTGCCGGTGTGGCACTGCGTCACCGTCGCGTTCTCCGAGCGGCGGGTCAGCAGCAGCGGCATCGGACGCCCGATGGTGACCCCGCGGCCGACGACCACGACCTCGGCGCCGTTGATCTCCACACCGTGCTCGCGCAGCAGCTGGATGATCCCGTACGGCGTGCAGGGCAGCGGACCGGGCTCGTTGAGCACCAGGCGGCCGAGGTTGGTCGGGTGCAGCCCGTCCGCGTCCTTGGCCGGGTCCATCAGCGTGAGGATGCGGTTCTCGTCGATGCCCTTGGGGAGCGGGAGTTGGACGATGTAGCCGGTGCACTCCGGGTCCTCGTTCAGCTCCCGGACGACCGCCTCGATCTCCTCCTGCGTGGCGGTGGCGGGCAGTTGGCGCTGGATGGAGGCGATGCCCACCTCGGCGCAGTCGCGGTGCTTGCCCGCCACGTACTTCTGGCTGGCGGGGTCCTCACCGACCAGTACGGTGCCGAGACCGGGGTGGATCCCCTTCTCCTTCAGGGCCGCCACGCGGACGGCCAGATCGGACTTGATCGCTGCGGCGGTGGCCTTGCCATCGAGAATCTGGGCGGTCATGTTTCCCATTCTTCCAGGGCGACACATGATCGCCCAAGTTGCACTTGCACAACACATCCAGCGTTCGGCTGGACAAACTTATGTCTCGTTTAGAACGATGATCTGCGCAGTACCGCGGGCAGTGCCGGGGGGCGAACCGCTCACAGACCACCTTTCCTCCGCTCGGGCCGCGTCGTCCCCGCACGGAACAAACGGAGGAATCGCGCCATGAGCTTCGGCGACCCCCAGAACCCCTACGGCCAGGCACCCCCGCCGCCGCAGACCCCGCCCGGCTACGGCTACCCGGCCGCGCCGCCGGTCCCGCAGCAGCAGGCGTACGGCTACCCGCAGCAGCCGGGCTACCCGGGCTACCCCGGCGGCATGATGATGGCCCCGCAGATGCCGGGCCTGATGCAGACCGCGCGGGTGTTCCTGTTCATCGTGGGAGCGGTCCAGGTGCTGGCCGGCCTCGGCTGGCTGTTCGTCGCCGCGGTCGCGGACGACGCTTCGGACAAGACGAACGACACCTTCGGCGACAACTTCGCCTCGGACTTCGGCCACGCCGCCGCCGGGATCATGGTCGTCATCGCGCTGCTCGCCCTCGGCCTGGCCGCGCTGTCGATCACGCTCGGCGCACGGCTGTCGCGCGGGCGTCAGGGTGTCCGCATCACGACGATGGTCTACGGCATCCTGGGCGCCCTGGTCGGCGTCCTCATTCTGGCCTCCGCGGCCGACGCGGGCAGCTCCAGCGCGGTGGTCATCGCCCTGCTGTGGCTGGTCTTCGGCGGCATCATGGCGGCGGCCATGATGACCCGCGACGGCGCGGCGTGGTTCAACCGCCCGCGTTACTGACGCACTTGCGCAAAGGGCCGCACTCCGCACACGGGGTGCGGCCCTTTCGTCTTCAGGGGCGCGGGGCGGCGACATCCGCGGCCCCGCCACGCGCCCCTGAGCCACTCAGCCCCTGAGCCACTCAGTGGAAGAAGTGCCGCGTGCCGGTGAAGTACATCGTCACGCCCGCCTTCTTCGCGGCCTCGACGACGAGCTCGTCCCGTACGGACCCGCCCGGCTGCACCACGGCGCGCACACCCGCGGCCGTGAGGATCTCCAGCCCGTCCGGGAACGGGAAGAACGCGTCGGACGCGGCGTAGGAGCCGCGCGCCCGCTCCTCCCCCGCCCGCTCCACCGCGAGCTTCGCCGAGTCGACCCGGTTGACCTGGCCCATGCCGACGCCGACCGAGGCGCCGTCCTTGGCGAGCAGGATCGCGTTGGACTTGACGGCCCGGCACGCCTTCCAGGCGAACACCAGCTCCTTGAGCTCGTCCGCCGAGAGCGCCTCACCGGTCGCCAGCGTCCAGTTCGCCGGGTCGTCGCCCTCGGCCTGGAAGACGTCCGTCTGTTGGAGCACGGCGCCGCCCGAGACCGGCTTGAGGTCGCCGGGCTGGTGCGGGGTGCCGTCGACCTTGAGGACGCGGATGTTCTTCTTGCGCGCCAGGACCTCGACCGCCCCGTCCTCGTACGCGGGCGCCGCGATGACCTCGGTGAAGATCTCCGCGACCTGCTCGGCCATGGCGACCGTCACCGGGCGGTTGACCGCGATGACACCGCCGAAGGCGGACAGCGGGTCGCACTCGTGGGCCTTGCGGTGGGCGGCGGCGAGGTCGGCGTCGACCGCGATGCCGCACGGGTTGGCGTGCTTGATGATCGCGACGCAGGGCTCGTCGTGGTCGTAGGCGGCGCGCCGGGCGGCCTCGGTGTCCACGTAGTTGTTGAAGGACATCTCCTTGCCGTGCAGCTGCTCGGCGTTGGCGATGCCGCCCGGCTGGCCGTCCGTGTAGAGCGCGGCGGCCTGGTGCGGGTTCTCACCGTAGCGCAGGGTGGACTTGCGCTCCCAGGTCCCGCCGAGGAAGGCGGGCAGTGCGGCGCCGTCCTCCGGCGCGTACACGTTGGTCATCCAGGAGGCCACGGCCACGTCGTACGCGGCGGTGTGCTGGAACGCCTCGGCGGCCAGGTGCTTGCGGGCCTCCAGGTCGAAGCCGCCGCCCTCGACGGCCGCGAGCACGTCCGCGTACCGCTCGGGGCTGGTGACGACCGCCACCGACGGGTGGTTCTTGGCGGCGGCCCGGACCATCGAGGGCCCGCCGATGTCGATCTGCTCGACGCACTCGTCCGGGGAGGCGCCCGAGGCGACGGTCTCCTTGAACGGGTACAGGTTGACCACGACCAGGTCGAACGGCTCGACGCCGAGCTCCGCCAGCTGCTCGCGGTGCGAGTCGAGCCGGAGGTCGGCGAGGATCCCGGCGTGCACGCGCGGGTGCAGCGTCTTGACCCGGCCGTCCAGACACTCGGGGAAGCCGGTCAGCTCCTCGACCTTGGTGACGGGCACCCCGGCGGCCGCGATGCGCCCGGCCGTCGACCCGGTGGAGACGAGCTCGACCCCGGCCGCGTGCAGCCCGCGCGCCAGCTCCTCCAGCCCACTCTTGTCATAGACGCTGACCAGCGCGCGACGGATCTCCCGCTTGCTACTCACGGCAACAGAACCTTTCGTCCCTCAATGCGATAGCCGTCGCGGGCCAGCCGCCCCACGACGTCGACGAGCAGCCTTCGCTCGACTTCCTTGATGCGCTCGTGGAGCGCGTCCTCCGTGTCGTCCGCCCGGACCTCGACCACGCCCTGGGCGATGATCGGGCCGGTGTCGACGCCGTCGTCGACGAAGTGGACGGTGCAACCGGTGACCTTGGCGCCGTACGCGAGGGCGTCACGGACGCCGTGGGCGCCGGGAAAACTGGGCAGCAGGGCGGGGTGCGTGTTGACGACCTTCCCGCCGAACCGGGCGAGGAAGTGCTTCCCCACGATCTTCATGAAACCCGCGGACACGACGAGGTCCGGGTCGTACGCTGCGGTCGCCTCGGCGAGTGCGAGGTCCCAGGCGTCACGGGTGGGGTGATCCTTCACCCGGCAGACAAAGGTGGGCAGACCGGCCTTTTCGGCCCGCTCCAGGCCGACGATGCCGTCCCGGTCGGCCCCGACGGCCACGATCCGCGCCCCGTATCCGTCCGGGTCGGCGGCGATGGCGTCGAGCAGCGCTTGGAGGTTCGTACCGGATCCGGAGACCAGCACGACGAGGCGCGCCGGAGCGGCGGAGGGGGACGGGGAGGCCACGGCTGGGCCCTTTCTCGCGTACGGGGTGAGGCGTGGTGGATCTGTGCCGGGTGGGTCTGTGCCGGGTGGGTCTGTGCCGGTGCGCGCGGTACGCCCCGCCGGGCGGGGCCTGGCGCCTGGGCGGACACCGCCCGCGACGCACCTTTGTACGGTCGTACGAACGAGTCGCCCCCCTCGATACGGGGAACCCTACGAATGCGCCGACCGTCAGCAACGATACCGGCACACCGAACCGCCCCCACGGGACGGGGGCAGGCCCGGCAGGTAGCGTCTGGGGAGGCGCGGTCCGAGGACGGCGCCGCGACGACGACATGAGCACGGACAAGAGCACGGACCTGAGCACGCCGAGCGTCCGCTCGGACCGCCCGCGGGGGCGCGTCCGCGCGACACTCGGCACTCGACCTGAATGCTCGACGAATGCGACCCCCTTGGCCAGGGGTCCGAGGGGAAGACGTTCACCAGATGCCGGACCGACGCGACCAGCCGTTCGCAGAACGCCAGTCCCCCGCGACGACGGATTCGACGGAATCGACGGGTTCGACGGATTCGACGGAATCGATGGGCTCAAGGGATTTGCCGGATTCGACGGGCTCGGCGAGTTTGACGGACTCGACGGGTCCGACGGGCTCGGCGAATTTGACGGCCTCCTCGGACTCCACGGGCTCCAGGGGTTCCGCGGGCTCGACGGGCTCGACGGGCTCCACGGATTCGATCAGCCCGGGGCGGGGCTCGGCCGGCGGCCCTGAGCGGGGCGCGGAGGATGGCCCGGGGAAGGGGCCGGAGGACGGCGCCCCTGGGGGGAGCCGGGGCGGGAACCAGGGCGGGATCCAGAGCGGTGGCTCGGCCGGTGGCTCGGCCGGTGGGCCTGAGCGAGGCCCGGACGATGGCCCGGGGCGGGGCTCGGGCGACGGCTCCGAGGGAGGCTCCGGCCAGGGGACGCCCGCTGACGACAACCCGTTCGCGGCGCCGCCGGAGGGCCGGCCCGACCAGCCGTGGCGGCCGCGCCGTCCGGCCGACGGCGGGTCGCCCTGGGGCAGCCAGTGGAGCAGCCGCCAGCCCGGCCGTGGCCAGGGCGGCTTCGGCAACCGCCCCGAGGACCCGGAGCGCGGCTCCGCGCCCGGCTCCGGCCCCGGCCAGAACTCCCCGCAGGGCCCGGCCCTGCGCTGGGACCCCACGGACCCGGCCCAGCGCCGCGCACGCTACGCGCTGCTCTCCGGCATGTGGGCGTTCTTCTTCGCCCTGTTCGACATGACGGAGATCGCGCTGCTGCTCGGCTCCCTGGCGCTGTACTGGGCGATCAGCTCACTCCGAGCCAAGCCGAAGCCCCCCGAGGCCGCCGCCGACTCGACCCCGCCCGCGCCTCCCGCCAAGCCGCAGACGACGGCGGCGGTGACGGGCCTGGTGACGGCGGTCCTCTCCCTGTCGATCGTGGCGGCGACGTTCACGATGCAGCTCGTGTACCGCGACTACTACACGTGCGTGGACGACGCCCTGACGAAGACGGGCTCCCTGGCGTGCAACGACGAGCTGCCGAAGCCGTTGCGGCCGTTGTTCGGGGTCAAGGAGTAGGGGGAGGCGGTCTGTTGGGCCGGGCCTGTCCTGAACCCCGCCGAACGGGCGGGCGGGTGGGACAGGGCCTGCCCGCCGCCAGGCGGGCGCCACAACCAGCAGGCCGCAGACGCCAACGGCGAGCAACCCACCACGAGAGGCCCGGGCCTCCCCAACCCCGCCGAACGGGTGGGCGGGTGGGCTAGGGGGCTGGGGGCCCGCCCCCCGGTTCGGGCGTGGGTGAGCCCTCCGCCCCGGGCTCACCCGAGTCCCCCGAACCGTTCGGCCCCGGCTCAGCCACCACCCCGTCCCCGGACGCACCCACGTCCGGCTCAGGCGCGCCCGCCCCCGCCGCACCCACACCCGGCTCAGGCACACCAACCCCCACCACACCCAAACCCGCCGCCCCCGGCGGCGCCGGCGGCCCCGTCTCAATGTCCGCCATCAACCCCCCGGACGCCTCCCGAAGCGCGGCCCACCGAACCTCCCGTGCCCCGCTCTCGTGCCACGCCCCCACCGGCAGGAAGTCGTACGGCTCCACGTTCCCCGAGTCCACCGCCGCGCCCCGCGACCGCCGCCGCCACCGGAACCGGCGCCGACCCAGCTCGCCCCGCGCCGAGAACGGGCGCGCCCCCACCTCACCCCGCGAAAGCCACCGCACCCAGAACTGACGCGCCCCCACCCCGCCCCGCGACCACCACCGCCGCCGAAGCACCTGCGGCAGCCGCGACCACCACCGCCACCGGAACACCTCCGGCAGCCGCGACCACCATCGACCCCCCGCCGCTCGCCGCGCCGCGCGCCCCGCCGCCCGCCGCGGCGCCCGCCCCCGCCACCACCGGAGCACCAGCGACAGCGGCACCCCCACCCCCGCCGTCCACAGCAGCGCCGCCCCGCCCGTGCGCCACCACACCGGACCCAGCGCCGCCAGGCGCCCCGTGCCCAAGGGGCCGCCCGAGAGCGCGGACAGGAGCGCGAGCGCCACCCCGCACACCGCTGCCCCGTACAACGCCCCCAGCGCCGTCTCCCGGCGCCCCCACGACTCGTCCGCCGCCCGTCGCGCCGTCCACCACGCGACCGCCCCGGCCGCCAGCACCGGCAGCGCCCCCACCGACCACGTCAGCCAGCTCCCGCGCGGCTCCTGTGGCAGCGCGCTCAGCAACGGGAAGTGCGGCACCGCCGGCGTCCCCGTCACCCCGAGCGGCGTCGCCACCGCGCCCGTGCCGAGCACGAATCCCGGCCCCAGCCCGTACGCCGCCCCCCACACCATCGCGTTCGGCACCAGCGCCAGCCCCAGGAACAGCACCGCGAGCCGCCCGGGCCAGTCCTCCGCCAGCCGCAGGAACGTGTCCTCGGCCGCGCCGATGTGCCACACCAGCGCCGTCCCCGCGAGCAGCGCCCCACCCGCCAGCAGCGTTGCCACCCCGGCCGACCCGGCTCGTACAGCCGTTTTCGTCTGACGATGGACCAGCACCCGGCGTACCGGCCCAGGCACCCAGCGCGGCAGCGGCGCGGACGGGCGGCCGTACGCGCTCCACAGCCCGACCGCCACCGCGACCGACGCCACCAGAGGCAGATGCAGCACGGCGCTGAGCGGCGCCGCGGGCAGCGGCCCGTCCGCCGCGTACAGCACCGCCGCCCCGCCCACCAACAGGTATCCGCCCGTCACCGCCGCGAACGCGGTCCAGGCGGGGGGCAGCGGCGGATGCTCGTCACTCTCCCCCTCGTTGACCTTGCCCTCGTTGCCCTTGCCCTCGTCGCTCTCCCCCTGGTCGTCCTCCGCCAGCTCCTCGCCGTACGTCAGCGCGTCCCGCGCCGCCCGGTGCGCCAGCCACACCGGCAGCCCGACGAGCAGCAGCGGCACGATCCCCACCGGGGCCGCCACCCCGCTCAGGGTCTCGGGTCTGACCAGCTGCGTTCCATGGGCGAGCAGCCACAGCGAGGCCGCCGCGCGCAGCGCGCCGCCGGGTCCGCTGTCGGGGTAGGGCGAGCTGATCCACACCACCGTCACCAGCACGGCGAGCGCCCCGAGCCCCAGCCCGGCCGCCACCGCCCCGCGCAGCGCGCAGGTGGCCAGTACGGACGAGCGGCCCTGGGCCGCCGGCAACATCAGGCCGCGATCGGTCACTTGTGTCACGCCGCCATGCTGCCAACGACACGCGCTTTCTCCACGTAAGAGGAAAATGCCCGCCGTGTCGCTCAATATACGTTTATGTACTTTTCTGCTCGGGGTAAGGCTCCGGGCGGTACGGCCGTCTCGGCCTTCACGGGGAGTCCAGGGAGCCCTTCATGACAGAGCGCACGTCCGACACCGGCGCCGCCATGTCGCCGCCGCCCCTGCCCACGCCCGAGGGGCGGCCCGCCACGGGCCCCGGCGACGCCCCGCCGGACGACACCCCCGCCGGGGACGCGGGCCCCGCCGCCCCCACCGCCCGGGTGAAACCCGGCGCCCACACCAAGCCCCTGAGCACCCGCCGCCCCCGCTCCGCCGCCAAGCGCGCGGCCCGGCCCCCGGCCACCGGCCCGGTCCGCCACGACCACGGCCAGGCCCACGGCCACGGCGAGGCCCACAGCCACGGCCACGCCCCGGCGCCGGCCCCCGCGCCCGCCGACGCGCCCGCCGCCTCGGACGAGCCGTCCCCCGAGCCCACCGCCGAGGTCCCCGAGCCAACCTCGGAGGTCCCCGAGCCGACCGCCGAGGCCCTCGAGCCGACCGCCGACGCCCCCGAGCCCGGCGCCCACCCTCTCTTCGAGACCCCCGGCGACGCCTTCGACGCCCTCTACGCCGCCCTCTCCGCCCCCCTCGCCCAGCAGACCTATCTGCTCACCGGGCGGCGGCGGCTGGCCAAGGAGGCCGTCGAGCGCGCCTTCCACCTCGCCTGGCGGCACTGGCCCGAGGTCGCCACCGACCCCGACCCGGCCGGGTGGGTACGGGCCGCCGCGCACGACCACGCCCTCTCCCCCTGGCACCGCTTCCGCCCCACCCACCGCCACCGCGACCGCGCCCCCGCCGACCCCGGGCTCCGTACGCTGCTGCGCGCGCTGCTCGACCTGCCGCCCGCCTACCGCCGTACGCTCCTGCTCTACGACGGCCTGGGCCTCGACCTCCCCGAGACCGCCGCCGAGACCGAGGCCAGCACCCCGGCCGCCGCGAACCGGCTGCTGCACGCCCGCGAGGCCGTCGCCCACCGCGTGCCCGAACTCGCCGCGGCCGCCGGTCCCGAGGCGCTCTCCGCGCTGCTGCGGCGGCGCCTCGGCGAACTCGCCCTCGCCCAGCCGCAGGGCGTCGTCAAGCTGCCGGGCCCCCGGCGCGTGCGCACCGGCGGCGAGCGCCGCAACCGGGTCTGGACGCGCGCCGCCGTCTCGCTGACCACCGTCATCGTCGGCGCGACGGCCTTCACGCTCTCCACCGCCCCCACCCGCTACATCCCGCCGGTCCCCGTCGGCCAGCGCATCGGCGGCGTCCCGCTCAACAGCGGTCCGCAGCGGCAGAACGAGGAGGACGTGGAGCTCCACCGCAAGCTGCTCAACGAGCCCGCGCACGGGCCGGAGAGGCTGGTCCCGGAGTTCCGCTGACCCTCCATCTCCAAAGAACGCGCGTGGGCCCGCACCCCTTGTCCAGGGGTGCGGGCCCACGCGCGTACAGACGTACGGACCAGCCGTACGGTGACCCGGAGGTCAGCCGGGGAGTCAGCCCGCGAGGATCTCGCGCGCCAGCTTGGCCGTCTCGGTCGGCGTCTTGCCGACCTTGACGCCCGCGGCCTCCAGTGCCTCCTTCTTGGCCTGGGCCGTGCCGGAGGAGCCGGAGACGATGGCGCCGGCGTGGCCCATGGTCTTGCCCTCGGGCGCGGTGAAGCCCGCGACGTAGCCGACGACCGGCTTGGTCACGTTGGCCTTGATGAAGTCGGCCGCGCGCTCCTCGGCGTCGCCGCCGATCTCACCGATCATGACGATCAGGTCGGTGTCGGGGTCGGCCTCGAACGCGGCGAGCGCGTCGATGTGCGTCGTGCCGATGACCGGGTCGCCACCGATGCCGACGGCCGACGAGAAGCCGATGTCACGGAGCTCGTACATCATCTGGTACGTCAGCGTGCCGGACTTCGAGACCAAGCCGATACGGCCCGGCTTGGTGATGTCGCCCGGGATGATGCCGGCGTTGGACTGGCCCGGCGTGATCAGACCGGGGCAGTTCGGGCCGATGATGCGGGTCTTGTTGCCCTTGGCCGTCGCGTACGCCCAGAAGGCGGCGGAGTCGTGCACCGCGATGCCCTCGGTGATGACGACGGCCAGCGGGATCTCGGCGTCGATCGCCTCGACCACGGCGGCCTTGGCGAAGGCCGGCGGCACGAAGAGGACGGACACGTTCGCGCCGGTCTTCTCCATCGCCTCGGCGACCGTCCCGAAGACCGGGATCTCGGTGCCGTCGATGTCGACGGACTGGCCGGCCTTGCGCGGGTTCACGCCACCGACGATGTTGGTGCCGTCACCCAGCATGAGCTTGGTGTGCTTCATGCCCGTGGCACCGGTCATGCCCTGGACGATGACCTTGCTGTCCTTGTTGAGGAAGATAGCCATGGCTCTGGTTTCCCTCGTCCCTTACTTCGCAGCCGCGAGCTCGGCGGCCTTGTCGGCCGCGCCGTCCATGGTGTCCACGCGCTGGACCAGCGGGTGGTTCGCGTCCGACAGGATCTTGCGACCCAGCTCCGCGTTGTTGCCGTCGAGACGCACGACCAGCGGCTTGGTGACCTCTTCGCCCTTGTCGGCGAGGAGCTGCAGCGCCTGGACGATGCCGTTGGCGACCTCGTCGCAGGCGGTGATGCCACCGAAGACGTTGACGAACACGGACTTGACGTCCGCGTCGCCGAGGATGATCTCCAGGCCGTTCGCCATCACCTGGGCGGACGCGCCGCCACCGATGTCGAGGAAGTTGGCCGGCTTCACGCCGCCGTGGTTCTCACCGGCGTACGCGACGACGTCCAGGGTGCTCATGACGAGACCCGCGCCGTTGCCGATGATGCCGACCTCGCCGTCGAGCTTGACGTAGTTGAGGCCCTTGGCCTTGGCGGCGGCCTCGAGGGGGTTGGCCGCGGCCTTGTCCTCCAGAGCCTCGTGCTCCGGCTGGCGGAAGTCGGCGTTCTCGTCGAGCGAGACCTTGCCGTCCAGCGCCAGGATGCGGCCGTCCTTGGTCTTCACCAGCGGGTTGACCTCGACGAGGAGCGCGTCCTCGGCGACGAAGGTCTTCCACAGGGTCACCAGCGCCTCGGCGACGCCCTCGGCCACCTCGGCCGGGAACTTCGCCTGGGCCACGATCTCGCGGGCCTTCTCGATGTCCACGCCTTCGACGGCGTTGACCGGGACCTTCGCGAGGGCCTCGGGGGTCTTCTCCGCGACCTCCTCGATGTCCATGCCGCCCTGCACCGACGCCATGGCGAGGAAGGTGCGGTTGGTGCGGTCGAGGAGGTACGAGACGTAGTACTCCGCCTCGATCTCCGGAGACAGCTCGGCGATCATCACCTTGTGGACCGTGTGGCCCTTGATGTCCATACCGAGGATGTCCGTCGCACGGGCGACGGCCTCGTCCGGGTTCGCTGCCAGCTTCACGCCGCCGGCCTTGCCGCGGCCGCCGACCTTCACCTGCGCCTTGACGACGGACTTGCCGCCCAGCCGCTCGGTCGCCTCGCGGGCTGCCTCAGGCGTGTCGATCACTTCACCGGCCAGCACCGGTACACCGTGCTTGGCGAAGAGGTCCCTCGCCTGGTACTCGAACAGGTCCACGCGCGTCCGTCCCTTTTCAGTGGTCTCGCGGTTCGTTGTCTGCGTGGGCGTGCCGCGAAGGGCAACGTGACGGCGCTGTCACTGAGGGAGGCGTACACGGTGTCCGGGTACGCGGCATGTCCGTCTCGCAGGTTATCCCCGCCAGAGCGAGCTCCCTAAATCGCAGATCACACCTGAGCGGTGATACCTGTCACAGATCACCTGCTCACAGCGTGTCAGGTATCGGCAGAGCCCGCTTCTCGACCGCCGCCGCCATGATGTCCGGGAAGAGGTCGGGGGTGCAGGCGAAGGCGGGCGCGCCGAGGGCCGCCAGGGCCGCCGCGTGCTCGTGGTCGTACGCCGGGGCGCCCTTGTCCGAGAGGGCGAGCAGGGCCACGAACTGCACTCCGGACGCCTTCATGGCCGCCACCCGCTTGAGCATCTCGTCGCGGATCCCTCCCTCGTAAAGATCACTGATGAGTACGACGACGGTGTCGGCAGGACGGGTGATCTGCGCCTGGCAGTAGGCCAGCGCGCGGTTGATGTCGGTGCCGCCGCCCAGCTGGGTGCCGAACAGCACGTCCACCGGGTCGTCGAGCTGGTCGGTGAGGTCGACGACGGCCGTGTCGAACACCACCAGCCGGGTGGCGATCGAGCGCATGGAGGCGAGGACGGCGCCGAAGACCGAGGCGTAGACGACGGAGGCGGCCATCGAGCCGGACTGGTCGATGCAGAGGATCACGTCCTTCTTGACGGAGCGGTCGGCCCGTCCGTAGCCGATCAGCCGGTCCGGGACGACCGTGTCGTACTCCGGCAGGTAGTTCTTCAGGTTCGCCCGGATGGTGCGGTCCCAGTCGATGTCGCGGTGGCGCGGCCGGCTGATCCGGGCCGAACGGTCCAGGGCGCCCGTCAGCGTCGCCCTCGTCCGGGTCGCCAGCCGCTTCTCCAGGTCCTCGACGACCTTGCGGACGACCGCGCGGGCCGTCTCCTTGGTGGTCTCCGGCATCGCCTTGTTGAGCGAGAGCAGCGTCCCCACCAGGTGTACGTCCGCCTCGACGGCCTCCAGCATCTCCGGCTCCAGCAGCAGCGCGGAGAGCCCGAGCCGGTCGATGGCGTCGCGCTGCATGACCTGGACGACGGAGCTGGGGAAGTACGTACGGATGTCGCCCAGCCAGCGCGCCACGCCCGGCGCGGAGGCGCCGAGCCCGGCGGCGCGGTCCTTGGAGGTCCCGCGTGCGCCGGTGCTTCCGTAGAGCGCGGCGAGGGCGCCGTCCATCGCGGCGTCGCGCCCGGTGAGCGCGTGGCCCGTGCCCTCGGCCCCGGGCTCCCCGCCGAGCACCATCCGCCAGCGGCGCAGCCGCTCGGCGGTGGCCGGGTCGAGGTCCGCGGTGCTCACTTCGTGTCGCGTGCTCACTTCGCCGCTCCTGCCAGGTGGCCGGGCCGCCGCGGGCCCGGGTCGGGTGCGGGGGCGCCGAGGCCCAGGAGCAGCCGCAGCAGCGGCTCCACGGCGTCGGCGCGCGCGTGGTCGAGCCCGGGGCCGAAGCCGGGGGCCGTGGCGTCGGCCGGGGCCGGGCCGGTGGTGCCGGGGCCGCGCCGGACGAGCTCGCCGAGCGTGCGGCGCACCCCCGGTTCGTACGCCGAGAAGGTGCGGCGCAGCAGCGGCAGTACGTCCGTGAAGGCGTCGGCCGGGACGCCGGTCAGCCAGGTGTCGACCAGGGCCAGCAGCCGTTCGTCGTGGACGAGCAGCATGCCGCCGCCGGAGGCGCCCCCGACGAACCCCTCGATCCAGGCGGCCGCCTCACCGGGTGGTGTCCCCGCCGAGAGCGCGAGCCCCATATGGCGCTCGGCCTCGCCGTCGCCGAGCCGTCCCTCGTCCAGCAGCAGCCGGACGGCGCGGCCCCGGATCTCCCCCGGCACCGAGTCCCGCCCGGCCAGCTTGGCCAGGACCGACGCCCAGCGGTCCCGCAGGCTCGTCGGGCCCCCGTCCGCCTGCGGCAGGAGCGCCATGGCGGTGTGGACGTCGTCGATACGGCGGCGCATCTCGGTGGCGCCGTCCGCGTCCAGGCCCGTGCAGGCGGGCGGCAGGCCGACGCAGATCCGCTCGGCGAGCCCGGTCGCGACCTCCGCCAGCGCGGCCGTCCCGGTGCCCCGCACGTCTCCGTACCGCAGCGTGCGGGCCAGGGCGGGCAGGGCCTCGGCGAGGTGGGCGACGTCCGTGTCGAGCGCGGCCCGGTCGGCGAGCGCGCGCATCACCACCGGGAGCGCGTCGGAGAGCTCGGCGAGCAGACACCGCTCGGCGAGCGCGGTGATCTCGCCCAGGACCGTCGCCCCGGCGGCCTCCGCCTCGGCGCGCGCGGTGGCGGCGGCCAGGACCGTGGTGCCCCACACCCCCGCCTCGGCCACCCGGACCGCCAGCTCCGGCTCCCAGCGCAGCCGCCAGCTCTCCCGGAAGGTGCCGGTGCTCCCCCGGGACACCGACTGCTCGCCCCAGCCGATGCCGAGCAGGCTCAGCCGGTGCAGCAGCCGGCTGCGGGCGGCGTCGGTCTCCTTGCGCAGGTCGAGCTCCAACTCCCGCTCCAGCGCCTCCGGCTTGAGCCGCAGGGAGCGCTGGGCGCGGGTGAGGTCGCGCTGGAGCGGGACGGCCGGGGCGGCGTCCGGCACCTCGCCGAGCACGTCACCGACCACGAGGCGGTCCTGGACGAGGGCGAGCGGCACGTCGGAGCCCTCGCACATCACCGCCCGCACCGCGTCGGTCGTCTCGGTCAGGCCCGGCAGCGGGCGCCCGCGCATCGCGGCGAGGGTCCCGGCGAGCCGTACCGCCTCGATGACATGCGCGGACGAGACCTGCCAATCCTCCTCGCGCAGCAGCCCGGCGACCTTGGTCATCCAGCGCTCGACGGGCCGGTCGGGGGAGGTGAACAAGTGCCCGTACCAGCCGGGCGAGTCGATGCCCGCGCCGTAGCCACTGTGCCGGGCCAGGCGTCGGTGGGTCCAGGGCACCCAGGTCAGCTCGGCCTTCGCCTTGGGCAGGCCCTTGAGCAGGGCCCGGTCGGCGGCGACGGTGGTCCGCGCGGCGAGCGCGGGCACATGCCAGGCGCCGCACACCACCGCGACCGCGTCCCCGAACTCGCGCCGGGCGGAGCGCAGTTGCAGGCGCATATACGCCTCGCGGACCAGGTCGCGCGCGTGGCCGCCGTCCCCGTACTCCTCGCGCAGCGCCGTCATCGCCTCGCCCAGGACGGCGAACGGGCCATACGGATCGGATCCCGGGGCGCCGTCGCGGTGCTCCACGACGTCCTCCCACCAGGCCTCCGGGTCGTCGTATCCGGCGGTCTCGGCGAGCACGCCGAGCGGGTCGATCCGCAGGGCGGACTCCGCCGCCCCGTGTTCTGCCGTCCCTTCGCCGGGCGCCTCGTCGTCCGTCCCGCTCGGGGGTTCGGTCGCCGCCCGCTCCTCCGCCATCGCCAGCGAGTGGGCCGCCGGGAGGTCGATGAAGCGGACCTCGGCGCCCGCGTCCAGGGCCCAGCGCAGGGCCACCCACTCGGGCGAGAACTCGGCCATCGGCCAGAACGCGGCCCGGCGCGGGTCGTCCACCACATGGGCGAGCAGCGCGACCGGCGGCCGCATGTCCGGGTCGGCGGCCAGCGCCAGCAGGTCGTCGGCCTCGGGCGGGCCCTCGATCAGCACGGCCCGGGGCGCGGCCGCGTCCAGCGCCGCCCGCACCGCCCGCGCCGACCCGGGGCCGTGGTGGCGCACCCCGAGCAGCCAGGGGCCGCGCGGCCCGGCCGGATCCGGCGGCGCCGCCCCGTCCGGCGCCGTCGAGGACAGGTCGCTCATGCCGTCACCTCGCGGCAGGCGCGGTAGAAGTCCTTCCAGCCGTCGCGCTCGCGCACCACCGTCTCCAGGTACTCCTGCCAGATGACGCGGTCCGCCGCCGGGTCGCGGACGACCGCGCCGAGGATGCCCGCCGCCACGTCGCCGGAGCGCAGCACGCCGTCGCCGAAGTGCGCGGCGAGCGCCAGGCCGCCGGTCACCACCGAGATGGCCTCGGCCGTGGAGAGCGTCCCCGAGGGGGACTTGAGCTTGGTGCGGCCGTCGCCGGTCACCCCGTCGCGCAGCTCGCGGAAGACGGTGACGACCCGGCGGATCTCGTCCATGCCGTCGGGCGCGGCGGGCAGGTCGAGCGAGCGGCCGAGCTGGTCGACGCGGCGCGATACGATGTCGACCTCCTCCTCGGCGGTCGCCGGGAGCGGCAGCACCACCGTGTTGAAGCGGCGGCGCAGCGCGCTGGACAGCTCGTTGACGCCCCGGTCGCGGTCGTTGGCGGTGGCGATGAGGTTGAAGCCGCGCACCGCCTGTGTCTCCTGACCCAGCTCGGGGATGGGCAGCGTCTTCTCCGACAGGATCGTGATCAGCGTGTCCTGCACGTCGGCGGGGATCCGGGTCAGCTCCTCGACCCGGGCCGTCATCCCCTCGGCCATGGCCCGCATGACCGGGCTGGGCACCAGCGCGTCCCGGCTGGGGCCGTGCGCGAGCAGTTGCGCGTAGTTCCACCCGTACCGGATCGCCTCCTCGGGGGTGCCGGCCGTGCCCTGCACCAGCAGCGTGGAGTCGCCGCTGACGGCGGCGGCCAGATGCTCGGACACCCAGGTCTTGGCGGTGCCGGGGACGCCGAGCAGCAGCAGCGCCCGGTCGGTGGCGAGGGTGGTGACGGCGACCTCGACGATGCGGCGCGGCCCGACGTACTTCGGCGTGATCACCGTGCCGTCGGGCAGGGTGCCGCCGAGCAGATAGGTGGCGACGGCCCACGGCGAGAGCTGCCAGCGGGCGGGCCTGGGCCGGTCGTCGGCGGCCGCCAGCGCCTTGAGTTCGTGCGCGAACGCCTGCTCGGCGTGCGGGCGCAGGGCCTCGGCGGCGGCCGTCTCGACACCGCTCGCAGCGGCTGCGGAACGGTTTGCGGGCATGGTCATGGATCCCCCTCCAGATCAGTCGACCCGATGTGACTCCACCGTGCACCACGCCACTGACAATCGCCCTCGGCGCGGGTGAAGGCGCAGGTCAGGGCCATTGTCAGTGGGGGCGATTACCTTCGGAACCATGAATCAGCAGGGGGTGCGCTGGACGGCGGAACAGGTGCTGACCCTGGCTCCTGACGACGCGTCACGCAAGGCGGGGAGCAGACTCGGCACGGCCGGGCCGTGGTCGGAGAGCGGCTGCGACAACTCGAGCGTGTGGGGCCTGTGCAAGGGCAGCGGCAGCAGGCCGTACCAGACGGTGGTCGACACGGGCGGGCTCGGATACAAGTGCAGTTGTCCGAGCCGTAAGTTCCCGTGCAAGCACGCGCTGGGACTGCTGCTGCTCTGGGCGGCGGACGAGCGGGCGGTGCCGGTCGTCGGGGACGGGGAGGTGCCCGGCTGGGCCGAGGAGTGGCTGCGGGGCCGGCGGGAGCGGGCGGAGAAGAAGGGGAGCGAGACGGCGGGCCCCGCCGAGCCCAGGACCGCCGATCCGGAGGCGGCCCGGCGCCGCGCGGAGAAGCGGGCCGAGCGGGTCACGGCCGGGGCGGGCGAGCTGGAGCAGCGCCTGGCGGACCTGCTGCGCGGCGGCCTGGCGGCGGCCGAGCGCGCGGGGTACGGACTGTGGGAGGAGACGGCCGCCCGGATGGTCGACGCGCAGGCGCCGGGACTGGCGGGCAGAGTGCGGGAGTTGGGGGCGATACCGGGCTCCGGCCCTGGCTGGCCAGTGCGGCTCCTGGAGGAGTGCGCGCTGCTGCATCTGCTCGACCGGGCCTGGCTGGGCCGCGAAGGTCTGCCGGAGCCGCTGGCCGCGACGGTCCGGGCGCGGGTCGGGGTGCCGGCGCCCCCGCAGGGGCCGCCGGTGCGGGACCTGTGGCAGGTCCTCGCGCAGTACGACACGGCCGACGCCAAGCTGACCACGCGCCGGATATGGCTGTACGGCAGGGAGTCGGGCCGCTCGGCGATGCTGCTCGACTTCGGTGCGGCGGGCCGGGCGCCGGAGCTCGCCCTGCCGGTAGGCCGCGCGATCGACGCCGAGCTCACTCCGTACCCGGGCGGCGGGCAGCTGCGCGCCGCGCTGGGCGAACGGTTCGGGGCGCCGCTCGCGGCCGGGGACCCGCCGCCCGGCGGCACCACGACCGAGGCGATGGAGCGGTACGGGCGGGCGCTGCGGGACGACCCGTGGCTGGACGCGTGGCCGGTGACGCTGAGCGGGGTGATACCGGTGCCGCCCGGCGAGGGCGGCGCAGAGGGCTGGCAACTGGCCGACGCGGAGGGCGAGTCGGCGCTCCCGGTGACCCCGGGTGCCGCCGACCGGTCGGGTCTGTGGCAGCTCGTCGCGCTGTCGGGCGGTGGCCCCGTGACGGTGTTCGGCGAGTGCGGGCACCGGGGGTTCGCGCCGCTGGCGGGATGGGCGCCGGGCGAGCCGGAGGCGGTGCGGCTGCGGTGAGGGCCGGTGAGGGGCACATACGGACTGGGGAGGGAGGGCGTGTGTACGGAGGGGGTGTCATGGTGCCGGCTGCCATGGAGAGCGGGACCGGAGGGGGCGTCATAGTTCCCGCTGCCGTGGAGGGCAGGCCGGGCGGGGGTGTCACGGTGCCGGCTGCCACGGAGGGCAGGCCCGGAGAGGGCGCCATAGTGCCGACTGCCACGAAGCGCGGGACCGGAGGCGGCGCCGAGGTTCCCGCCGTCACGGAGCGCAGGCCCGAACGGGGCGCCACAGTTCCCGCCGCCACGGAGAGCAGGCCCGAAGGGGGCGTCATAGTGCCGACTGCCACGAAGAGCAGGCCCGGAGGGGGCGTCACAGTTCCCGCCGCCACGGAGAGCAGGCCCGGAGAGGGCGTCACAGGGCCCGCTGCCCCGGAGCGCGGGCGTTCCTGGGAGGAGCTCGTCAGTGCGGCGTTGCTCGGGACCGAGCGGCGGCCCGCTGCCGGGGAGCCCGCCGCGCTCCTCGACGAGGCCGCGCTGCGGACCGTCCGCCGCCGGGCGGGACTGCTGCCCGCGGCCGCTTCCGTACGGCCCGAGAAGGCGCCCGAGGACGGGCGGCCCGCGTTGCCGGAGGCCGCACGGCGGCGGCTCGCGCAGCTGCTCGCGGACCGGTCCACGGCGGCGCACTCCGGAGGGCGGCGCGGGGCGGCGCCGGACCTGGCGGAGCTGCTGCCGCAGTGGCTGAACGCGGCCGTCGACCGGGGCTTCCGGGCGCCGCCCGCGCTGCTGCCCGCGCTGCTGGACGCGGCACGGGCGCGTACGGATCTGCGGCCGCAGGCGCTGGCGTTCGCCGGGCCGCGCGGGATGTGGCTGGCCCGGCTGAACCCGGAGTGGCGGTTCGCGCTGCGCGGCGGGGCGGGCGGCCTGGTGCTGCCCGAGCCCTCCGACACCGAGGCGGTGCGGACGCTCTGGGAGGAGGGGCTGTTCGCCGAGCGGGTGGCACTGCTCGCGGCGGTACGGGCGTACGAGCCCGGGGCCGCGCGGGAGTTGCTGGCCGCGACCTGGGCGGCCGAACGGGCCGAGGACCGGCTGATGTTCCTGGACTCGCTGCGGACCGGGCTGTCCCTGGCGGACGAGCCGTTCCTGGAGCGGGCGCTCGCCGACCGCAGCCGCAACGTCCGGGCCACGGCCGCCGAACTGCTCTCCGCCCTGCCCGCGTCCGCGCTGGCCGGGCGGATGGCGGCGCGGGCGGCGTCGTGCGTCGCACTCGACCGGTCCGGGGACGGGGACGGCCCGCGCATCGCGGTCGAGGCGCCGCACGAGTGCGATGCCGCGATGCAGCGCGACGGGGTGGCGCCCAAGCCGCCGACCGGGCGGGGGGAACGGTCGTGGTGGCTCGGCCAGTTGGCGGAGGCGGCGCCGCTCGGGGGCTGGGCGGCGCGGCTCGGGGGGCGTTCGGCGCGCGAGATCGTGGCGCTGCCGGTCGCCGACGACTGGGGGGACGAACTGCACGCGGCGTGGTGCCGGGCGGCGGTGCGGCAGGGGGACGCGGAGTGGGCGCGGGCGCTGCTGGGCGCGCCGTCCGCGCCGCCCGGCGGCAACGCCGGGACGGTGTCGCTGGCCGAGCGGGCCAAGCTGCTGTCGACGCTGGCGGAGCCGGAACGGGCGGAGTGGGTGGCCGCGTTCATATCGGCGCACGGGTTGTCCGAAGCGTTCCAGCTGCTGGGGGTGTGTGTGGTGCCGTGGTCGGCGGGGCTGGGGCGGGCCGTGGTGGACGCGTTGGAGATCGCACGGGACGCGGGCAGCTATCCGTGGAGCTTCAGCGGGGTGATGGGGCTGGCGGAGCGGTGCCTGGCGCCTTCGGAGGCGGGGAGGTTGGAGGCGTTGACGGCTGTGCCGGTGGAGGAGGAGGGGGCTTCGCCGGGGGCGGGAGGGTATTGGGCCGAGGCGTTTCAGCGGTTGGTGGGGACGTTGCGGTTGCGGGGGGCGATGCTGGTGGAGCTGGATGAGGGGTGCCCCTCCCCGCCCCTTCCCTAAACCCTCCGGGGGTGGGTGGGGGTTGAGGCCCCCGGGCCCCGGGCGGGGCTGCTCCCCCTTGCGCCGGGCCTGCGGCCCTCGCGCCCCCCGCTGCGCGTTCGTCTGCGACCCGGTGGCGGGCTGGTCGCGCAGTTCCCCGCGCCCCTAAAAGCCAGGTGGCTGAGCTCAGTGCTCCGGCTGGGGCCGACTGCCCAAGGGGCGCGGGGAACTGCGCGGGCAACCCGCCACCGGCCCGCAGACAGAGGCCGGGCAACCTACGCCGCGCGGACGTTCGCGTTGACCCAGTCCACGATTGACGTCGTCGTCGCGCCGGGGGTGAAGATCTCGGCCACGCCGAGGGTCTTCAGCGGGGGGATGTCCGCCTCGGGGATGATCCCGCCGCCGAAGACCTTGATGTCCGCCGCGTCGCGCTCCTTCAGGAGTTCGATCACCTTGGCGAACAGCGTGTTGTGGGCGCCGGACAGGATCGACAGGCCGATCGCGTCGGCGTCCTCCTGGATCGCCGTGTCGACGATCTGCTCGGGCGTCTGGTGCAGACCGGTGTAGATGACCTCCATGCCCGCGTCCCGCAGCGCCCGTGCGATGACCTTGGCGCCCCGGTCGTGCCCGTCGAGCCCCGGCTTGGCCACCACCACGCGGATCGGACCGGTAACACCCATCACTGCCTCCACACGAGGTGAACAACCTGAAGTGAACGAACTGAAGTGAACGAACGTTATCTACAGCATCGCGCAACGCGCCGTTTCGCGGTGGCCGGGGAGGGGGAAATCACACGGTGGGACATGTTCGTTTTGCGTCGCCGTACCCGATTGCCGGCCGAGCCGGACGGGTCGGCGCAAGGGGAG
This sequence comes from Streptomyces crystallinus, assembly GCF_039521265.1. Taxonomy (NCBI): domain Bacteria; kingdom Bacillati; phylum Actinomycetota; class Actinomycetes; order Kitasatosporales; family Streptomycetaceae; genus Streptomyces; species Streptomyces crystallinus. The sequence goes on along the minus strand of NZ_BAAACA010000021.1, from coordinate 163,637 downwards.
CCGCTCTGAAGGCGCCGGACCACCGTGCCGTCAGCCGCACAGCACGGTGGTCCGGCCCATGGCGCCCCATGAGGGCACACGGGGGGGACGGCGTCGTCCTTCCGGCGTGCCGTTCGGAGGCCGTCCGTGCAGTTCTTTCCACTCCTTCCGCTGTGTCTGCGCCGCGCCTGGCTCTCCGCCGCGATGCTGCGCGCCACCGCACTCGAGCTCGCCGTCCTCGCCGGGCACCTCGTCCTCTATCCGTCCGGGATGGCGGCCGAGCAGCGGGACCCGGTCCCCGACGACGCCTCGCGACTGCCGACCGCCGGGCGCGCCCGGCGGCCCGTCGTGCTGCTGCACGGCTTCATCGACAACCGGTCGGTCTTCGTCCTGCTGCGCCGCTCCCTGTCCCGGCACGGCTGGCGCCATCTCGAATCGCTCAACTACTCGCCACTGACCTGCGACATCCGCACCGCCGCCGAGCTGCTCGGCCGCCATGTCGAGGAGATCCGCGCCCGCACCGGGCACCCCGAGGTGGACATCGTCGGCCACAGCCTGGGCGGCCTGATCGCCCGCTACTACGTCCAGTGCCTCGGCGGCGACACCCACGTCCGTACGCTCGTCACGCTCGGCACCCCGCACGCGGGCACCCGTTCGGCGCGGCTCGTCAGCGCGCACCCGATCGCCCGCCAGATGCGCCCGGGCTCCGACTTGATGGCGGAGCTGCGCCGTCCCGCGCCCGGCTGCCGCACCCGGTTCGTGAGCTTCTGGAGCGACCTCGACACGCTGATGGTCCCGGTGGAGACCGCCCGCCTCGACCACCCCGATCTGACCGTCCAGAGCGTCAGGGTGTCGGGGATCGGACATCTCGCCCTGCCGGTCCATCCGGCCGTCGCGACCGGCATACGCCAGGCGTTGGGCGACGAGGAGATCGGGAGCGAGGAGAACAACGAGAAGAACGAGAAGCACGAGGAAGCCGGGCCTTCTCGGGGTGCGTTCTCGGTCGCCTGAGCCGGACAGCCCACGGCTGCCTGCCCGCCCCGCGCCCACCCCTCCCGTCCCCGCAGCCCCCTGCCCACGGCTCCCGCTCTCACACCCCCGTTTTCTCGAACAATCCTCGAACGCAAGACCAAGCCTCTGCCCGCGGTCCGCCGAAAGACGCTGATTGCCCGTTTCCTCATCCAATAAAACCTGCGGAAGATTGTCGCTGTCGCGTACCGCCGGGTACAGTCACGCCACTGCTTCCCCCACCGGGAGCCCCTCCCCAGGGCCCCCGGACCCAGGTCCTGTTGCCGAGGCGAGAGAGAAGTTGGTGACTGACCAGCACGCCCACGCCGGATACGCCGAATACGACGGCTATCCCACGGCGGACGCCACCGGCGCCCTCAACACCGACCCGCTCTTCGGTGCTCTCCCCGGCGGTTACGACACAGGCCGGACCGGCACGTACGACACGGGTCAGTGGAACGCCTACGGCGCGCAGCAGTACCAGCAGACCTCGTACGACACCACCGGCCAGTGGACGATCCCGGCCCAGTCGGCCGGGCCCGACGTCACCGGGCAGTGGGACGCCAACGCCTGGAACCAGGCACAGCAGACCGGGCAGTTCGAGACCACCGCGTTCGCGTACGACGCCGCCTACGACACGACCGGGCAGTGGACCGTGCCCGGCGCGGGGTACGCGGCCGGCGCGTACGACGAGACCGGCACGTACAACACGGCCGCCTGGAACGTCGGCGTCGAGAGCATGGCCATCGACGGCACGGGCGGGCACGACGCCGTTGCCCAGCCCGGCGCCGTGCAGGAGCAGGCCTACGAACACGGCCGCGAGCAGGCGTACGAGAACGAGCACGCCGAGGCCCCGGCCGAGAGCACCGCCCAGTTCCCCGCGCTCGACCTCGACTCCGAGCACTCCGAGCTCCCCGAGTTCCCCCAAACCCCGCTGCCCGACACGGAGTCGGACGGCGAAGACGGCACCGGCGAGCCGCTGGTCGTGGCCGCCGCCCCCGTCTCCCCCCGGCGCACCGCCGGCAGCCGCAGCCGTCGGCGCAGCCCGGCCAAGCGGTCCGCGCTGCTCACCGTCGCGGTGCCGTCCGTGTGTGTGATGGGTGTCGCCGGCGTCGCGGCCGCATCCGTGAGCGGGCTCGGCGGGGAGGGCAAGGACAGCCGCACGGCCGTCACCGCCGCCGACCCGTCCGCGGTCAAGCCGGTCGCCGCCAACAGCAAGCTGGACACCCAGCTCGCCAACCTCAGCGCGGAGGCGGGCGACTTCGCCGACCGGGCCAGCCGGACGCAGGAACGTATCGACCTCAAGGCCCGCCAGGACGCGGAGAAGCAGCGCAAGGCCGAGGCGGCCGCGCGCAAGGAGGCCGCGCGCCCCAAGTTCCTGCTGCCGGTCAAGCAGCGGGGTCTCAGCGCGTACTTCGGCCAGGCGGGCGTCAACTGGATGTCGGTGCACACCGGCATCGACTTCCCGGTCTCGTACGGCACGCCGGTGATGTCCGCGATCGACGGCACCATCCGTACGCAGTGGAACAGCGCCTACGGCAACATGGCCATAGTGACCGGCGCCGACGGCACCGAGACCTGGTACTGCCACCTCTCCAGCACCAAGGTGCGGTCCGGCCCGGTCAAGGCCGGTGACGTCATCGCGTACTCGGGCAACTCCGGCAACTCCACCGGCCCGCATCTGCACTTCGAGGTGCGCCCGGGCGGCGGGTCGCCGATAGACCCGCTGCCGTGGCTGCGCGGCCACGGGCTCGACCCGACCTGAGAGCCTGTTCCGGCTCCGAGTCGAGCCCGCGGGCTCCGCACAGGAACGATCTACAACTTCTCCACCGGCGCGTACCGCAGCAGCAGCTTCTTCGGGCGCTCGTCGCCGAAGTCGATGGTGGCCTGCGCGTCCGAACCCGAGCCGGTCACCGAGACCACCGTGCCCAGACCGAACTGGTCGTGGGTGACGCGGTCGCCGGTCGACAGCGCGATCACCGGCTTGTCGCTGGTGCGCCTCGTCGCGAAGCCCGAGGGGCCCGAGCGCGCCCGCGAGGAGGACAGGCCCGCGCCCAAGCCCTTGCCGGAGACCGGGCCCGCCGGGGCGGCCATCGGGCCGGTGCGCTTCCAGTCCAGATGCTGGGCCGGGATCTCCTCGAGGAACCTCGACGGCGGGTTGTACGAGGGCTGGCCCCAGGCGCTGCGCATCGAGGAGCGCGTCAGATACAGCCGCTCGCGGGCGCGGGTGATGCCCACATACGCCAGCCGGCGCTCCTCCTCCAGCTCCTTGACCTGGCCGAGCGCGCGCATGTGCGGGAAGACGCCGTCCTCCATACCGGTCAGGAACACCACCGGGAACTCCAGGCCCTTGGCGGTGTGCAGGGTCATCAGCGTGATGACGCCGGAGCCCTCCTCGTCCTCGTCCGGGATCTGGTCGGAGTCGGCGACCAGCGCCACCTGCTCCAGGAACTCCGCGAGCGTGGGCGTGCCCTCGGCGCCGTCCGTCTCGCCGCGCGCCTGCTCGAACTCCAGGGCCACGGCGGCGAGTTCCTGGAGGTTCTCGATCCGGGTCTCGTCCTGCGGGTCGGTGGACGCCTGGAGCTCGGCCAGATAGCCGGTCTGCTCCAGGACCGCCTCCAGGACGACGGCGGGACCCGCGCCCGAGTCGACGACCGTGCGCAGGTCGTCCATGAGCTGGTTGAAGCGCTTGACGGCGTTGGCCGAGCGGGCGGCCATTCCGTACGCCTCGTCGACGCGGCGCAGCGCCTGCGGGAAGGTGATCTTCTCGCGCAGCGAGAGCGCGTCGATCATCGCCTCGGCGCGGTCGCCGATGCCGCGCTTGGGCACGTTGAGGATGCGGCGCAGCGGGACCGCGTCCTCCGGGTTGGCCAGGACGCGCAGATAGGCGAGGACGTCGCGGACCTCCTTGCGCTCGTAGAAGCGCACTCCGCCGACGACCTTGTACGGCAGGCCGACGCGGATGAAGATCTCTTCGAAGACACGGGACTGGGCGTTGGTCCGGTAGAAGATCGCGACGTCGCCCGCCTTGGCCTCCTTGGCGTCGGTGAGCCGGTCGATCTCGTCGGCGACGAACTGCGCCTCGTCGTGCTCGGTGTCGGCGACGTAGCCGGTGATCCGCGCGCCCGCGCCGGCGTCCGTCCACAGGTTCTTGGGGCGGCGGCTCTCGTTGCGCTCGATGACCGCGTTGGCGGCGGAGAGGATCGTCTGGGTGGAGCGGTAGTTCTGCTCCAGCATGATCGTCGTCGCGTCCGGATAGTCCTCCTCGAACTGGAGGATGTTGCGGATCGTGGCGCCGCGGAAGGCGTAGATCGACTGGTCGGCGTCACCGACCACGCACAGCTCGCCGGGCGCGTCGTCCTGTCCGGCCGGGCCGACCAGCTCGCGCACCAGCGTGTACTGCGCGTGGTTGGTGTCCTGGTACTCGTCGACCATCACATGGCGGAAGCGGCGGCGGTAGTGCTCGGCGACGTCCGGGAACGCCTGGAGCAGATGGACCGTCGTCATGATGATGTCGTCGAAGTCCAGCGCGTTGGCCTCGCGCAGCCGCGCCTGGTACATCGCGTACGCCTGCGCCAGGGTCTTCTCGAAGCCGTCGACGGCCTGGCCGGCGAAGGTCTCCTCGTCGATCAGCTCGTTCTTCAGGTTCGAGATCTTGGCGCTGAAGGACTTCGGCGGGAACTTCTTCGGGTCGAGGTCCAGGTCGCGGCAGACCAGCGCCATCAGCCGCTTGGAGTCGGCCGCGTCGTAGATCGAGAAGGACGAGGTGAAGCCGAGCTTCTTGGACTCGCGGCGCAGGATCCGCACACAGGCGCTGTGGAAGGTCATCACCCACATCGCGTGCGCGCGCGGGCCGACGAGCTGCTCGACGCGCTCCTTCATCTCGCCCGCGGCCTTGTTGGTGAAGGTGATCGCGAGGATCTGGCCGGGGTGGACGCCGCGGGTCGCCAGCAGGTGGGCGATGCGGTGGGTGAGCACCCGGGTCTTGCCGGAGCCCGCGCCGGCCACGATGAGCAGCGGGGAGCCCGCGTGGACCACGGCCGCGCGCTGGTTCTCGTTGAGCCCCTCCAGGAGGGTCGCCGGGTCGACCACCGGGCGCGGGGCACCGTCCCGGTAGTACGCGTCGCGGCTCGGGGGTGCGTCGAAACGGCCCTGGAACAGGTCGTCCGGCACCTCCTCGCGGGCCGGGCCGTCCTCGGGCGGCGGCGGGTGCTCCTCCTCGGAGGGCTGGAGGTCCGCCAGGAAGCTGTCGTCAAAGAGGCTGCTCATCGTCTCCCGAGTCTAGGACCCCGCTCTGACAGCCCGCTGCCGCCTTCGCAGGAGAGGAACCAACGACTACGGAGGGTAAAGGTCACGGGAATGTATCGGGCCTGTCGGACATCAACCTTCCCAGCGGCCTCGCGAGTTGGCTAGCGTGCCGCCTCAACCGGGGAACGCCCCCGCCCGGGGACCGCCCCCGTCCGGCACGATCCGGAAGGAGGTGTCGGCCTTGCCCACGCACCGCAAGCCGCGCACCCGCATACGTTCGGCCGCGCCCGCCGTCGGCATCACCACGGCCGCGCTCGCCTCGGTGAGCCTGCTGGCCCAGAGCGCGGGCGCGGCGCCCGGCACGCCGGGGCCGACGGTCGAGGAGGTCCAGCGCAAGGTCGACGACCTCTACCGGCAGGCGGGCACGGCCACCGAGGCCTACAACCGGGCCAAGGAGGCCACCGACGAGCGCCGCGCCGAGGTCGGCGGCCTGCTCGACCAGGTGGCGCGGGGCACCGCCCGGCTGAACGACACCCGCCGGGTGCTGGGCAACTACGCCGCCGAGCAGTACCGCACCGGCGGCATGGCCTCCACCGCGACCCTGATGCTGGCCGACGACCCGCAGGCCTTCTTCGACCGCAACCACCTGATGAAGCAGCTGACCGGCCGCGAGGAGCAGGCGCTGCGGGACTTCGAGAGCCAGCGGGCGGGCATCGCGAAGAAGCGCGCGGACGCGGCCCGGGGCCTGGAGAAGCTGACCGCCTCGCAGGAGGCGCTGCGGGCCGGCAAGCAGGAGGTGCAGTCCAAGCTCGCCGCCGCGCGCGCCCTGCTGGGCACGCTGACCGCGCGGGAGAAGGCGCGGCTCGCGGCGCTGGAGGAGAAGAAGCAGGAGGAGGCCCGCAAGAAGGCGGCCGAGCTCGCCGCGCGCCAGGCGGCGGCCCGCAAGGCCGCCGAGGCAGCGGCGGCGGCCGAGGCCGCGAAGAAGCCCCCGGCGAAGCCGGGCACGGGCACCGGTACGGGCACCGGCTCCGGTACGGGAACCGGCACCGGCGCCCCGTCCGCCTCCACCAAGGCCGCCAAGGCCCTCGCGTTCGCCCGCGACCAGATCGGCAAGCCGTACGTGTGGGGCGCGACCGGGCCGTCCTCGTACGACTGCTCCGGGCTCACCCAGGCCGCCTGGAAGGCCGCCGGGGTCGACCTGCCGCGCACCACCTGGGACCAGGTCAAGACCGGCACCCGGGTCGCCACGGACGATCTGCGCCCCGGTGACCTGGTCTTCTTCTACGACGACATCAGCCATGTCGGGATGTACATCGGCAACGGGATGATGATCCACGCGCCGAAGCCGGGGGCGTATGTGCGCGAGGAGTCGATCTACTACATGCCGATCTACGGGAGCGTGCGCCCCGCGTAGGGGCGGGCGCGGCCCGCGCCCGCGCTCACGGCCTCATCCGCGCCCGCGCCCGGCTCCGCGCGCGCGTCCGCGCTCACGTCCAGAGCGTCGCGATGAAGATGTTCGCCACGGTGAGCCCGCCGACCGCGCCGAAGAGCGCCTTCTCCACCTTCTCGTCGTCCCGCTTCACATAGACGAGGCCGAGGATCACCACCAGGACGGCCAGCTTCAGGCCGATCTTGGCGGTGTTCACGGAGTTGTCGTCGGCCTGGTTGAGGCCGACCAGGGCCACGCCCGTGACCAGCATGGTCAGCGCGCCGTGCAGCATCGCGGGCACGAAGCGCGCGGTCCCGGCACCCATCGCCTTCATCTGGGTCAGGAAGCCGCCCAGCAGCGAGGCGATGCCGATGATGTGCAGGGCGACGAAGACATTGATGAGTACGTCCATGGTTCGGGAGCCTAACCACCCCGTAGCACGCGGCGACGGGCAGGTCGGCCCCGTCCGGCCCTTCGGTCACAGGGGCATCGGGAAGCGGACCTGTTCGACGGTGGACCGGTCACATCCGGTCGTACGAGCGCCGGAACAGAACACTTCGCCGCTTTGCGTCACTCCCCCGTGTCAGCCAGGTTTAGCGTCCTCCCCCAGGTGACCGACTCCCCACCGCCGCCCCCCACAAGGGCGGCCATCGGTCACCAGCCGAGAGATCCGGCGGCGGGCCGTCCCCCCTGTGCGGTCCGTCGCCGGATGTGCACGGAAGGACGTGAAGGCCCCAGTGGCTGCACACCGAAAGCCCAGGCAGCACCCGCTCACCGGCCCTGCCGCCCGCACCGCGGCGACCCTCGCACTGGCCGGAGCCGCCACCGCCACCGCCTTCGAGGGCACCGGCCACGCCGAGCCCCGACTGACCCCGGCCCAGGTCAAGGCCAAGGTCGACCGGCTCTACCAGGACGCGGAGGTCGCCACCGAGGCGTACAACGCCACCAAGGAGAAGGCGGACGACGCCCAGCGAGCACTCGACGCGCTCCAGGACGAGGCCGCGCGCAAGACCGGCCGGCTCAACAGCGCCCGCAACGCGCTGGGCTCCCTCGCCGCCGCCCAGTACCGCACCGGCGGGGTCGCCCCCGCGCTCCAGCTGATGCTCTCCTCCGACCCCCAGCGCTATCTGGACGACGCGGCCTTCCAGGAGCGGGCCGGGGACCGGACGGCGACCGCGGTCGCCGGGGTGCGGGGGCAGCTCGCCGAGCTGAAGCGGCTGCACACCACCGCCGACAGCAGGCTCGCCGAGCTGCGTGCCAAGCAGACCGAGCTCAAGCGCCACAAGGAGACCATCAAGGCGAAGATCGAGTCGGCGCAGGCGCTGCTCGCCCAGCTGACCGCCGAGGAGCGGACGGCGTACGAGGGCCAGGACGGCACCCGCGCGGGCACCTCCGGCCGCGCCGGCCGCTCCTCGGCCCCCGGCGCGCCCGCCGCGTCCGCCGCCCCCGCCGGGCTGCCCCCGGCCCCCAGCGGCCGGGCGGCGGCCGCCGTGGCGTTCGCCTACACCGCGCTGGGCAAGCCGTACGTGTGGGGCGCGACCGGGCCGTCCGCCTTCGACTGCTCGGGGCTGACCCAGGCGGCCTGGGGCGCGGCGGGAGTCTCGCTGCCCCGCACCACGTACACCCAGATCAACTCGGGCCGCCGGGTGTCCCGTTCCAGCCTGGCCCCCGGTGACCTGGTCTTCTTCTACTCCGGCATCAGCCACGTCGGGCTCTACATCGGCGGCGGCCAGATGATCCACGCGCCGCACCCGGGCGCACCGGTACGGATCGCGCCGATCGATCAGATGCCGTTCGCGGGCGCGACCCGGCCCGCCTGACCGAGCTCCTTGGTGAGCCAGCGGAAGACGTCGGGCACCTGGTGCTCCCAGACGCTGCTGCGGTGCCCGCCGCCGTTCAGCCGGACGACGTGGACGGTGGTGGGCGCCTTGGCGGCCTTGCGCAGGGCCAAGCCGTCGTTGTACCCGTCGCCCGCGTCGCCGGAGACGAACAGCGAGGTGTGCGGCGGGGTCTTGGCGTTCTTGAGGATCCACAGCGGGTTGGACTCGCGGCGCAGCCTGGGGTCGTGCGCGGTGATCGAGGCGCCCTCGGCGGCGGGGTCGTTGTAGCCGGAGAGGTCGACGCCGGCCCGGTAGCGGTCGGGGTGGGAGACGGCCAGCTTGGCGGCGCAGTGACCGCCCGCCGAGTACCCGGCGATCGCCCAGCCCTCGGGCCCGGTGGCGGCCCGGAAATTGTCGGTGACCATCTTCCGTACGTCCACGCTGATCCAGGTGTCGGCGTTGACGGTGCCCGGCACGTTGGCGCAGCCGGTGTCGCGGCCGTCGAGGAGCGTGGTGCGCGGCGAGACGAGGATGAACGGCGCCACCTCGCCGCGCTGCATCATCGGCGTGAGCTGGCGCTGGGTGTGCAGCGAGCCGAACCAGGCGCCGATGGAGCCCGGGTAGCCGGGCAGCAGCTCGACCACGGGGAACGTCTTGTCCTTGTACGCCGGGTCGTTGTACTGCGGCGGCAGCCACACCGCCACATCGCCCTCGACGCCGGAGATCGCGCCCTTGAGCGTGGTCTTCATGACGCCGTTGCCGACCTTGCCCTTGTACTCCTTGAAGGTCTGCTTGACCTTGGGGGCGGTGGCCGGCTTCTGGCCGCCGGTGCCGTCGGGGCCGAGGTCGGGGGCGGCGTTGACGTGGTTGCCGGTGCCCAGCAGGTCGTCCCAGTTGTCGTAGAGCCCGTTGGCGTTGTTGACCATCACGAAGACCACGAGGACGGCGGTGAACTGGGCGAACACCAGCATGAGCAGCCGCGAGGCCCCCCGCACCACGGCCGGCCCGCCGATCCTGCTCCACAGGAACAGGGGCAGCAGCAGGGCCGCCACCGCCACGAGGACGGCGGTCAGCAGGAAGGGAGTACCGGTCAGGCTCATCACGCACGGGTAGAGCCGGATGCGCTGACGGGAGTTGCCCCGCTTTGCGAGGCCTTTACTCTTCCGGTGCTTGCTTCCGGGGCGACCGGTCCCCCCACGACACCGCTGAGCCAGCGGAAGGCGTCCGGCACCAGCGGCCCCCAGACGGTCACCCGGTGGCCGCCGGTGGAAGGCACGACGGTGACCTGGGTGGGCGGCTCGGCGGCCCGCCTCAGCGCCATCCCGTCGTCGTAGCCGTCCCTGGGCTCGCCGGTGAGGTAGAGCGAGGTCAGTGGTGGGCGGCGGGCGTGGGTGAGCATCCACAGGGGGTTGGTGGTGCGCCGCAGCCGGGCGTCGTGGGCGGCGATGGAGTCGGGCTCGGCGGCGGGGTCGTTGTAGCCGGAGAAGGCGACGCCCGCGCGGTACCGGTCGGGGTGCCCGACGGCGAGGCGGGCCGCGCAGTGCGCCCCGGCGGAGAACCCGGCGACCGCCCATCCGCCGGCGTCCCGGCGCGCCCGGAAGGTGTCGGTGACCATCTTCCGTACGTCCACGCTCAGCCAGGAGTCGGCGTTGACCACGCCCGGCACGTTGACGCACCCGGTGTCCTCGCCGGGCAGCAGGGTGGTGCGCGGCGAGACGAGGATGAAGGGCGCGACCTCCCCGCGCTCCATCAGCGGCCGCAGCCGCGTCTGCGCGTCGAGGTTGGCCCACCAGTCCCGGGCGGAGCCGGGATACCCGGCGAGCAGCTCGACGACGGGGAAGTCCTTGTCCCGGTACGCCGGTTGCCCGTACTGCGGCGGCAGCCATACGTACACCTCGCCCTCCGCGCCCGAGACCGCCCCCTTGAGATGGGTGAGCAGCAGACCCCGGCCGAGGTCGGGGTCCCCGGTGACGGGCGCGAAGGGCTGCCGCACCCGGGGCGCGGCGGCGATGTCCCGGCCCCCGGTCCCGTCGGCCCCGAGGTCGGGCGCGGCGGCGACATGGCTCTCGGTGCCGAGCAGATCGCCCCAGCTGTCGTAGAGGCCGTACTGGTCGTTGACGGCGACGAACACCGCGAGTACGGCGCTCACCTGCGCGGCCGCCACCATCGCGAGCCGCACCCCGGCCCGCACGGCGCGCGGCCCCGGCACCCGCCGCCACACGGCCAGCGGCACCAGGACGGCGAGTACGGCCGCGCCGCAGACGGCGATGAGGACAGGGGTTCCGGTCAGGCTTGTCACACGGGGGGAGAGGGTGAGACCTCTGCCCCGGTTGACCGTTTTGCCGGTTTTTTGCCTGCGTGGGGTGATGGCTCTCCGGCCACCCGGTTCCCGCCCTCCTCCCCGTCGGGCGGGTCCTTCAGACCAGCCGTCGCGCCGTCGCCCACCGCGTCAGCTCGTGGCGGTTGGAGAGCTGGAGCTTGCGCAGCACCGCCGAGACGTGCGACTCGACCGTCTTCACCGAGATGAACAGCTGCTTGGCGATCTCCTTGTACGCATAGCCGCGCGCGATCAGCCGCAGCACCTCCCGCTCGCGCTGGGTGAGGCGGTCCAGGTCCTCGTCGACCGGCGGCGCGTCCGTGGAGGCGAAGGCGTCCAGGACGAAGCCCGCCAGGCGCGGCGAGAACACCGCGTCGCCCTCCTGCACCCGGAAGATCGAGTCGACGAGGTCCGTCCCCGTGATCGTCTTGGTGACGTAGCCGCGGGCGCCGCCCCGGATCACTCCGATCACGTCCTCCGCCGCGTCCGAGACGGACAGCGCGAGGAAGCGCACCGGGTTCTCCGCGTCCGCCATCAACGGGGCCGAACGGCGCAGCACTTCCACACCGCCGCCGCCCGGCAGATGGACGTCGAGCAGGACGACCTCCGGCCGGGTCGCCGTGATCACGGTGATCGCCTGGTCCACGTCGGCCGCCTCGCCGACGACCTCGACGCCCGTCTCCTCGGTCCGGCCGATCTCCGCCTGGACGCCCGTGCGGAACATCCGGTGGTCGTCGACCAGGACGACCCGCACCCGCCGCTCGGCACCGCCCTGGGAACCCTGGGCCTGCTCCGTCGTCATCCGTCCGCCCTCTCCATCTCCAGCTCGACCTCGGTGCCCCCGCCGGGCACCGACCGCAGCCGTGCCGTTCCGCCGTTGCGCTGCATCCGGCCGATGATCGATTCTCGTACGCCCATGCGGTCGTCCGGCACCGCGTCCAGATCGAAGCCGGGGCCCCGGTCCCGTACGGACACGAAGACCGTACGGCCCTCGACCTCCGCGAAGACCTGGACGGCGCCGCCCTCGCCACCGTACTTGGCGGCGTTGACCATCGCCTCGCGCGCGGCCTGCATCTGTGCCGAGAGGCGCTCGTCGAGCGGGCAGTCGCCGACCACCACGACCTCCAGCGGCACCCCGTGCTTGTCCTCGACCTCGGCCGCGGCCTTCTTCACGGCCTCCGCCAGGGTCTCCGGCTCCTCCGACTCGTCCTTGCCGGTGCCCTCCGGCTTGTACAACCAGGCCCGCAGCTCCCGCTCCTGGGCCCGGGCGAGGCGCCGCACCTCGCCCACGTTCTCCGCGTTGCGCTGGATCAGGGTGAGGGTGTGGAGCACCGAGTCGTGCACATGGGCGGCGACCTCGGCGCGCTCCTGGGCGCGGATGCGCATCAGCCGCTCCTCGGAGAGGTCCTGCGTCATCCGGACGAGATAGGGGCCGGCCAGCAGGGCTATGCCCGCGATGACCGCGAGCGCGGCCGTCAGCACATTGCCGAGCTGGGCGGCCGAGCCGCGCACCACCACGAACCCGGTGAAGCCCGCGCCGACCAGCGCCACTCCGGCGAGCCCCCGGGCCAGCGGCAGCAGCCGGCTGCGCCGGGCGCCCTCGGTCCAGCGGGCCCGCCGGGCGTTGTCCGCCTGGCGCCACACCAGGATCACACCGGCGCCGACCAGCAGGGTCGGCCAGATGTAGGGACTGGCCCAGCCGCCCACGTTCACATTGGTGGCGAAGATCGCCGCGCCGACGCAGAGCGCGATCAGGGCCACGACCTGGCCCTTGTCGGGCTTGCGCAGCCGCCGGCGGCCGTCCGGGCTGACCTCGAACGCCGAGCGCGGCTCCGCCGCCGTACCCCCCAGACCCAGCGGCACCACGAACCAGAACACCGCGTACAGCAGCGCCCCCAGGCCGTCGATCATGAACAGGCCGAGGAAGACGATCCGCACCCACACGACCGGCAGCCCGAGGTGTCCGGCGAGGCCGCGCGCCACGCCGCCGAGCATCCGCCCCTCGGCCGAGCGGTACAGCTTGCGCACGGGGGGTTCGTCGGCCTCGGGGGGCACGGTTCGGGTCGCGGCGACTGGCATGGACCGATCGTCACACGTCCGGCCGGGCGCGGGCATCAGGGTAAGCCCCGAGGACGCCCCTGATCTGCGGTCCCCGCGCGAGGGAGGACAGATCCCCGGGCGGGGGAGCCGGTCTCCCCCGCCCGGGGGAGGCCCCACCTCCGCATCAGGGGCAATCTCAGGGTGAGGCCAGGGTCGGGGCGGGTGCCGCACCCGCCGACGGCCCGTCACCATGGAGTCATGACGCAGCCGACCGAGTCCCCCGTCGCGCCGCCGGACCCCGGTCCGGACCCGGCGCCCGCCGCGCCCCAGCTGCGCCGCAGTGGTCACAACAAGGTGATCGGCGGCGTCTGCGGCGGGCTCGGGCGGTACTGCGACATCGACCCGGTGATCTTCCGGATCGCGCTCGGCGTGCTCACCGTCATCGGCGGCCTCGGCCTGGTCTTCTACGGGTTCGGCTGGCTGCTGCTGGCGCAGGACGGCGAGGACGAGAACGAGGCGCGGCGGCTGCTGTCCGGCCGGGTCGAGGGCCCGGCGCTGGCCGCCGTGCTGATGGCGCTGGCCGGCTGCGGGATCTTCCTGTCCATGCTGAGCAACGGCTCGGTGATGAGCTTCGCCTGGCTGCTGACGCTGGCGGTCGCGGGGATCGGCGTCTGGTCCCAGCGCCGCTCGCTCGCGCCCCCGGACGCCCCGGCGGACGCGGCGGCGGCCCAGACGGCGCCCGGGACCGTCTCCCCGGCCTTCGGCCCCGGCGCGGCCCCGCCCGAGACCAAGGCGCCGCCCACCCCCGTCTCGCCCTCCTGGTGGCGCGACCCGATCGTCAAGGACGGCACCACGGGCCCGGTCGGCACCGGCTATCTGTGGGGCGCCGAGGACGCCGGCGCGGTGTCCGGCTTCGGGGCCGCGGCGCGCGCCATGAAGGACCGGGCCGATAAGGCGGCCGACCGGGCCACCCGGGGCCCGCGGTCCATCGGCGGCATCGTCTTCCTGCTGGCGCTGCTGGCGTGCGGCGGGGCCGCCGCGGCCGCCTGGCACCACCAGCCGCTGGGCACCGCGCTCCAGATCGGTCTCAGCGCGGCCCTCGTGGTGTTCGGCCTCGGCCTGGTGATCAGCGCGTTCGTGGGACGCACCGGGTTCGGCACGCTGTTCACGGCGGTGCTCACGGCAGCCCTGCTCGCCGGGGCCTCGGCGCTGCCCAAGTCCATCACCACCGACTGGTCCACGGTCGACTGGACCCCGACGGCCGCGGCCGACGTACAGCCGTCGTACGCGCTGGGGTCGGGCGAGGGCACCCTCGATCTGAGCAAGGTCGTGGTGCCCGTCGGGCAGAGCGTGCGGACGCGCGCGGAGGTGGGCGCGGGGCGGCTCAAGGTCGTCGTGCCGATGGGCGCGACCGTGAAGGCGCACATCGTGGTGGGCGTCGGCGACGTCCAACTGCCCACCGAGAAGCCGGAGGACGTCGACATCGAGCCCAACCAGAAGAAGACCGTGACCCTGTCGCCGCCCGCGGGGGCGAAGCCGGCCGGGACCCTGGAGCTGGATCTGCACGTCTCCATCGGCCAGGCGGAGGTGGACCGTGCCGCGTCATGAGTTCCGCCCCGGCCGGCTGATCGCGGGTCTGACGATGCTGGCCGTCGCCGTGCTGTTCGCGGGCGACGCGGGCGACGCGTGGCAGACGCCCTGGTACGCGGTGATCCCCACGGCCTGCGGCGGCCTCAGCCTCGCCGGGCTCGCCAGCTGGGCCGCCTACGGGGTGCGCAAACGGCGCCGCGACGCCAGCCAGGCGTCGGCGGACAGCAGCGGCGTCCCGGCGAGCACCAGCGGCAGCCACGCCATCAGGTAGGCGAGGTCGTTGCCGTAGTAGTAGGGGGTGGTCGCCCAGCTCACCGTCAGCCACAGGCTGAGCGAGATCAGCGCGCCGCCGAGCGCCGCGAGCCGGCCGAGGAGTCCGACCAGGATGCCCAGGCCCACGGCGACCTCGCCGATGGCGATGGCGTACCCGAAGCCCACCGGGCTCTTGAGGGCGAGGTCGACGAGGGCGGGGATCGCGGAGCTGTCGCGCACCGAGTGCATCAGCTCCCCGATCGAGCCGCTGCCGCTCGCCTTGAGCGTGGTGGTGCCGCCGGTCATCTTGTCGAACCCGGCGTAGACGAACGTGACGCCGAGGAAGACGCGCAGCGGCAGCAGCGCGTACCGGCCCGCCGTCTCCTTGAGGCTTCGCAGGCCCCCGCCGGTGGCCGCCCCGCCTCGCGTCCGGGTGAGATTTCCGTGTGCCATCGCCGTTCCCGCCTTCCGTAACCCCTGTCACCAGACCATACGTACGGGAGCGGCACAGGGCTCAACCGGTTCAGCTCTCCACTTCTCCGGGGGGGCGCCGACGCGGTGGCCGTCTCAGTCGGTGACGTCGATGGCGACCCGGTTCGTCTCCACACCGGCCGCCGTGACCACCCGCACCTCCACCCGGCCCGGCTCCACGTCGACCGGAACCGGCACGGTCAGCACGGTGTCGCTCGGGTTGGCGAAGCCTCCGGTGACCGGGATCAGCGGCACATGGACATGGACCGCGCCGATCCGCACGACCATCCGGGCGAGCCGGTCGGGGGTGCCCGCTCCGGGCGGCACGAACCCGGCGCCGCGGATCTCGATGTCGTCACCGGTACGGATCGGCGCGTCCAGATCGCCCGCCTCGCGCGCCCGGACCACCGAGAGCACGACGGGGCGACCGCCTTCGGCGTACTTCCCCGCGAAGTACGTCAGCGCGGACACGGCCACCAGGATGGCCAGCGCCCACGGCAGGTCGGGCAGCCGGTCGGGCCGCCGGGCCAGGCGTACGGCGGCGAAGAGCACGGCGACCGCGGAGACCAGCACGTACTGGACGTCCGCGAAGCTGCCGCGTCCGGCGTCGTCGGTGAGCAGGTCGGCGGCGCGCGGCCGCTCCGCGCGGACCTTTTGGAGCCGCTGCCCCGCGATGCGTACGACCACCACCCGGCGCACCACGACGGCCACCGCGCTGACCAGCGCGACCACCGACAGCAGGCCTGCGCCCTGGGAGAGTTCGAGGCCGTCGATCAGCGCGTCGCGGTCCCTCGCCCCGGACGTCCCGGCCAGCCGTACGGCGAGCAGGAGCACCGCGAAGGCCACCAGGAGCACCCAGGCGGCGGCGACGGCGCGTGAGGTGGAGAGCCGGTTGTCCTCGCCGACGACCGGCGCGAGCAGTCCGCCGCGCGCCCGGTGCAGCCACCCGGCGCCGGTCAGCGCGACCGCCACCACCAGCGCGGCGACGAGCCCGGCGGTCCTGGCATGGGTCCAGCCGGTGCCGATCGCGGTGAAGGCCTCCACGAGGGCCAGTACGGCGACGCCCGCCCACACGGCCACCAGGGTGGCCCGCCAGACCGCGCCCGGCCAGGCCTGGCCCGCCTCCCGGCCGCGTTCGGCGAGCGCCCGGGCGGACTGGGTGAGCTCGTCCGAGACCCACTGGCGGGACGCCCCGGCGGAGTGCGCGACGGCGGCGGGCAGCCCCTCCCCGGCGGCGAGCCCGTCGCGCTTGGCCAGGAACTCCGCCACCGCGCGCCGGTGGCCGTTCCGCCCCCCGGGACCGCAGTCCCCACCGCATTGCCGAGCCTCCTGCACCGCCACGAGGATCGCGCCCTTCCCTCAAGTCACGCCGACTGTCAGGGAATTGTGCCGTACGAAAACCATCCCCCGGTCGACGGGGGCGCACTGCGCGAGTGATTGACGCCCCATCAAATTGACGCACTACGACAGCAGTTCGGGTTCCGACTCACTGATCTGGCGCCACAGCGGCTGGTAGTTGATCCACGCGACCAGGTCGCTGCCGAGCTGGTCGCGGGTGGCGACCGCGTCCCGGCGGTCGATCGGCACCGGCTTCCCGGCGGCCCGCGCGGCCAGCTGCACCTCGGCGCAGCGCTCCATGGAGAGGAACCACCAGGCCGCCGCGTCCACCGAGTCCCCCACGGTCAGCAGCCCGTGGTTGCGCAGGACGACCGCCTTGTACGCACCGAGCGCGGCCGCGATCCGGCGCCCCTCCTCGGCGTCGACGATCACTCCCGTATAGGCGTCGAAGAGGGCGTGGTCCTCGAAGAAGGCGCACGCCTCCTGGGTGTACGGCTCGATCAGATCGCCGAGCGCCGCCAGCGCGCGCCCGTGCACCGAGTGGGTGTGCGCCACGGCGACCACATCGGGGCGGGCCCGGTGCACCTGGGCGTGGACCGCGAAGGCCGCCTGGTTGACGTGGTGGCGCCCCTCGACGACCTGGCCCTCCCCGTTGACCAGCACCAGCTCCCCCGCGGTGACCAGGGCGAAGGGCACGCCGAAGGGGTTCACCCAGTAGCAGTCCTCGAACTCTGGGTCCCGCGCCGAGATGTGCCCCGACACCCCCTCCTCGCAGCCCGCCCGCGCGAACAGCCGCAGCGCCCCGGCCAGCCGCTCCTTGCGGTGCCGGCGTGCGTCGGCCGCGGTGGCGTGGGCCGGCGGGAGGGCGAAGTCCAGTTGGTCCACGGGTATCGGGGCGGGGGCCGGGAGCTGCGGGAACTCGGTCATGGCCGGAAGTTACCGCGCGTTCTCGCAGGTGAACAGAGTCGTGCGGGAGCGGATACGACGGCGCCGCCGCCCCGGGGTCCGGGGCGGCGGCGCCGTGTCCACCACTGAGGGAGTGGTTACTCCCACTCGATCGTGCCCGGCGGCTTGCTCGTCACGTCGAGGACCACTCGGTTGACGTCGGCGACCTCGTTGGTGATGCGGGTCGAGATCTTCGCCAGCACGTCGTACGGCATCCGCGTCCAGTCCGCCGTCATGGCGTCCTCGGAGGAGACCGGGCGCAGCACGATCGGGTGGCCGTAGGTGCGGCCGTCGCCCTGGACGCCGACGCTGCGGACGTCCGCGAGCAGCACCACCGGGCACTGCCAGATCTCGCGGTCGAGTCCGGCCGCCGTCAGCTCCTCGCGGGCGATGGCGTCGGCCTCGCGCAGCAGGTCGAGGCGGTCCTTGGTGACCTCGCCGACGATACGGATACCGAGGCCCGGGCCGGGGAACGGCTGGCGCTGGACGATCTCCTCCGGCAGGCCGAGCTCCTGGCCGACCATCCGGACCTCGTCCTTGAACAGCTTGCGCAGCGGCTCGACGAGCTCGAACTCGATGTCGTCGGGCAGGCCGCCCACGTTGTGGTGCGACTTGATGTTCGCGGTGCCGGTGCCGCCGCCGGACTCGACGACGTCCGGGTAGAGGGTGCCCTGCACCAGGAAGGCGACCTCGGGGCCGTCCTCCTGGAGGATCTCCAGCTGCGCCTGCTCGAAGACGCGGATGAACTCGCGGCCGATGATCTTCCGCTTGGTCTCCGGGTCGGAGACCCCGGCGAGCGCGGTGAGGAATCGCTCCTGCGCGTCGACGACCTTCAGCTGGACGCCGGTGGCGGCCACGAAGTCCTTCTCGACCTGCTCGGTCTCGCCCTTGCGCATCAGGCCGTGGTCGACGTAGACGCAGGTCAGCTGGGAGCCGATGGCCTTCTGGACGAGGGCCGCGGCGACCGCGGAGTCCACGCCGCCGGAGAGGCCGCAAATCGCGCGCTTGGTGCCGACCTGCTCGCGGATGAGGGCGACCTGCTCCTCCACGACGTTGTGCGTGGTCCAGGTGGGCTCGATGCCCGCGCCCCGGTAGAGGAAGTGCTCCAGGATCTGCTGGCCGTGCGTGGAGTGCAGCACCTCGGGGTGGTACTGGACGCCGTACAGCTTCTTCTCGTCGTTCTCGAAGGCGGCGACCGGAACGACGTCCGTGGAGGCGGTGACGGTGAAGCCCTCGGGCGCGGCCGAGCAGGCGTCGCCGTGCGACATCCACACGGACTGCTCGGTGGGCGTGCCCTCGAAGAGCGTCGAGCCGGCCTTGGTGACGTGCAGCGGCGTACGGCCGTACTCGCGCGCGCCGTTGTCGTCGACCGTGCCGCCGAGCGTCGTCGCCATCAGCTGGAAGCCGTAGCACATGCCGAAGACCGGGACCCCGGCCTCGAAGATCTCGCGCTCCAGGACGGGGGCGCCTTCCGCGTACACGGAGGACGGGCCGCCCGAGAGGATGATCGCCTTCGGGTTCTTGGCCAGCATCTCGGCCACGGGCATCGTGCTGGGCACGATCTCGCTGTAGACCCGGGCCTCACGGACGCGGCGGGCGATGAGCTGGGCGTACTGCGCGCCGAAGTCGACAACGAGGACTACGTCCGGGTTGGAGGCGGTCGCGGCAGCTGGGGACGCTGATGACACTGGCGGCCTTCCGGCGAAGGGAGGGGGTCGGTATTTGTCGATTCTACCGGGGAGCCGGCTGGGACCTTTCGTCTCACCATCCGAACCGGGATTGGCCCGGCCCGGGCCGGTCGGTCCATACTGTCGCCATGCGCGAGCACCAGACCTTCGTCTTTACCTATGGCACCGGCCCGTCCGGCTGCCATGGTCGTGCTGCTTGAGCAACTGACAAGCGACTTCCCAGGCGCCCCGGGCCGACAAGGCCCGGGGCGCTCTGTCGTTTGCGGGCCGTGTCGCTCCGGGGCCGCCGCACCCGACATCCGAGGAGCCCCGTATGACCGCCACCCAGACCGAGAAGACCGGCGCCCGCACCGACGAGGCCGCCACGGTGATCACCGGCGCCCGGGAGCGCATCGACGCGCTCGACGACCGCATCATCGGCCTGATCCAGGAACGCATGGCCGTCTCGGCCGTCATCCAGGAGTCCCGGATCGCCTCCGGCGGGCGCCGGGTGAACCTGAACCGCGAGATGGAGGTCCTCGCGCACTACCGCGACGCGCTGGGCAAGCCCGGCACCGCGCTCGCGATGACGATGCTGGAGCTGTGCCGGGGCCGGATCTGAGGCCGTCGCACGGCCGAGCCGGGCACCCGGGCTCCTGTCCGGGTCCGGCGCAGCCTCACCCGTCCGGCGCCGTGACCGCCCGGTGCCCCGCTTCGTTGGTCAGGATGTCCGTGCCAGCCAGGGGCGGGCCCGAAAAAACCACGCGTGGCTCCGCTGGGGCGTGTGACGTGCCGACGGCACGTCGTGGGACCTCGCCCCAGCGCGCGTGACCGGTCGGCAGGGGACAGCAGCCCGGTCACCCCTTAAAGAGCGGTCGGCTCCGGGGACGCCCGGGGCCGGCCGCATCCGGTCCAAACGGTTGCGCGGTCCGCAGCCGATCCCTCACGATGCAGAGACAAGTCCCCCCATCACTGCGCAGAGCGACTGCCAGTGGTCGACACCACCCGTGCGCCCCCCGCGCGCCGGGGCGGCCACCCGGCGCTCGTCCACCAGCGGCGCTCCCCCCGGCGCCGCCTCCCGCAGCACCGGCGCTGCCCTGACGTCGGTGCTGACGGCCAAGGGCCCCGCGGGCCATCCCCAGGACGGATGGCCCGGCACGGGGCCCTTCGCGCTGTCCCGGCCCGGATCCGGGCATGGGGTTGCCTCGTCTACCGCTTTTGGCGTGATTCAAACGGGGCCGCGCCACAGGTGTGACAGGGAGCACATAAGAATTCTGTGAGTCCTGGGACAACCATTGACAGGATTGGCAGGTCAATCATGCGGAACCAACGGCCCCGCCTGTGTGGCGAGCGGCCCACGGACGAGCGGGGAGCGCTGCACTCGGAGGGGGGTGCAGCGCTCCCCGTTTTCCTTCTGGCCGAAGTCGGCCCCTGGGCCGGCCCCGGATCCGCCTAGGCGGACGGGTCCGCCTTCGGCGGCACCGCCGGTATCCCCAGGAACGGCAGCCGCAGCGCGCCGAACGCGTCCGCCGGGACCGCCGGGGCCTTCGGCGCCACCGCCGCGACCCGTACGTACGGCTCGCCCTGGGCCGGGCGCGGATCGGCCTCGCCCTTGTTCGGCCACAGCGCCATCGCCCGCTCGGCCTGCGCCGTGATCGTCAGCGACGGGTTGACGCCCAGGTTCGCCGAGACGGCGGCGCCGTCCACCACCGAGATGCCCGGGTGTCCGTAGAGGCGGTGGTACGGGTCGATCACGCCCTCCTCGGCCGACGCCCCGATCGGGCAGCCGCCCAGGAAGTGCGCGGTCAGCGGGGTGCCCATCAGCTCGCCGACATTGGAGCCCGCGAAGCCGTTGATCTCGGCGGCGATCGCGTCCGCCGCCTGGGAGGCCGCCTTGATCTGCCTCGGGTTGGGGGCGCCGTGGCCCTGGCGGGCGGTGAGCAGGCCCTTGCCGATGCCGTCCGGCTTCAGATACGTGGTGAGCGAGTTGTCCAGGGACTGCATGACCAGGCCGATGATGGTCCGCTCCGACCAGCGGCGGTTGCTCAGCGAGCGGGCCAGCAGCGTCGGGTGCTTCACCGCGTTCGCCAGCCAGCGGAGCGCGAGCGAGGAGCCCTCCGCGTACGGGACCTGGAGGATGGACATACCGCCCATCGCGTTGGAGCCCCGGCCGTAGCGGACCGGCTCGATGTGGGTGTTCTCGTCGGGGTGGATCGAGGACGTGATGGCCACGCCACGGGTGAAGTCGGCCCGCTCGGCGCCGTGCGCCCTGCGGTAGCGGCGGTTGTCGGTCTGCGCCCCCACCAGCGCCTCGGAGTTGGTGCGGGTCAGCTCGCCCAGCCGCTTGGAGAGGTACGGCAGCTGGCCGCCGGAGCGCATCCGGTGCAGCAGGGTCTGGGTGCCGTAGGTGCCCGCCGCGATCACCACGCGCCGCGCCGTGAAGAGGCGGCCCGCGCCCTTCTTCCGGTCGTCGGTGGGCAGCGTGGCGACCGCGTAGCCACCCTGCGAGTCGTCGGTGACCGAGACGACCGTCGTCATGGGGTGCACCACCGCGCCCGCCTTCTCGGCGAGGTAGAGGTAGTTCTCGTTGAGGGTGTTCTTGGCGCCGTGGCGGCAGCCCGTCATGCACTCGCCGCACTCCGTGCAGGCCTTGCGGTCCGGTCCCGCCCCGCCGAAGTACGGGTCAGGGACCCGCTCCCCCGGCTTCGCCCTCACCGTGCCGTCCGCGTCCTGCCCGTCGCCGAAGAACACCCCCACCGGCGCCATGTGGAAGGTGTCGCCCACACCCATCCGCTGCGCGGCCGCCTTGAGGTGGACGTCGGAGGGGGTCATGGTCGGGTTGAGCCGGACCCCGAGCATGCGCCTGGCCTGCTCGTAGTACGGGGTCAGCTCCTCCTGCCAGTCGGTGATGTCCTTCCACTGCGGGTCGTCGAAGAACTGCTTGGGCGGTACGTAGAGGGTGTTGGCATAGTTCAGGGACCCGCCGCCGACGCCCGCGCCCGCCAGCACCATCACGTTGCCCAGCAGATGGATGCGCTGAATCCCGTACATCCCCAGCCTGGGCGCCCACAGGTAGTTCCTGATGTCCCAGGAGTTCTTGGGCAGCGTGGCGCGCGTGAAGCGCCGGCCCGCCTCCAGGACGCCGACCCGGTAGCCCTTCTCGGTCAGCCGCAGGGCCGTCACCGAGCCGCCGAATCCGGAGCCGACGACCAGGACGTCGTAGTCGTACGCCCCTTCGTCCTCGGGCTGGAGTTCCTGGTTCCGGGCGCGCGTCTCCTGGGGCATCGGCTCTCCTCGTACGAAACAGAAAGGGCGGGGGCGGAACGGAACGGGAACGGGAACGGGAACGGGAACGGGAACGGGGGCAGGTCAGCGCAGGCGCAGGGCCTTCATCGCCTTCAGGCTGCGGCTCATGAACGCCGCGTACTTCTCGTCGTCCATCCCGAAGGACGGCGCGAGCGGCAGGATCCGCTGCTGGGCGACGGTCTGGGCCTCGGTGTACTTGAGGATGCCCTCGGAGCCGTGGCGCCGGCCGAGGCCGGAGTCCTTCATGCCGCCCATCGGGGACTGGACGCTGCCGTACGCCGGGGCGTACCCCTCGTTGATGTTCACCGTGCCGGTGCGCAGCCGGGCGGCGACCTGGTGGCCGCGGCGGGAGTCCTTCGTCCAGACCGAGGAGTTGAGGCCGTACGGGGTCGCGTTGGCGGCCTCGATCACCTCGTCCTCGTCGGTGAACCGGTAGAGGGAGACGACCGGGCCGAAGGTCTCCTCGGTGCAGACGGCCATCGGGGCCTCGACGCCGTCGAGGATCGTCGGCTCGTAGAAGAGCGGGCCGATGTCGGGGCGGGCGACGCCGCCCGCGACCAGCGTGGCGCCCTTGGCGACGGCCTCCTCGACGTGCCGGGTGACGGTCTCCAGCTGGCGCTCGCCGACCAGCGAGCCCATGTCGGCGCCGTACGCGAGGGACTTGCCGAGCCGCATCGCCTTCGTCCGGGCGGCGAACCGCTCGACGAAGGCGTCGGCGACCGACTCGTGGACGTACAGCCGCTCGATGGAGATGCAGAGCTGGCCCGCCGAGGAGAAGCAGGCGCGGACCGCGCCCGCCGCGGCCTTCTCCACGTCGGCGTCGTGCAGCACCAGCATCGCGTTCTTGCCGCCCAACTCGAGCGAGACGCCGACCAGTCGGGCCGCGGCGCCCTGGGCGACCTCGCGGCCGGTGCGGGTGGAGCCGGTGAAGGAGACGTAGTCGGCGTGCTTGACGACCTCGGGGCCGACGACCGGGCCCTCACCGAGCACCACCTGGAACACCTCGGCTGGAAGCCCGGCTTCGATCAGCAGGTCACGGGCCCACAGCGCGGTGAGCGCGGTCTCGGTGTCGGGCTTCATCACCACGGCGTTGCCGGAGACGAAGGCGGGCAGCGCGTCCCCGACGGACAGCTCGAACGGGTAGTTCCAGGGCGCTATCTGCCCCACCACCCCGCGCGGCTGGCGCAGTTCGGTCACCTTGGTGAGGGTCGGCACGACGCCGGTGTGGCGCTTGGGGCGCAGATACGCGGGCGCCTTGCGGCCGTAGTGGCGGGCGGCCACGGCGACGGCCTGGACCTCCTCGTGCGCGTGCAGGCGGGCCTTGCCGGTCTCCAGCTGGATGAGGTCCAGGACCTCGGCCTGGCGGGCGAGCACCAGGTCGTGGAAGCGCAGCAGGACGGCCGCGCGCTCGCGGGCCGGCCGGGCGGCCCAGGCGGGCTGGGCGGCGCGGGCCCGGGCGAAGGCCCCGGCCACGTCGTCGGGCGTGGACTCGGGCAGGTCCGCCAGCTTCTCGCCGGTGAACGGCGTGTGGTTGGCCGTCCGGCCGGAGCCGGCCACTCCCCGGGTGAGCTTGGCGACCACCTCCGGGGTGACGACGTCGGCGGCGGTGCGGGCGCCCGCCGGGGCGGCGGCGACCGGGTTCGTACGGGTGCTGGTGGGCGTGGCCTGCGAGTCCGTCATGGGGGGAGCGTATGCCGGGCACGACGGTTTGGGTACCCGCCGGTAACACTTTTCGGAACCCTCACCACCACGCCAGCGACCACTGGCGGCATAAGCGCTGATCAGCGCGTTGTCCCCGCACAGCTCCCAGATCTTCAGCCCGTGACGCACCTGCTCGAACGGCTTTTCACCGTCCTTGGCGGCCTGCCCGGCGGCGGGTGCCGTGCCCCACGTCCTAGGCGGCCGGGGTGAAGGAGTCGAGCGCGGTGTCGAAGTGCCGCTTGGCCTCGTCGCGCCGGCCGACCGGCGCCGAGACCCACACGTCGTACATGGTGCCGTTCTCGTCCCAGCACTCGTCGTAGGTGTGCCGGGCCCCCTCGGTCCTGCTGAAGCCGTCCCAGCTGAACTCCCACAGCGCCGCGTCATGGCCCTGGTGGGTGGTGGCGACGACCTTGCCGTCGCGGTAGCCGGGGTTGGTGGAGGGGCCGTTGGCGTGGGCGTTGCGCATCACGCCGAGCGGGCCGCCCAGGACGGACTGCTGGAGCCGGATGCCCAGCCGGAAGGCCCCGTCCGGCGACACGTAGAAGACGCGTCTGTCGTCGGTGGTACGGACGTAGCCCTCCGGGACCGTGAGGCGGAAGCCGTCCGGGTCGCGGACGTGGCGGTACCCGGCGGGTGCGGTGCCGGCCGGCGTCGGGTCCGGCTCGCCGGCGCGCGTGACCGTCACCGTGGGGCCGGGCGGCCCGGGCTTCACCGTGGCGGATCCGGAGGCGGTGACCGTCGCCGTCGTCCCGCCGGTCGCCGCCCGGGCCCGGCCGCCGCCCTCGTCGTCGCCGAGCAGGACGGCGGCGGTGGCGCCCGCGCCACCGAGGACGACGACCAGGGCCGCCGCGATCAGCGCGGTCCTGGTGCGGGACCGGCCCGCGGGCTTCGCCAGGGCGACGCGCTCGGTCGGCGTGTAGTGCCGGGGCGCGAGCGGGGTGGAGCCGGTCGACACATACGCCCGCAGCAGCTCCTGCGCCTCGTCGGCGGCGAGCCGTCTGCCGGGGTCGCGCTCCAGGAGACCGCGCACGACCGGCAGCAGCGGGGCGGCGGCCTGCGGCGGGCGGATCTCGTCGGTGACCACCGCGTGCAGCACACCCCCCAACGAGTCGCGGTGGAAGGGGGATTCTCCGCTGAGCGCGGCGCACAGCAGCGCGCCCAGCGACCACAGGTCGGACTCGGGGCCCGCGGCGGCGCCCTGCATCCGCTCCGGCGAGGTGTACTCGGGCGAGCCGACGAACGCCCCGTCCTCGCTGATGGTGGTGGAGCCCGGCAGCTGGGCGATGCCGAAGTCGGTGAGCACAACCCGGCCGGTGCCCTCCTCCAGGAGGACGTTGGCGGGCTTGAGGTCGCGGTGGAGCACGCCTTGGCGGTGCGCGGTGCTCAGCGCGCCGAGCAGCGCGATGCCGATCCGGGCCGCCTCGGGGGCGTCGACCGGCCCGCTGCCGCGCAGCCGGTCGGCGAGCGAGCCGCCCTCGACCAGTTCCATCACGATGTACGAGCGGCCGTCCTGCTCGACGACGTCGTGGACGACGATGACGTGCGGGTGCTTGAACTGCGCCACCGCACGGGCCTCGCGCAGCGCGGCGGTGGCGGGGGCGCCGCCGTCGGGGTGCAGCTCCTTGACGGCGACCTGACGGCCCAGGAGCTGGTCGGTGGCGCGCCAGACGGTGCCCATGCCGCCGCGGCCGAGCCGGGCCGTCGGTCGGTAACGCCCGGCGATGAGACGGTCGTCGGCCGCGCCACCACGCGGATCACTGGCTGGTGCGGGCACCGCTTCCCCTCGCTCATCGTTCCTGTGGCCATCATGCCGCACGGGGCCCTGCCGGAACGGGGTGCGAGGTCACGAGACGGAATCGACCTGGCGGGCGCGGAAAGCGGGGGCGGACGCGGCGCACAAGGGCGCGCGGGACGGCTCAGTTCACCGGCGGCGGCTGCCAGCCCCGCAGCACCGTGTCGAACTGCTCGCGCGAGGTCGCCCAGTCCGACTCCGGACCCGACATGTAGATGGCGTACTCGGTGGTGCCGCCCTCGGCGAAGTACATCTGGTCGATCGCGTGCCGCTTGCCCGGGAAGCCCTTCTTCTCCACGTACGTGAACTCCCAGAGCGAGGAGTTCACCTGGTCCCGGAAGGTGTTGGAGTGCAGGGTCACCCGCTGGTACCTGGGCAGCCGCTTCTCCAGCGCCTTCTCCAGGTTCAGCTGGTGCATGTACGGGTTCTCGAAGTCCGGCTTGCCGACGCTGACCCGGATGTAGTGGCGGCCGTTGTCGGGGGTGTAGTCGACCTCCTTGCCGTCCATCTGGCGCCGCCAGCCCTCGGGCACGAAGAGCGTGAACCCGGCCGGGTCCTTCACCCGCTTCCAGCCGTCGGGCACGGAGGTGTCGGCCTTGCCGGTCTTCCCCGGCTTCGTGCCCGGCGGCTGCGAGGTGGTGGTGGTCGCCGAGTCGTCGCCCTTGTCGCGGTACTTCAGGGCGGCGAGCCCGCCCGCGCCGCCGAGGACGGCCGCGAGCACGACCACCAGGGCGACCGTCCGCCCGCGCTTTCTGCGCGCGGGGGCGGCGGGCGGCGGCAGCGGCGTCACGGCCTCGGGGGCCGGGGTGCGGACCGTACCGGAGGAGCCGGGCGGGGCGGTGGCCGCGTGCAGCTCGGACTCGGAGACCTGACGGGTCGGCACGTACTCGTGCGCCGCCTTGGGCTCGCGCCCCTCCATCGCCTCCAGGAACATCCGCTCGGCCTCCTCGGCCGACGGGCGGTCGTCGGGGTCCTTGCGCAGCAGGGCCGTGATCACCGGCGCCAGCGCGCCCGCGTGGGTGGCGGGCTCCGGCTCCTCGTTCACCACCGCCTGCATGGTGGAGATGGGCGAGGAGCGGCGGAACGGCGAGGAGCCCTGGACGGCCGTGTACAGCGTGGCGCCGAGGGACCACAGATCGGAGGCGGGACCGGGCTGTCCTCCCCGGACCCGCTCGGGCGCCAGATAGTCGATGGAGCCGACGAGTTCGCCGGTCCGGGTGATGGTGGAGTCGCCCTCGATGGCGGCGATGCCGAAGTCGGTGAGCAGCACCCGCGAGTCGCGGGCGAGCAGGACGTTGCCGGGCTTCACGTCGCGGTGCAGCACACCCGCGGCGTGCGCGGCACGCAGGGCGCCCAGGACGTGCAGTCCGATGCGGGCGGCCTCGCGGGCCTCGATCCGCCCGGACTCGGCGGCCTTCACGGCGTCGGCGAGCGAGGGCCCGTCGACGTACTGCATCACGATCCAGGGGCGGTTGTCGTGGTCGAGCACGTCATGGACGGTGACCACGCCGGGGTGGGTGATCCGGGCGGCCGCCCGGGCCTCCTTCTGTGTACGCGCGTGCAACACGACACGGTCGGCCTCCGCCACGTACAGCGCGGCCGTCAGCTCCTTGACGGCCACCGTGCGGTGCAGGACCTCGTCGTGGGCGCGCCAGACCTTGCCCATGCCGCCCCGGCCGATGGTGTCGCCGAGCCGGTAGCGCCCGGCCAGCAGCAGCCCTGTCGCCGCCACTTCCGCGCCCTTGCCGCTCTTGCTCTGGTTCTGTTCCACGTCCCCCGCCCGGCCGGTTCTTAAGGGGCAAGGTTACGGAGCGGATTCCGGCCAGGGAACCTCGGGGGGCCCAGTGCTGCACCTACCGAGAGGTATGTGTCTGAGGCAACCGGTGAAGCCTCAACGAGTCGCGCTGTAGGCGGCCGTGGCCTGGGTGTAGATCTCGGTCACCTTGTCCCGCTGCGGCTCCGGGCCGATGACCAGGACCAGGTGGTACCGGCCATTGATGATCATGACTTGGTTGCGGACGTAAACCGTGCGGCCCGTACTGTCCCGCCAGGTGAACTGCCCCTCGGCGGTGACCTTCTGGCCGATGTCGACCCGGCGCAGCCCCGTGGCGGTGGCCCAGGCCGAGTCCCGGAACGGCTGGAGCTCGCGCTCCTTGTCGCGCTGGTACGCGAGCGGGTCGCCGCCGACGTCCTTGACGGCGTCCCGGCCGGGCACCACGAGCAGCGTGAAGTCGCCGCCGACATAACGGACTTGTCCGGCGTCGTTGATGGGGCGCCGCTGGAAGGAGGGGTCGACGGCGGTACGGAAGCCCTCGGGGTCGCCGCGCAGCACATACCCCTTGGCGGGCGGCTGCCCGCCGGGCGCGGTGGTCTGCGTCCTCGGCGCCGAGGGTGTCCCACTGCGCGGGGAGGCGCTGGGCGCGGGCGTGCCCGGCGGCGCGCTCGCACCCGTGGGCGCGGGCCGGACGCCCCCGTTGTCGCTCTTGTCCTTCGTCCCGGACTTGGGCATGAACAGCACCGCGTACGCGACCGCGGCGGCCAGGAGTAACAGCACGAGCAGGACGAGGGTGCGGCCCAGCGAGCGCGGCTCACGCGTGGCCGTACGCGGGCCGGACCTCGCGGACTTGGCGGACTTGGGGGTGCGCGGCTCGGGCCGGCGCAGCCCCTCGCTCACGTCGGCGGCCAGCCGGCGCTCGGCCCTGCGGGGCTGCGCACGGCGCTGCTGGCGGTGCCGGCCGTGCTCGCCGAAGGCCCCTCGGGCCCCTCGGCGGCGCCGCACCAGCTCGCCGCGGCGGCGCACGATCGGCAGCCGGGTCGCGTCGGCCGGGGGCAGCGCGACGACGTCGGCGCCCGCGTCCGGCTCGGGCGCGGACCGCACGATCGAGCGCAGCCAGCCGCGCAGTTCCTCGAAGTCCGGCCGCTCGGTGGGGTCCTGGCGCAGCAGCGACTCGACGACCGGCCGCAGCGGGCCGCACTCCTCGGCGAACGCGGGCGGCTCGCCGCACACCATCTGCACCAGCTCGGCGGCGCTCTCCTCCGGATACGGCGCGTGCCCCTGCACGGCCCGGAAGAGCAGCGCGCCCAGCGCCCACAGGTCGGTGGCGGGCCCGATCGGCGGCGCGAGGCGCCAGTTCTCGTGTATCGGCCCGGCCTGCTCGGGCGCCCAGCGCTCGGTGACGGCCCCGACGACGGCGATCCGCGTCTGCCGCGCCCGCTCGGCGGCGAGCGGAGTGGCGGGCCCCCGGTACCCCCCGCCGTGCCGCTGCGGCACCGCGGGCTCCCACCCACCGCCCTCCCGGGCGGGCACGGGCGCGCTGGCATGCGTCTGCCGCTGGACATCGGCCCGCAACGCCTCGGCTCCGGCCCCGACGGCACGCGGAAGCGCGGGCCGGGGCCCGGCGGAGGGCGGCGGCCCGGTGGTGACGGGGGGCCGCGCCCCGGCACGGGAGCCCTCGGGGTGCACGGACGCCTGGGACCGCCCCTCGGCACGGGAGCCCTCGGGGTGCGCGGGCTGCGCCTGCGGGGCTTCGAGGCGGGGGAGCCGGGGGTGCGGGGTCTCCGGGCGCGGGCCCGTCGGGTCGACAGGGTCGAGCTGACGCGCCGGACGGCCCGAGGCCTCCTGGTGAGCGTCCGCCGGACCGGGTCCGAGCTGCGGCGCCGGGCGGCCGGAGCCTTCGGGCTGCGCCGGGCGCGGGACCCAGCGGCCGGTCACCGGGTCGTACGCACGCCGGGTGCGCCCCGAGTCCGGGCCCTCCTCCACCGCGTACGGGCTGGCCGCCGAGGACCCCGTGGGCGTACGCGGCACCCGGGTTCCGCTCACCGGGTCGTACATCCCCTGGTCGGCGGCCTCGCGCCAGGCGCCCTCCAGCTCCGCGGGGGACAGCTCGGACCGCTGCACCGGCAGCCCGGTCCCCTCGTCGCCCACGCGCGCGGAGGCGGCACGCGCCCCGGCCCGGTACGCCGCGACGGCCCCGGCCCGCGCACTGGGCGCCCCGCCCTGCTCCCCGAGCTGCCCGCCCCGGCCACCACCGTGCTCGTCCCCGCTCGTCCCGGCCGGGGACCATCCGGCGGGCAGGGCGGGCGCCCTGGTCGAGGGCCGGGGGGCGGGATACGGCGCGGGGGCGCCGGCCTGGGCCACGGCCCCGAACGACTCACCGGGCCCGCCGTGCGGGTCACCGGCGCCCCCGTAGGAGTCGTCAGAACTGCCGTACGAGTCGTCAGAGCCGCCGTACGAGCTGCCAGAGCTGCCATATGGGTCGTCAGACCCCCCGTACGAGTCGTCAGAGCCGCCGTACGAGCTGCCAGAGCTGCCATACGGGTCGTCAGACCCCCCGTACGAGTTGTCCGAGCCGCCGTGCGGCTCGTCAGGGCCGCCGTACGGGTCGTCCTGCGCGTCCGGGGAGCCCATCGCGCCCCGCGACTCCACGGCACCCCGGGATTCCGCAGCCGGGGCCTCCCCCCACACCGCCCCGGCGCCGTCACCCGCCCCCGGTACGCCGAAGTCGTCGCCCTCCTCGCCGGGCGGCGGTGGCACCACCACATAGCCGCACAGGGCCTCTTCCGCCGCGCCGGCCGCGAGGCCGGTCAGCATCACTCGGCCGTCGTCGCATATCAACACCGTGCGCTCGGTGATGTTGCGGTGCGTCCAGCCGTGCGCGTGCAGCACCCGCAGCGCGGTCAGTACGTCCGAGGCGACCTCCGCCGCCCGGTACGGCGCCATCGGGCGCTCGGCGAGGAGCGCGGCCAGTGGCCGGGCCATGACGAGCTCGCTGACGATCCACAGCGAGCCGTCCTCGGCGAAGACGTCGAAGACCTGGTCGAGCCGGGGGTGGTCGGGGATCTGCGCGGCCGCCTGGGCCGCCTCGATCGCCCGCCGCAACGCGGGGTCGGCGGGGCGCCGCGCGGCCCCGGCACCGTACCCGCCGCCGTACCGCCCGTCCGCTCCCTGCACCTCCGCGTCCACGACCTCCGGCAGCGGCACTTGGCGCACCAGGACTTCCTGGCCGCTGTAGGTGTCGAAGGCCCGGGTCTCGACGGGCTCGTACTCATCGGAGGAGGGCAGCGGCAGCCGATAGCGGTCGGCGAGCACCCGGCCCGCGTAGTCGTCCACGACGCCTCCCCACAGCGCGCTGTCCCCCGAACCCATCAATTCCGGTCGTTTACCGGCCCATTGTGACTGCGTACGGTCCGCGAGCTCTCACGATACGTGGCCTGCTCAGTCCTTGGGGCTGAACGTGTCGAACGCCGTCTTGCGCAGCGTCACACACGCGTCACTGTCCCATTCGGCCGTCTTGCAGGTGACCATGATGGCGTAGCCGTGCGAGCCGTCGACCTTGAAACCGCGGTTGAGCACCCGGACGCGCTCCCCGCCCTGGTCCCGCTCGAACTGCCAGTCGGCGACCGTCGGGTATCCCTTGTAGTCGACCTTCTGGATGCCGAGCAGGTGATAGTTGCTGCTGCTCCCGGCGACCGCGCCGGCCAGCTCCAGCCAGGCCCGGCGGGCGTCGTCGGTCGGTTTCTTGTTGAAGTCGACCTGGACGCGCGGGAAGCCGCCGCCCGCCGCGTATATCCCGCCGGAGTTCTCCCCGGCTATGCCGACGCGGTGGAACGCGGAGGGCATGGCCATGGAGAAGTGGAAGTCGGCGTCGGTGACCATCGTGTAGCCGCTGGGCAGCCCGGCACCCGCGTTGCCACCGGACCCCGGCGTCTGCGGGGTCGAGGGCGTCTTGCCGTTCTGACCCTGCGTCTGGCCCTGCGTCTGCCCCGCCGTCTGACCCTGGGTCTGGGTCTGCCCCTGGCCCTGCTGCCGGCCGTTGCCCTGGGTGGCGCCGCCGGTCTTGCCGTTGCCGCCGCTGGACGCGGTGGCGCCGCTGGACGCCTTGTTGTCGCCCTTGCCGCCCTTGCCCTTGTCGTCGTCGCCACCGCTGAGCGCGACCGCGAGCACCGTCCCGAGCACGGCCAGCGCCGCCACGATCGCGATGATCACCAGCGTCCGGCGCGGGACGACGTCGGTGAGCGGGGCCCGCACATGCGCGGGCGGCCCGGCGGGCGCCGGGGGCGCGACGGGCGCCGAAGCGGAGACGGCGGGCTTGGCGGCCGCCCGGCCCGCCGCCTTGTCCTTCGCCTTCGCCTTCTCCTTGGCCGTGGTCTGCGCCGCCACCGCCGCGTTGCGTACGGACTTGAAGGCGCCGCGCATCCGGTCGGCGGCCGCGTCGGCCACCTCCTTGGCCTTGGCGCCCGTCTCCCCCTTGGCCTCGCCCGGCACGGGGGGCAGCGCGACGACCCGGGTAACCTCGGACGACACCGGCTCCGGCGCCCGCGCGGGCTGCTCCGGGGCGTGCAGCACCTCGGTGAGCAGCGCACGCGCCGCCTCGTTGTCGAGCCGCTGCTCGGGGTCCTTGGCGAGGAGCCCGTAGATGACCTTCTCCAGGAGCGGCCCCGCGTTCGTCGGCGGGTCCACCGGCTCGGTCATCACCGCGGTCAGCGTGGCGATGGCGGAGCCCTTGTCGTACGGCGGGACGCCCTCCACGCACGCGTAGAGCAGGCCGCCCAGCGACCACAGGTCGGCGGCCGGGCCGGGCTTGTGGCCACGGGCGCGCTCCGGCGAGATGTACGAGGGCGCGCCGACGAGCATGCCGGTCGAGGTGATGGAGGGGTCGCCCTCGACCTGGGCGATGCCGAAGTCGGTGAGCACGACCCGGCCGTCGTCGGCGATCAGCACGTTGGAGGGCTTCACATCGCGGTGCAGGATGCCCTCGCGGTGCGCGGAGCGCAGCACGTCGAGGATGGCGAGCCCGACCTCGGCGGCCCGGCGCGGCGTCAGCACCCCGTCCTCGCGCACGGCTTCGGCGAGCGACTTGCCCTCGACGAGCTCCATGACGATCCACGGGCGGTCGTCCTCGTCCACGACGTCGTAGACCGTCACCGCGCTGGTGTTGCGGATCCGGGCGATCGCCTTGGCCTCACGCAGGGTGCGCGTGATGAGCCGGCGCTTCTCCTCCTCGTCGATGCTGCTGGGGAAACGCAGCTCCTTGACGGCGACGGTACGGCCCAGCGTCTCGTCGACGGCACGCCAGACCGTGCCCATGCCGCCACGGCCGAGCACATCCCCGAGCCGGTACCGCTCGGCCAGGAGTCGGCCCTCGGCTTTCCCGCCGGACTCCTTGCGCCCGTCCCGCTGGGGCTCCCGCGACTGCTCCGCCTCCGACATGCGTCCCCTCTGCGATCCCTGATCCGCGCCCGCACCGACCGCGTCCCGGCCGACGGCTCCCCGCAACTTGCCTCGTGAGGCGGCCCGGTTCACCGCTCCGACCTGCTTCTGCTGCCGGGGGTCCGGGGGTTGGCCCCCGGGGGAGCGGCACCCGCCCTGGCAGAGCGTCCATTGTCTCTCACGCCGGGACCAATGATTGTCCCGGGTCCGCCGTCCGCCAAGATGGCTGCGGAAGGGGGACCCACCGCCATGCCGACACTGCGGACCGTGCTCGCCGTGCCCCTGGCCGTGCTGCTCTGCGGCCTGGGCACACCGGCCCTGCCCGCGGAGCCGGAGGGCACCGCCCTGATCGACCCGCAGGCCACCGCGCCGGCCCGGCTGGTTGCCGAGACGGGTGCCCCGGCAGCCGCCCTCCTCACCGACGACGGCCGCCTCTCCCGTTTCGGGACGGCCGGATCCGGGCTCGGCCGCGACGACCGTTTCCGGGCGGGCAGCCTCACCAAGTCCTTCGTCGCCACGGTGGTGCTCCAGCTCGCCGCCGAGGGCAGGCTGCGCCTCGACGACACGGTGGAACAGCATCTGCCGGGCCTGATACGCGGCCATGGAAACGACGGCCGCCACCTCACCCTGCGCTCCTTGCTCTGCCACACCAGCGGTCTGTTCCCCTACACGGCCGACAGTGCCGTCCCGGTTCCACTCACCCCCTCACAAGCTGTACACACCGCCCTCACCCACTCCCCCGGGCCGCTCGGCGCCTACGCCTACTCCAACACCAACTACGTCGTCCTCGGCATGGTCGTTCAGCAGGTCACCGGCCATACCTACGCCGTCGAGGCCGAACGCCGCATCATCACTCCCCTCCACCTCACCGGCACCTCCTTCCCGGGCGCCCGCACCACGCTCCCCACGCCGCACAGCCGCGCCTACTCCCCCGACGGCCAGGACGTCACCGCCCTCGACCCGCGCCCGGCCGGGGCCGCCGGTGAACTCATATCGACGCTCGCCGATCTGAGCCGCTTCTACGCGGCCCTGCTCGGCGGGACCCTGCTGCCCGCGCCCCAGCAGCGCGAACTGCTCGACACCACCGCCACCCACGGTGTCTACGGCCTCGGCGTCCATCCGCGCCGGCTCTCCTGCGGCCGCACCGTCTGGGGCCACAGCGGCCGTATATCCGGCAGCGTGGTCCGCGCGGCGGCCTCCGCCGACGGCCGCCACACCGCCGTTTTCCGCATCAACACGGACATCCCTGTCAGCCCCTCCCTCGAACTCTCACTGCTCGACGCCGAGTTCTGCCCGGCGCTCCCCCGGCACCGCTGATCCCGGTTTCGCCTAGATCGGCACGATGTCCGGCGCGCCCAGCCGCGCCGCGTCCGCCGTCAGGTCGTCGGGCTGGCGCTGCGACTCGCGCTCCGCCTCCACCCTCTTCTCGTAGTGCTCCACCTCCTTCTCGATCTGCTTGGTGTCCCAGCCGAGGACCGGTGCCATCAGCTCCGCGCACTCCCGGGCCGACCGCGTGCCCCGGTCGAAGGTCTCGATGGAGATCCGGGTGCGCCGGGTGAGCACATCGTCCAGATGCCGGGCCCCCTCGTGCGAGGCGGCGTAGACGATCTCGGCGCGCAGATAGTCCTCCGCCGCGGGGAGCGGCTCCCCGAGCGACGGGTCGGCCACGATCAGCTCGATGAGGTCCTCGGTCAGCGCTCCGTACCGGTTCAACAGGTGCTCCACTCGAACCACATGGAGCCCGGTGCGGGCGGCGATCCTCGCGCGCGCGTTCCACAGCGCCCGGTAGCCCTCCGCGCCCAGCAGCGGCACGTCCTCGGTGACGCAGGCCGCGACCCGCTGGTCCAGGCCGTGCACCGCCTCGTCCACCGCGTCCTTCGCCATCACCCGGTACGTCGTGTACTTGCCGCCGGCGATGACCACCAGGCCGGGCACCGGGTGCGCCACCGTGTGCTCGCGGGAGAGCTTGCTGGTGGCGTCCGACTCCCCGGCGAGCAGTGGGCGCAGGCCCGCGTAGACCCCTTGGACGTCGTCCCGGGTGAGCGGGACCGCGAGGACCGAGTTGACGTGTTCCAGGAGGTAGTCGATGTCGGCGCTGGAGGCCGCGGGGTGGGCCTTGTCCAGGTCCCAGTCCGTGTCGGTGGTGCCCACGATCCAGTGGCGCCCCCAGGGGATCACGAAGAGCACCGACTTCTCGGTGCGCAGGATGAGCCCGGTCGTGGAGTGGATCCGGTCCTTGGGCACCACCAGATGGATGCCCTTGGAGGCCCGGACGTGGAACTGCCCGCGCTCGCCGACCATCGCCTGGGTGTCGTCCGTCCACACCCCGGTGGCGTTGACGATCTGTTTGGCGCGGACCTCGTACTCCCCGCCGCCCTCCACGTCGCGCACCCGGGCTCCTACCACCCGCTCGCCCTCGCGCAGGAACCCGGTCACCCGGGCCCGGTTGGCGGTCTGTGCCCCATAACTCGCGGCCGTCCGCACCAGCGTGGCCACGAAGCGCGCGTCGTCCATCTGGGCGTCGTAGTACTGAAGGGCCCCGACCAGCGCCTCCCGCTTCAGACAGGGCGCGACCCGCAGGGCGCTGCGGCGGGAGAGATGGCGGTGCACCGGCAGGCCCCGGCCGTGGCCGGAGGAGACCGACATCGCGTCGTACAACGCCACGCCCGAGCCCGCGTACCACCGCTCCCAGCCCTTGTGCTGGAGCGGGTAGAGGAACGGCACCGGTTTCACCAGGTGCGGGGCGAGGCGCTCCAGGAGCAGTCCGCGCTCCTTCAGCGCCTCGCGCACCAGCGCGAAGTCCAGCATCTCCAGATAGCGCAGCCCGCCGTGGATCAGCTTGCTCGACCGGCTGGAGGTGCCCGAGGCCCAGTCCCGCGCCTCGACGAGGCCGGTCGAGAGCCCTCGGGTCACGGCGTCCAGCGCGGTGCCCGCGCCGACCACCCCGCCGCCGACGACCAGCACGTCGAGCTCGCGCTCGGCCATGGCGGCGAGCGCCTCGGCGCGCTGCACCGGTCCCAGTGTCGCTGTCCTCACGGGTGCCTCCCGTTGATCGGGGTGGTCTGGCTCACACACTCGATTCTGGACGCGACCTCCGACATCGGCCACCGCCTGTGGACAACACTCGGACAACCCCGGCCCGGCAATACGGCATAACGGTCATATTTACTCTTAGTCTGACATCGCGTAACGCCCATCCTGTCCACAGGGCTTGCGTGCCATGTCCCCTCCGGTTATGGGAAGGACGGTCACCCGCATGCCCGCAGACCTCGCCGTCATCGGACTCGGCCACCTGGGCCTGCCGCTCGCCCAGGCGGCCACCGCCGCCGGCATCGAGACCGTCGGCCACGACACCGACCCGCGTGTCCTGGCCGACCTCCGCGCCGGCCGCCCGCCGGTCGACGGCTCGCTGACGGCGGCCGAGCTGCGCCGGATGCTCTCGGGGGGCTTCCGGGCCGCCACCGACCCGGCCGAGCTCGGCCGGGTCCGTACCGCCGTGATCTGCGCCCCCACCCCGCTCGGCGCCGACCGGACGCTGGACCTCAGCGCCGTCGCGGACGCGGCCCGCACCCTCGCGGCCCGGCTGCGCCCGCACACCACCGTGATCCTGGAGTCCGCCGGCTACCCCGGCACCACCGAGGACTTCCTGCGCCCGCTGCTGGAGGAGGGCTCGGGGCTGCGGGCCGGGCGCGACTTCCACCTCGCCTACTCCCCCAGCCGCCTCGACCCCGGCAACCGCACCTACGGCTTCGCCGCCACGCCCAGGGTCATCGGCGGTCTCACCCCGGCCTGCACCGAGTCCGCCGCCGCGTTCTACGGCCGGCTCACCGACAAGGTCGTCCGCGCCCGCGGCACCCGGGAGG
Source organism: Streptomyces crystallinus (assembly GCF_039521265.1). Lineage (NCBI taxonomy): Bacteria > Bacillati > Actinomycetota > Actinomycetes > Kitasatosporales > Streptomycetaceae > Streptomyces > Streptomyces crystallinus. The sequence continues at coordinate 126,661 of NZ_BAAACA010000021.1, read as the reverse complement.
CCGAGATGGCCAAGCTCCTGGAGACCAACTACCGCCAGGTCAACATCGCGCTGGTCAACGAGATGGCCGTGCTCTGCCACGACATGGGCGTGGACCTGTGGGACGTGATCCGGTGCGCGGAGACCAAGCCGTTCGGCTTCCAGCCGTTCCGTCCGGGCCCGGGCGTCGGCGGCCACGGCGTCCCGCTCGACCCGACCCCGCTGCCGTACACGGGCCTGCGGATGGTGGGGCTCGCCCGGGAGATCAACGCCCATATGCCGCAGTACGTCATCCAGCGCTCCACCACGCTCCTGAACGAGCACGGCAAGTCCGCCCGGGGCGCGCGCGTGCTGCTGCTCGGGGTCACGTACAAGCCCGACCTCGCCGATCTGGAGGGCTCCCCGGCCGCCGAGGTCGCCGGGCGCCTCATCGACCTGGGCGCCGCGGTGAGCTACCACGACCCGTACGTCCCGGACTGGCGGGTGCGCGACCAGCCCGTACCGCGCGCGGACTCGCTCTACGAGGCCGCCGCCCACGCCGACCTCACGGTGCTGCTCCAGCACCACCGCACGTACGACCTCCAAGGGCTGTCGGTCAAGGCGCAGTTGCTGCTCGACACCCGGGGCGTCACCCCCGGTGGCGCCGCCCACCGTCTGTAGCCGCGTACGCCCCACCGGCCGCCGAACCGTTTCCCGCCGGTGCCACCGGCCTCAGCCGCCTCACCGGCCCCGCACAGAAAGTCCGTCCGCGGTGCCCCGGGGCCTTGCTACTCTTCGGGTCGCCCGATCGCACAGCCGTGCGCATTCACGGGCTCACACACTCACGTACCTCGGGGGGATCCGAAGATGAGCCAGTCCTTTCCGCCACCGCAGCAGCCCCACCAGCCGCCGCAGCCGCCCGGCTTCCCGGGCTTCGCACCGGCCCCGCCGCCCGCGCCGGTCCGCGACAACCTCGCCGGCGGCCTGGTCGTCGCGATCGTCGCCGCCGTCGTCAGCGCGGTGGCGTACGGCGCGCTCGTCGGCGCCACCGAGCACCAGATCGGCTACGCGGCCATCGGTGTCGGCTTCCTGATCGGCTGGGCCTCGGGCAAGGTCGGCGGCCGCAACCCCGCCCTGCCGGTGCTCAGCGCCGTCCTCGCGCTCGGCGCGGTGTACGCGGGCCAGCTGGTCGGCGAGGCCGTCCTCGGCTCCAAGCAGCTGCCCGTCAGCACCTCAGAGCTCCTGTTCGAGCACCTCAGCCTGGTGAACGAGGCCTGGAAGGCCGACGCCGACGCGATGACCTTCCTGTTCTTCGCGATCGCCGCGTTCGCCGCGTTCTCCGGCTCCAAGAAGGCCGCCGCGTAACCGCAGCGGCCCACACGTGAAGGGGCCCGGACCGTCGCAACGGTCCGGGCCCCTTCACGTACGTAGTACGTAGGGAGCGTCAGCGCTTGTGCTGCGCGTCCGCCACCGTCACCTCGACGCGCTGGAACTCCTTGAGCTCGCTGTAGCCGGTGGTGGCCATCGAGCGGCGCAGGGCGCCGAAGAAGTTCATCGAGCCGTCCGGGATGTGCGAGGGGCCGGTGAGGATCTCCTCGGTGGTGCCCACGATGCCCAGGTCGACCAGCTTGCCGCGCGGCACGTCCTCGTGGACGGCCTCCATGCCCCAGTGGTGGCCCTTGCCGGGCGCGTCCGTGGCGCGGGCCAGCGGGGAGCCCATCATCACCGCGTCGGCGCCGCAGGCGATCGCCTTGGGCAGGTCGCCGGACCAGCCGACGCCGCCGTCCGCGATCACGTGCACGTACCGGCCGCCGGACTCGTCCATGTAGTCGCGGCGGGCGGCGGCCACGTCGGCGACGGCGGTGGCCATCGGGACCTGGATGCCGAGCACGTTGCGCGTGGTGTGCGCGGCGCCGCCGCCGAAGCCCACCAGGACGCCGGCCGCGCCGGTGCGCATCAGGTGCAGGGCCGCGGTGTACGTGGCGCAGCCACCGACGATCACCGGGACGTCCAGCTCGTAGATGAACTGCTTGAGGTTGAGCGGCTCGGCCGCGCCCGAGACGTGCTCCGCCGAGACGGTGGTGCCGCGGATGACGAAGATGTCGACGCCCGCGTCCACGACGGCCTTGGAGAACTGGGCCGTGCGCTGCGGCGAGAGGGCGGCCGCGGTGACCACACCGGAGTCGCGCACCTCCTTGATGCGCTGCCCGATCAGCTCTTCCTTGATCGGGGCGGCGTAGATCTCCTGGAGGCGGCGGGTGGCCGCGGCCTCGTCCAGCTGGTCGATCTCGTCGAGCAGCGGCTGCGGGTCCTCGTACCGGGTCCACAGGCCTTCGAGGTTCAGCACGCCCAGACCGCCGAGCTCGCCGATGCGGATCGCGGTCTGCGGCGACACGACGGAGTCCATCGGGGCGGCCAGGAACGGCAGCTCGAACCGGTAGGCGTCGATCTGCCAGGCGATCGAGACCTCCTTCGGGTCCCGGGTGCGCCGGCTCGGGACGATGGCGATGTCGTCGAACGCGTACGCCCTGCGGCCGCGCTTGCCGCGCCCGATCTCGATCTCAGTCACGTTGTGTGGGCCTTTCCCTCTACGTCTGCGGTCCCAGTATCCCCGACATGTGTGCCACCGACATACGGGCGAGGGGCGGCCCCGGATTCCCGGGGCCGCCCCTCGCTCGGTCCACGCGCGCGTGGGCGTGGTCAGCGCTTGGTGTAGTTCGGCGCCTCGACCGTCATCTGGATGTCGTGCGGGTGGCTCTCCTTGAGGCCCGCCGAGGTGATCCGGACGAAGCGGCCGTTCGTCTGAAGCTCCGGCACGGTCCGGCCGCCGACGTAGAACATCGACTGGCGCAGACCGCCGACCAGCTGGTGGACGACCGCCGAGAGCGGGCCCCGGTAGGGCACCTGGCCCTCGATGCCCTCGGGGACCAGCTTCTCGTCGGAGGCGACGCCCTCCTGGAAGTAGCGGTCCTTGGAGAAGGACTTGCGGTCGCCGCGGGACTGCATCGCGCCGAGCGAGCCCATGCCCCGGTAGGACTTGAACTGCTTGCCGTTGATGAAGAGCAGCTCGCCCGGGGACTCCTCGCAGCCCGCGAGCAGCGAGCCGAGCATCACCGTGTCGGCGCCCGCGACCAGGGCCTTGGCGATGTCGCCCGAGTACTGCAGACCGCCGTCGCCGATGACCGGGACGCCCGCGGCCTTGGCGGCGAGCGAGGCCTCGTAGATGGCGGTGACCTGCGGGACGCCGATGCCGGCGACGACGCGGGTGGTGCAGATGGAGCCGGGGCCGACGCCGACCTTGATGCCGTCGACGCCCGCGTCGATCAGCGCCTGGGCGCCGTCGCGGGTGGCGATGTTGCCGCCGATGACGTCGACGCCCGCCGCGTTCGACTTGATCTTGGCGACCATGTCGCCGACCAGCCGGGAGTGGCCGTGGGCGGTGTCGACGACGATGAAGTCGACGCCGACCTCGATCAGCGCCTGGGCGCGCTCGTAGGCGTCGCCCGCCACGCCTACGGCGGCGCCGACGATCAGCCGGCCGTCCTTGTCCTTGGCCGCGTTGGGGTACTTCTCGGCCTTCACGAAGTCCTTGACCGTGATCAGGCCCTTGAGGATGCCGGCGTCGTCGACCAGCGGCAGCTTCTCGATCTTGTGGCGGCGCAGCAGCTCCATCGCGTCCACACCGGAGATGCCGACCTTGCCGGTGACCAGCGGCATCGGGGTCATGACCTCGCGCACCTGGCGCGAGCGGTCCGACTCGAAGGCCATGTCGCGGTTGGTGACGATGCCGAGCAGCTTGCCGGCCGGGTCGGTGACCGGGACGCCGCTGATGCGGAACTTGGCGCACAGCTCGTCGGCCTCGCGCAGCGTCGCGTCCGGGTGGACCGTGATCGGGTCGGTCACCATGCCGGACTCGGAGCGCTTGACCAGGTCGACCTGGTTGGCCTGGTCCTCGATCGAGAGGTTGCGGTGCAGGACGCCGGCGCCGCCCTGGCGGGCCATCGCGATGGCCATGCGCGCCTCGGTGACCTTGTCCATCGCCGCGGACAGCAGCGGGACGTTCACCTTCACGTTCTTCGAGAGGTACGAGGAAGTGTCGATCTGGTCGGGCGCCATGTCGGACGCGCCCGGCAGCAGCAGCACGTCGTCGTATGTCAGCCCGAGCATCGCGAACTTGTCGGGCACTCCGTCGACGTTTGCAGTCATGACACCTTCCCCATGGCCTTGATCGGTGCGGATGTCCATGCTAACGGGCTGGCGCGGTGTCTCATTCCATGAACAAGATCAACCGAATTCTTTGGACGTTCACACGTACGTGGGGTGCGGCTACGCGCGCGTGGGGCGCGCCTACGAGCGCGTGGGGTGCCGTACGGCCCGGCGCGCACGGAAGTGCGTACGGCCGTACGGGTGAGAAGTGAAGGTGAGGTCGAAGGTGACCGGGGCTACTGCTCGGCCAGCGCGCGCAGCCGGCTGAGCGCCCGGTGCTGGGCCACCCGGACGGCGCCCGGCGACATCCCGAGCATCTGGCCGGTCTCCTCGGCGGTGAGGCCCACGGCGACCCGCAGCACCAGCAGCTCGCGCTGGTTCTCCGGCAGGTTGGCGAGCAGCTTCTTGGCCCACTCGGCGTCGCTGCTGAGCAGGGCGCGCTCCTCGGGGCCCAGGGAGTCGTCGGGCCGCTCGGGCATCTCGTCGGAGGGCACCGCCGTGGAGCCCGGGTGGCGCATCGCGGCCCGCTGGAGGTCGGCGACCTTGTGCGAGGCGATGGCGAACACGAAGGCCTCGAAGGGCCGTCCAGTGTCCCGGTAGCGCGGCAGCGCCATGAGCACGGCGACGCAGACCTCCTGCGCGAGGTCCTCCACGAAGTGGCGAGCATCACCCGGCAGACGGTTCAGCCGGGTGCGGCAGTAGCGAAGCGCGAGCGGATGAACATGGGCCAGAAGATCGTGCGTCGCCTGTTCGTCGCCGTCGACGGCACGGTGAACGAGTGCACCGATCGCCGTTGGCTCGTCGTCGCGCATCGGTCCATGGTGCCCCGGCGTCGCAGAATCCGTGGCACCGCGCCCGTAGTTGTGCACCGAAGCGTTATGAGCAGGTGCGCCGGAAGTCATCCCCTGCGCCCTCCCCTCCCGCTCGACCGACTCGTCCCCGAGGAACTCCACACCTTCAAGGATGCGGCATCGCGCGCGAAGCGTCACACACCGCTCCGCTCAGTGGGGGGACGGACCCGCCCGCCGACGGCGGACGGGGATCCGGCCGGCCACGCCGCGGGCCGGTCAGCGCACCAGGCCCCAGCGGAACCCGAGGGCCACCGCATGCGCCCGGTCCGAGGCGCCGAGCTTCTTGAAGAGCCGCCTGGCGTGCGTCTTCACGGTGTCCTCCGAGAGGAACAGCTCGCGCCCGATCTCGGCGTTGGACCGCCCGTGGCTCATGCCTTCGAGCACCTGGATCTCGCGCGCGGTGAGCGTGGGCGCCGCGCCCATCTCGGCCGAGCGCAGTCTGCGCGGGGCCAGCCGCCAGGTCGGGTCGGCGAGCGCCTGGGTGACGGTCGCCCGCAGCTCCGCGCGCGAGGCGTCCTTGTGCAGATAGCCGCGGGCGCCGGCGGCTACGGCGAGCGCCACCCCGTCGAGGTCCTCGGCGACCGTCAGCATGATGATGCGGGCGCCGGGGTCCGCGGACAGCAGCCGCCGGACGGTCTCCACGCCGCCCAGACCGGGCATGCGCACGTCCATCAGAATGAGGTCCGAGCGGTCGGCACCCCAGCGGCGGAGGACTTCCTCGCCGTTGGCCGCCGTCGTCACACGCTCGACGCCGGGCACGGTCGCTACCGCGCGCCGGAGCGCCTCTCGGGCAAGCGGGGAGTCGTCGCAGACGAGGACGGATGTCATGACCGCCCTCCGCAGCTGATGCGCGTCACCTTGAGCCTCCAGGCTGGTTACGTATCGTCACCTGTGCGATTGACGCTCTCGGACACCTGCCCGAGCGCTTGTTCTTTCAACCGCTCCGCACTCTCAACGATGGTCACTCGAAAGAGTTACGGGTCGGACGGGCGCCTTCGGCACTCTACGTGAGGAAGCGTGTGCGCCGGGCGCGCATCGCGGGTCACCCGTCGTTCGCTTGGAGCTATGCCCCATTTAGCGGCTTTTCTTCCCTTTTTCTGGTGTCTGTGGCTAGATTCGCAATGAGTCATATTTACATCTACTAACACCGTAGATGTACGTTCGTCGGTACACCCCGATGATCCGGGGTACCCGGCCCATCCACCTCAGGCACGGCTTCAAGGGGACATGAGCAATGGCAGATTTCTCCCGCCTTCCCGGACCGAACGCCGATCTGTGGGACTGGCAGCTCCTCGCCGCATGCCGCGGGGTCGACAGCTCCCTCTTCTTCCACCCGGAGGGCGAACGCGGCGCGGCACGGAGTGCGCGCGAGAACTCGGCGAAAGAGGTGTGTATGCGCTGCCCGGTGCGCGCCCAGTGCGCCGCGCACGCTTTGGCGGTCCGCGAGCCCTACGGAGTGTGGGGCGGACTCACCGAGGACGAACGCGAGGAGCTGATGGGCAGGGCACGCAACCGGCTGGTGACGGCGGCGAGCGCGGGAGCGGGGGGCGAGCGGGGGCACGGCTAGCGCCAGAGGGCCCCGGATTCGCAGAAACGTTCCTGCGCCGGATGGCGCAGCACCGGAGACAACAGCGCGGCGATCGCGGCGCGGCGCCGAGCGGTGGCCGAGAGCCAAGCGGTGGCCGAGAGAGCCGAGCGGCAGCGCGCGGCGCGGCGGACCGCCCTTGGGGCGGACTTCCGCGCGGGTGGCGTGCGCCTCGCGCCGGTGGCGTGCGCCAGGGCTGCGGATCGCGCCGGGCTGCTTGCGTCCCAGGGCTGCGGATCGTGCCGGGCTGCTCGCGCCCAGCTCGGGCCCGGGCTGCTGGCGCCCTTCCCGCGCCCGAGTTGCTGGCGCCCTTCCCCGGGCCCTTGCCGACCAGGGACGCGCCCGGCGCCGCTCAGTTGCGGGCCGCAGCTCCGGCCAGCTGGTCCAGGGTGGCGGCGACGGCCGGGACCCGGGCCAGGTCGGGCAGGGTGAGCGCGACGATCTCCCGCTCGACGGCGGGCTCCACCGTGACCGTACGGGAGCCCTTGGGGCGGACCGAGGCGATCGCCAGCTCCGGCAGCACCGCGACTCCGAGCCCCGCCCCGACCAGGCCGATCACCGCCGGGTAGTCGTCCGTGGCGAAGTCGATGCGCGGGGTGAAGCCGGACTTCTCGCAGACGTCGACGAGTTGGCGGCGGCAGCGCGGACAGCCCGCGATCCAGGACTCCTCGGCGAGGTCGCGAATGTCGACCGTGCCGCTCTCGGCCAGCCGGTGGCCTTCGGGGACGAGCCCCACCAGGCGGTCGATCAGCAGCGGCCGTACGACCAGGTCGTCCCACTCCTCCGCGGTGGCCGCCCCGTACCGGAAGGCGAGCGCGATGTCGCAGTCGCCCTCCCGCAGCATCTCCACCGACTGCGGCGGCTCGGCCTCGACCAGGGAGACCCGGGTGCCGGGATGGGCGGCGCGCAGCGCGGCCAGGGCGCTGGGCACCAGGGTGGAGGAGCCGCTGGGGAAGGAGACCAGCCGCACCCGGCCGGCGCGCAGGCCCGCGATGGCCGCGACCTCCTCCTCGGCGGCGGTCAGCCCCGCGAGGATGCCGGAGGCGTGCCGCACCAGGACCTCGCCGGCCTGGGTGAGCCGGGTCTCGCGGCCGGTGCGGATCAGCAGCGGGGTGCCCGCGGACGCTTCGAGGGCCTTCATCTGCTGGCTGACGGCGGGCTGGGTGCAGCCGAGCTCGCGCGCGGCCGCCGAGAAGGAGCCGGTGGCGGCGACGGCGCGCAGGACGCGGAGATGACGGGCCTCGATCACTCTGTGAGCATAAGGGGTACTTGGGGGTAGCGGGAGATATTGATTGGCTGCTTTGAGACAGTAGACAGTTCGGGTTAGCGTGCGCGCCATGAAGCTTCTGTCTGTGAACACCGGGCGCGCCACGTTCTCCGAGCACACCGATGCCGAGGGCGGTCTCACCGGCATCGGCAAGCGTCCGGTGGAGGGGCCCGTGCGGGTCTTCCGGCCGGGCCCCAAGGGCGTGGGCGGCAGCGGTGTCGCGGGCGACGACGTGTGCGACAAGCGCCATCACGGCGGCGACCACCAGGCCGTCTACGCCTACGCGCGCGAGGACCTCGACAGCTGGGAGCGGGAGCTGGGCCGCGAGCTGCCCGGCGGGGCCTTCGGCGAGAACCTCACCACCAGCGGCCTGGACGTCGGCGACGCCCGGATCGGCGAGCGCTGGCGGATAGGCCCGGACGTGGTCCTGGAGGTGTCCCGCGCGCGCATTCCCTGCCGTACGTTCGCGGGCGCCCTGGACGAGCAGGGGTGGGTCAAGCGGTTCACGCGGGCCGGGGCCCCGGGAGCGTATCTGCGGGTGGTCGAGGAGGGCGAGATCCGCGCGGGCGACGCGATCGAGGTCGTCCACCGGCCCGCGCACGAGGTGTCCGTGGCGTTCTGGTTCCGCGCCTTCACCACCGAGCGGGAGCTGCTGCCGCGCACCCTGGCGGCGGGCGAGGCGATGCCGCGGGAGGACCACGAGACCGTACGCAAGCACCTGGAGCGGCAGGCCGCCCGGCGGGCTTCCTGACCGGACAGGCCGTCACACCGCTGTCACAGCGGGGCATTAACGTGCGCCTATGACGACTGCACTGATTACGGGAGCGACGGCGGGGATCGGGGCCGCGTTCGCGCGGCGGCTGGCGAGGGACGGGCACGACCTGGTGCTGGTGGCCCGCGACGGCAAGCGGCTGCGGGAACAGGCCACCGAGCTGCACGACCGGCACGGCGTGGAGGCGGAGGTGCTGGTCGCCGACCTGTCCACGGAGGACGGCATCGCGTCGGTCGAGGCCCGGCTCGCGGAGCGCCGTACGCCGATCGACCTGCTGGTGAACAACGCGGGGTTCGGCAACAAGGGCCGCTATCTGGAGGTGTCGATGAGCGACGAGCTCACGATGCTGAAGGTGCACATCGAAGCGGTGCTGCGGCTGACGTCGGCCGCCACCGAGGGCATGCGCGAGCGCGGGCGCGGCGGGGTCGTCAACGTCGCCTCGGTCGCCGCGTTCGTGCCGCGCGGTACCTATGGCGCGTCCAAGGCGTGGGTCGTGCAGTTCACCCAGGGCGCGGCGCGTGACCTGGCCGGGTCGGGGGTGCGGCTGATGGCCCTGTGCCCCGGCTTCGTCCGCACCGAGTTCCACCAGCGGGCCGGAATGGGCACCGACAACATCCCCGGCTGGATGTGGCTGGACGCCGACAAGCTGGTCGCGGCGGCGCTCTCCGACCTCGCGCGCGGGAAGACGCTGTCGATCCCGGACCCGCGCTACAAGGCGCTGATGGGCGTGGTGAAGCTGGCCCCGCGCGGTCTGCTGGGCGGGGTCACCTCGCGGACGGGCCGCAAGTACGGCCCGCAGTGAGGCCGTCGCCGCGATGGCCCGCCGTGAGGCCGTCGCGGCCTGGCTCCGGCGGAGCCTGGTCGAGTACGAGCCCGGCCGTGCTCCCGTCCCGCCAGGTCACCAGGACCGTGTGACCCTCCACCCGGACGCCTGCGACCAGGTCGGTCAGCGGGGCCGGGTGCGGCTCTCCCGTGAGGGAGGCGAGGGCGACGAAGACGGTCGGGCCGTCCCCGGTGGCCCCGTCGAGGACGGCGAGGCGGGCGCGCGGCCCGAACAGGGTGGATCTGGCGGCCACTACGCGCGCGTGGGGCTCGTACCCCTCGATGGCGTGCAACTGACCGGTCTCCGCCTGCCCGGTGACGGCCCACCCCGTCTGGCGCACCCGGGTGCCGGGCGGGGCGCCGTCGACCAGATGGGCGCGGAGCTCGGCGCGGCCGTGGACGAGGGTGGCCGAGACGATCCGTACGCCGGGCAGCGGGCGTGACAGCGAGGCGACCCAGTCCGAGCCGTGGCCCAGGGGCTCGGCGGGGCCCCGGGCCGTGACCGTGCCGTCGTCCAGGACGAGCCCGAAGTGGTTGTCGCGCGCCCCGGCCGAGGTCGGGCCGGTGCGGGTGGAGTACGCGAACCGGGCGTAGCAGGGGTCCTCCTCGGCCCCCGAGGCGGCTACGTGATTGTCACTGCCGTGGTTGTGGAGGCGTACGAGGCCGTCCGAAGCGGTGGACTGGATCAGGGTGTTGGGCGGGCGCAGGACCACGGCCGCGTCCTCCCGCTCCACCGGCAGCGGCTCCTCCACCGCCGTCCACACCGGGTGCTCGGGTGGCAGGAGCAGACCGAGGAATCCTTTCGCCGCCCAGTACGGGGAAGCCGGGCCCGAGTAGCTCTGGACGATCGGCGGGTACGGGCCGTGCCAGCCCAGGGTGAGCAGTCCCCGCTCGTCGACGGCGCCCCGGCCGGGCTCGCGGTCCGTGAAGTACCGCAGCGTGCCGGACGCCAGCCGGCGGGTGGCGCCGGGGGTGAGCGGGGTGTGGCCGGTGAGCGCGCCGAGCCAGGGGGCCGCGGCGGCGGCGAAGCGGTAGGTGAGGGAGCGCCCGTACGGCAGCGGGGCGCCGTCGGCGCCGAACATCCGGGTGTAGCCGTCGAGATGGGCGCGGAGCCGGGGGCCGTATCGGTCGAGGAGTTCCCGGTTGTCACCCAGATGAGCGTGCAGGACGGGATAGAAGTGGAGCGCCCAGCCGTTGTAGTGGTCGAAGGAGCGGTGGGGGCCGTCGCTGTACCAGCCGTCGCCGAGGTACCACTGGTCGACGTGTTCCAGCGCGCGTCGGACGGTGGCCGAGGCGCGGTCGGTCTCGATGCCGGCGTCCTGGAGGAATCCGGCGACGGTGAGGCCGAAGAACCACCAGTTGTTGTCGACGGGCGAGGGGCCGAGGGCGGGCAGCAGCCAGTCCACGACCCGCTGGCGCACGCGGTCGTCGAGCCCGTCCCAGAGCCAGGGACGGGTGAGGCGCAGCCCGAGGGCGACGGAGGCGGACTCGACGACGGCCTGGCGCACCTCGGCCATGCGCGGCCAGGAGTCGGGGGCGCCGCTGTCCCATTCCCCGGTGGGCAGCGGGCGTTCGGTTCCTGCGGCGATGCCTTCGGCGTAGCGGTCGAGGTGGCCGTGCGGGTCGTCGCCGCGCGCGCCCGCGATCCGCAGCGCGGCCAGCAGCCAGGTGCGGGCGTACCCTTCGAGGCCGTCGGAGCGGGGCCCGGACCAGCTCGGGCGGGCACCGGGCAGGTTGATCAGACCGTGGCGGGGCGAGGAGTAGGGGCGTACGGCGAGCAGGAGGCGGTCGGCCGTGCGCTCCCAGTGGTGGCGGGTCCAGCCGGTGTACGGGCTGAGCTCGTGGTTCAGGGGCGGTGGCGGCATGGTGCTCTCCCGTCGCGTCGGGGGTGGTGCCAGTTCGGGGCCGGTGTCGGCGCCAGCCCGGTGCCGGTACCGGTACCGGTGCGGCGGTCGGCGCCGACTGGCGTTTGCCAGTGGGCAGTTGTCGGCCGGGCGGTCCCGGCCCGCCGTGCCGTCGCACGCCGCCGCACGCGGGCTCCCTCCGGCTTCGGCACAGCCCCCAGCCACAGCCACAGCCCCAGCCCCAGCCCCAGCCCCAGCCCCAGCCCCAGCCCCAGCCCCAGCCCCAGCGGAAACGCCCCACGTGCCGGATCCGGAGTCCGGAACGTAGGGCTCTGGCTGATCGAGCGTCAAGGGAATCGGACCGTTTGATCGAAACTCCCGGCGTTCGATCACGGTGCATTAGGGTCGTGGGCCCGGGAGACCGGTCACCACACCGCGAGGGGACTGCCGCCGTGCGAGAGAGTGCTGCCGAACGTCACGACCGACTGCTGGAGCTGGTGCGCCGGCGCGGCTCGGCCCGGGTCTCCGACCTGGCGGGCCAGTTGGGCGTCTCCCCCGTGACCGTGCGCCGGGACGTGGAGGCGCTGGCCGTTCGGGGCCTGCTCGACCGGGTGCACGGCAAGGTCTCCTGGCCGCACCAGGAGGGCGCGCCCGGGGCACCAGCGCCGGGTGGCCCCGGCGGCCCCGGCGGCCCCGGCGGCCGCGAGCTGGTGCTCGGCATGATCGCGCCCACCGCCACGTACTACTTCGCCGAGGTCATCCGGGGTGCGCACGAGGCGGCGGCCGCTGCCGGGGCGCGGCTCATCCTGCGGATCTCGGACTACCGCCCGCAGGAGGACGCGGCCCGGGCGGCAGGGCTGCTGGCCGCCGGGGCGGAGGGCCTGCTGGTGGCCCCGGGCTGGAAGGAGCCGCACGACCCGGCCGAGCACGGGCGGTGGATCACCGAACTGCCCGTCCCCACCGTGCTCCTGGAGCGGCGCGGGGTACCCGGCGGGCCCCTGGACGACCTCGACCGGGTCTGCTCGGACCACGGGCACGGCGTGCTCCTCGCCGTACGCCATCTGACCGCGCTCGGGCACCGGGCACCGCTCCTGGTGGCGCGGGCCGACAGCCCCACGGCGCTGGCGGTGCGCGCCGGGTACCGCCAGGCACTGGCCGCGCTGGGGCTCACCGCGCCGCACCCGGTGATCGATTCGGTCCCGGCGGAGGCGGATCCGGCGGGGTTCGAGGCCTCGGTGCGGGCACTGCTCACGGCTGTACGCGCCGGAGAGGCGACGGCGGCCGTGGTCCACAACGACGTGGACGCGATCCGGATCGCCCAGCGGGCGGGCGAGTTGGGCGTACGGGTGCCCCAGGACCTGGCGCTGGTGGCCTACGACGACGAGGTGGCGGCGCTCGCGGACACCCCGCTGACGGCGGTGGCCCCGCCGAAACACGAGGTGGGGCGGTATGCGGCGCAGCTGCTGATCGAGCGGCTGCGCACCGCCGCCACGGAAGCCGGTGAGCAGCCGCGCCGCCATGTGGACCTGCTTCCCCGGTTGCGGGTGCGGTCCTCGTGCGGGGCGCCCAGCGAGGGCGCGCCCACCGTCCGTTTGGTGGTCTAGACCTCTCGCCCTCCCCGCCCCCCGATCGATCATTTTTCGATCATTCGAACTTTCGCTCTTGACTTCGGTCAGGACCGGCTCAAGGATCGCGGCCATCGCCTCGTCCCCTCGCGTTCAGGAGCCGTCCCGTGAGCCGCAGTTGGACCAGAACGACCGCCGCCGTCTCCGTCGTCACCGCCCTCGCCCTGCTGACCGGCTGCGGGGGCGATGACGACAGTTCCTCCGACGCGGGCAGGGGCACCGCCGACAAGCCCGTCACCCTGACCTTCTGGGCCTGGCAGAAGGGGTCGAAGGACGTCGTCGACGCCTTCAACGCCTCGCACAAGAACATCCGGGTCGACTTCGAGGAGATCCCGTCCGGCAACGCGGGCGGCTACGCCAAGATCTCCAACGCCGTGAAGGCGGGCAACGGCCCGGACCTGGTCGCCGTCGAGTACCCGATGCTCCCCGAGTTCGTCAGCCAGGGCGCGCTCCAGGACATCGGCCCGCACCTGACGGACGAGGTCAGGAAGAAGTTCCTGCCGCAGGCCGTCGACCTCACCACGCTGGGCGGCAAGAGCTGGGCCGTCCCGTTCGACGCGGCGCCCCAGACGTACTTCTACCGCAAGGACTTCTTCGAGAAGAACAGGATCGAGGTGCCCAGGACCTGGGCGGAGTTCCGCACCGCCGCCGAGAAGGCGAAGAAGGCCGACCCGAAGGCCCGGATCGCCACCTTCATGCCGGACGACCCGACCACCTTCGAGGCGATGGCCTGGCAGGCGGGCGCCCAGTGGTTCAAGGCCGAGGGCGACACCTGGAAGGTCAACACCTCGGACGCAGCCACCACCAAGGTCGCCGACTACTGGCAGGGGCTGATCGACGACAGGCTCGTACAGACGGCCGTGTCCTTCAGCCCCGAGTGGACGGCGGCGCTCAAGGACGGCTCCACCGTCGGCTACCTCGGCGCCTCCTGGGGCGCGGGCGTCCTCAAGTCGACCCTGCCCGACCAGAGCGGCAAGTGGGGCATCGCACCCGTGCCGACCTGGGACGGCAGGCCCGCGAGCGGCATGCTCGGCGGCTCCACCTGGGCGGTGACCAAGGGCAGCAGGAAGGCAGCGGCCGCCGTCGAGTTCGCCACCTGGATGTCAACCACCGAGGAGGGCGTCAGGGCGCGGATCGCCCCGGGCACGTCGAGCGCCTTCCCGGCCGACGTCGCCCTGCGCCCGGCCGCCAAGAAGGCCTTCGACGCCGGGTTCTACGGCGGGCAGGACATCTACCGCCTCTTCGACGAGGCGGGCGCCTCGATCAACCCGCGCTGGAGCTGGGGCCCGACCACCGGCACCACCAACACCACGCTGAAGGACCAGCTCGGCAAGGTCTCCGGCGGCTCGGTGACCGTCAGGGGCGCGGTGCGGGCGGCCCATGACGCCACCGTGGCCGAGCTGAAGAAGCGCGGGCTGAAGGTCGAGGGCTGACCGTGGCAGCGAAGGCCCGGACCTCCCGCCGCACGGGCGCCGCCGCGGGCGTCCTGCTCACCCCCTTCTTCGTCCTGTTCACTGCGGTGACGGTGGTGCCGATCGGTTACGCCGTCTGGCTGAGCCTGTTCACCGAGAAGCAGTCGGGGCTGGGGTTCGACGGCGCCGAGTCCGTCTTCAGCGGGCTCGACAACTACACCGCCGCCCTGGGCGACCGGGCCTTCCGCGACGGCTTCTGGATCCTGCTCGGCTACTGCGCCGTCTACATCCCTCTGATGGTCGGCGGCGCGCTCGCCCTCGCCCTGCTGCTCGACTCGGGCCTGGCCCGGGCCCGCCGCTTCTTCCAGCTGGCGCTCTTCCTGCCGCACGCCGTGCCCGGCATCATCGCCGCGCTGATCTGGGTGTACCTCTACACGCCCGGCCTCAGCCCGGTGGTGCGGGCCATGGACTCCGGCGGCATCGGATTCAGCTTCTTCTCGCCCGACGGCGCCCTCCCCTCCGTGGTCAACATCGCGCTGTGGGAGTGGCTCGGCTACAACATGGTGATCTTCTACGCGGCCCTCCAGGCCATCGACCGGTCCGTCCTGGAGGCGGCCACGGTGGACGGCGCCGGCGCCTGGCGCACCGCGTTCAGCATCAAGGTCCCGCTGGTCCGGGCCTCGTTGGGGATGGTCGCGCTGTTCACCGTCATCGGCTCGCTCCAGCTGTTCACCGAGCCGCTGATCCTCAACCAGGGATCCGGCTCGGCGGTCACCTCCACCTGGACGCCAAACATGTACGCCTACACCGCAGCCTTCGCCCGCAACGACTACGGCCTCGCCGCAGCCGCCGCCGTACTGCTCGCCCTCACCGCCGCGCTGCTCTCCTTCGCCGTCACCCGCCTCACCACCCGGAAGGGGGCGCGGGCATGACCTCCCCGGCCACCACCGGCTCCACCACGACACCCACCGGCGCCGAGCCCACCGCCCGTACGGCGAGCGACTCCCGTACAAGCGCCACCCGTAGAAGCACCAGCCGCACGAGCACTACCCGTACGAGCACCATCCGTACGAAAGCGACGCAGGCCGCCCCCAGCCGCTGGCTCTCCAAGGCGGCCGTCAACGGTGTGCTGCTGCTCTCCGCCCTCTACACGCTCTTCCCCCTCCTGTGGCTGGTCACCGCCGCCACCAAGGACACCGGCGGGCTGCTCACCGGCGACGCCCTCTCCTTCAAGGGCTTCGACCTCGGCCACAACCTCTCCGAGCTGGCGTCCTACAACGACGGCGTCTATCTGCGCTGGTACCTCAACTCCCTGCTGTACGCGGGCGGGGGCGCGCTGGTGTGTGCGCTGATCAGCGTCGCCGCCGGGTACGCCTTCGACAAGTACGACTTCCGGGGCAAGGAGAAGCTGTTCGCGGTGGTCCTGCTCGGTGTGCTGGTGCCGTCCACCGCGCTCGCGCTGCCGATGTATCTGCTCGCCAGCCGGGCCGGGCTGGTCAACACCTACTGGTCGGTACTGCTCCCCGTCCTGGTGAACCCCTTCGGGGTCTATCTCTCCCGGGTGTTCAGCGCCGCCCATATCCCCGACGAGGCGCTGGAGGCGGCCCGGATCGACGGGGCGAGCGAGCTGCGCGCCTTCTGGTCGATCGGGCTGCGGATGGTCATGCCCGGGTTCGTCACCGTGTTCCTCTTCCAGTTCACCGCGATCTGGAACAACTTCTTCCTCCCCCTGGTGATGCTCTCGGACCAGAAGCTCTTCCCGCTGAGCCTCGGTCTGTACGCGTGGAACTCCAACACCCACGCCGAGCCCTCGTTCTACCCCCTCGTCGTCACCGGCTCCCTGCTCGCCGTCCTCCCCCTCGTCGTCGCCTTCGTCGCGCTCCAGCGGCACTGGAAGGCGGGTCTCGCGGCGGGCAGCGTCAAGTGACCGGACGGACGCACAGCCGGTTACCCATGGACGACCGGTTACCCATGGACAACGCCCCCGTGAGGAGCCCGAGTTCCACCATGCACCACGCCACTGACAACCGCCCCGCCGTCCTCCTCGCCATGGGCCCCGGGATCGCCGAGCGGCTGCTGGCCGAGCGGCACCGCGCCCGCCTCGCCGCGCTGGCCAGGACCGACCCGTACCTCGTCGCCCATGAGCTGCTCACCCCCGAACCGGGCGTGGCGGCGGCGCTCGCCTCCGCCGAGGTGCTGCTGACCTGCTGGGGAGCGCCGCCGCTCACCGCCGAGGTGCTGGCCGCCGCCCCCCGGCTGCGGGCCGTCGTGCACGCGGCCGGGTCGGTGAAGCACCACATCACCGAGGCCTGCTGGGAGCGGGGCCTCGCGGTGGCCTCGGCGGCGGCGGCCAACGCGCTGCCGGTCGCCGAGTACACGCTGGCCGCGATCCTCCTCGCGGGCAAGCGCGTGCTGGCCTCGGCGCAGCGGTACGCGGAGCTGCGCGCCCCGCACGACTGGCTGCGCGAGGCGGACGGCACCGGCAACTACGACCGTACGGTCGGCCTGGTCGGCGCCTCCCGGATCGGCCGCCGGGTGATCGAGCTGCTGCGCCCCTTCGACCTCCGGGTGCTGCTGCACGACCCGTACGTCAATGCGGCCGAGGCGGCCCGGCTGGGTGTGGAGGCGGTCCCGCTGGACGAGCTGTGCGCCCGCAGCAGCGTCGTCTCCGTCCACGCGCCGCAGCTCCCAGCCACCGAGCGCATGATCGGCGCCCGGCAGCTGGCCGCGATGCCGGACGGGGCAACCTTGATCAACACCGCGCGCGGCTCCCTGGTGGACGGGCCCGCGCTGCTCGGCGAGCTGCTCTCCGGGCGGCTGCACGCCGTGCTCGATGTGACGGAGCCCGAACTCCCGCCCCGCGACAGCCCGTTGTACGACCTTCCCAACGTCCTGCTGACGCCGCACATCGCCGGTTCGCTCGGCAACGAGCTGCACCGGATGGCGGACCTGGCGCTGGACGAGGTGGAGCGGTTCGCGGCGGGGAAGCCGTTCGCGGACCCGGTCCGGGCGGCCTCCCTGCCCCACTCGGCATAAGACAAAACCACCTAAAATGGACGTGTTCCCATGCGGACCGCAGCCCAGGGAGACGCCATGAAATTCGCACAGATTATCGACTTCAAGACCGATCGGTACGACGACCTGGACCGGCTCATGGACCAGTGGGTCGAACAGACCAAGGGCAAGCGGACCGCCACCCGCGGTCTCATCGGCAAGGACCGATCCGACGGCTCGCACTTCGTCGAGGTCGTCGAATTCGCCTCCTACGACGAGGCCATGGCGAACTCCGACCTCCCGGAGACGAACCGTATCTTCGAGGAGATGGTGGCTCTCTGCGACGGCATGCCCACCTTCACCGACCTCGATGTGGTCCGGGACGAGCAGCTGAACGCCGCGATCGTCCGCCGGTTCTTCCACGAGATCGCCGTGGGCGGCAACCTCGACGCCATCGACGAGGTGTTCGCTGCCGACTACGTCGACCACGACATCATCAAGGACGAGCCGACCGTCTCCGGCGCCGGTGTCATCCGTGAGGACGTGTCCTCCTGGCGGGAGGCGTTCGAGTTCACCTTCTCGCTGGACCGGCAGATCTGCGAGGGCGACGACGTGGTCACGCTGTGGACCTGGACGGGCACCCACAAGGGCGACTTCATGGGCCTCGCCCCCACCGGCAAGGTCTGCACGATGACCGGCACCACCATCTTCCGCTGCAAGGACGGCAGGATCCAGGAAGGCTGGTGGCACGAGGACGCGCTGGGCCTGATGAAGCAGCTCGGCGCGCTGGACTGACCCCGGGCGGGGCGGGCACGGCGAAGGCCCCTGCTCCGCCGGTAGCGGCGGCACAGGGGCCTTCACACGTCGTACGGCATCAGCCGACGCGGGGCGTCAGCGTGTCACCACGTCAGTGGCTGTGGCCGTGACCGTGGCCGTGACCGGCCTCGGCCTCCTCCTCGGCCGGCTTCTCGACGACCAGGGTCTCGGTCGTGAGCAGCAGGGAGGCGATGGAGGCGGCGTTCTCCAGGGCGGAGCGCGTCACCTTGACCGGGTCGATGACGCCGGCCTTGACCAGGTCGCCGTACTCACCGGTGGCGGCGTTGAAGCCGTTGCCCTTGTCCAGCTCCGCCACCTTCGAGGTGATGACGTAGCCCTCGAGGCCGGCGTTCTCGGCGATCCAGCGCAGCGGCTCGACGGCGGCGCGCTTGACGACCGCGACACCCGTGGCCTCGTCGCCGGTCTTGTCGAGGTTGCCCTCCAGGACCTTGACGGCGTGGACGAGCGCGGAGCCACCACCGGAGACGATGCCCTCCTCGACCGCGGCGCGGGTCGCGGAGATGGCGTCCTCCAGACGGTGCTTCTTCTCCTTCAGCTCCACCTCGGTGGCGGCGCCGACCTTGATCACGCAGACGCCGCCGGCGAGCTTGGCGAGGCGCTCCTGGAGCTTCTCGCGGTCCCAGTCGGAGTCCGTGGACTCGATCTCGGCCTTGATCTGCGCGACGCGGCCGGCCACGTCCTCGCTGTTGCCGCCGCCGTCGACGATCGTGGTGTCGTCCTTGGTGACGGTCACGCGGCGGGCGGAGCCCAGCACGTCCAGACCGGCCTGGTCGAGCTTGAGGCCGACCTCCTCGGCGATGACGGTGGCACCGGTGAGGGTGGCCATGTCCTGGAGCATCGCCTTGCGGCGGTCGCCGAAGCCCGGGGCCTTGACGGCCACGGCGTTGAACGTGCCGCGGATCTTGTTGACGACGAGGGTGGAGAGGGCCTCGCCCTCGACGTCCTCGGCGATGATCAGGAGCGGCTTGGAGGCGCCGGCCTGGATGACCTTCTCCAGGAGCGGCAGCAGGTCCTGGATCGAGGAGATCTTGCCCTGGTTGATCAGGATGTACGGGTCGTCGAGGACGGCCTCCATACGCTCCTGGTCGGAGACCATGTACGGCGAGAGGTAGCCCTTGTCGAAGGCCATGCCCTCGGTGAACTCCAGCTCCAGGCCGAAGGTGTTGGACTCCTCGACGGTGATGACACCGTCCTTGCCGACCTTGTCCATCGCCTCGGCGATGAGCTCGCCGACCTGCTGGTCCTGCGCGGAGAGCGCGGCCACGGCGGCGATGTCCGACTTGTCGTCGATCGGACGCGCGGTGGCGAGCAGCTCCTCGGAGACGGCCTTGACGGCCGCGTCGATGCCCTTCTTCAGGGCGGCCGGGGAGGCGCCGGCGGCGACGTTGCGCAGACCCTCGCGGACCAGCGCCTGGGCCAGCACGGTGGCGGTGGTGGTGCCGTCACCCGCGATGTCGTTGGTCTTGGTCGCCACCTCCTTCACCAGCTGGGCGCCCAGGTTCTCGTACGGGTCGTCGAGCTCGACCTCGCGGGCGATGGTGACACCGTCGTTGGTGATGGTGGGGGCGCCGAACTTCTTGTCGATGACGACGTTGCGGCCCTTGGGGCCGATCGTCACCTTCACCGTGTCGGCAAGCTTGTTGACGCCGCGCTCAAGGGCGCGACGGGCGTCCTCGTCGAACTTCAGGATCTTCGCCATGGGAGCGGTTCAGCCCTCTCGGAAAACTCGGGATTACGAAGACTGCGCCCCTCGCCGCCCGGCTGTCAGCGGGGTGGCCAGGGGCGCAGTTGAGAAGCATTCGCTTCGAGATGAACTACTTCTCGATGATCGCGAGCACGTCGCGAGCCGAGAGGACGAGGTACTCCTCGCCGTTGTACTTCACCTCGGTGCCGCCGTACTTGCTGTAGAGCACGACGTCGCCGACGGAGACGTCGAGCTCGACGCGCTTGCCGTCCTCGATCCGGCCCGGACCCACGGCCAGGACGACGCCCTCCTGGGGCTTCTCCTTGGCGGTGTCCGGAATGACCAGGCCGGAGGCCGTGGTCTGCTCGGCGTCGAGCGGCTGGACCACGATGCGGTCCTCGAGCGGCTTGATGGCAACCTTGGAGCTGGCGGTCGTCACGATCCGGTCTCCCCCTTCGGAGATCTCACGGGGTTAACTGTCTGGGTGGCGACCAGGTGGATCCGTCGTCGCGGGTGCCGGACCTGCCCGTCGCTGTGTTGGCACTCTCCAGTGGGGAGTGCCAGAGCCGAGACTAGGACGGCGATTAGCACTCGGTCAAGCGGAGTGCCAAGCCGAGGGCCGTGGCGGCCGAAACCGGAGGGTCCCGTCGAGGGGCCGCACCGGCTCCCCCCTCCGACCTCCCGGCCCGCGCGCTCCGGCCTCCCGGCCCGCGCGCTGCGGCCGCCGGGCCCGCGCCGACGCCGAATTCACCCATCTGGTTCTTCCGCGCCCCTGTGGACTTCCCGACATGGCTTCTTCCGGAGGAACCTCGCCATCCGGACGAAAGGGTGCCTAAGGTCGGGCCGATGAGGACCATACGCGCGGGTGTCGGCGACCGGGCCGGTACGCAGGACGAGGGCCGGGGCCGCGACGACGCGGGCCCCGGGCGGGCGCTCGCCGCCGCCCGCCGCCGGACCGAGGCGCTGCTGCTCGCACTGGTGGTGCTCGTCACCGTGGGCGGCCACGCCTGTGTCTCGGCGGCGCTGACGGGCCAGGTCGCGCGCGCCACCGCCGAGTTCGCGGTGAGCATGACGCTGATCTCGCTGGCCGGGCATCTGACCGTACGCAGGTTCGCCGCGTACGCCGATCCGCTGATCCTGCCGCTGGCCGTCCTCCTGTCCGGGCTCGGCCTGGTGCTGCTCCACCGCCTCGACCCGGCGTACGCGAAGGCGTTCAAGTCGGCGCCCACCGCGTCGGGGCAGCTGGTGTGGACGGTCATCGGACTGACGGGCTGTCTGGTGACGGTGGCGCTGCTGCGCGACCACCGGCGCCTCACGCGCTACATGTACGTCTCGATGGCCGTGGCCCTGGTCCTGCTGATGGCGCCGACTTTCTTCGGGGCGGACACGTACGGCGCCAAGCGGTGGGTCTACCTCGGCCCTTTCTCGCTCCAGCCCGGCGAGTTCGTGAAGATCATCATCACGGTGTTCTTCGCGGGCTATCTGGTGGTCCACCGCGACTCGCTGGCGCTCACCGGCCGCAAGGTCCTGGGCGTCCGGCTGCCGCCCGGCCGCCAGATGGCGCCGCTGGTGGCGATCTGGGTGCTGAGCCTGCTGGTGCTCGTCCTCGAACGCGACCTGGGCACCTCGCTGATCTTCTTCGGGCTCTTCGTGGTGATGCTGTACGTGGCGACGGAGCGCACCAGCTGGGTGGTGTGCGGGGTGCTGATGGCGGCGGCCGGGGCGTACGTCGTCGGCTCGACCGAGCCGCACGTCAAGGGCCGGATCGTGGCCTGGCTGCACCCCTTCGACGTGTTCCTGCCACCGGAGAAACGCCCGCCGGGCCTGGTCTCCGACCAGCTGGCGCAGGGGCTCTTCAGCTTCGGCAGCGGCGGGATGACGGGGACGGGCCTGGGCGCGGGCCACCCCGAGCTGGTCGGCTTCGCGGGCCGCAGCGACTTCATCCTGACCACGGTCGGGGAGGAGCTGGGGATGGCCGGGGTGATGGCGGTGCTCCTGCTGTACGGGCTGCTGATCCAGCGGGGTCTGCGGACGGCCCTGGCGGCCCATGACGCGTTCGGCAAGCTGCTGGCCACGGGGCTGGCGGCGGCGCTGGCGCTTCAGGTGTTCGTGGTGGTGGGCGGGGTGACGGGCCTGATCCCCCTGACCGGCAAGGCGCTCCCGTTCCTGGCCAAGGGGGGATCGTCGCTGGTGGCGAACTGGGTGATGGTGGCACTGCTGATCCGGATCAGCGACGGGGCCTGGCGGCGGCGGGCGGGGTAGCTGCCGCCCGGCCTTTCTCCGCGGGCCGTCTGTGGCTGATCGCGCAGTTCCCCGCGCCCCTGAGCGGCCCGGTTTTTGTCCGCGGGTGCGCTGGGGCTGGTCGCGCCCGAGGTCTTTCAGGGGCGCGGGGAACCGCGCGGGCGACCCAGCACGGTCCGCAGACGAAGGAGGGGTCCCGGGGCGGAGCCCCGACGGGGGTACGGGGGCCGCAGGCCCCGCGCGGGGACGGGGCGGAGGAAACCGCCCCCGGGCCGGAGACCCGCGTCGCCGCCATCCGCCCCAGCCGCTCCAGCGGAGCCACCTGCTGCGCGCACCCCGCCCCCACCAGCCCCACCACCAGCGCACCGGCCGCCAGCAGACCGCTCAGCCGGCCGCCCGGCCGCCGGTGCGCGCGGCTCATACGTAGTCCTCCAGCCTGGCCACCGCGTACCCCTTGTCGGTGATGACCTTCATGACCTGCCGGATCATGTCGGGCATCGTGCCCTTCCAGTCCTCACGGCCCCGGAAGTGCGTCAGCACGATGTCGCCGGGGTGCAGATCGCGGTCCCACTCGCGCCACTCCATGTGGTCGGGGAACGCCTCCGCGGCCCACAGCGGCACCGCCTTGATCCCGCAGGACCGGGCCGCGCGCAGGGTGTCCTCGTTGTAGTTGCCGTACGGCGGGCGGAAGAGCCGGGGCCGCTTGCCCGACCACTTCTGGATCTTGTCCTGCTGGTCGCAGATCTCGTGGCGCTGCTCGTCGTAGGAGAGCGCGGGCATATAGCGGTGGTTGAGGGTGTGGTTGTTGAGCGTGACGCCCAGGCCCTGCATCCGCTTGAAGTACGGGTAGTCGGTGCGGACGAGGTAGTCGCTGAGGAACGCGCTGTAGGGGATGCGCAGCTCCCGCATCATCTTCAGCAGCTCGGGGTCCTTCTCGGCGCCGTCGTCGATGGTGAGGAAGACGATCCGCTGCTTGGTCGGGACGGTGGTGAAGACCGGCGGCAGGGAGTCGCCGCCGTCCGTCTCGAAGCCGGGCCGGTTGGTGATCTCCGGCTTGACGGCGGGCGGGGCGGGCGCGGCCAGCGGCACCTTGGCCAGTCTCCACTTCTTGGCGGCGGCGACCCGGGCGGCCTGCGCCTCCTTGAGCTGGGCGGAGTAGCCGGCCAGGGCGCGGGCGGCGTCGCTGTCGTACGCCTGCGGCCCGGCGGCGGCCTTGCTGCCGCGCCCCCCGGTGCGGGCGTCCTCGGCGGCGCACCCGCAGGCGAGCGCGGCGACGACGAGCCCGGTCAGCAGAACGAGCGGGGCTTTGGCCGGAACGCGTCTATTCTGTTCCTTTTGTCGTACAAGCTGCATGCCGCCGCATCCTGTCAGTGCGGAGCGGCCTCCCCGTGGCGACACCCGTCACCGGACGCGCGCCGTCCCCCACCTGGCCCACAATGGGGCGGGTGAACGACCTCGACACCTTCCGCGCCCTGCTCACCCCCGAGGGCACGGGCCTGCTGGACGCGCTCCGCGACTACGACCCGTCCCAGGAGCTGGCGGTGGCCACCCGGCTGCGCCGGACGTACGCCCCCGAGCTGGTCTCGGCGGCCCTGGCCCAGGCGCGGCTGCGGCAGCGCGCGGTCGCGAAGTTCGGCGCGGACGACGCGTACCGGATGTTCTTCACGCCCAACGGCGTCGAGCAGTCGACGCGCGCCTCGGTGGCCGCCCACCGCGCCCGCGTCTTCACCGCCCAGGGCGTACGGGGCGTGGCCGATCTGTGCTGCGGCATCGGCGGGGACGCGCTGGCGCTGGCCCGGGCGGGCATCCGCGTCCTCGCGGTGGACCGCGACGAGCTGACGGCGGAGGTCGCCCGCGCCAACGCGGCGGCGCTGGGGCTGGCCGGGCTGATCGAGGTGCGGTGCGCGGACGTGACGGACGTGGACACCTCGGGGTGGGACGCGGTGTTCGTCGACCCGGCGCGGCGCGGCGGCCGAGGCCGCGTCTTCGACCCCGAGGCGTACTCCCCTCCGCTGTCCTGGGCCGTCGGCGCCGCCCGGAAGGCCCCGTTCGCCGCGCTGAAGATCGCCCCCGGCATCCCGCACGAGTCGGTCCCGCCCGAGGCCGAGGCGGAGTGGATCTCGGACGGGGGCGATGTGAAGGAGGCCGTGCTCTGGTTCGGCGGCGCGCACGCCCCCCGGCACCCCCGCACGCCGGGCACAGTTCGCGCCACCCTCCTCCCCGCCGGGGCCACCCTCTGGACCTCGGCCCCGCTGCCGCCCCCGCCGGTGGGCCCGGTGGGCCGCTATCTGTACGAGCCGGACGGCGCCGTCATCCGCGCCCATCTGGTGGCCGAGATCGTCGCGGCCTGCGACGGCCGCCTGATCGACGAGACCATCGCGTACGTGACGAACGACGAGCCGTTCGACTCCCCCTTCACCACCGCGTACGAGATCACCGACGAACTCCCCTTCAACATGAAGAAGCTCAAGGCCCTGCTGCGCGAACGCGAAGTCGGCGTCCTCACGGTCAAGAAGCGCGGCTCGGCGGTCGAACCGGAAGAACTCCGCCGCAAGATGAAGCTCCAGGGCCGCGCCTCGGCAACGGTGTTCCTGACCCGGGTGGCGGGGGCGCCGACGATGCTCATCGGCCGTCCGGTGACACCGGCGTAGCCGTCCTCACCCCAGCCGCGCCCGCGCCCGGACCGGCCGGCTACGCCAGGTCCGTGAGCTCCTCGGCGAACACCTGGGACAGCGGCTGCGGCCCCACGTACTGCTGGCAGTTGCACTGGCCGGGCTCGAAGCGGAGCGGGTGCTTGGACTCGTCCCAGGCGACCGGGACCTCCACCCGCTCATGACACTTGCCCTGCTTGTCATGCTTGGCGAGGTGGTGGGTACAGCCGCAGACGGGCTCCGGGGGGCGGTGGGCCGCCTCCAGGGCGAGGCGCTCCTGCCGGGCCGCCTCCAGCCGTTCCAGCCTGCGCTCGTGGCGGGTGCGCAGGGCCGTGCGGCCCGTGTCGGCCGCCCAGCCGAAGCCTCCCATCCAGAAGACTATGAGGACCCACCAATACCATTCCATTGCTGCCGCCTTCCCCCCTGAAACCGTGCGACGTGCGTACGCGCGTTCAGGATAGGCGCGTGGCGGGCCGGAGCCGTAGGGCCCAGCGGCGGTGGGACAGCGCCTTGTTGACGGCGATCAGCCCCATCAGCCAGCACACCAGGCCGAGGCCCATCCCCAGGGCCACCACACCGTAGGTGTCGTCGCCCGGCCGCGCCCCCGCCGGGACCGTCACGCACACGAACAGGCCGACCGCGCACATCAGCCCGCCCGGCAGCAGCCACGCCAGGCTCAGGCGGGGGGCCCGCAGACCGATGTCGGCGGCCGAGTCGCTGTCCAACTCAGCCCATTGGCAGAGGAGTTGGCGGGTGCGCGCGTCCTTGCGCAGACCCGCCGCGATCGCCACCGCCGTCGGCGCCACCGCGCCCAGCCCGATCACCAGGCAGATCATCCCGAACAGCAGCGACAGCACGTCCAGCGACTCGGTGAAGGCGATGAGCGCCGTCCCCACGAACGCCCACCCCGTGGCGAGCAGCACCGCCCAGCCCCAGTGCGCCGCGATCCGCGCCGGTCCCAACTGCCGTGCCACCAGGTCGTTCAGGACGGCCGCACGGTCCGCGAGCAGGGCGTTCCGGTCCGGCCAGGTACGGATCCCGACCGGGGGCGGGGGCGGCGGCAGGGGCGTGCGGGATGGCATGCGCATGAGGTTACCGGCGCGGCGGAGTCCGCTTGCCGAACGCCCGCGCGCGCCCGCAGCCGTACGCACCCTTCGGTAAGTACGCACTAAAAAGTCGGTACTTGTCGGCGCCCGGCCCGTCGCCCGAGACTCGGAACGACGGCGAATCCGCCCTCTCACCCCCTTTTTCCAAGGAGCAGTCCGCCATGAGTTCCGTTTCCGTCGTCGGCCTCGGCGCCATGGGCAGCGCCCTCGCCGACGCCCTCCTCGCCGCCGGGCACACCACCACCGTCTGGAACCGCACTCCCGCCAAGGCCGAGCCGCTCGTGGAGCGCGGGGCGCTGCGGGCCGCGACCGTCACCGACGCCGCCACGGCCGGCGAGGTGGTGGTTTTCTGCGTCCTCGGGTACGCCGATGTGCACGCCCTCGTGGACACCGCCGGGGCCGCCCTGAGCGGGCGCGTCGTCGTGAACCTCACCAACGGGTCACCCCAGGAGGCCCGTGAACTCGCCGTCAAGGTACGGGCGTTGGGCGCCGACTACCTCGACGGCGGCATCATGGCCGTCCCGCCGATGATCGGCAGCCCGCAGGCCCTGGTGCTCTACAGCGGCTCCACCGCCTCCTTCGAGGCCCACCGCGAGGTGCTCCAGGTGTTCGGCCGTGCCGTGTACCTCGGCGACGACCCGGGGCAGGCGCCGCTGCACGACCTGGCGCTGCTGACCGGCATGTACGGGATGTTCGCCGGCTTCCTCCAGTCGGCGGCGCTGGTGCGCTCGGCGGGCGCGGACGTGGAGGGGTTCACCACCACGCTGCTCGTGCCGTGGCTCGCGGCCATGGCCGGCGGGCTGCCCCAGATGGCGGCCGAGGCCGCCGAGGGCGCGTACCCGGCGGCCGGGTCCAACCTCGCCATGCAGGCCGCCGCCGTCGACACGCTCGCCGGACTCGGCCGCGCCCAGGGGGTGAGCACCGAGCTGCTGGCGCCGCTGTTCGCGCTGATGCGGCGCCGCGTCGAGGACGGGCACGGCGAGGAGGGCCTGGCCGGTCTGGTGGAGCTGCTGCACCGCGGCTGACCCTCGCCGGGCCCCCGGTCTCAGCTCCCCTCGTACGCCTTCCGCAGCCCCGCCACGTCCAGCTTCTTCATCTTCATCATGGCGCCCACCGCGCGGTCCACGCCCGCCCGGTCCTCGCTCGACAGGATCTCCCGCAGCGCGCGCGGGACGATCTGCCAGGACAGGCCGTACTTGTCCTTCAGCCAGCCGCACGGCCCCTCCTCGCCGCCGTCGGCGGTCAGCTTGGCCCAGAGGTCGTCGACCTCCTCCTGGGACGCGCAGTCCACGGAGAGCGAGATGGACTCGTTGAAGGAGAAGTCCTGCTTGCCGCCGTTGAGCGCCGTGTAGTGCTGGCCGGCCAGGACGAAGTCGACGGTCATGACCCGGCCGGCCTGGTCGGGGAACGTCTCCGTGTACCGCGTGGTCTCGACGATCCGCGAGTCCCCGCCGAAGACGGAGACATAGAACCCGGCGGCCTCCTCGGCCTGGTCGTCGAACCACAGGAACGTCGTGATCTTCTGTGCGGACATGGGCGCTGCCTCCCTCTCGGCCGGGCCGTCCGGCGGGTACCGGCGGCTCAGGAAGGTAGACCGGGGCGCCCCGCGAAACTCATCGGCCGTCCCCGGGAAAACCCACGAAAAACCCGGCCCCGGCCCCGGCCCCGTGACCCCGGCCCTGCGGCCTCAGCCCTCCGCCCGTGCCCGCAGCAGCTCCCGCTCGCGCTCGTTGCGCGTCAGCTCCGCCGCGCGGGCGAACTCCGCGCGCGCCTCCTCCGTACGCCCGAGGCGTTCAAGCAGGTCGCCCCGGACGCTCGGCAGCAGGTGGTAGCCGCGCAGCGCCGGGTCGGCGGCGAGCGCGTCCACGAGCGCCAGGCCCGCCCCGGGGCCCTCGGCCATCGCCACCGCGACCGCCCGGTTCAGCTCCACCACCGGGGAGGGCGCGAGTGCCGCGAGCCGCCGGTAGAGCGCGGCGATCGCCGCCCAGTCGGTCTCCTCGTACGAGGCGGCCCGGGCATGGCAGGCGGCGATGGCGGCCTGGAGCGCGTACGGGCCCGGGGCGCCGCCGAGTTCGCCCGCGCGGGTCAGGGCCGCGAAGCCGCGCCGGATCAGCAGCCGGTTCCAGCGCGAGCGGTTCTGGTCGGGGAGCAGCACGGGGGCGCCGGTCGCGTCCGTGCGGGTGTTCGTCCGGGAGGCCTGGATCTCCAGGAGCGCGGCCAGCGCGTGCGCCTCGGGCTCCTCGGGCATCAGCGCGGCCAGCACCCGCGCCAGCCGCAGCGCGTCCTCGCACAGCGCCGGGCGGACCAGGTCGTCGCCGGCCGTCGCCGAGTACCCCTCGTTGAAGACCAGGTAGATGACCTCCAGGACGGAGGCGAGCCGGGCCGCCCGCTCCGGGCCGACCGGCACCTCGAACGGCACCCCCGCCTTGGCGAGGGACCGCTTGGCGCGGGAGATCCGCTGGGCGACGGCCGACTCCCGGGCGAGGAAGGCGCGGGCGATCTCGTCGGTCGTCAGTCCGCCCAGCAGCCGCAGCGTCAGCGCGATCCGCGCCTCGGTGGAGAGCACCGGGTGGCAGGCGGTGAAGATCAGCCGGAGCAGGTCGTCGTCGATGGTGTCCGGCTCCTCGGCGGCCGCGAACTCCGGCTCCGCCACCGCCTCGTCGAGGTCCCGGCCGATCTCGGCGAGCTTGCGCGCGTACGTCTCGCGGCGGCGCACCAGGTCGACGGCGCGGTGCCTGGCGGTGGCCGTGAGCCAGGCGCCCGGGTTGTCCGGGACCCCTGTCTCCGGCCACCGCTCCAGGGCGGCCACCAGCGCGTCCTGCGCCAGCTCCTCGGCGATGCCGACGTCCCGCACGATCCGGGTGACGGCGGCGATGACGCGCGGGGACTCGATCCGGAAGACGGCCTCGACGGCGTCCTTTTCTGTGCTCACGGGCAGTCATGAGAGCACCCGCGCGGCCCGTCGGCAATCGCCGGCCTCCCCGAGCCCGTCCGAGCACACCCGCAGGAGCGCTCAGCCCTCGAAGATCTCGCGGATCTCGGAGGTGACCGTCCAGTGCTCCTCGTGGATCGTCAGGAACCGCTTGGCCCACTCGATCGCCTCGGCCATGTCCTTGCACTGCATCAGCGCGTAGCCGCCGACGACCTCCTTGGACTCGGTGAAGGGACCGTCGGTCGTCGAGAGCTTCCCGCCCGACCAGGTGACCCTGGTGCCCTGGGCGGTGGGGGTGAGCCCGGCGGTGTCCAGCAGGACCCCGGCCTTGGTCATCTCCTCGATCAGGGCGCCCATCCGCTGCATCAGCTCGGCGCTGGGGCCCTCGGCGGGGGCGTCGGCCTCGTTCACGCGGACCATCGACAGGTAGCGCGGCATGGTGTTCTCCTCGGTACGTCCGGACGGTGGTCCGGAGGGTGGCTGCGGGGCCGTTCCCCGCCTCTCACCTCTACGTCGAACGGCCGGACCCGGTTTCGACACGACCCGAGGATTTTTCCCGAAAGTTTTTTCCGGCCCCCTCCAGAAGCCGGTCGAGGGGGCGTCGCAGCCCGCCCGTCGCCTCCCGGGGCCAGGGCCTCGAACGCGGTCCTAGACGTAGTCCTCCAGGCGCGCCACCGCGAAGCCCTGCTCCTGGATGTGGCGGAGCATGTTCGCCGTCATCTCGGTCATCGTGTGGCCCTTGAGCTCGCTCCTGCCCCGGAAGTGGGCCAGGATGATGTCGCCGGGGTGCAGCTTCTTGTCGCCGCGCTGGTACTGCATGTTCTGGATCTGCATCGACTCGCGCCACAGGACGATCGCCTGGACCCCGCACGCCTTGGCCGCCGCCCGCGTGCCCTCGTTCCAGTTGCCGTACGGCGGCCGGAAGAGCCGGGGCGCCTTGCCGTACTCCTTGGCCAGCTTCTCCTGCTGGCCGCATATCTGGTGCTGCTGCTGGGAGCCGGACTCGGTCCGCATGTTGGGGTGGGTCAGGGTGTGGTTCTGGATGGCGTTGCCGAGCTGCTGGAGCGGCTTGAAGTAGCCCTTGTCGCTGCTGATCGCCGCGTCGGTGAGGAACATCGTGAAGGGGATCCTCAGCTCGCGCATCATCTCGACGAACTTGGGGTCCTTCTCGGCCCCGTCGTCGAAGGTCACGAAGACGACCTTCTCCTTGGTGGGGATGTCGCTGATCACCGGGACCTCGCCCGGCTTCCCCCGCACCGGCTTGGTCGCGGGCGGCGCCGGGGCCTCGGGCAGCGGCTTCAGCCCCCACTTGCGGTACGCGGCGGCGCCCGCCACCGCGTCCTGGGCGCCCTGGGCCGGGGCGGAGGGCGGCGCGGAGGGCTTCGCCGCCGTACCGCTGCTCCTGGCGGCGCCGCCGGAGCCGCCGTCCGACGACGAGCAGCCCGTGGCCAGCAGCACCCCGGTCAGAACCAGTCCCGCCGCTGCCGCGCTCTTCTTACCCACTGTGAACCAACCGTCCGAACTGCCGACCGATACGCCCTCTGCGTACAGATCGATGCAGAATTCAGGCCGGAGGTTCCACTCCGCGTGACTCGAAGCGCCAGCGGTGCACCGCCCGGGTCACCAACTCCCCGTCCGGCTCCGGCAGTTCGGGCAGCTCCGCGTCGTACGCCGCGTCCCACCAGGTGATCACGAGCACCCGGTCCTGGGGCGCCGCGAAGTCCTCGCGGCGCACGGGGGCGTACGGCAGGGCCTGGGCGCGGGCCCAGGCGAGCAGCTCCTCGCCGCGGCCCTCGGCCGCCCGCGCCTCCCACATCAGGGCGACGGTCATCCGTACAGGTTCTCCTTGCTGATCTCGTGCACGTGGTCGTGGTCGTGCGCGTGGCCCTGGGTGCCGGGCACATGAGGGTCCGTCACCGGCAGCGAGGAGTCCGCCGACAGGTCCAGGTCCGAGGCGGGCCGGTTGCGCGCCACCATCTCGGCGCCGAGCGCCGCCACCATGGCCCCGTTGTCCGTGCACAGCCCGGGGCGCGGCACCCGCAGCCGGATGCCCGCCTTCTCGCAGCGCTCCTGGGCGAGCGCGCGCAGCCGCGAGTTGGCCGCGACGCCGCCGCCGATCATCAAGTGGTCCACGCCCTCGTCCTTGCAGGCCCGGACGGCCTTGCGGGTCAGGACGTCGACCACGGCCTCCTGGAAGGAGGCGGCCACGTCGCGTACGGGCACCTCCTCGCCCGCGTTGCGCTTGGCCTCGATCCAGCGGGCCACGGCGGTCTTCAGCCCCGAGAAGGAGAAGTCGTACGCCGGGTCGCGCGAGCCGCTCAGTCCGCGCGGGAACGCGATCGCCGCCGGGTCGCCCTCCTTGGCGAGCCGGTCGATCACCGGGCCGCCGGGGAAGCCGAGGTCGAGGACGCGCGCGATCTTGTCGAAGGCCTCGCCCGCCGCGTCGTCGATCGTCTGGCCCATCGGGCGGACGTCCGCGGTGATGTCCGGCGCGAGCAGCAGCGAGGAGTGGCCGCCGCTGACCAGCAGCGCCATCGTGGGCTCGGGCAGCGGCCCGTGCTCCAGCTGGTCCACGCAGATGTGCGAGGCCAGGTGGTTCACCCCGTACAGCGGCTTGTTCAGGGCGTACGCGTAGGCCTTGGCGGCCGAGACGCCGACGAGCAGCGCGCCCGCCAGGCCCGGCCCGGCGGTCACCGCGATGCCGTCGAGGTCGCGCGCGGAGATCCCGGCCGTCTTCAGGGCGCGCTCGATGGTCGGGACCATCGCCTCCAGGTGCGCGCGCGAGGCGATCTCGGGCACCACGCCGCCGAACCGGGCGTGGGTGTCCACGCTGGACGCGACGGCGTCGGCGAGCAGCGTCGTGCCGCGCACGATGCCGACGCCGGTCTCGTCGCAGGAGGTCTCGATGCCGAGTACCAGCGGTTCGTCAGCCATCAGTCAGTCTCTTCTGTTTCTCGGTCGTGTTCCTGGACGATCAGGCGCATCACGAGCGCGTCGACGTTGCCCGGCTGGTAGTAGCCCCGCCGGAATCCGATGGGCTCGAAGCCGAAGCGCTCGTAGAGCTTCTGGGCCCGTGTGTTGTCCACCCGCACCTCGAGCAGGACCTCGTCGCACTCGAAGGCGGTGGCGTGCTTGAGCAGGTCGGTCAGCAGGCGGGCGCCCAGGCCCGTGCCCCACTGGTCGCGGGCCGCGGCGATGGTCTGGACGTCGCCGAGGCCGCCGGCGGCCGCGAGGCCCGCGTAGCCGACCAGCCGGCCCGACGCGTCCTCGGCCACCACATAGCGGCGGGTGGCACCGGGCCCCCTGGCGTGCGCGAGCTCCGACCAGAACATCCCCGCCGACCAGGCGTCCTCGGGGAAGAGGTCGTGTTCGAGCGCGAGCACCGGTTCTATGTCCCACCAGCGCATCTCGCGGAGCGCCACGCTCACTGCGGGGTGACCACCTTGTAGTTCTTGGGGACCTGCGCGTCCGGGCGGCGCAGATAGAGCGGGGTGGGCGGCAGGAACGCGGCGCCCGCCGCGAGCCGCTCGGCCGCCAGCGAGGCCAGCGCCGCCGCCGACTGGTGCTCGGGCCCGCGCGCGTCCGGGAAGGACTCGGGGTAGAGCAGCGCGCCCGCGCCGACCACCGGCAGCCCGGCGACCTGCTCGGCGATCTCGGCGGGCCGGTCCACGGAGGGCTCGCCGGCGCGGGTGCGGAAGTCGTCGTAGCGGGCCCAGTAGACCTCTTTGCGGCGGGCGTCGGTGGCCACCGCGAACGGCCCCTCGATGCCGGAGGCGTAGGCGAGGCCGTCGAGCGTGCACAGGCCGTGGACGGGCACGCCGAGCACCGAGCCGAAGGTCGCGGCCGTCACCAGGCCGACGCGCAGTCCGGTGTACGGGCCGGGGCCGACCCCGACGACCAGGTCGGTGACGGCGTCGAGCGTGAGCCCGGCGTCCGCGAGCACCTGGTGGACGGCGGGCAGCAGCAGCTCCCCGTGGCGGCGGGCGTCCACCCGGCTGGTCTCGGCGACGACGTCCGTGCCGTCGTGCAGGGCGACGGTCACGGCGGGAGTGGCGGTATCAACGGCGAGCAAGAGCACGCGAACAGCCTACGGCCACGGCGCCGGGGGCACGGCGTCCCGCCCCGGCCGCCCCCGGCTGCTACCGTCAGCCGCAGATATGACCGCAGGCTTGTACGCCTTGCGGCCGGTACGTACGAAAGGGGCGAGCCAGGTGGCAAGGAGCAGCTCGGGATTTGTGGCCGGGCTCACCGCGGCGGCGCTCGCGGTGGTCGGCTTCCTCGCCTATCAGGCGTCGGCGAACGCCCCCTCCAAAGCCGATCTGGCGGCTCCCGGCACCACGGTCTCGCCCGCCCCGAGTTCCTCGACGGCGGTGCCGCCCAAGGGCACGACGCCGTCGAAGAACGTGACGGCGCTGCCGCAGAACTCCGGGGTCGGCCCGCGCGTCGTCTACTCGCTGAGCGCCAAGCGCGTATGGCTGGTGGGCACCAAGACGCTCAAGGGCCTGCCGCCCAGGACCTTCGAGGTCATGCCGTCCACGGTCAGCCCCAAGCCCGGCAACTACGCGGTGACCTCGCGGGCCGCGTCCGTGCCCGGCTCGGACGGCGTGCCGATCGAGCACGTGGTGCGGTTCGCCACCGTGGACTCGGTGACCATCGGATTCAGCGCGGCGGTCAACGGCAAGCTGGCCAGCCCCGACCCGAACAAGCGCACCGGCGGCATCCGGATGAAGCGCGAGGACGGCAACGCGCTGTGGGCCTTCGCCACCATCGGCTCGAAGATCGTCGTGGTGCAGTAGCGCGCCCTGCGGAGCCCCTCGACGTACCGCGAGAAACACCCGAAAGAGTGATGCGGGTCAGGCGGCGTCGCGGCGGGTGCCGCTCTCCCCGGCCGGCTCGGGCGACTCGGCGGGGTCCGGCTCGGTCCGCTTCGGCGGCGTCGAGACGGCGTTCGCCGCCGCGCAGGAGGCCAGCAGCTCGCTCATGGACACACCCTGCGTACGCCGCGGCTGCGCTTCGCGCTCCGACACGGTCATGGCGGCCTCCCGGCTCCTGGAGAAGGCGTGGTTAGGTAGACCTAACCAGGTCTCTCCTCCCATGTGACCACGCCCGGCGGGACCCGCGCAACATTTTGCCGACGGCTTGTCGGAACGTACGTCTCCCACGCGCCCCGCCCGGCCCCCGGCGGCTACAGGGAGTCGATCCCGGCTCCCGACCACCGGGTGCCCAGACCGGTCACGGTCACCACCCGGCGGTCGTCGTCCGTCTCGCCGACCACCCGGTCGATGACCACGTGCAGCCGGTCGTCGGAGAGCTCCTCGACCTTGCCGTCGCCCCACTCCACGACCACCACGGACTCCGGCAGCGAGACGTCGAGGTCCAGGTCCTCCATCTCGTCCAGACCGCCGCCGAGCCGGTACGCGTCCACGTGCACCAGCGCCGGGCCGCCGGTCAGCGAGGGGTGCACCCGGGCGATCACGAAGGTCGGGGAGGTCACCGCGCCGCGCACGCCGAGGCCCTCGCCGAGGCCGCGCGCCAGCGTCGTCTTGCCCGCGCCCAGCTCGCCGGTGAGCAGGACGAGGTCGCCCGGGCGGAGCAGTTTGGCGATCTTGCGGCCCAACTCCTGCATCTCGGCGGGCGAGTCGAGGGTGAGCCGGGTCATGGCCTCAGTGGCCTGGCTGTGCGGTGCTTCCATACGTGCCAACGTTAGTCGCCTCCGGCACCGCCCCGACCCGCGCCAGCAGGTCCGCCAGCCGGTCGGTGACCGTCTCGGGGTGCTCCAGCATCACCAGGTGCCCGCCGTCGGGGACGATGACCAGCTCGGCGTCGGGCAGCAGGTCCGCGATGGACTCGCTGTGCGAGCTGGGGGTGACCAGGTCGCGGTCGCCCGCCAGGACGAGGGCGGGGACCTCGGCGAAGATCTGGAGCGCCGCCTCCTTGTCGTGGTCGTCGAAGGCCGGGTAGAACTCCGCCACCACGTCGATCGGCGTCCCCTCGATCATCCGCTCGGCGAACCGGACCACGGCCGGGTCCACGTCCTTGGAGGAGAACGAGTAGCGCTTGATCATCCCGGCGAAGAGGTCGGCGGTGGCCCGCCGGCCGCGCTCCACCAGCTCCGCCTGCGAGCCGAGCGCCCGGAGCACCCCGGGCAGGATGCGACGCACCGCGTTGACCCCCGCCACCGGGAGGCCGTAGCTGACCTCGCCCAGCCGGCCCGAGGAGGTGCCGACGAAGGCGACCCCGACGACCCGGTCGCGGATCAGCTCCGGGTACTGGTCGGCGAGCGCCATCACGGTCATCCCGCCCATCGAGTGCCCCACGAGCACCAGCGGCCCCTCGGGCGCGGCCGCGTCCAGGACGGCCTTGAGGTCGCGGCCCAGCTGGTCGATGGTGAGGGGCCTGCCCTGCGCCTGCGCCTCGCCGCGCGCCGAACGGCCGTGGCTGCGCTGGTCCCAGTGGACGGTGCGCACCACCCCGCGCAGCGCGGCCCGCTGGAAGTGCCAGGCGTCCTGGCTCAGACAGAAGCCGTGCGAGAAGACCACGGTGACCGGCGCGGGCGCCTTGCGGCCGAACAGCCGCCGCTTGCGCGCCCCGTTGGCCTTGGCGGACGGCTCGGCCTCGTCGCACTCGTAGTACAGCTCGGTGCCGTCGTCGGCGTAGGCGCGCCCCGGTGTGCCGCGCAGCGCGCCGTACGGCCCCGCCGCGTCCAGCGCCAGCCGGGCCCGCCTGCGCATACCGCGTCCCACGGTGAGCCGCTCGACCGCGACCCCGGCGGCGGCCCCGGCCGCGACCACGCCTATCGCGGCGCCGGCCAGCCCCGCCCGGCGCCAGCTGCCCACGGCCTGCACCGCGTCCCCCGTGCTGGTCTCGCTCACCGTGCCGCTCCTCGTGGTCCCTCGTGATCCGCAACCGCGCCCAGCCGCCCCGCGGGGTTCAGCTGTCGCCACCCTCGTTCAGATAGACGCGCGGCACCCGCGAACCGATCCGGGTGACGATCTCGTACGCGATGGTGTCCGCGGCCCGCGCCCAGTCCTCGGCGCTCGGCTCGCCCCGGTCGCCCGGCCCGAACAGGACCGCCTCCGCGCCCGGCGCCACCGCGTCCCCGTCGAGGTCGACCACGAACTGGTCCATGGCGACCCGGCCCGCGACCGTCCGCACCTTCCCGCCGACCAGCACGGGCCCGCGCCCGGAGGCGTGCCGGGGGATGCCGTCCGCATACCCCAGCGGAATGAGCCCAAGAGTGGTCTCACCCGGGGTGACGTAATGATGTCCGTAACTGACGCCGTGCCCGGCCGGAACCCGCTTGGTGAGCGCCACGGAGGCGGTGAGCGTCATCACCGGCCGCAGCCCGAAGTCGCCCGGCGCGCCGAGCTCGGGCGCGGGGCTCACGCCGTACATGGCGATACCCGGCCGTACCAGGTCGAAATGGGACTCGGGGAGGGTGAGGGTGGCCGGGGAGTTGGCGAGGTGCCGCACCTCGGGCTCGACGCCCTCCTTCTCCGCGTACGCCACCATCTCGCGGAAGAGGGCGAGCTGGGGGGCGATGGAGGGGTGGCCGGGCTCGTCGGCGCAGGCGAAGTGCGACCAGAGGCCGGTGACGCGGACCTCGGGGGTGGTGAGGGCGGCCTGGACGAGCTCGGGCCAGTCGGCGGGCTGGCAGCCGTTGCGGCCGAGCCCCGTGTCGGCCTTGAGCTGGATCCGGGCGACGCGCCCGGCCGCGCGGGCGGCCGCCGCGGCCTCCCGCAGGTCCCACATCCCGCTGACCGACACATCGATGTCGGCCTCGATCGCCTCGCGCCAGGGCCCGCCGGGCGTCCACAGCCAGCACAGCATCCGGCCGCCGACCCCGGCCGCGCGCAGCGCCAGGGCCTCCTGCGGCGTCGCGGTGCCCACCCAGGTGGCGCCCGCCTCGATCGCGGCGCGGGCGCAGGGCAGCGCGCCGTGCCCGTACGCGTCCGCCTTCACGACGGCCATGAACTGCGCGCCGGGGGTACGGGCGCGCAGCGCGCGGACGTTGGCGCGCAGGGCGGCCAGATCGATCTCGGCGCGGGCTCGGGTGTGCACGGTCTGAGTCATCGCGGTCATCGCGCCAAGTCTCTCAGAGCTGCGCCCCCACCTCAGGCGCCGGGCCTGCGGCCCCAGATCTGGACCGGGTCACCCTTGCGCAGCGCGCCCCACAGCCGCTTGGCGTCCGCGTAGGTCAGATTGACGCAGCCACGGGAGCCGACGGCGGAGTAGATGTTGTCGTAGATGGCATGGAAGGCCTGCCCACCGCTGAAGAACTGGGCGTACGGCATGGGCGCGTTGTAGATGGTGGACCAGTGGTTCTTGTGGCGCCAGTAGACGGGGTAGGTGCCGGTACGAGTGGCGTAGCCGGGCCGTCCACTGCGAATGGCCACAGGCCCGAAGGTGACCTTCGCACTGTTCTGCACCCACATGATCTGCCGGTCCAGGTCGACGCACGCGGTCCGGCCCTTGCGGACGGGGCAGCGGTGGGCGGCGTTCGGGTCGGCCCGGGCGGCGAGGAGGCGCATGGTGCCCCAGGTGGCGGGCCCGGCGAAGCCGCTGTCCGGGCGGATGCCGTGGGCGCTCTGGAAGCGGCGGATCGCGGCGCAGTCGGCGGCGGACTGCTTCCCGTCGACGGGCAGCTTCAGCCACCGCTCGACCTGGCGCTGGTACGGCCCGGCCTGCTTGCTGCACGCGGCGGCACCGAGCTCGTCGCGGGGCACGTACTCGACGGTCCGCTCCCCGCCGACGGGCGCGGCGGGCTCGACGGCGTCCTCGGCGGCGCTGGGCTCGTACACGAGCGGGGGCAGCACCTGGTCGGGCGTGTCCATGAGGTACACGGGCTGCCCCGGCGCGGCGGGTTCGCCCGGGACGAGGGCGGTTTCGGGGGCGGTCTCGGGGACGGGCGCGGGTTCCGGGGCGGGGACGGGGACCTGGGCGACCGGGGTGGCGGCGGGGCCGGGGCCCGGGTGCGGGGGGACGGGGTGGGCGGCGCCGCACAGGGCGAGGGAGGCGGCGGCGAGGGCGAGGGGGATGCGTGTGCCTCTGGGGGTCATGGGGTCAGGGAAGCGGGTGGGGGTGCGGGGTGGGGGGTGCCGCGCGGGCACCGGTCCTTCGATTCCCCCGCCCCGCCCCTTCCCTCGGCTCTCCGGGGGCGGGGGTCGGGCGGCGGGCCTTGGGGGGGCCGGTCGCCTCGGGTGACCGGTCGCCGCCCGGGCTCAGGCGTACACATCCCTCCAGGCCCCCGCCAGCGAACCCGCCACGGCCGACGCCGACAGCGGAGCCCCGTCCGCCGCGTGGCGGGCCGCCAGCCCGTGAAGGTAGGCCGCCACCGACGCCGCGTCCCTGGCGGCCAGGCCCGCCGCCAGCAGGGAGCCCGCCAACCCGGACAGAACATCCCCGCTGCCGGCCGTCGCGAGCCACGCCGTGCCCGTCGGGTTGACCCGGACCGGGGCGCGCCCGCCCGGGTCGGCGACCAGCGTGGTCGAGCCCTTGAGGAGGACGGTCGCCCCGTACCGGTCCGCCAGCTCCCGTACGCAACGGAGCCGCGCGGACTCCACCTCCGCCCGGCCCACCCCGAGCAGCGCCGCCGCCTCCCCCGCGTGCGGGGTGAGCAGCGTCGGCGCGCTCCTCGCCCGTACCGCCGCCGCGTCAAGCCCGCGCAGCCCGTCCGCGTCGACCAGGACCGGGACGTCGGAGGCCAGTACCTCCTCGGCTCCGGGCCCGTCCCCGAGGCCGGGGCCGACGACCCAGGCCTGGACGCGGCCCGCCTTGGCCACCGGGCCCGCCGAGACCAGCGTCTCGGGGAAGCGGGCGATGACGTCGTCGGCGGCGTGCCCGACGTACCGCACGGCCCCCGCCCCGCCGTGCAGCGCCCCCGCCACCGCCAGTACGGCCGCGCCGGGGTAGCGCGCGGACCCGGCGACGATCCCGACCACCCCGCGCCGGTACTTGTCGCTCTCCCCGGACGGCACCGGCAGCAGCTGCGCCACGTCGGCGTGCTGGAGCGCCTCGCAGTCCGGGACGGAGGGGAGATGGGGTTCGAGGCCGATGTCCACGAGGCGGACGGCGCCGGTGTACGCGTGCGCCGGGTCGATCAGCAGCCCCGGCTTGTACGCCCCGAAGGTGACCGTCGCGTCGGCGCGCAGCGCCTCCCCCGCCACCTCGCCGCTGTCCGCCTCGACCCCGCTGGGGAGGTCGACGGCGACGACGAGGGCGTTCGAGCCCCGGGCGGCGCGGGCCACGGGCACGGCGTCGGGGCGCAGCCCGCCGTGGCCGCCGATGCCGGTGATGCCGTCGAGGACGAGGTCGGCGGCGGCGAGCACGTCGTACGGGTCGTCGGTGACGCGGCCGCCGGCGCGCCGGAGTGCGGCGAGGCCGCCCTGGTGGGCGCGGTCGGGGGCGAGCAGGACGGCGCTGACGCCGGCGCCGCGCCTGGCGAGGCGGGCGCCCGCGTAGAGCGCGTCGCCGCCATTGTCGCCGCTACCCGCGAGCACGACGACGCGGGCGCCGTACACCCGGCCGAGCATTCCGGCGCAGGCGGCGGCCAGGCCGGCGGCGGCGCGCTGCATGAGCGCGCCGCTGGGGAGGCGGGCCATGAGCTCCTGCTCGGCGGCCCGAACGGTCTCCACACGATAAGCAATACGCATGCCCCCACCCTTCCCAATCCACGCTAGCGACGCCACCGCGACGGCTTGGGGGCCCGGCCTTCGTCTGCGGCTGAGTGACCGGTTGCTCGCGCAGTTCCCCGCGCCCCTTAGGTAGGAGGCCGCAGCCGGAGAACCCAGCTCAGCCACAGGCGCCTTTAGGGGCGCGGGGAACTGCGCGAGAAGCGGCCACACACCCGCAGACAAAGACCGGGCACCCCAAGCGCCGCGCTACCCCTCCGCGATCACCACCGCCGAAGCCACCCCCGCATCGTGGCTCAACGACACATGCCACCCCCGAACCCCCAACGCCTCAGCCCGAGCCGCCACACTCCCCCGCACCCGCAGCCGCGGCTGCCCGCTCTCCTCCACGTACACCTCCGCGTCCGTCCACCGCAGGCCCGCCGGCGCGCCCAGGGCCTTCGCCAGGGCCTCCTTCGCCGCGAAGCGGGCCGCCAGGGACGCCGTGCCGCGGCGCTCCCCGCTCGGCAGCAGCAACTCCTGCTCCACGAAGAGCCGTCCGGCCAGCCCGGGCGTGCGCCGCAGCGACTCCCCGAAGCGTTCGATCTCGGCCACGTCGATCCCGACCCCGATGATCATTCGACCGTGACCGACTTCGCGAGGTTGCGCGGCTGGTCCACCTCGTTGCCCCGCGCCGTGGCCAGCTCGCAGGCGAAGACCTGGAGCGGGACCGTGGCGACCAGCGGCTGAAGCAGCGTCGGGGTGGCGGGGATGCGGATCAGATGGTCCGCGTACGGCACGACCGTCTCGTCCCCCACCTCCGCGATCACGATCGTCCGCGCCCCCCGCGCCCGGATCTCCTGGATATTGGAGACGATCTTGTCGTGCAGTACCGAACGGCCACGCGGCGACGGCACCACGACCACCACCGGCAGGTCCTGCTCGATCAGCGCGATCGGCCCGTGTTTCAGCTCCCCCGCCGCGAACCCCTCCGCGTGCATATACGCCAGTTCCTTGAGCTTCAGCGCACCCTCCAGCGCCACCGGATAGCCCACATGGCGGCCCAGGAACAGCACCGTGTCCTTGTCCGCCAGCGACCGCGCCAGCTCCCGGACCGGCTCCATCGTCTCCAGGACCTGGTCGACGTCCTGCGCGATCGACGCCAGCTCCCGGATCACCGCCCGGATCTCGTCGCCCCACTTCGTCCCGCGCACCTGGCCCAGATAGAGGGCGACCAGATAGCAGGCGACCAGCTGGGTCAGGAACGCCTTGGTGGAGGCGACCGCGACCTCGGGGCCCGCGTGCGTGTACAGGACCGCGTCCGACTCGCGCGGGATCGTGGAGCCGTTGGTGTTGCAGATCGCCAGCACCTTGGCGCCCTGCTCGCGCGCGTGCCGCAGCGCCATCAGGGTGTCCATGGTCTCGCCGGACTGCGAGATCGCGATCACCAGCGTGCGCCGGTCGAGGATCGGGTCGCGGTAGCGGAACTCGCTGGCGAGCTCGGTCTCGCAGGGGATCCGCGTCCAGTGCTCGATCGCCAGCTTGGCGATCATGCCGGCGTGGTACGCCGTACCGCACGCGACGATCACGACCTTGTCGACCTCGCGCAGCACCGAGGCCGGGATGCGGACCTCGTCGAGCGTCAGCGAACCCGCGTTGTCGATCCGGCCGAGCAGCGTATCGGCCACGGCCTTGGGCTGCTCGGCGATCTCCTTGAGCATGAAGTAGTCATAGCCCCCCTTCTCCGCGGCCGACGCGTCCCAGTCCACGTGGTACGACCGCACCTGTGCGGGAGCCCCGTCGAAGTCGGTGACCGACACACCGTCCCGGCGCAGCTCCACGACCTGGTCCTGGCCCAGCTCGATCGCGGACCGCGTGTGGGCGATGAACGCGGCCACGTCCGAGGCGAGGAAGGACTCACCCTCTCCAACGCCCACCACCAGCGGGGAGTTCCGCCGCGCCCCGACCACCACGTCCGGCTCGTCGGCGTGCACCGCGACCAGCGTGAACGCCCCTTCGAGGCGCCGGCAGACCTGCCGCATCGCCTCGGCCAGGTCCTCGGTCGAGGAGTACGCCTCCGCCAGCAGGTGCGCGACGACCTCGGTGTCCGTCTCGGACGCCAGCGCGTGGCCGCGCTCGGCGAGCTCCGCACGCAGCGCCGCGAAGTTCTCGATGATCCCGTTGTGGACGACCGCGACCCGGCCCGCGTTGTCCAGGTGCGGGTGGGCGTTGGCGTCGGTGGGGCCGCCGTGGGTGGCCCAGCGGGTGTGCCCGATGCCGGTGGAGCCGCTCGGCAGCGGCCGGTCCACCAGGGCCTTCTCCAGGTTGACGAGCTTGCCGGCCTTCTTGGCCGCGGCGAGCCCGCCGTCGGCGAGGACCGCGACCCCGGCCGAGTCGTAGCCCCGGTATTCGAGCCGCTTCAGTCCGGCGATGACAACATCGAGCGCTGACTGCGCTCCCACGTACCCGACGATTCCGCACATGGCGGCAGCCTACGGCCGTACGGCCGCGAATCGGGCCCACTCCCCGGGCACCGCCCCGGGCGGCCGACCGCGTGACCCACCCCACCCCCCACATCCGGCCGCCACCCCCGACAATGGGCCTGTGATCACTTCGCCGCCACGAAGCGCCCACCGGGCGGACTCGACCCCCTATGTCGACCTGACCCGCAGCGAGTGGAGCGCGCTGCGGGACAAGTCGCCGCTGCCGCTGACCGCCGAGGAGGTGGAACGGCTTCGCGGGCTCGGCGACGTCATCGACCTGGACGAGGTCCGGGACGTCTATCTGCCGCTGTCCCAGCTGCTCAACCTGTACGTCCAGGCCACGGCCGAGCTGCGCGGCTCGCTGAACCGTTTCCTCGGTGACGCGGGCAACGGGCACGGCGCCCAGCGCGGCACCCCGTTCGTCATAGGCGTGGCCGGATCGGTCGCCGTCGGCAAGTCCACGGTCGCCCGCCTGCTCCAGGCGATGCTCGCCCGCTGGCCCGAGCACCCGCGCGTGGAGCGCGTCACCACCGACGGCTTCCTCTATCCGATGGCCGAGCTCCAGCGGCGCGGCCTGATGTCGCGCAAGGGCTTCCCCGAGTCGTACGACCGGCGCGCCCTGACCCGGTTCGTCGCCGACATCAAGGCGGGCAAGAACGAGGTCACCGCGCCCGTCTACTCGCACCTGATCTACGACCGGG
The DNA here is from genome assembly GCF_039521265.1 of Streptomyces crystallinus. Lineage (NCBI taxonomy): Bacteria > Bacillati > Actinomycetota > Actinomycetes > Kitasatosporales > Streptomycetaceae > Streptomyces > Streptomyces crystallinus. The sequence goes on along the minus strand of NZ_BAAACA010000021.1, from coordinate 84,081 downwards.
TGCCCGGCGAGCTGCTGACCGTGCGCCGCCCGGACATCCTCATCGTGGAGGGCCTCAACGTCCTCCAGCCCGCCCTGCCCGGCCAGGACGGCCGCACCCGGGTCGGCCTCGCCGACTACTTCGACTTCAGCGTGTACGTGGACGCCCGTACCGAGGACATCGAGACCTGGTACCTGAACCGCTTCCGCAAGCTGCGCGAGACGGCGTTCCAGGACCCGTCCTCGTACTTCCGCAAGTACACCCAGGTCTCGGAGGAGGAGGCGCTGGACTACGCGCGCACCGCCTGGCGGACCATCAACCGGCCCAACCTGGTGGAGAACGTGGCCCCGACCCGCGGCCGCGCCACCCTCGTCGTCCGCAAGGGCCCCGACCACAAGGTGCAGAAGCTCTCGCTCCGCAAACTCTGAGCAGCGGTCGGCGAAGCAGAACGGGCCCGCCGGGGGGAACTCCCCGGGCGGGCCCGCTCGTTGGGCGTACGGAGTACGCGACCGGCCTAGCCCAGCGCGGACTTCACCACGTCCGCCAGACGGGCCGCCACCGACCGCGCCTGGTCGATGTCGGCCGCCTCGACCATGACCCGCACCAGCGGCTCGGTGCCCGAGGGGCGCAGCAGCACCCGGCCGGTGGAGCCCAGCTCGCGCTCGGCCTCGGTGACCGCGGAGGTCAGCTCGGCCGAGGTGGCCACCCGGGACTTGTCGACGTCCGGCACGTTGACCAGGACCTGGGGCAGGCGCTCCATGACGCCCGCGAGGTCGGCCAGGGTGCGGCCGGTCGCGGCGACGCGGGCGGCCAGCATCAGACCGGTGAGCGTGCCGTCGCCGGTGGTGGCGTGGTCGAGGATGATCACGTGGCCGGACTGCTCGCCGCCCAGCGCGTAGCCGTGCTCCTTCATCGACTCCAGGACGTACCGGTCGCCGACGCCCGTCTGGACCAGCTGGAGGCCCTCGCGCTCCATGGCGATCTTGAAGCCGAGGTTGGACATGACCGTGCCGACCACGGTCTCGCCGCGCAGGGTGCCCGCCTCGCGCATGGCCAGCGCGAGCACCGCGAGGATCTGGTCGCCGTCGACCTCGTTGCCCTGCGCGTCCACGGCCAGGCAGCGGTCCGCGTCGCCGTCGTGCGCGATGCCGAGGTCGGCGCCGTGCTCGACGACGGCGGCCTTCAGCAGGTCGAGGTGGGTCGAGCCGCAGCCGTCGTTGATGTTGAGCCCGTCCGGCTCGGCGCCGATCGTGACGATCTCGGCCCCGGCCCGGGTGAACGCCTCGGGCGAGACCCGGGCGGCGGCGCCGTGCGCCTCGTCCAGGACGACCTTCAGACCGTCGAGACGGTTCGGCAGCACACCGATGAGGTGGGCGACGTACTTGTCGAAGCCCTCCTCGTAGCTGCGGACGCGGCCGACGCCGGCGCCGGTCGGGCGCTCCCACGGCTCGCCGGTGCTGTGCTGCTCGTAGACGCGCTCGATCCGGTCCTCCAGCTCGTCGGCGAGCTTGTGGCCACCGCGCGCGAAGAACTTGATGCCGTTGTCGGGCATGGCGTTGTGGCTGGCGGAGAGCATCACGCCGAGGTCCGCGCCGAGGACGCCCGTGAGGTACGCCACGGCCGGGGTCGGCAGCACGCCGACGCGCAGCACGTCGACGCCGGCGCTGGCGAGGCCCGCCACGACCGCGGCCTCCAGGAACTCCCCGGACGCGCGGGGGTCACGACCGACCACCGCGGTGGGCCGATGGCCCGCGAACGTACCCGCCTCGGCCAGTACGTGCGCCGCCGCGACCGAGAGGCCGAGCGCGAGCTCAGCCGTCAGATCGGCGTTGGCCACGCCGCGTACACCGTCCGTACCGAAGAGTCGTCCCACTGCTGTCCTCCAAAGAGATCCACCAGGCGCCGCACCCGGGCGCCCGCCACTGGTGTCAAAAACAACGCCGCCCCGGCAGCACCAAGAGTGCTGCCGGGGCGGACGAGAGCCGTACAGGCGGCAGGCGCGATTTAGCGCTTGCTGTACTGCGGGGCCTTGCGGGCCTTCTTGAGACCGGCCTTCTTGCGCTCGACCGCACGGTCGTCGCGGGAGAGGAAGCCGGCCTTCTTCAGCGCCGGGCGGTTGTTCTCGACGTCCGCCTCGTTCAGCGCACGGGCCACGCCGAGGCGCAGGGCGCCGGCCTGGCCGGACACGCCGCCACCCGAGATGCGGGCGATGACGTCGTAGCGGTTGTCGAGCTCGAGCACCTTGAAGGGCTCGTTGACTTCCTGCTGGTGGACCTTGTTCGGGAAGTAGTCCTCGAGCGTACGCCCGTTGATCTTCCACTTGCCGGTGCCCGGGACGATCCGGACGCGGGCGATGGCGTTCTTGCGACGGCCCAGGCCGGCGGCCGGCTGCGGGTCGCCGAAGCGGGACGCCAGGGACTCGGTGGTGTACTCGCCCTCGACCGGAACCTCCGACTCGAAGGTGGTCACGGCGTCGTAGGTCTCGTCGCCCTCGACGGGGGTCTCGACAGTGGTCTCGGCCACGATGCTCCTCAGATTCTTTTCTGTCTTTGGGGGTGTGGCCGGAACTACTGCGCGACCTGGGTGATCTCGAACGGCACCGGCTGCTGGGCAGCGTGCGGGTGCTGGTCGCCCGAGTAGACCTTCAGCTTCGAGATCATCTGACGGCCCAGGGAGTTCTTGGGGATCATGCCCCGGATGGCCTTCTCGACGGCCTTCTCCGGGTTGTTCGCCAGGAGGTCGTCGTAGCGCACCGAGCGGAGACCGCCCGGGTAGCCGGAGTGGCGGTAGGCCAGCTTCTGCTCGCGCTTGTTGCCGGACAGGTGAACCTTGTCGGCGTTGATGATGATGACGAAGTCACCCATGTCCATGTGGGGCGCATAGACGGGCTTGTGCTTGCCACGGAGGAGGTTCGCAGCGGTGGTCGCCAGACGGCCCAGGACGACGTCCTGGGCGTCAATGACGTGCCACTGGCGAGTGATGTCGCCGGGCTTGGGGCTGTACGTACGCACGGTCGTAGCCTTCGCTTCTTCAGTGGATGGGGTCCAGAAACTTTGCACCCTGAAGCGATCATGCAGCTTGGGCTCACACTGCCGGGGACGCTGCCCGTATGCGAGCCACTGGTAACTGCTCCAGAGAACTTACGTAGAGGCCCCTCGCGTGAGAACGACCAAGCCAATACGCATAACGAACCAGAAGAATACCCGCGCTCGCCCGTGCGGGTCAAAACGTCCCCGCCCCGGGGCACGGATCCCGCCTGCGACCCTGGTCGTGCCCGTCTTCGTCTGCGGGCGCGCTGGGGCTGGTCGCGCAGTTCCCCGCGCCCCTGGGCTCAGCCACGGGCGCTTTTAGGGGCGCGGGGAACTGCGCGAGCAACCGGCCACGGCCCGCAGACGACCGCGGAGCGGGGTGCGGGGGCCGCAGGCCCCGCGAGAGGGGCGCAGGGGGCACAGCCTCCGCACAGGGGCCCGGGCGCGGCGCAGCCCCGGTGGGCCTACCGCACGCGGGCCACCCGGCGCTCGTCCCACACCGGCTCCGACGCCTCCCGCACCACCCCGTCCGCCCCGAACACCAGATACCGGTCGAAGGAGCGGGCGAACCAGCGGTCGTGGGTGACGGCCAGGACCGTCCCCTCGTACGCCTCCAGCCCCTCCTGGAGCGCCTCCGCCGACTCCAGGTCGAGGTTGTCCGTCGGCTCGTCCAGGAGCAGCGCCGTGGTCCCGGCCAGCTCCAGGAGCAGGATCTGGAAGCGCGCCTGCTGGCCGCCGGAGAGCCGGTCGAACGGCTGGTCCCCCTGCCGCTCCAGCTCGTACCGCCGCAGCACCGACATCGCCCCGCCCCGGTCCTTGGCGTGCTCCGTCCACAGGATGTCGACGAGCGTGCGCCCCAGCAGCTCGGGGTGCGCGTGGGTCTGCGCGAAGTGGCCGGGCACCACCCGCGCCCCCAGCTTCCACAGACCGGAGTGCGCCACCGACGCGTCCCCCGCCAGCAGCCGCAGGAAGTGCGACTTCCCCGAGCCGTTCGACCCCAGGACCGCCACCCGCTCGCCGTAGAAGATCTCCAGCGAGAACGGCTTCATCAGCCCGGTCAGCTCAAGGTTCTCGCAGGTCACGGCACGTACACCGGTACGCCCGCCCCGCAACCGCATGGTGATCTCCTGCTCCCGCGGCGGCTCCGGCGGCGGGCCCGCCTCCTCGAACTTCTTCAGCCGCGTCTGGGCCGCCGCGTACCGCGAGGCCAGCTCGTGGCTGACCGCGGCCGCCTGCCGCAGCGAGACGACCAGCTTCTTCAGCTGGGCGTGCTTCTCCTCCCAGCGCCGCTTGAGCTCCTCGAAGCGGGCGAACCGCTCCTTGCGGGCCTCGTGGAAGGTGCCGAAGCCGCCGCCGTGCACCCACACGTCCGAGCCGTCGACCCCGGGCTCCACCGCGATGATCTTCTGGGCGGCACGGGAGAGCAGCTCCCGGTCGTGCGAGATGAACAGCACCGTCTTGCGCGTGGCCCGCAGCTGGTCCTCCAGCCACCGCTTGCCCGGCACGTCCAGATAGTTGTCCGGCTCGTCGAGCAGCAGCACCTCATCGGAGCCGCGCAGCAGCGCCTCCAGGACCAGCCGCTTCTGCTCACCGCCGGAGAGCGTGCGCACCTCGCGGAACTGGGCCTTGTCGTACGGGACCCCCAGCGCGGCCGTCGTACAGACGTCCCACAGGGTCTCCGCCTCGTACCCCTGCACATCCGCCCAGTCGGAGAGGGCCTGCGCGTACTTCATCTGCGCGGCCTCGTCGTCCACCGTCATGATCAGGTGCTCGGCCTCGTCCACGGCCTTCGCGGCGGCCCGCAGCCTCGGCTGCGCCACCGACACCAGCAGGTCCCGGACGGTCGTCTCGTCCCGCACCGAACCCACGAACTGCGGCATCACGCCGAGCCCGCCGCCCACGGTGACGGTCCCGCCGTGCGGCTGGAGCTCGCCGGAGATCATCCGCAACAGGGTCGTCTTACCGGCGCCGTTCGCCCCGACCAGGGCCACCACCGCACCCTCCCCCACCCGGAACGACGCGTCCGACAGCAGGACCCGTCCGTCCGGCAGGTAGTACTCCAGGTGTGCGGCTTCTACATGTCCCATAAGGGGATTGTCGCCCACTCCGTGCGCACGGCCACAACCGAATTAAGATGCGCGCCATGAGCTTTGGGCAAGGGGGACCCGCATGGGGCCCGGGGGACAACGGCACACCGGACTGGGCCGCGCTCGCCGACGAGGCCGCCGCGCGCAGCCGCAGGAAGCGCTGGCTGCTGATCGGCGGCGGGGCACTGGCCACGGCGGCGGTGGTGGCCATCGTCGCCACCGCCATCGTGAGCACCGGTGACTCCAAGGACGGCGCCGACGGCAAGTCAGCCAGCGAGCTGCCCTCGCCGCAGACGCTGCCCAGCGGCACCGCCGAACCGCAGCCGTCGTTCTCGTCGGTGGCGCCGCCACCCCCGCCCAACCCGCACGACTACATATCCAGCGCCAGGAAGGACAAGGCGCCGCTGAGCGCCGACACGCTCTTCCCGGGCAAGACGCTGAAGATGGGCGACCGCACGTACACCAAGGGCGCCACCGCCCGGACCACCGACTGCGCCGCCGCCACCCGCGGCTCGCTGGGCCCGGCCCTCACGTCCAACGGCTGCGACCAGGTCATCCGCGCCACCTATGTACGCGACGGGGTCGCCGTGACGATCGGCGTGGCCACCTTCGAGACCGAGGCGAAGGCGCAGCGCGCCAAGGAGCAGGCGGGCATCGGCCTCGCCCCGCTCGCGGGCTCCGGCGTCCCCGCCTTCTGCGACGGCGGCCACGCGGTCTGCCGCAACCTCTCCAACTCCTACGGCCGGTACGCCTACTTCAGCATCAGCGGCTACACCACCGGCAAGAGCGTCACCAAGGGCGACAAGAACGCGTTCGCGGCGGGGGACGACCTGGCCGAGTTCACGTTCCGTCAGATCGTGGCCCGAGGCGAAGCCCAGGCCCGGGCAGCGGCGACGGCCCCGCCGGCGTAGGCACGGTGCCCGCGGCCCGCCGGCGAAGGCCGGGCTAACAGCAGCCCGGCAACGTCCGCACGTTCCGGGCCTCACGGCTCCGCGCCGCGAGCAACTCGTCCGCCGGGTAGCCGACTTCCTCCAGGGTCAGCCCGTGCGGCTTGACCACGTGCACGGACGAGTCCCGTACGGCCGCCGCCAGCACCTTGCCCGGCCACTCCACCCCCCGGTGCCCGTCACCGACGTACAGCAGCGCGCCCACCAGCGAGCGCACCATGTTGTGGCAGAACGCGTCGGCGCGCACGGTCGCGGTGACGACGCCGTCCTCGCCGCGCGCCCAGGAGAGCTCCTGGAGCGTACGGATCGTGGTGGCGCCCTCGCGCCTCTTGCAGTACGCCGCGAAGTCGTGCTCGCCCAGCAGCGCCGCCGAGGCCGCGTTCATCGCCTCGACGTCCAACTCCCAGTCGTGCCAGAGCACATGGCCGCGCAGCAGCGGGTCCACCCCGCCGGGGTTGTCGGTCACCCGGTACGCGTACCGCCGCCAGATCGCGGAGAAGCGCGCGTTGAAGCCGCTCGGGGCCTCGGCGACCCGCCAGATCCGGACGTCGTGCGCCAGCCGCCCGGCGAGGCGCCGCAGCAGCTTCTCGCGGTGCTCGGCCCACACCTCCTCGGGCAGGTCGACATGGGCCACCTGCCCGCGCGCGTGCACCCCCGCGTCGGTCCGCCCGGCGACGGTGAGGTCGTACGTCCGCGCCGACCGCGTCACCGTGCGCAGCGCGTCCTCGATCTCGCCCTGGACCGTCCGCCGGCCACCGGCCTGCTTGGCCCAGCCGGAGAAGTCCCTGCCGTCGTAGCTCAGGTCCAGCCGTACCCGGACCAGGCCGGGCTCCACCTCATCACTCACGAACAGAATCCTCTCAGAGCGGCAGAGAAACGGAACGGGCCCGTCCCCCGAAGGGAACGGACCCGTCCGCAGGTCTGGGAACGCTTACGCGTCCTTCGACTCCTCGGCGGCCTCGGCCTCGACGGCCTCGGTCTTGGCGGCCTCGTCGGCCTCCTTGACGGCGCGCTTGGTGGCGGCCTCGGCCTCGGCGACGGTCGCCTTCTTGGCGATCTCGCCCTCGACCAGCTCGATCACGGCCATCGGCGCGTTGTCACCACGGCGGTTGCCGATCTTGGTGATACGGGTGTAACCACCCGGACGCTCCGAGTAACGCGGCGCGATCTCGGTGAAGAGGGTGTGGACGATGCCCTTGTCGGTGATCGTCTGCAGCACCAGGCGACGGTTGTGGATGTCGCCCTTCTTCGCCTTGGTGATCAGGCGCTCGGCGACCGGACGCAGGCGGCGGGCCTTGGCCTCGGTCGTGGTGATGCGGCCGTGCTCGAAGAGCGACTTCGCCAGGTTGGCGAGGAGCAGCTTCTCGTGCGCGGCGGAACCGCCGAGGCGGGCACCCTTCGCGGGACGCGGCATGGTGTTTCTCCTTGTGATCTGCACCGGCCGTATGAGGTACCGATGTCAGTGTCCGAGCGGGCGGTCACCCGTCGGAGACCCCGCGCCCCATAGGGGCGCGGGGAACTGCGCGACCAGCCGAGGCCGGTCCGCAGCCAAATCTGGACCGTCGGTCCCGAGCTCTTAATACTGCTCGGTCTCGACGAAACCGGCATCCGCGTCATCATCGGCGCCGAAGGCGTCAGCCGCGGCGGTCGGGTCGAAGCCGGGAGGCGAGTCCTTCAGCGCCAGGCCCATACCGGCCAGCTTCGCCTTGACCTCGTCGATCGACTTCGCACCGAAGTTGCGGATGTCGAGCAGGTCCGCCTCGGAGCGGGCGACGAGCTCACCCACGGAGTGGATGCCCTCGCGCTTGAGGCAGTTGTACGACCGAACGGTGAGCTCCAGCTCCTCGATCGGCAGCGCCAGGTCGGCGGCCAGGGCGGCGTCCGTCGGGGACGGGCCCATGTCGATGCCCTCGGCGTCGATGTTGAGCTCGCGCGCCAGACCGAACAGCTCGACCAGGGTCTTACCGGCCGACGCCATGGCGTCACGGGGACGCATGGCCTGCTTGGTCTCGACGTCGACGATCAGCTTGTCGAAGTCGGTGCGCTGCTCGACACGGGTCGCCTCGACCTTGTACGTGACCTTGAGCACCGGCGAGTAGATGGAGTCGACCGGGATACGGCCGATCTCCTGGCCCACCTGCTTGTTCTGGACGGCGGAGACATAGCCGCGACCGCGCTCGACGGTCAGCTCCATCTCCAGCTTGCCCTTGCCGTTGAGCGTGGCGAGGACCAGGTCGGGGTTGTGCACCTCGACACCGGCCGGGGGCGCGATGTCGGCGGCGGTGACCAGGCCCGGGCCCTGCTTGCGCAGGTACATCACGACCGGCTCGTCGTGCTCCGAGGAGACGACCAGCTGCTTGATGTTGAGGATGAGGTCGGTCACGTCCTCCTTGACGCCCGGCACGGTGGTGAACTCGTGCAGAACGCCGTCGATCCGGATGCTGGTGACAGCGGCGCCCGGGATCGAGGAGAGGAGGGTGCGGCGGAGCGAGTTGCCGAGGGTGTAGCCGAAGCCCGGCTCCAGCGGCTCGATCACGAACCGCGAGCGGTACTCGTCGACGACCTCTTCGGTCAGCGAAGGACGCTGAGCGATAAGCATGTGTGTTCCTTCAGTCGTGGGCGCCCACTATTTGACGCCCTCGTGGTACTGCGTACTGCAAGGGTACGGGCGGCAGCACCCCACGAGGGGGTTCTGCCGCCCGAAAACCTCAGTCCAGCGACCGCGGTGCGTCAGACGCGGCGGCGCTTGGGCGGACGGCAGCCGTTGTGCGGCGTGGGGGTGACGTCCTGGATCGAGCCGACCTCGAGGCCGGTGGCCTGGAGGGAGCGGATCGCGGTCTCACGGCCGGAGCCGGGACCCTTGACGAAGACGTCGACCTTGCGCATGCCGTGCTCCTGCGCGCGGCGGGCGGCCGACTCGGCGGCCATCTGCGCGGCGAACGGAGTCGACTTGCGGGAGCCCTTGAAGCCCACGTGGCCGGCGGACGCCCAGGAGATCACGTTGCCCGAGGGGTCCGTGATCGAGACGATCGTGTTGTTGAACGTGCTCTTGATGTGCGCGTGGCCGTGAGCGACGTTCTTCTTTTCCTTGCGGCGCACCTTCTTGGCAGCGCCCTGACGACCCTTGGGGGGCATCTATTACTCCTACGGGAGGTGGTCGGTCCTACAGCGAAGACCGTGTGGTCAAGCGTCCGCTGAGGACTACTTCTTGCCCGGCTTCTTCTTGCCGGCGATCGCGCGACGCGGGCCCTTGCGGGTACGGGCGTTCGTGCTGGTGCGCTGGCCGTGGACCGGAAGGCCACGACGGTGGCGCAGACCCTGGTAGCAGCCGATCTCGACCTTGCGGCGGATGTCGGCCTGGATCTCGCGGCGGAGGTCACCCTCGGTGCGGAGGTTGGCGTCCACGTACTCGCGGATCTTGACCAGGTCCTCTTCGGCCAGGTCACGAACGCGGGTGTTCGGGTTCACGCCGGTGGAGGCGAGGATCTCCTTGGACCGGGTGCGCCCGATACCGAAGACGTAGGTGAGTGCGATCTCCACACGCTTTTCGCGCGGGATGTCAACACCGGAAACGCGTGCCATTCAATGGCTCCTGTGTGTTCGGGGGTCTTCCGCAGAACCGACCCCGACCGCCGTACTAGGTACGGATCGGGTCCCCGGCCCCCGCCGGAGGTGTCGCCGACCCTGTGTGGGCTGGGCGGGCTCTGCGTATGTACGTTTACGTGCGTCGCGCGAAGAACTGCGTAAATGCAGGTCGGTCGGCGTGCGTCAGCCCTGGCGCTGCTTGTGGCGCAGGTTGTCGCAGATGACCATGACCCGGCCGTGACGGCGGATCACCTTGCACTTGTCGCAGATCTTCTTGACGCTCGGCTTGACCTTCATGGGATTCAGGTTCTCCGGGTCGTGAGATCTACTTGTACCGGTAGACGATCCGGCCACGCGTCAGGTCGTACGGAGAGAGCTCCACGACGACCCGGTCATCCGGGAGGATACGGATGTAGTGCATCCGCATCTTGCCGCTGATGTGCGCGAGGACTTTGTGACCGTTCTGGAGCTCCACCTTGAACATGGCGTTCGGGAGGGACTCGATCACGGTGCCCTCGATTTCGATGGCACCTTGCTTCTTGGCCACGCTTCGCCTTTCGAATCGGCTACCTTGATCGACTCCCGCGATCGTGTGCGGACACACGGGTACACGAGAGCCGACGCATCAGTCTACGTCAGGGCACCCGAAAAGACGAATCAGGGGAGTTTGCCCTCAAGCGTAGATCGTTAAGCGGCCGCCCCGGGACGGACCGGAACGGCGGACCGAACGCCCTCAGCCCAGCGGATCCGGCGCCGTCGTCACGCCGTACTCCGCCAGCTTCGCCTTGCCGCAGTCCGGGGAGGTCAGGACGATCGGGCCCGCCTCGGTCAGGGCCACCGAGTGCTCCCAGTGCGAGGACCAGGTGCCGTCGGTCGTGATGACCGTCCAGTCGTCCTCCAGGACCTCCGTGCGCGGGGTGCCCAGCGACACCATCGGCTCGATGGCCAGGCAGAAGCCCGGGACCAGCTTCGGGTTGTGGCGGCCGAGCAGGCGGCGCTTGTCCACGTAGTTCAGCAGGTGGGGGTCCATGTGCATCTCGGAGCCGATGCCGTGGCCGCCGTACTCCTCGATGATCCCGTACTTGCCCTTCGGCGGACGCGGCTGGCGGCGGATGTAGCTCTCGATCGCCCGGGACACGTCCACCAGGCGGTTGCCCTTCTTCACCGCCGCGATACCGGCCCACATCGACTCCTCGGTCACCCGGGAGAGCTCGATCAGCTCCGGAGCGTGGCCGGAGCCCACGAAGGCGGTGAAGGCCGCGTCGCCGTGCCAGCCGTCGATGATCGCGCCCGCGTCGATCGAGATGACGTCGCCGTCCTTGAGGACGGTCTTCTCGTCCGGGATGCCGTGGACGACGACCTCGTTGACCGAGGTGCAGATGGTGGCGGGGAAGCCGCCGTACCCCAGGAAGTTCGACTTGGCGCCGTGCTCGGCGATCACCTTGCGGGCGACCTCGTCCAGGTCCTTCGTGGTGGCGCCGGGCACCGCCGCCTCACGGGTCGCCGCGTGGATGGCGGCGACGACCAGCCCCGCCTCGCGCATCTTCGCGATCTGCTCGGGGGTCTTGATCTCCACCATGGCGGCTGACGCCTTTCTGAGTACGGATACGGGAGTACGTCAACGATACGGCCCACCGGGCCCGCACACGGCAGCGGCCGCGGCGCCCCGGGAGGGGGCACCGCGGCCGCTGACCGCGTACAGGTCCCTGTCAGACCGTCTTCTCGGCCTTCAGGGCGTGCATGGCGCGCTCGGTGACCTCGTCGACCTTGCCGAGCGCCGAGATCGTCACGACCAGGCCCTGGGCCCGGAAGTAGTCGATGATCGGCTCGGTCTCGCTGTGGTAGACCTCGAGGCGCTTGCGGACGGTGTCCTCGGTGTCGTCACCGCGCTGGTACAGCTCGCCGCCGCAGATGTCGCAGACACCCGGGGTCTTCGGCGCGTTGTAGGCGACGTGGAAGACGTGCGCGGAGTCGGTGCGGCAGATGCGCCGGCCGGCGATCCGCTTCACCACCTCGTCCTCGGGCACTTCGAGGTCGAGCACGGCGTCCAGCTTCACGCCGTCGGCCTTCAGCGCCTCGTCGAGGGCCTCGGCCTGCACCACGTTGCGCGGGAAGCCGTCGAGCAGGAAGCCGCTCTGCGCGTCCTGCTGGGCCATGCGGTCCTTGGCCATCCCGATGGTGACCTCGTCCGGCACCAGGTTGCCCGCGTCCATGTACGCCTTGGCCTGCTTGCCCAGCTCCGTGCCCTGGCTGATGTTGGCACGGAAGAGGTCGCCCGTGGAGATGTGCGGGATCCCGAGGTTCTTGGCGAGGAACGCGGCCTGCGTTCCCTTGCCGGCACCCGGCGGCCCGACGAGGACGATTCGCATCAGCGGAGGAACCCTTCGTAATTGCGCTGCTGGAGCTGGCTCTCGATCTGCTTCACGGTCTCCAGACCCACACCCACGATGATGAGGATGCTTGTCCCGCCCAGCGGGAAGCTCTGGTTGGCCCCGAAGATCACCAACGCCATCGTCGGTACGAGCGCGATCAGTCCCAGATACAGCGACCCCGGCCAGGTGATCCGGTTGAGCACATAGCTCAGGTACTCAGCAGTAGGTCGACCAGCCCGGATACCCGGGATGAAGCCACCATACTTCTTCATGTTGTCCGCGACTTCCTCGGGGTTGAACGAGATCGCCACATAGAAGAAGGCGAAGAACACGATCAACAGGAAGTAGCTGATGATGTAGTAGGGGTGGTCGCCCTTGACGAAGTTGTCCTTGATCCAGGTCGCCCAGCCCGCGGTGGAGTTGGAGAACTGCACGATCAGCGCCGGGATGTAGAGCAGCGACGACGCGAAGATGACGGGGATCACACCCGCCTGGTTGACCTTCAGCGGGATGTAGGTCGAGGTGCCGCCGTAGGAACGGCGGCCGATCATGCGCTTCGCGTACTGGACCGGGATACGGCGCTGGGCCTGCTCGACGAAGACCACCAGGGCGACCATCACCAGGCCGACCAGGATGACGGTGCCGAACTCGATCCAGCCCTGTGCCAGGTGGCCCTGCTTCTTGATGGCCCACAGCGAGGTGGGGAAGCTGGAGGCGATCGAGATGAACATCAGGATCGACATGCCGTTGCCGATGCCGCGGTCGGTGATGAGCTCACCGAGCCACATGACGGCGGCGGTGCCGGCGGTCATGGTGACGACCATCGTGATGGTGGTGAAGATCGAGTGGTTGGGCACGATCTCGCTGGCGACCTGGCAGCCGCTGAACAGCGCACCCGAGCGGGCGGTGGCCACCAGGCCGGTGCCCTGGAGGACCGCGAGGGCCACCGTCAGGTAACGCGTGTACTGCGTGATCTTGGCCGTGCCGGCCTGGCCCTCCTTCTTGAGGGCCTCCAGGCGCGGGATCACCACGGTCAGCAGCTGCAGGATGATGCTCGCCGTGATGTACGGCATGATGCCCAGCGCGAAGATCGTGATCTGCAGCAGCGCGCCGCCGCTGAACATGTTCACCAGGCCGAAGAGGCTGTTGCCCTGCTGGGCCTGGTCGACACAGATCTGAACGTTCTTGTAGCTCACGCCGGGGATCGGCACATGCGTCCCCATGCGGTAGAGCACGATGATGCCGAGCGTGAAGAGCAGCTTCTTGCGCAGGTCAGGCGTCTTGAACGCCTGGGCGAACGCGGTGAGCACGGTGCCTCCTGCGACCCCCGCGCCAGGTGCGCAAGAGGTGACGGTCTTGAGGATCGACGAATACGAATGAGTCAGAGGAACCGGACGGCATACCGCACGGAAACTTAGACAGTGCACGCCACCTTACCGGCGACCCTGCCCCCCTAGGAACGACCAACCGGGGATGCCCCATTTGAGAGGGCATCCCCGGTCGGATGTTCAGGCCAACGAGCTGTCTCAGACGAGCTCGGTGACGGTGCCGCCGGCGGCGGCAATCTTCTCCTTGGCGGAGCCGGAGACGGCGTCGACCGTCACCTGCAGCGCCACGGAGATCTCGCCCTGGCCCAGGACCTTGACGAGGCTGTTCTTGCGCACGGCACCCTTGGCGACCAGGTCGGCAACGGTGACTTCGCCACCCTCGGGGTAGAGGGCGCCGAGCTTGTCCAGGTTCACGACCTGGAACTCGGTGCGGAACGGGTTCTTGAAGCCCTTCAGCTTCGGAAGACGCATGTGGAGGGGCATCTGGCCACCCTCGAAGCGCTCCGGAACCTGGTAACGGGCCTTCGTACCCTTGGTACCACGGCCGGCCGTCTTACCCTTCGACGCCTCACCACGACCCACACGGGTCTTGGCGGTCTTGGCGCCCGGGGCGGGACGGAGGTCGTGGGCCTTGAGCGGCTTGTTCTCCGCCATGTCAGTCGACCTCCTCAACCGTCACGAGGTGGCGGACGGTGTGCACCATGCCGCGGAACTCGGGACGGTCCTCCTTGACAACCACGTCGTTCAGGCGCTTGAGCCCGAGCGAACGCAGGGTGTCGCGGTGGTTCTGCTTGCTGCCGATGTACGACTTCGTCTGCGTGATCTTGAGGCGGGCCATTACGCACCCGCCCCGGCACGCGCACGAAGCAGAGCCGCGGGGGCGACGTCCTCGAGGGGCAGACCGCGGCGGGCCGCGATCTCCTCGGGACGCTGCAGGCCCTTGAGGGCCGCCACGGTCGCGTGCACGATGTTGATCGCGTTGTCGGAGCCGAGCGACTTCGACAGGATGTCGTGAACGCCGGCGCACTCCAGGACGGCGCGCACCGGGCCACCGGCGATAACACCGGTACCGGGGGAAGCAGGCTTCAGCAGGACGACGCCCGCGGCCTTCTCACCCTGGATGGGGTGCGGGATGGTGCCCTGGATGCGGGGAACCTTGAAGAAGTTCTTCTTGGCTTCCTCGACACCCTTGGCGATGGCCGCGGGAACTTCCTTGGCCTTGCCGTAACCGACACCTACGGTGCCGTCACCGTCGCCCACCACGACCAGCGCGGTGAAGCTGAAGCGGCGACCACCCTTGACAACCTTGGCAACGCGGTTGATCGCGACAACGCGCTCAACGTAGGCGGTCTTCTCGGCGGCAGCGCCACCGTCGCGACCCTTCCGGTCCCGCCGCTCGCCGCCACCGGCACCGCTTCCGCGGCGCTGGGGTCCAGCCATTGGATTTACCTCTCTCTGTTACGTCCGTTAGTCCCGGAACCGGGGCTTAGAACTTCAGCCCGGCTTCGCGGGCGGCGTCAGCCAGAGCGGCAATGCGCCCGGCGTACCTGTTGCCACCACGGTCGAACACGACGGCCTCGACACCGGCGGCCTTGGCGCGCTCGGCGACCAGGGCGCCGACCTGCTTGGCCTGCGCGGACTTGTCACCCTCGCCGCCGCGGATCGAAGCGTCCAGGTTCGACGCCGACGCCAGGGTGTGACCCTTGATGTCGTCGATGACCTGGGCGGTGATACCGCGGTTGGAACGCGTCACGACGAGGCGCGGACGCTCCGCCGTACCCGACACGTGCTTGCGGATGCGGATGTGGCGGCGCGCCTTGGCCGCACGCTTGTAAGCGTCGCCCTTGGCGATCTTCACACCGTATGCCATGGCTTACTTACCAGCCTTTCCGACCTTGCGGCGGATGACCTCGCCGGCGTACTTGACGCCCTTGGCCTTGTACGGGTCGGGCTTCCGCAGCTTGCGGATGTTCGCCGCGACCTCGCCGACCTTCTGCTTGTCGATGCCCTCGACCGAGAACTTCGTGGGCGTCTCGACCTTGAAGGTGATGCCTTCGGGGGCCTCGATGGTGATCGGGTGGCTGTATCCGAGCGCGAACTCCAGGTTGGAGCCCTTCGCCTGGACGCGGTAACCGACACCGCTGATCTCGAGCGCCTTGACGTATCCCTGGGTCACGCCGGTGATCATGTTCGCCACCAGCGTGCGGGACAGGCCGTGCAGGGCCTTGTTCTGACGCTCGTCGTTGGGACGGGTGACGTTGAGAACGCCGTCCTCGCCCTTAACAATCTCGATCGGCGCGGCAACGGTGTGCGTGAGGGTGCCCTTGGGGCCCTTCACGCTGACCGTACGGCCGTCGATGGTGACGTCCACACCAGCGGGAACCTGGATGGGGAGCTTGCCGATTCGCGACATTAGCTTTTCCTCCGTTCCCGACTACCAGACGTAGGCGAGGACTTCCCCACCCACGCCCTTCTTGCCTGCCTGCTGACCGGTCAGGAGACCGTGGGACGTGGAGATGATCGCCACGCCCAGGCCACCGAGGACCTTCGGCAGGTTGGTGGACTTCGCGTACACACGCAGACCCGGCTTCGAGATGCGCTTGATGCCGGCGATCGAGCGCTCGCGGTTCGGGCCGAACTTCAGCTCGAGGACGAGGTTCTTGCCGACCTCGGCGTCCTCGACCTTCCAGCCGGTGATGAAGCCCTCCTGCTGGAGGATCTCCGCGATGTGCGACTTGATCTTGCTGTGCGGCATCACGACGGTGTCGTGGTACGCCGAGTTAGCGTTACGCAGACGAGTGAGCATGTCTGCGATGGGGTCAGTCATGGTCATGAATTGGCCTTCGGCCTCTCTCGCCGGGGTTTCCTGTATGCGCCATCCCTCTCCCCACTCATGGGCGGGACGGGTGCGGCACGGGGACCTACGGCGTAGTAAGTCGTCTGGGCGGCGGACGCCCAACCCTCCTAGCCTAAGCCATGGAGGGAGGGGCCTCCGCCCACCCTTTACTTACCGAGAGACTCCGGAAAAACCCGAATTACGGGGTTTACCAGGAGCTCTTGGTCACGCCCGGCAGCTCGCCACGGTGAGCCATCTCACGAAGGCAGACGCGGCACAGGCCGAACTTGCGGTACACGGAGTGCGGCCGGCCACAGCGCTGGCAGCGGGTGTACGCGCGCACAGCGAACTTGGGCTTACGGGCAGCCTTCGCGATGAGAGCCTTCTTCGCCATCTCGCTTACGCCTCCTTGAACGGGAAGCCGAGGTGACGGAGGAGCGCGCGGCCCTCTTCGTCGTTGGTCGCCGTGGTGACCACGGTGATGTCCATACCCCGGGTACGGTCGATCTTGTCCTGGTCGATCTCGTGGAACATGACCTGCTCCGTGAGACCGAAGGTGTAGTTGCCACGGCCGTCGAACTGCTTCGGCGACAGACCACGGAAGTCACGGATACGCGGCAGCGCGAGCGACAGCGTACGGTCCAGGAACTCCCACATGCGGTCACCACGGAGGGTGACGTGGCAGCCGATCGGCTGACCCTCGCGCAGCTTGAACTGCGCGATGGACTTCCGGGCCTTCGTCACGGCCGGCTTCTGGCCGGTGATCGTGGTCAGGTCGCGGATGGCGCCGTCGATCAGCTTGGAGTCGCGGGCGGCGTCGCCCACACCCATGTTGACGACGACCTTGACGAGGCCGGGGATCTGCATGACGTTCTCGTACGAGAACTCCTCACGCAGCTTGCCCGCGATCTCCTCGCGGTACTTCGTCTTGAGACGCGGAGTCGTGGTGGTAGCCATCAGATGTCCTCACCCGTCCGCTTGGCAACGCGGATCTTGTTGCCCTCGTCGTCGAAGCGGTAACCGACACGCGTGACGACCTTGTTGCCATCCTTCTCAACGACCAGCTGGACGTTGGAGACGTGGATGGGCGCCTCGGTCGTGACGATGCCGCCGGTCTGCGAACCGCGAGCGGTCTGGCCGGCCTTCGTGTGCTTCTTGACCCGGTTGACACCCTCGACCAGGACGCGGTCCTCGCGGGGGAAGGCCGCGATGACCTTGCCCTGCTTGCCCTTGTCCTTACCGGTGATGACCTGGACCAGGTCGCCCTTCTTGATCTTCATGCTTACAGCACCTCCGGCGCGAGCGAGATGATCTTCATGAACTTCTTCTCGCGCAGCTCCCGGCCCACCGGGCCGAAGATGCGGGTGCCGCGGGGGTCGCCATCGTTCTTGAGGATGACGGCCGCGTTCTCGTCGAAGCGGATGTACGAGCCGTCCTGACGACGACGCTCCTTGACGGTGCGCACGACGACAGCCTTGACGACGTCGCCCTTCTTCACGTTGCCACCGGGGATCGCGTCCTTGACGGTGGCGACGATGACGTCACCGATGCCCGCGTAGCGGCGACCGGAGCCACCGAGAACACGGATGCAAAGGATCTCCTTGGCACCAGTGTTGTCGGCGACACGCAGTCGCGACTCCTGCTGGATCACGTCTATCTCCTGATCGTCTGCCGGTTCCCGGCCGGGGCTTGATCTCTCAAGCCCCGACCGAGCCTGGCGGAACTGATCCTGAGCAAAAGCTCAGGAAATTACTTGGCCTTCTCGAGGATCTCGACGATGCGCCAGCGCTTGGTCGCCGACAGCGGACGCGTCTCCATGATGAGGACGCGGTCGCCGACGCCGGCAGCGTTCTGCTCGTCGTGCGCCTTGAGCTTGTTCGTACGGCGGATGACCTTGCCGTACAGCGCGTGCTTCACGCGGTCCTCGACAGCGACGACGACGGTCTTGTCCATCTTGTCGCTGACGACGAGACCCTCACGGGTCTTGCGGAAACCGCGCTGCTCAGTCGTCTCAGTCACATTCTTCTCGCTCATCAGGCGCTCTCCACCGTCTCGATGCCCAGCTCGCGCTCGCGCATCAGGGTGTAGATCCGGGCGATGTCCTTACGGACGGACTTGAGCCGACCGTGGTTCTCGAGCTGGCCGGTCGCCGCCTGGAAGCGGAGGTTGAACAGCTCTTCCTTGGCCTCGCTGAGCTTGGCAACAAGCTCCTCGTTGCCCAGCTCGCGCAGCTCGGACGCCTTGGTTCCGGCCGACATCACGCCTCACCTGCCTCGCGCCGAACGATGCGGCACTTCATCGGGAGCTTGTGAGCAGCGCGGGTGAGCGCCTCACGAGCAATCTTCTCGTTCGGGTAGGACAGCTCGAACATCACCC
The DNA here is from genome assembly GCF_039521265.1 of Streptomyces crystallinus. Taxonomy (NCBI): domain Bacteria; kingdom Bacillati; phylum Actinomycetota; class Actinomycetes; order Kitasatosporales; family Streptomycetaceae; genus Streptomyces; species Streptomyces crystallinus. The sequence goes on along the minus strand of NZ_BAAACA010000021.1, from coordinate 65,542 downwards.
GGCCCGGGTGAACGTTCGCGACCCACCACTCCGGAGAACCCTTACCGGAACCCATGCGGGTCTCGGCGGGCTTCTTCGTCAGCGGGCGGTCCGGGTAGATGTTGATCCAGACCTTGCCGCCACGCTTGATGTGGCGGGTCATCGCGATACGAGCCGCCTCGATCTGGCGGTTGGTCACGTACGCCGGCGTGAGGGCCTGGATGCCGTACTCGCCGAACGCAACCGTCGTACCACCCTTGGCCATACCGCGGCGCTTGGGGTGGTGCTGCTTGCGGTGCTTGACCCTACGGGGGATCAGCATTTCGGTCAGGCCTCCGTTCCGGTGCTCTCAGCCGGAGCGGCGGCAGCGGCCTCGGCCTTGGGGGCCTCGGCAGCAACAGCCTGCTGCGGCTTGCGGCCGCGACCGCCACGCTCGCCACCGCGGCCACCACGGCCGGCCGGACGCTCGTTGCCACCACGGGCCGGGCGGTTACCCGCACGGGCCGCGGCGTTCTCGGCGCGGACCTCGGCGATGTTCTTGACATCGCCCTTGTAGATCCAGACCTTCACGCCGATGCGGCCGAAGGTCGTCTTGGCCTCGAAGAAGCCGTAGTCCACGTTCGCGCGGAGCGTGTGCAGGGGCACACGGCCCTCGCGGTAGAACTCCGAGCGGGACATCTCGGCGCCGCCGAGACGGCCACCGCACTGGATCTTGATGCCCTTGGCGCCGGCCTTCATGGTGCCCTGCATGCTCTTGCGCATGGCACGGCGGAAGGAGACGCGGGAGGAGAGCTGCTCGGCAACGGCCTGGGCGACCAGCTGGGCGTCCATCTCGGGGTTCTTGACCTCGAGGATGTTCAGCTGGACCTGCTTGCCCGTGAGCTTCTCGAGGTCGCCGCGGATGCGGTCGGCCTCGGCGCCACGGCGGCCGATGACGATGCCCGGACGAGCGGTGTGGATGTCCACACGCACGCGGTCACGGGTGCGCTCGATCTCCACCTTCGAGATGCCGGCGCGCTCCATGCCGGACGTCATCATCCGACGGATGGCGACGTCTTCCTTGACGTAGTCCTTGTACAGCTTGTCGGCGTACCACCGGGACTTGAAGTCCGTGGTGATGCCGAGCCGGAACCCGTGCGGGTTTACCTTCTGGCCCATTACCGGGTTCCTTCCTTGCTGCTGACGACCACGGTGATGTGGCTGGTCCGCTTGCGGATCCGGTAGGCACGGCCCTGAGCACGCGGACGGAACCGCTTCAGGGTCGGGCCCTCGTCGACGTACGCCTCGCTGATGAACAGCGAAGAGGCGTCCGTGTGGTCGTAGTTGTGCGCGGCGTTGGCAATGGCGCTGTCCAGCACCTTGCCGACCGGCACGCTCGCGGCCTGCGGGGCGAAACGCAGGACCGCCTGAGCCTCCGTGGCATCCATGCCACGGATGAGGTCCACCACGCGGCGGGCCTTCATGGGCGTGACGCGGATGTACCGCGCCTGGGCCCTGGCTTCCATGGTTGTCCCTTCGGTGTAAGTCATAGTCGTTCCACCCCGCGTTAGCGGCGCTTCGACTTCCGGTCGTCCTTGACGTGGCCGCGGAAGGTGCGAGTCGGCGAGAACTCGCCGAGCTTGTGGCCGACCATCGACTCGGTGACGAACACCGGGACGTGGGTCTTGCCGTTGTGCACCGCGATCGTGTGGCCCAGCATGCTGGGGATGATCATCGAGCGACGGGACCAGGTCTTGATGACGTTCTTGGTGCCTGCCTCGTTCTGTACGTCCACCTTCTTGATGAGGTGTCCGTCGACGAAGGGCCCCTTCTTGAGACTGCGCGGCATCTAAACCCGCTCCTAGCGCTTCTTGTTCGTCTTGCGGCGGCGGACGATGTACTTGCTCGATGCCTTCTTCGGCGAGCGAGTACGACCCTCCTTCTGACCCCACGGCGAGACCGGGTGGCGACCACCGGAGGTCTTGCCCTCACCACCACCGTGCGGGTGGTCAACCGGGTTCATCGCGACACCGCGGACGGTCGGGCGAACGCCCTTCCAGCGCATACGGCCGGCCTTGCCCCAGTTGATGTTCGACTGCTCGGCGTTGCCGACCTCGCCGATCGTGGCGCGGCAGCGGACGTCGACCAGACGGATCTCGCCGGACGGCATACGAAGGTGGGCCATCGTGCCCTCCTTCGCCAGCAGCTGCACGGAGGCACCGGCGGAGCGGGCGAACTTGGCGCCACCACCGGGACGGAGCTCGATCGCGTGGATCGTGGTACCGACCGGGATGTTGCGAAGGGCCAGGTTGTTACCGGGCTTGATGTCGGCGGCCGGGCCGTTCTCGACACGGTCGCCCTGGCTCAGGCCACGGGGGGCGATGATGTAGCGCTTCTCGCCGTCCGCGTAGTGCAGGAGCGCGATGCGCGCGGTGCGGTTGGGGTCGTACTCGATGTGAGCGACCTTCGCCGGCACGCCGTCCTTGTCGTGACGACGGAAGTCGATCACTCGGTAGGCGCGCTTGTGGCCACCGCCCTGGTGGCGGACGGTCACACGACCGGTGTTGTTACGGCCGCCCTTGCTGTGCAGGGGGCGGACCAGCGACTTCTCCGGCGTGGACCGCGTGATCTCGACAAAGTCGGCGACGCTGGAGCCACGACGGCCCGGAGTCGTCGGCTTGTACTTGCGGATACCCATTTCTCAGTCCTCGTCCGATATTCGGACCAGGGCGCTCCGTTAGGAGGCCTGGCCGAAGATGTCGATACGGTCGCCCTCAGCGAGGGTCACGATGGCGCGCTTCGTGTTGGCGCGCTTGCCGAAACCGGTCTTGGTGCGCTTGCGCTTACCCTGACGGTTGATCGTGTTGACCCCGGTGACCTTGACCGAGAAGACCGCCTCGACGGCCTGCTTGATCTGGGTCTTGTTGGCGCCGGGCGCGACGATGAACGTGTACTTGTTCTCGTCCAGCAGCGCGTAGCTCTTCTCGGAGACGACCGGCTTGATCAGCAGGTCGCGCGGGTCCGTGAAGGTCTTGCTGGTAACGGTCGCCTCAGACATCAGGCGTCGCTCCCTTCGGTCTCAGCGGTCTGGGGGCCAGACACGAAGGACTCGAAAGCGGCCTGAGTGAAGACCACGTCGTCGGAGACGATCACGTCGTACGTGTTCAGCTGGCCCGGCTCCAGGATGTGCACCTGGGGCAGGTTGCGGGCGGACAGCCACGCGGCCTCGTCGGCACGCTCGACGACCAGGAGCAGGTTCTTGCGCTCCGAGATCTTGCCGAACAGCGTCTTGGCGGCCTTGGTGGAAACCGCACCGTCGACCACGCCGGTGACGACGTGGATACGGCTGTGGCGCGCCCGGTCCGAGAGGGCACCGCGCAGGGCGGCGGCCTTCATCTTCTTCGGGGTGCGCTGCGAGTAGTCGCGCGGCACGGGACCGTGCACGACGCCACCACCGGCGAACTGCGGCGCGCGGGTCGAGCCCTGACGGGCGCGGCCGGTGCCCTTCTGGCGGTAAGGCTTCTTGCCACCACCACGGACCTCGCCACGGGTCTTCGTCTTGTGCGTGCCCTGGCGGGCAGCCGCGAGCTGAGCGACGACGACCTGGTGGATCAGCGGAACGCTGGTCTTGGCGTCGAAGATCTCCGCGGGGAGCTCGACGGTCCCGGCCTTGTCGCCGGCCGGCGAAAGGATGTCAATGGTGCTCATCGGTTCCTCAAACCCCCTTGGCCGCGGTGCGGACCAGGACGAGGCCACCGTTGGGGCCGGGGACGGCGCCCTTGATGAGCAGCAGACCCTTCTCGGCGTCAACGGCGTGGACGGTCAGGTTCTGGGTGGTCACACGCTCGTTGCCCATGCGACCCGCCATGCGGAGGCCCTTGAACACACGGCCAGGGGTGGCGCAGCCACCGATGGAACCGGGCGAGCGGTGCTTGCGCTGGGTACCGTGACCGGCGCCCAGGCCCTTGAAGTTGTGACGCTTCATGACACCGGCGAAGCCCTTGCCCTTGCTCTTGCCCGTGACGTCGACCTTGACGCCGGACTCGAACACCTCGGCAGTGATCTCCTGGCCCAGCGTGTACTCGCTGGCGTCAGGGGTGCGGAGCTCCACCAGGTGGCGGCGCGGGGTCACGTCGGCCTTGGCGAAGTGGCCCTTGAGGGGCTTGTTCACCTTGCGCGGGTCGATCTCGCCGAAGGCGATCTGGACCGACTCGTAGCCGTCGACGTCGTTGGTGCGAACCTGCGTCACGACGCACGGCCCGGCCTTGACGACGGTGACCGGAACAACGCGGTTGTTCTCGTCCCACACCTGCGTCATGCCGAGCTTCTCGCCCAGGACGCCCTTGATGTTCTTGCTCATCTCGGCCCGTCCCTTCAGAGCTTGATCTCGATGTCGACACCGGCCGGGAGGTCGAGGCGCATCAGCGAGTCAACCGTCTTCGGCGTGGGGTCGAGGATGTCGATGAGGCGCTTGTGCGTGCGCATCTCGAAGTGCTCGCGAGAGTCCTTGTACTTGTGCGGCGACTTGATGACGCAGTACACGTTCTTCTCAGTGGGCAGCGGCACCGGGCCCGCGACCGACGCACCAGTGCGGGTCACCGTCTCGACGATCTTCTTCGCCGAGGAGTCGATGACCTCGTGGTCGTAGGCCTTGAGCCGGATGCGGATCTTCTGTCCCGCCATGGCTACCTAGTAGTCCTTTGTCTCGTAACGCTCTGGAACCCGGGGGTTCTGATGTCCTCTGCCTCCGACCCACGCGGTCGGGCGTGTCGCACTCCCTCTACGCAGAAATCCCATAGGGATTTCCCAACCAAGGGGATGCGGGCCGAGGACCTCGCGAACGGGGGGCAGAACACCCACCGGGCGCCTGGCTGGAGCCCCGCTGACACTTCCCGGAAGATTCCCGTACGTCCGCCCCAGCGCTGCCGCAGGCGACAGATGGGGCGACGAGTACTGTGGGACTCGCTTCCGGTCCTCCCGGCGGGAGGCGCGCAGCATCGGCACTCAACCGAGCAACCCCGACAGTCTGCCATACGGGGGCATGGCCTGGCCAATCGAGCCGAGGATCGTACCCCACGTCACACGGGTGTACGCACGGGCCGGGGGTGCGGCGCGCCGCGACCGCCCACCGCGATACCCGACCCCGGCCGCCCGGACCCGCTCGACGAGCCATTCACCGGCGCCCCGCGCACACCCGGCCGAAATGCGCCTCCGTTTCCCTCCGAGCAACCCTCACCGCGCCCCCCACCCTGCCTCAACTGCGGTCGCGTACGCACCTGTTGACTCCTCCGACCTCCCCGGCGCAAACGAGGGACGACGCCTCGGAAAACTCCGTTCAAACAATTCCTCCCCTGAATTCGCCTCACTCGATAATCGAATTCCCCCGAGCAACCGAGCCCGTTCCGCCTCCGTCTAGTCCGGCGACCGGGAAAGCGATCGGAACAGCGGGGACGGCGCACGCGGCGCGCGGCGGAGGGAACGGGGAACGCACGTGTTCGGAGCATTCAGGGATCGGCGGCCCAGCAGACGTGCCGTGCTCGGCGCCGCCGGGGTCGTGGGGGCGGCCGGCGTGGTGGGGGCGTGCTCCGTGCCGGACAGCCCCCGCCACCGCGGTGACAATCCCACCGCCGCCCCGGGTCAGCCCGTCTCCACCGGCCGCCGTGCCGTGCTCATGCAGATCGTGGCGCACCCCGACGACGACCTGTACTTCATGAACCCGGACACCCAGCACGCCCTCGACGGCGGGGCCGAGGTCGTCAGCGTGTATCTCACCGGAGGTGAGGCCAACGGGGACAACCGGGTGGTCAGCGACCCCTCCGACCGCGTGTACGACAAGGCCGCCTATTCCTCCGCCCGCCACCAGGGCCTGCGGCAGGCCTACGCCTCGCTCCTCGGGCTGCCCCTCTTCACCCCCTGGCAGAGGTCGGTACGCGACCTGCGCGGCGGGCACCGCGCCGAGGTCGACACGCTGGTCCACAACGGGCGCCACGTCGAGCTCGTGTTCGTGAACACCGCCATGCACACCCTGCGCGGCGGGCGGATGGGGCTGCCGAGCCTGTGGGAGGACCGGGCGCTGTCGCTGCCCGTCGTCATCGCCGAGGGGTCGCCCCTGACCGCCGCCGCCCCGTACACGTACGACGAACTCGTCGAGGCCATCGCCGGGCTGCTCGACACGTACGCGCCCACGCTCGTCCAGACCCTCGACCCGGATCCCGACATCCAGCACAGCACCGAGCGGGCGCGGCAGCACGACAGCGAGCAGCCGGGGTACGCCGACCACGCCGACCACACCGCCGCCGCCTCCTTCGCCTGGGCGGGGATGGTGCGGTACGTCGCCCAGGCCACCCGCGCCGGGAAGGGCGTGCCGGGTTTCGCCGTCACCTCCTACCGCGCGTACTACAACCGGCACTGGCCCAAGAACCTGCCGCCCGCCGTCCTCGCCGAGAAGGCCGCCCACCTCAAGCCGTACGGCGGCGCCCCCGACTGGCAGTGCGGCAACCCCGGCGGCTGCGGGGACTACAACGTCGGCGGCAAGCGGCCGCTGACCAACTGGAAGGGGTGGGTGCGCTCCACCCACTACCGCTTCCCCGGGCCCCGGCCCGTCGTCGGCGAGGAGCCCGACGGGCGGCTCGCCGCCTACGGGGTGCTGGGGCTGCGCGCCGTACGGTGGCGCGAGACCGCGCCCGGCAGCGGCCGCTTCGGCGCGGCCGACGACCTCGGCGGCGGGCCGCTGGCGCCGGTGCTCGGCGGGGCCGCGCTCAAGGACGGACGCCAGCTGCTGTTCGGGCTGCGCTTCGCCGCGATAGCCGGGCGGGCCGGCGCCAACACCCGCGAGATCGTGCTCCTGGAGCAGTCCGCGCCCGGCGGGGCCTTCCGGGCCTGGCGGGGCCTCGGCAACCCGGAGCTGGGCGACGACCGGGGGCGCAGGATCGGCTCCCCCGTCGCCGTCACCGCCCCCGACGGCCGCGTCCACCTCTTCGTCCGCAACGCCGACAAGGCGGTGAGCACGCGCGTGCGGGAGGCGGACGGGTCCTGGGGGCCCTGGCGGGCGCTGGGCGGCGAGACCGTGCAGGACGGGCTGGGGGTGACCGTGGACGGCCAGGGGCGCGTCCACGTCTTCGCGCCGGGGTACGACTTCGTCCACCACTGGACGCAGAGCGCGCCCGGCGAGCCCCTCGCGTACGTCAAGGGCCCGAGGCTGCCGCTCGCCGTGGACGCGCCCACTCCCGTGGGCCTGCCCGACGGCGGCGTCCAGCTGCTCTACCGGACCCTCACCGACCCGAGGAAGACCAAGGGCAAGGGGCTCGCCCCGGCCGACCCCCGGCTCGTCTCGGCCCGCGCCGACGGCACCGGCCGCACCGCTCCCCCGCAGCCCTTCGACGGGTACGGCCCGGTCGGCGCGCTGCACTCCCCCAGGGACGGCCTGGTGGTGCTCGGCAAGGACGTCAAGGGCCGGGTGCAGGCCCTGGTCGGCGCCGAGCACCGCACCCGTACGCAGGGAGTCGTCCCGGTCGATGCCCCGACCCTGCACCTCACCGCGCGGGGCCCGGTCGCGGTCGGGTTGGGCGTGGACGGGGCGCCTTGGGTGTGGTCCCCGGGCTCCACGGTCCCGCCGGTCCGAGCGGCGGGCTGAGCGGGTACCCCCTAGGGGCGCGGGGCTGTGACATTGTGCGGCTCCGCCGCGTGGGCGCGAGAAGAGGCCACCGGCCCGCAGCCGAAAACACAGAAAGGGCCCCGCACCTTACGGTGCGGGGCCCTCTCTCGGTGCTCAGATGAGAGCTACCAGGTCAACCACGAATTACTTCGTGATCTTGACGACCTGGCCGGCGCCCACGGTCCGGCCACCCTCACGGATGGCGAACTTGAGGCCCTCCTCCATGGCGACCGGCTGGATCAGCGCGACCGTCATGGCGGTGTTGTCGCCCGGCATGACCATCTCGGTGCCCTCGGGGAGGGTCACGACGCCGGTCACGTCCGTGGTACGGAAGTAGAACTGCGGGCGGTAGTTGTTGAAGAACGGCGTGTGACGGCCACCCTCGTCCTTGGACAGGATGTACGCCTGCGCCTCGAACTCGGTGTGCGGGGTAACCGAACCCGGCTTGATGATGACCTGGCCGCGCTCGACGTCCTCGCGCTTGATGCCACGGAGGAGCAGACCGACGTTCTCACCGGCCTGGCCCTCGTCGAGCAGCTTGCGGAACATCTCGATGCCGGTGACCGTGGTGGTGGTCTTCTCGGTCTTGATGCCGATGATGTCGACGGTCTCGTTGACCTTGAGGACACCACGCTCGATACGACCGGTGACGACGGTGCCACGACCGGTGATCGTGAAGACGTCCTCGATCGGCATCAGGAACGGCTTGTCGACGTCACGCTCGGGCTGCGGGATGGACTCGTCGACGGCCTTCATCAGGTCGAGGACGGTCTTGCCCCACTCGGCGTCGCCCTCGAGGGCCTTGAGCGCCGAGACCTTGACGACCGGCAGGTCGTCGCCCGGGAACTCGTACTCGGAGAGGAGCTCACGGACCTCGAGCTCGACGAGCTCCAGGATCTCCTCGTCGTCCACCATGTCGGCCTTGTTCAGGGCGACGACGATGTACGGAACGCCGACCTGGCGGGCCAGGAGCACGTGCTCCTTGGTCTGCGGCATCGGGCCGTCGGTGGCGGCGACCACGAGGATGGCGCCGTCCATCTGCGCCGCACCCGTGATCATGTTCTTGATGTAGTCAGCGTGACCCGGGCAGTCGACGTGCGCGTAGTGACGCGACTCCGTCTGGTACTCGACGTGCGCGATCGAGATGGTGATACCGCGCTGGCGCTCCTCAGGAGCCTTGTCGATCTGGTCGAAGGCCGAGGCCTCGTTCAGGTCCGGGTACGCGTCGTGCAGCACCTTGGTAATGGCGGCCGTGAGGGTCGTCTTACCGTGGTCGATGTGACCGATGGTGCCGATGTTGACGTGCGGCTTAGTCCGCTCGAACTTCGCCTTCGCCACTGGGTCCTCCTGTGGAGTGGTTCTGTACGCCTTGCTTCATCGGCGCCAGGTGATCTTTGCTGGGATGCCGGGTCCGGGGGCATTCGCCGCAATACTCTCGCATAGCAGCGAATGCCCCACCGGACTCCGGTGACAAGCCTAAAGCGGGGGAACTCCGAAGAGTTACTCGCCCTTGGCCTTCGCGATGATCTCCTCGGCGACGTTCCGCGGAACCTCGGCGTAGGAGTCGAACTGCATCGAGTAGCTTGCGCGACCCGAGGTCTTGCTGCGGAGGTCTCCGACGTAGCCGAACATCTCCGAGAGGGGCACGAGGCCCTTCACGACGCGGGCGCCGCTGCGCTCCTCCATGGCCTGGATCTGGCCACGGCGGGAGTTGATGTCACCGATGACTTCACCCATGTAGTCCTCGGGCGTGGTGACCTCGACGGACATCATCGGCTCAAGGAGCACCGGGGAAGCCTTGCGCGCGGCCTCCTTGAAGGCCTGCGAGCCGGCGATCTTGAACGCGAGCTCGGAGGAGTCGACCTCGTGGTAGCCACCGTCGAGAAGGATGACGCGGACGCCAGTCATCTCGTAGCCGGCCAGGATGCCGAACTGCATGGCCTCCTGCGCACCCGCGTCCACCGACGGGATGTACTCCCGGGGGATGCGGCCACCGGTGACCTTGTTCACGAACTCGTACGACGCCTCGCCGCCCTCGATGGGCTCGATCGCGATCTGCACCTTCGCGAACTGACCGGTACCACCGGTCTGCTTCTTGTGGGTGTAGTCGTGACGCTCGACGGCCTTGCGGATCGTCTCGCGGTACGCGACCTGCGGCTTGCCGACGTTCGCCTCGACCTTGAACTCGCGACGCATACGGTCGACGAGGACGTCGAGGTGGAGCTCGCCCATACCACCGATGATGGTCTGGCCGGTCTCCTCGTCCGAGTGCACCTGGAAGGAGGGGTCCTCCTCCGCGAGACGCTGGATGGCGACACCCAGCTTCTCCTGGTCACCCTTGGACTTGGGCTCGATCGCGACCTGGATGACCGGCGCCGGGAAGTCCATGGACTCCAGGATCACCGGGTTCTTCTCGTCGCACAGCGTCTCACCGGTGGTGGTCTGCTTCAGGCCCATGACGGCGACGATGTCGCCGGCGCCCACCGCGTCGATCTCCTCACGCTTGTTCGCGTGCATACGGTAGATCTTGCCGATGCGCTCCTTCTTGCCCTTGACGGAGTTCAGCACCGAGGTGCCGGCCTCCAGGCGACCGGAGTAGATCCGGATGAAGGTGAGCTTGCCGAGGTGCGGGTCGCTCGCGATCTTGAACGCGAGGGCCGACAGCGGCTCGTCGTCCGACGGCTTGCGCTTGACGACAACCTCGGCGTCCTTGACGTCGTGGCCCTCGATGGCCTCGACGTCCAGGGGCGAAGGCAGGTAGCGCACGACCGCGTCGAGCAGGGGCTGGACGCCCTTGTTCTTGAACGCGGTGCCGCAGAAGACGGGGGTCACCGTGGTGTCCCCGCCCTTGCCGGACGCGATGGTGATACGACGGACCGCGGCGTACAGCTGCTCCTCGGTGGGCTCGACGCCCTCGAGGAAGAGCTCCATGATCTCTTCGTCGTTCTCCGCGACGGTCTCGACCAGCTTGCCGCGCCACTCTTCAGCGGCCTCGGTGTGCGTGGCCGGGATGTCGACGACGTCGTACATCTCGCCCTTGGTCGCTTCCGCGGACCAGACCAGGGCCTTCATGCGGACCAGGTCCACAACGCCCTTGAAGTCGGCCTCGGCACCGATCGGCAGCTGCATGACGATCGGGGTCGCGCCGAGGCGGTCCACGATCATGTCGACGCAGCGGTGGAACTCGGCGCCGGTGCGGTCGAGCTTGTTCACGAAGCAGATACGCGGAACGCCGTAACGGTCGGCCTGGCGCCAGACCGTCTCGGACTGCGGCTCCACACCGGCGACACCGTCGAACACGGTGACGGCACCGTCGAGGACGCGGAGCGAACGCTCCACCTCGACCGTGAAGTCCACGTGACCCGGGGTGTCGATGATGTTGATGGTGTGGTCGACGTCCTCGAGCGGCCAGTGGCAGGTCGTCGCGGCGGACGTGATGGTGATGCCGCGCTCCTGCTCCTGCTCCATCCAGTCCATCGTGGCAGCGCCGTCGTGGACTTCACCGATCTTGTACGAGACGCCGGTGTAGAACAGGATCCGCTCAGTGGTGGTCGTCTTGCCCGCGTCGATGTGGGCCATGATGCCGATGTTGCGCACCTTGGCCAGGTCAAGCGAAGTGGTAGCCATATCGGCTCAGTCTTCTCTCGGTCTCGATGTGGGTTGCGACTACCAGCGGTAGTGCGCGAAGGCCTTGTTGGACTCGGCCATCTTGTGCGTGTCCTCGCGCTTCTTGACGGCCGCACCGAGGCCGTTCGAGGCGTCGAGAAGCTCGTTCATCAGGCGCTCGGTCATGGTCTTCTCGCGGCGGGCGCGGGAGTAGCCCACGAGCCAGCGGAGAGCCAGGGTCGACTGGCGACCCGGCTTGACCTCGACGGGAACCTGGTAGGTCGCGCCACCGACACGGCGGGACTTGACCTCGAGGGACGGCTTGACGTTCTCCAGCGCGCGCTTCAGCGTGATGACCGGGTCGTTGCCCGTCTTCTCGCGGAGGCCTTCCATGGCGCCGTAGACGATGCGCTCGGCGGTGGAGCGCTTGCCGTCCAGCAGGATCTTGTTGATCAGCGACGTGACAAGAGGAGACTGGTAGACCGGGTCGATGATGACCGGGCGCTTCGGGGCGGGGCCCTTACGAGGCATTCTTACTTCTCCTTCTTGGCGCCGTAGCGGCTGCGGGCCTGCTTGCGGTTCTTGACAGCCTGGGTGTCAAGCGCACCGCGGATGATCTTGTAACGAACACCCGGCAGGTCCTTCACACGGCCACCACGCACGAGCACGATCGAGTGCTCCTGCAGGTTGTGTCCCTCACCCGGAATGTAAGCGGTGACCTCGATGCCGGAGGTCAGACGCACACGCGCGACCTTCCGCAGCGCCGAGTTCGGCTTCTTCGGGGTGGTGGTGAACACACGCGTGCAGACACCACGACGCTGGGGCGAAGCCTCAAGCGCGGGCGTCTTCGTCTTCTCGACCTTGTCCTGCCGGCCCTTCCGGACCAGCTGCTGGATCGTAGGCACTACTTCTCCGGTTTCTGTGTGCCGTTGGTGAAACTAACCTGGAACGTCGCCGACCCACGCGGTCGGGTGTGTCGAATGCTGCAGGCTCTCGCCGTGGGCACGGAGAAAGCGCAGATCGCGGTGGCCGTATCTGGCTCGTCCTGCGGACGTAGGCACGCAGGGGAGCCCAGGCACACCCCAGGCACAAGGTCTGAGCGTACCTACCTCATCGACTTGGGTCAAAACAAATACCCACACGCGGGACACCCCGGGGACCCGCTGAGACGCGTCTCACCCCGGCTCCTCCCCCGTCGGCTCCGCACCCCCCTTGCCCCGCTCCCGCCTGGGCGCGGCCAGCGGCGGGATGGTGGGCGCCTTGGAGCGCGGACTCTTGCGTACGAGGCCGGGGCGCGGGGGTTCCGGTTCGGGCGCGGCGTCGTCGGGGTGCTGCGGCAGGTCGCGCCGGAGCGGGATGACCTCGCCCTGGCCCTGGCGGCGGCCGGCCCTGCGTAAGGAGCGGGCCCGGGCGGCCGAGGCGGTCTCGTCCAGGGCGCGCTGGTACTGGGCCGCCGCGTCGCGCCAGCCGGCCGCGTACGCGCGCAGCTCGCGCTCCTCGACGTCGGTGCGCAGCAGGACGACGAGCTCCTCGGCCGTGTGGCGTTCGAGCTGGGCCCCGAGGGCGGCGAGCAGCCCCGGCAGGTCGTGCGGCGCCACGGGCAGGCCCACGGGGCCCTCGGACTCGCGGCCTGCGCCATCGCTGGGCCGGGGTATCCCGTCGCTCTCAGCCATGCACGGCTCTCTCTCGCGTCCATGGGAAGTAGGACAGGCCGTGCCAGCTTAGTGCGTACCCGGGCTTTGTCTGCGGCTGTGTGGCGGGCTGGTCGCGCAGTTCCCCGCGCCCCTAGGGGACTGGGCTCAGCCACGGGCTTTTAGGGGCGCGGGGAACTGCGCGAGAAGAGGCCACCAACCCGCAGACGAACGACGTTTTTCAGGGGCGCGGGGAACTGCGCGGGAAGAGGCCACCGAGCCGCAGACGAAGGCCGGGCACAACAGGGGCGCGGGGAACTGCGCGAGAAGAGGCCACCAACCCGCAGACGAACGACGTTTTTCAGGGGCGCGGGGAACTGCGCGGGAAGAGGCCACCGAGCCGCAGACGAAGGCCGGGCGCAGCCCGAGCCACTTAACGGGACCCCACAGACCCCCGCGCCCCCGCGTCCGGCAGGAACTGCCCCGCCACCTTGATGAACATCGCCCGCTGCTCCGGCGGCACGCCGAGCCCCACCGCCGCCTCCTCCAGCGTCAGCGGAGGCGAAGAGACGGGCACCCCCGCCCGCAGGGCCGGCAGCGGGAGGTCCTCCTCCGTGAGCCGCCCCGACCGGATCAACATCTCCCGCACCGGCACCGAGAGCACATGCGCGAGCCGCCGGGTCGTCTCCAGGTCCGGCATGCTCTGGCGCTGGAGCAGACGGGTGACGGCGGCCCGGTGCACCCCGGCCTCGTCGGCGAGGCGCGACCTGCCGCCACCGCGCGGGCTGTCGATGTCGAAGCCGCGCCTGCGGATCAGGTCCTCGATCCAGGCAGCGAACCGGTCCAGCTCGCTGGTGGTCATGGTGATCGCCTCCCTCCGAAGCAAGGACCAGACTATCGCGCTTGCGCGCAAGGAATTAATGGCACACCCGGCCACCGGTGTAAGGATTCTGTGGCGGGATTCCGGGCCTTGCCGCTCTCATCCCTATTTGCGTGCACGCTCGCAAGATCCCAAGGTGCGCCCCCGCAACTCCAGGGGCCCGGCCACCTTACCCCGGAGTAACCTCCCCGTCTCCCCCACGCACCGGCATCCGTACGACCCGGCCCCCGCCCTCCCCGCCACCCCCGGACACGAACGCCATCGCCTCCCGCCAGCCGCTGGAGAACCCCCGCGCCTCCCCGTCGACGGCGATCCGCGCCCCCACCTTGGCCACCACCGCCCCGAGCGTGCGTCCGACATCGGCGGTGTACGTACCGGACTCGCCCGCCTCGGCCGCCACCTCCACCGCGGCCACCACCACGTCCACCAGCCGCTCCTGGGCGCTCATCCCCATCGGCCGCACCGCCTTTCGAATATGCGTTCGACAAGCGCCACCCACGATACGCCGAAGGGCGCCCACCCCGTGTGAAACGGAGTGGGCGCCCTTCGGTGCTAGACGTACGCCTTACTGGTTGTACGGACCGTAGTCGTAGTCCTCCAGCGGAACGGCCTGGCCGGAGCCGGTGCCGAACGGCGAGTAGTCGATGTCGTCGTAGCCGACGGCCGAGTACATCGCGGCCTTGGCCTCCTCGGTCGGCTCCACCCGGATGTTGCGGTAGCGGGACAGACCCGTACCGGCCGGGATGAGCTTACCGATGATGACGTTCTCCTTGAGGCCGATGAGGCTGTCGGACTTGGCGTTGATCGCCGCATCCGTCAGGACTCGGGTCGTCTCCTGGAAGGAGGCGGCCGACAGCCAGGACTCCGTCGCCAGCGAGGCCTTGGTGATACCCATCAGCTGCGGACGGCCGGAGGCGGGGTGACCGCCCTCGGTGACCACACGACGGTTCTCGGTCTCGAACTTCGAGCGCTCGACGAGCTCGCCCGGCAGCAGCTCCGCGTCGCCGGACTCGATGATCGTCACCCGGCGGAGCATCTGCCGGATGATGATCTCGATGTGCTTGTCGTGGATCGACACGCCCTGCGAGTTGTAGACCTTCTGGACCTCGCCGACCAGGTGGACCTGGACCGCGCGCTGACCGAGGATCCGCAGCACGTCGTGCGGGTTGGTGGCACCCACGGTGAGCTTCTGGCCCACCTCGACGTGGTCGCCCTCGCCCACCAGCAGACGGGCACGCTTCGAGATCGGGAAGGCCGTCTCGTCGCTGCCGTCGTCCGGGGTGACGACGATCTTCTTGGTCTTCTCGGTCTCCTCGATGCGGATACGGCCCGCGGCCTCGGAGATCGGGGCGACACCCTTGGGCGTACGGGCCTCGAAGAGCTCGACGACACGGGGCAGACCCTGGGTGATGTCGTCACCGGCCACACCACCGGTGTGGAAGGTACGCATCGTCAGCTGGGTACCGGGCTCACCGATGGACTGGGCGGCGATGATGCCGACCGCCTCACCGATGTCGACCAGCTTGCCGGTGGCCAGCGAGCGGCCGTAGCAGAAGGCACAGGTGCCGACGGCCGACTCACAGGTCAGGACCGAGCGGGTCTTGACCTCCTCGACGCCCGCGCCCACCAGCGCGTCGATGAGCACGTCACCGAGGTCGACGTTGGCCGGCGCGATGACCTTGCCGTCGACGACGACGTCCTCGGCGAGCATCCGGGCGTAGACCGAGGTCTCGACGTCCTCCGTCTTGCGGAGCACACCGTCCTCGCCCTTGACCGCGATCTTCAGCTTCAGGCCGCGGTCGGTGCCGCAGTCCTCCTCGCGGATGATCACGTCCTGCGAGACGTCCACCAGACGACGGGTCAGGTAACCCGAGTCGGCGGTACGCAGGGCAGTGTCCGCCAGACCCTTACGGGCACCGTGCGTGGAGATGAAGTACTCCAGAACGGTGAGGCCCTCACGGAAGGACGCCTTGATCGGACGCGGGATGGTCTCGTTCTTCGCGTTCGACACCAGACCACGCATACCCGCGATCTGACGCATCTGCATCATGTTTCCTCGGGCACCCGAGTCAACCATCATGAAGATGGGGTTCGTCTTCGGGAAGTTCGCGTTCATCGCCTCGGCGACCTCGTTGGTCGCCTTGGTCCAGATCGCGATGAGCTCCTGCGTGCGCTCGTCCTTCGTGATCAGACCGCGCTCGTACTGCTTCTGGACCTTCTCGTCCTGCGCCTCGTAGCCCGCGACGATCGCCTTCTTGGCCTCGGGGACCACGACGTCGGAGATGGCCACGGTGACACCGGAACGGGTCGCCCAGTAGAAGCCCGCCGCCTTCAGGTTGTCGAGCGTCGCCGCCACGATGACCTTGGGGTAGCGCTCGGCCAGGTCGTTGACGATCTCGGAGAGCTGCTTCTTGCCCACCGAGTAGTCGACGAACGGGTAGTCCTCGGGCAGCAGCTCGTTGAAGAGCGCGCGGCCCAGCGAGGTGCGCAGACGGAACGAGTCGCCCTGCTGCCAGGTCGTCTCGCCCTCCTCCTCGACCGGCGGGGTCCAGTCCCGGGGCGGGACGGTGCCGATCGGGAAGCGGATGTCGATCGGCGACTGGAGCGCCAGCTCGCCGGCGTCGAACGCCATGATCGCCTCGGCCGTGGAGCCGAACGCGCGGCCCTCGCCCTTGGTGTCACGCAGTTCACCGTCGGTGGTGAGGAAGAACAGACCCAGGACCATGTCCTGCGTCGGCATCGTCACCGGACGGCCGTCGGCGGGCTTGAGGATGTTGTTCGAGGACAGCATCAGGATGCGGGCCTCGGCCTGCGCCTCCGCGGAGAGCGGCAGGTGGACGGCCATCTGGTCACCGTCGAAGTCCGCGTTGAACGCGGTGCAGACGAGCGGGTGGATCTGGATGGCCTTGCCCTCGACCAGCTGGGGCTCGAAGGCTTGGATGCCGAGGCGGTGCAGCGTGGGCGCACGGTTCAGCAGAACCGGGTGCTCGGCGATGACCTCTTCGAGGACGTCGTAGACGACCGTGCGGCCGCGCTCGACCATCCGCTTGGCGCTCTTGATGTTCTGCGCGTGGTTCAGGTCGACCAGGCGCTTCATCACGAACGGCTTGAAGAGCTCCAGCGCCATGGCCTTGGGCAGACCGCACTGGTGCAGCTTCAGCTGCGGACCGACGACGATCACGGAACGCGCGGAGTAGTCCACACGCTTGCCGAGCAGGTTCTGACGGAATCGACCCTGCTTGCCCTTCAGCATGTCGCTGAGGGACTTCAGCGGACGGTTGCCGGGGCCCGTGACCGGGCGACCACGACGGCCGTTGTCGAAGAGGGCGTCGACCGCCTCCTGGAGCATCCGCTTCTCGTTGTTCACGATGATCTCGGGGGCACCGAGGTCGAGCAGACGCTTCAGACGGTTGTTGCGGTTGATCACACGGCGGTACAGGTCGTTCAGGTCGGAGGTCGCGAAGCGGCCACCGTCCAGCTGCACCATCGGACGCAGGTCCGGCGGGATGACCGGCACGCAGTCCAGCACCATGCCCTTGGGGCTGTTGCTGGTCTGGAGGAACGCGGAGACGACCTTGAGGCGCTTGAGCGCACGGGTCTTCTTCTGGCCCTTGCCGGTGCGGATGATCTCGCGGAGGCGCTCGGCCTCCTCGTCGAGGTCGAAGGTCTCCAGGCGCTTCTGCAGGGCAGCGGCACCCATCGAGCCGTCGAAGTACGTGCCGAAGCGGTCACGCAGCTCGCGGTAGAGCAGCTCGTCGCCCTCGAGGTCCTGGACCTTGAGGTTCTTGAAGCGCGACCAGACCTCGTCCAGACGGTCGATCTCGCGCTGCGCGCGGTCGCGCAGCTGCTTCATCTCGCGCTCGGCGCCCTCGCGCACCTTGCGGCGCACATCGGCCTTGGCACCCTCGGCCTCGAGCTCGGCGAGGTCCGTCTCGAGCTTCTTGGCGCGGGCTTCGAGGTCCGCGTCGCGGCGGTTCTCGATCTGCTGGCGCTCGACGGAGACGTGCGCCTCCAGCGACGGCAGGTCGCGCGTACGGCGCTCCTCGTCCACGAACGTGATCATGTACGCGGCGAAGTAGATGACCTTCTCGAGGTCCTTCGGCGCGAGGTCGAGCAGGTAGCCAAGGCGCGACGGGACGCCCTTGAAGTACCAGATGTGGGTCACGGGAGCGGCAAGCTCGATGTGGCCCATCCGCTCACGGCGCACCTTGGCGCGCGTGACCTCGACGCCACAGCGCTCACAGATGATGCCCTTGAAGCGGACACGCTTGTACTTGCCGCAGTAGCACTCCCAGTCCCGGGTCGGACCGAAGATCTTCTCGCAGAAGAGTCCGTCCTTTTCGGGCTTGAGGGTGCGGTAGTTGATGGTCTCCGGCTTCTTGACCTCACCGTGGGACCACTGACGGATGTCGTCAGCAGTGGCGAGGCCGATCCGCAGCTCGTCGAAGAAGTTGACGTCGAGCACTTGTCGTCAATCCCTCTTTCGGGGTCGATTCTTCAAGATGGTCTGAGGGGGGTCCGGGGACGGTGGGGGGCTCTCAGGGAGAGCCCCCCACCAGACCCGTCAGACCTCTTCGACGCTGCTCGGCTCGCGCCGGGACAGGTCGATACCGAGCTCCTCCGCAGCGCGGAAGACGTCCTCGTCCGTGTCGCGCATCTCGATGGACATACCGTCCGAGGACAGCACCTCCACGTTGAGGCAGAGCGACTGCATTTCCTTGATGAGCACCTTGAAGGACTCGGGAATGCCGGGCTCGGGGATGTTCTCGCCCTTGACGATGGCCTCGTAGACCTTCACACGGCCGGTGACGTCGTCGGACTTGATGGTCAGCAGCTCCTGGAGGGCGTACGCGGCGCCGTAAGCCTCCAGCGCCCACACCTCCATCTCACCGAAGCGCTGGCCACCGAACTGGGCCTTACCACCCAGCGGCTGCTGGGTGATCATCG
Organism: Streptomyces crystallinus; assembly: GCF_039521265.1. Classification (NCBI taxonomy): domain Bacteria; kingdom Bacillati; phylum Actinomycetota; class Actinomycetes; order Kitasatosporales; family Streptomycetaceae; genus Streptomyces; species Streptomyces crystallinus. Next base: position 46,866 of record NZ_BAAACA010000021.1, on the reverse strand, counting down.
AGTACGGACCGGTCGAGCGGGCGTGCAGCTTGTCGTCGACCAGGTGGTGCAGCTTCAGGATGTACATGTACCCGACCGAGATCGGGTCCGGGAACGGCTCGCCGGAGCGGCCGTCGAAGAGCTGCGCCTTGCCGGACGGCTGGACCAGACGGTCGCCGTCGCGGTTGGGGATCGTGGCCTCGAAGAGACCGGCGATCTCGTCCTCACGGGCACCGTCGAAGACCGGGGTGGCGACGTTGGTGCCGGGGGCGACCTGGTCCGCGCCGATCGACTGCAGGCGCTGGGCCCACTCGTCGGCGAGGCCAGAGACGTCCCAGCCGCGGCTGGCGAGCCAGCCGAGGTGGATCTCCAGAACCTGTCCCGGGTTCATTCGGGACGGGACACCCAGGGGGTTGAGGATGATGTCGACCGGGGTGCCGTCCTCCAGGAACGGCATGTCCTCGATCGGCAGGATCTTCGAGATGACGCCCTTGTTGCCGTGACGGCCGGCGAGCTTGTCACCGTCGGTGATCTTGCGCTTCTGCGCCACGTACACGCGCACCAGCTGGTTCACACCGGGGGGAAGCTCGTCGCCCTCCTCGCGGTCGAAGACGCGGACGCCGATGACCTTGCCGGTCTCGCCGTGCGGCACCTTCAGCGAGGTGTCACGGACCTCACGGGCCTTCTCACCGAAGATCGCGCGGAGCAGGCGCTCCTCCGGCGTCAGCTCGGTCTCACCCTTGGGCGTGACCTTGCCGACGAGGATGTCGCCGGCCACGACCTCGGCACCGATACGGATGATGCCGCGCTCGTCGAGGTCGGCGAGGACCTCCTCGGAAACGTTCGGGATGTCCCGGGTGATCTCCTCGGGGCCGAGCTTGGTGTCACGGGCGTCGACCTCGTGCTCCTCGATGTGGATCGAGGAGAGGACGTCGTCCTGCACGAGGCGCTGCGACAGGATGATCGCGTCCTCGTAGTTGTGACCCTCCCACGGCATGAACGCCACGAGCAGGTTCTTGCCCAGCGCCATCTCGCCGTTCTCGGTCGCGGGACCGTCGGCCAGGACCTGGCCCTCGATCACGCGGGCGCCCTCGTCCACGACAACCTTCTGGTTGACCGAGGTGCCCTGGTTCGAGCGGGAGAACTTGTGCAGGCGGTACGTGGTGTACGTGCCGTCGTCGTTGGCGATGGTGATGTAGTCCGCGGAGACCTCCTGGACCACACCGTCCTTCTCGGCCTTGAGCACGTCGCCGGCGTCGGTGGCGCAGCGGTACTCCATGCCGGTGCCGACGAGCGGCGCCTCGGACTTAATCAGCGGCACGGCCTGACGCATCATGTTCGCGCCCATGAGGGCACGGTTGGCGTCGTCGTGCTCGAGGAAGGGGATCATCGCGGTCGCGACCGACACCATCTGGCGCGGCGAGACGTCGATGTAGTCCACCTCGGCCGGCGGCACGTAGTCGACCTCGCCGCCACGGCGGCGGACCAGGACGCGGGCCTCGGTGAGCTGGAGCTCGTCGTTGAGCGCGGCGTTGGCCTGCGCGATGACGAAGCGGTCTTCCTCGTCGGCCGTGATGTAGTCGACCTCGTCGGTGACCTGGCCGTCGACGACCTTGCGGTACGGCGTCTCGATGAAGCCGAACGCGTTGACGCGGCCGTACGAGGCGAGCGAACCGATCAGACCGATGTTCGGGCCTTCGGGGGTCTCAATGGGGCACATACGGCCGTAGTGAGACGGGTGCACGTCACGGACCTCGAAGCCGGCCCGCTCACGGGAGAGACCACCCGGGCCAAGCGCCGACAGACGGCGCTTGTGGGTGAGACCCGACAGCGGGTTGTTCTGGTCCATGAACTGCGACAGCTGGCTGGTGCCGAAGAACTCCTTGATGGAGGCGACGACCGGCCGGATGTTGATCAGGGTCTGCGGCGTGATCGCCTCGACGTCCTGAGTCGTCATCCGCTCGCGGACGACCCGCTCCATACGCGCCAGACCCGTACGGACCTGGTTCTGGATGAGCTCGCCGACGTTGCGCAGACGACGGTTGCCGAAGTGGTCGATGTCGTCGGTCTCGACGACGATGTTCCGACCCGACTCGCCGACCGTCTCGGTCTCCCCGGCGTGCAGCTTGACCAGGTACTTGATGGTCGCGATGACGTCGTCGGTGGTGAGCACGCCGGCGTCCAGCGGCTCGTCGGCGCCGAGCTTCTTGTTCACCTTGTAGCGGCCGACCTTCGCGAGGTCGTAGCGCTTGGGGTTGAAGTAGAGGTTCTCGAGCAGCGTCTGAGCGGCCTCGCGGGTCGGCGGCTCGCCCGGGCGCAGCTTGCGGTAGATGTCGAGCAGCGCGTCGTCCTGGCCCTGGGTGTGGTCCTTCTCCAGGGTGGCGCGCATCGACTCGTACTCGCCGAACTCCTCGAGGATCTGCTCGGTGGTCCAGCCGAGAGCCTTCAGGAGGACGGTGACGGACTGCTTGCGCTTGCGGTCGATGCGGACACCGACCATGTCGCGCTTGTCGATCTCCATCTCGAGCCAGGCACCCCGGGACGGGATGATCTTGGCCGTGTAGATGTCCTTGTCGGACGTCTTGTCGATGTTGGAGTCGAAGTAGACACCCGGCGAGCGCACCAGCTGCGACACCACGACACGCTCGGTGCCGTTGATGACGAAGGTGCCCTTGTTGGTCATGAGCGGGAAGTCGCCCATGAAGACCGTCTGGGACTTGATCTCGCCGGTCTCGTTGTTGGTGAACTCGGCGGTGACGAAGAGCGGGGCCGCGAACGTGAAGTCGCGCTCCTTGCACTCGTCGATCGAGTTCTTCGGGGGCTCGAAACGGTGGTCGCGGAAGGTCAGCGACATCGACCCGCTGAAGTCCTCGATCGGGGAGATCTCCTCGAAGATCTCCTCCAGACCGGACTTCGTGGGGACGTCCTGCCCGTTCTCGAGAGCGGCCTCGACGCGAGCCTTCCAAGCGGCATTGCCGAGCAGCCAGTCAAAGCTCTCGGTTTGCAGCGCAAGGAGGTTCGGAACCTCGAGGGGCTCCTTGATCTTTGCAAAGGAGATGCGCAGCGGGGCGGTGCTGGCGCCGTTGTTCGTATTGGCGGTCGAGGCGTTGCGCGAGGCGGCCAAGAGGGGGTCCTTCCGAGGGCTCGGACTCACTACGCGCGTACCGGTCCCACGAGGGCACAGAGAGAGACGTTTCCTGATTGAGGCCGAAAGGCCAGGTCAGGGCAGTTCAATCAACGATGCTCAAGCGAGGGCATGCCCCTGGTGACGGGCAGGGGGCAGCTAACAGGCAGCGCAAAGGGACAGTGTAGCCACTCGGCCCACTGATGTCCAGGGCGGATTTTTCGCGACCCTCATTGTTCTTCTCAGTACCTCGGCAAGCCACGCGCCGTGACGGCGCACATCGATACTGCCCTCTTCGCCGTCGATCCATGCCTCGGATCCGGATCGTTGTGACGACGCGTCCTGAGAATTGCGCGCTGCGTGCGGTTCGTCAAGACCCCTCAGCTCCGCGGAGATCGCTCCGTTACGGCTGCCACGGCCACGGGGCGTACACGGGGCGTACGGCGATGATCACCATACTCCCTGTCGCCCTCCGCGCAAGGCAGCCGTCACGGCGACGCCGGGTACGCCGAAGGGCGACCACCCGGATGGGTGATCGCCCTTTGGTGTGTGCGCGTTACACGTCCGTGGACGTCACGCGCAAAGAGTCAGAAGACTCACAAGGTCACTTGACCTCGACGGCCGCACCGGCAGCCTTGAGGGACTCGGCAGCCTTGTCAGCGGCCTCCTTGTTGACCTTCTCGAGGACCGGCTTCGGGGTGCCGTCGACGAGGTCCTTGGCCTCCTTGAGGCCCAGGGAGGTGAGCTCACGCACGACCTTGATGACCTGGATCTTCTTGTCGCCGGCGCCGGTGAGGATGACGTCGAACTCGTCCTTCTCCTCGACGGCCTCGGCGGCGCCACCGGCACCACCGGCGGGGGCGGCAACGGCGACGGCCGCGGCGGCGGTGACGTCGAACTTCTCCTCGAAGGCCTTCACGAACTCGGAGAGCTCGATGAGGGTCATCTCCTCGAACTGGGCGAGGAGGTCGTCCTGAGAGAGCTTCGCCATGATGGGCGATCCTTCCACTAATTCGGCAATGCCGAGATGTATCGAATGGCGGGCGTAACGGCCCGCTACGACCCGCGCACTAGGCGGCGCGGATCAATGCGCGAGCCGAATTACTCGGCACCGCCCTGCTCGGCCTGCTTGGCGCGAAGAGCGTCCACGGTGCGGACGAGCTTCGACGGCAGCGCCTGGAGGAGCGAGGCAGTCTGGGACTGCTTGCCCTTGAACGCGCCGGCCAGCTTGCTGAGCAGAACCTCGCGGGACTCGAGGTCCGCAAGCTTCTTGATCTCATCGGCGGACAGCGCCTTGCCATCAAGGACACCGCCCTTGATGATCAGGTTGGGGTTCTCCTTGGCGAAGTCACGAAGACCCTTGGCCGACTCCACCGGGTCACCGGTGATGAAGGCGGCACCCGTCGGACCAGTGAACTGGTCGTCGAGCGAGGTGATCCCGGCGTTGTTGGCCGCAATCTTGGTCAGCGTGTTCTTCACCACGGCGTACTGGGCGTTCTCACCGAGCGAACGGCGCAGCGTCTTGAGCTGGGCCACGGTGAGACCCCGGTACTCGGTCAGCACGACGGCGTTCGAGCTGCGGAACTTGTCCTCGAGCTCGGCTACGTCGGCAGCCTTGTTGGGCGTCGGCATAGTGCGTCAGCCTCCTTCCGGGTGATGAGGACCGCTCAAAAGGGGCCGCGACATGAAAAACGCCCCGGCGCAAGTGCACGGGGCGTAGCTCGACCGGAAGGAATCCGGGAACTTTCCACAGTCACCTGCGCGGGTCGTCCGCATGGAGCGGAACCTTCGGCCACCGCCCCTTCTTACGAAGGCACGGCAACGACCAGCGGTCTTTGGCTTCTGTGGAAGAGTACGTGACGGGTGGCGGATCGAGCAAATCCGGTCGTACGGGACCGTCAGGGCGCGTGGAGACCGGCTCTCAGGCGCCGCCGAGGCCGCCCGTGCCGCCCTCCTTGGCCAGGTCGCCCAGGCCCTTCAGCATCTCCAGCAGGTCCGTGGTCTCGCTCGCGGGCGGCGCGGTGACCTGGGCCTTGGTGCCGTAGTCCGAGTAGTGCGCGGAGGTGGTGACCTTGCCCTGGGGGCTGTTCATACCGACGTCCATCCGGACCGGGTAGCCGTCCGCGTTCACCCAGACCTCGGTGTCGTAGCCCTGGACCCCGGTCTTCTTCATGTTCTCCAGGAGCTGCGCGCGCTCCTTGGGGGTCAGGGTGTCGAGCATCTTGTTGTTCTTCATCATCTCGTCGATGGTGAGCGTGCCCTTGTAGTGCTCGGACGCGACCCCGTCGACCTTCTCGGCGCCCAGGTGCTTCAGGTTCGGCGAGTCGAGCAGCAGGGCGAGCTGCTGGGCCGGGTCCTGGTTCATGTTCTCCATGCCGGCGGTCATCTGCTTGACCAGCTGGCCCTGGCCGGCCTGCTTGGCCAGCGCCGTCAGGTCGAACTTGACCCAGCGCTTGCCGCCGAGCTGCTTGGCGGACTCGCCCATGGCGCTCATGTCCATGTACATGACGTTGTTGACCCAGAGCATGCGGGTCTTCTCGGCGGCGCCGCCGAGGCCCTTGGTCACCGAGGACGTCACCGTCAGGTCCATGGCGGTGGGGTTCCAGGCCATGACGCCGCTGGTCTCGGTGGTGCCCGCGTCCTTCCCCAGGGCGGCCGGGGCCGTCATGGTCATCCGGACCTTCGCCGACTTGGCCGCGGCGGTCTTCTTGTACGCGGCCGCCAGCACCTGGGAGGCGGCGTCGCGGGACTGCGGCGCGGCAACGGCCTTCTTGGCGCCCGCGGCGCCGTCGGCCTTCTTGTCGTCGTCACCGCCGCAGCCCGCGGCGCCGGCCACCACCACGGCGGCCGTCGCCATCGACAGCGCCGCCCGCGTCCATCCGGACCTGCTCATGTTCCCCACCCCTTGCCACCCTGTGCCCTGAACCCCGCCGAAGCCCGCCGGGAGGGCCGATCATCTGCACCGTAACCCAAGGCTGTGACAGGTGGGACGGATTATGTCTGCTGTTGTGCGGGTTACGACGGCTGAGCGTTCGACTTGGACTTGATCAGGGTCGAGAAGTCCACCGTGTCGGAGGCGGCCGGGGCCTGGACGGAGACCTTGACGCCGTAGTCCCCGTAGAAGACGGTCGTGTTCATCTCGCCGTTCTTCGTCGCGGCGCGCTCGGTCTTCTTCACCAGCAGGTCGTCCTTGTCCACCCAGATGTCGACCGTGTCGGTGGTGATGCCGCTCTGGTTCATCTGGGTCTTGAAGGCGTCCAGCGTCTTCGCGTCCAGGCCCGAGCTGCGGTCCACCATCTTGGCCACGTCGACCGTGCCCGAGTAGTGCGTGGTCCGGACGCCTCGGACGTCCTCGGTGCCGACCTTCTTGACGTCGCCCGAGGCCAGCAGCGTCTTCACGCCCTGCTGGGGCGTCGCGTTCTGCATCTGGTCCTTCATGACGGCGCCGGCCGGGCCCATCAGCTTGGCCATGTCGTCGTACCCGTACCGGATCCAGTGCTTGCCGCCGAGGGTCTTGGCGAAGTTGGGGCCCATGTCCGCGTAGTACGCGTCGCGCAGATAGCGGGCGTCGATGCTGTCGCTGCCCAGCTGCTTCATCATCTGCGCCTGGCTGCCCTGGGTGTACTTCATCCGCATGGTGCCGGTCGTGCCGTCGCCCCAGGCCAGGCTGCCGTTGCCGGACATGCCCATGACGGCGCCCATCGACATCGTCATCTCGACCTTGGCGGAGCCCGCCCCGTCGGTCTTCTTCTGGACCGCCTGGAGGGCCGCGACCGGGCTGAAGTCCGAGCCGGCCTTGTGCTGCTCCTTGGCGGGCGCGCCCTTGCTGTCGCCGTCCGAGCCACCGCAGGCGGCCAGGCCCGCGAGCGCCGCGGCGACCGCGACCAGTGTGATTCCCGTACGCCGGACGGAGCTGGTGCTCATGCGTTCCCCCTCGAATGCTCATTCCCTTGCCACTCGACGGTAGCGCAGGGGTACGACAACACCCGGCCCGCCGGGGGCTGTTGAGGGCTGTTGGGACGCGGTTGCGACAAAAAAGCCGGGCCCCGCACCTCCGAAGAGGTGCGGGGCCCGGCTCTGGACTAGCCGCGAGCCGTCAGGCTCAGACCGCGGCCGGGTCCTCCTCGACGAGGAGGTTGCGGGTGCGGTTCTGGTCGACCGGGATGCCGGGGCCCATCGTGGTGGTGATGGTGGCCTTCTTGATGTACCGGCCCTTGGCGGCGGACGGCTTCAGACGGAGGATCTCCTCCAGAGCGGCGCCGTAGTTCTCCACCAGCTTGGCGTCGTCGAAGGACACCTTGCCGATGATGAAGTGCAGGTTCGAGTGCTTGTCGACGCGGAACTCGATCTTGCCGCCCTTGATCTCCTCGACCGCCTTGGCGACGTCGGGGGTGACCGTGCCGGTCTTCGGGTTCGGCATCAGACCACGCGGACCGAGCACGCGGCCGAGGCGGCCGACCTTGCCCATGAGGTCCGGGGTGGAGACGACGGCGTCGAAGTCCAGACGGCCCTTGGCGACCTCGTCGATGAGCTCGTCGGAGCCGACGATGTCGGCTCCCGCGGCACGCGCGGCCTCGGCACGGTCACCGGTCGCGAAGACCAGGACCCGGGCGGTCTTACCGGTGCCGTGCGGGAGGTTCACGGTGCCACGGACCATCTGGTCGGCCTTGCGCGGGTCGACACCCAGGCGGAAGGCGACCTCGACGGTGCCGTCGAACTTGGTCGCGGAGGTCTCCTTGGCGAGACGGACGGCCTCGAGCGGGGCGTAGAGCTTGTCCGCGTCGACCTTGGCGTCCGCAGCGCGGAGAGTCTTGCTGCGCTTCACTTCTGCTCCTGTATGTGGTTCAGGCATGGAGTCGTGGTGCGGACCAGCGCTTGGTCCTACCACTGGGTACTACGGGAGAAGGCTGATCAGCCCTCGACCGTGATGCCCATGGAACGGGCGGTGCCAGCGATGATCTTGGACGCGGCGTCCAGGTCGTTGGCGTTCAGGTCGGCGAGCTTCGTCGTGGCGATCTCGCGGACCTGGGCCTCGGTGATCTTCGCGACCTTGGTCTTGTGCGGCTCGCCGGAGCCCTTCTCCACACCCGCGGCCTTGAGGATCATCTTCGCGGCCGGCGGAGTCTTGGTGATGAAGGTGAAGGAGCGGTCCTCGTAGACCGTGATCTCCACCGGGATCACCCAGCCACGCTGCGACTCGGTCGCCGCGTTGTAGGCCTTGCAGAACTCCATGATGTTGACGCCGTGCTGGCCGAGCGCGGGGCCGACCGGCGGGGCCGGGTTCGCCGCACCGGCGTTGATCTGGAGCTTGATAAGCCCCGTGACCTTCTTCTTCTTGGGAGGCATTGCTCTCTCCGGGTCCTAGTGAGAGTGAACCGCCTGGCATCCGGTCATCCGGATGGAGGCATACCGCACAACGATAACGGGTATCCCTGTGCGGCTAAAAACCGAGCAGGTCAGACAGGCTTTGAAGAGCCCGTCTGACCTGTTCGGAAGACGTGTGGTCCGGAAGAACTAGTTCTTCTGGATCTGGTCGAAGCTCAGCTCGACCGGGGTCTCGCGGCCGAAGATCTCGACGAGGCCCTTGACCTTCTTCGAGTCGGCGTTGATCTCGTTGATCGTGGCCTGGAGCGTGGCGAACGGGCCGTCGGTGACGGTGACCGAGTCGCCGACCTCGAAGTCCAGCACCTGGACCTCGACCTTGCGGGCCGGAGCCGGCTTGCCCTCGGCCTCGGCGGCCTCGCGGGCGGCCTTCTCCTCGGCCTCCGGGGCGAGCATCTTGACGATCTCGTCCAGGGTCAGCGGGTACGGGTCGTAGGCGTTGCCCACGAAGCCGGTGACGCCCGGGGTGTTGCGGACGACGCCCCAGGACTCGTTCGTCAGATCCATGCGGACCAGAACGTAACCGGGCAGCTTGTTCTGCCGGACGTTCTTGCGCTCGCCGTTCTTGATCTGGACGATCTCTTCCTCGGGCACCTCGGCCTGGTAGATGAACTCCTCGACGTTCAGCGAGACGGCGCGCTGCTCCAGGTTGGCCTTCACGCGCTTCTCGTAGCCCGCGTAGGTGTGGATCACGTACCACTCGCCGGGCAGCCCGCGCAGCTCCTGGCGGAGCGCCTCGATCGGGTCGACGGGCGCGGCGGGCTCCTCGGGAGCCTCCGCGGCCTCTTCCGCCGCAGCGGACTCGTCGGCTTCGGCGTCCTCGTCCTCGGAGGTCTCGGACTCGGCGTCCAGCTCGTCGTCGTCCTCGACGGTCTCGTCGGTCTCGACGTGGAGCGCCGCCTGCTCGGCCGCCTCGCCCGCCTCGGCGTCGGCAGCCTCGACCTCGTCCGGGTCCACGGCGTCCGCCGCCTCGACGATGTCGAGCTGGTCCTCCACGGACTCCGCCGACTCGATGGCGTCGTTCAGGTTCGGGTCAGACACGTGGCTGCTTCTTCCTGGCTACAGATGGGTGGAACAAATGCGAAAAAGGCGCCGGGTGGGCGCCCTGTTACGCAGCGGATCAGCCGAAGACGTACTTGACGACGTGCTGGAATCCGGAGTCGATGACGGTCACGATGCCGATCATGATGACGACGAACACGATCACCACGGTGGTGTACGTCGACAGCTGGTTGCGGGTCGGCCAGACCACCTTGCGGAGCTCGGCGACGACCTGGCGGTAGAAGAGCGCGAGACGGCCCAGGGGGCCCTTCTTGCCGCGCTTGCCGCCCTTGCGGGCCTTCTTCTTGTCGTCCGAAGACGCAGCCGCCTCGTCCTGGGCATCAGGCATGTCGATGGAGCCCACGGCGTCCGTCACGCTTCTCACCTGATTCCGGGTCGTGGCCGTGCCGCGCCCGGTGGAGCCGCACGGCGGTGCATAGAAGTACGTACATGCGCACACACCCTGGCGAAGGTGTGTGTAGCAGGGCCGGAGGGACTTGAACCCCCAACCGCTGGTTTTGGAGACCAGTGCTCTACCAATTGAGCTACGACCCTTTGTGGTTCCCCCAACCTACCGCATCCGCCCGAGTGCACCGAGTGCCCGCAGTGGTCCGGTTGGTGGAGGCCAACGACAGGTGAGTGTACGTGGTTCCACGCCCGGCGTCGAACAGATACCTCCCGGCGCCCCCGCCCGGATGCGCCGAACGGCCTGTGCAACTGCCCCGTCCGGTCCATGAAACCGGTGTGCCCGGGGCGCGGCGGGTCTGGGACGATGGGCCGTATGAGCGCTGCAACTTCTCCGACCGAGCGCCGGGTGTCCGCGCGCATCGGCGCGATCTCCGAGTCCGCGACCCTCGCCGTCGACGCCAAGGCCAAGGCCCTCAAGGCCGCCGGGCGCCCGGTGATCGGCTTCGGCGCCGGTGAGCCCGACTTCCCGACCCCGGACTACATCGTCGACGCGGCGGCCGCCGCCTGCCGCGACCCGAAGTACCACCGCTACACGCCGGCCGGCGGCCTGCCCGAGCTGAAGAAGGCCATCGCCGAGAAGACCCTGCGCGACTCCGGCTACGAGGTCGACCCCTCGCAGATCCTGGTCACCAACGGCGGCAAGCAGGCGATCTACGAGGCGTTCGCGGCGATCCTGGACCCGGGCGACGAGGTCATCGTCCCGGCGCCGTACTGGACGACGTACCCGGAGTCGATCCGCCTGGCGGGCGGTGTCCCGGTCGAGGTCGTCGCCGACGAGACCACCGGCTACCGGGTCTCGGTCGAGCAGCTGGAGGCCGCTCGTACGGAGAAGACCAAGGTCGTCCTCTTCGTCTCCCCGTCCAACCCCACCGGCTCGGTCTACACCGAGGCCGAGACCGAGGCGATCGGCCGCTGGGCCGTCGAGCACGGCCTGTGGGTGCTGACCGACGAGATCTACGAGCACCTGGTCTACGGGGACGCGGTCTCCGTGTCGCTGCCGGCGCTCCTGCCCGAGCTGCGCGAGAAGTGCATCGTGGTCAACGGCGTCGCCAAGACGTACGCGATGACCGGCTGGCGCGTCGGGTGGATCGTCGGCCCCAAGGACGTCATCAAGGCCGCGACCAACCTCCAGTCGCACGCCACGTCCAATGTGGCCAACGTCTCCCAGGTGGCGGCGCTCGCCGCGGTCTCCGGCGACCTCGACGCGGTCGCCGAGATGCGCAGGGCCTTCGACCGCCGCCGCCAGACCATGGTGAAGATGCTCAGCGAGATCGACGGGGTCGTCTGCCCGACCCCCGAGGGCGCGTTCTACGCGTACCCGTCGGTGAAGGGCCTGCTCGGCAAGGAGATCCGCGGCAAGCGCCCGCAGAGCTCGGTCGAGCTCGCCGAGCTGATCCTGGAGGAGGCCGAGGTCGCGGTCGTCCCGGGCGAGGCCTTCGGCACCCCGGGCTATCTGCGCCTTTCCTACGCCCTGGGCGACGAGGACCTGGTCGAGGGCGTCTCGCGGATCCAGAAGCTGCTGGCGGAAGCGCGCGACTGAGGCGCTCCCCCTGTGGACGGGCCACCGGCTCACCTGAGCCGGTGGCCCGTTCCTGCGTTCGGGCAAGGTCCCGATCGGGGAAAGGGGCTGTCGGATGCCGTGGGCGTGCGGCAAGATCCTTCAATGGAGCACGTTCGCGATGTAACCGACCTGCCGAAGGCCCATCTGCACCTGCACTTCACGGGGTCGATGCGCCCCACGACCCTGCTGGAGCTCGCCGACAAGTACGGCGTGCACCTGCCGGACGCGCTGACCGGCGGTGAGCCGCCGAAGCTGCGGGCCACCGACGAGCGCGGCTGGTTCCGCTTCCAGCGCCTGTACGACATCGCGCGCTCCTGTCTGCGCGCCCCCGAGGACATCCAGCGGCTGGTGCGCGAGGCCGCCGAGGAGGACGTACGGGACGGCTCGGGCTGGCTGGAGATCCAGGTCGACCCCACCTCGTACGCGCCGATGCTGGGCGGGCTCATCCCGGCCCTGGAGATCATCCTGGACGCGGTGGAGTCGGCCGCGCGCGAGACCGGGCTCGGGATGCGGGTGCTGGTCGCGGCGAACCGGATGAAGCACCCGCTGGACGCCCGCACTCTCGCCCGGCTCGCCGTGCGGTACGCGGACCGGGGCGTGGTCGGCTTCGGCCTCTCCAACGACGAGCGCCGGGGCATGGCCCGGGACTTCGACCGCGCCTTCGCGATCGCCCGGGAGGGCGGACTGCTGGCCGCGCCGCACGGCGGCGAGCTGACCGGCCCCTCGTCGGTGCGCGACTGCCTGGACGACCTGCACGCCACCCGGATCGGCCACGGGGTGCGCGCCGCCGAGGATCCGCGGCTGCTCAAACGGCTCGCCGAGCGCGGCATCACCTGCGAGGTCTGCCCCGCCTCCAACGTCGCCCTGGGCGTCTACGAGAAGCCCGAGGACGTGCCGCTGCGCACCCTGTACGAGGCCGGGGTGCCGCTGGCGCTGGGCGCCGACGACCCGCTCCTGTTCGGCTCCCGGCTGGCCGCGCAGTACGAGATCGCCCGCCGCCACCACGGCTTCACCGACGCCGAACTGGCAGAGCTGGCCCGGCAGTCGATCAGGGGCTCGGCGGCTCCGGAGCCGGTGAAGTCGCAGTTGCTCACCGGAGTGGATTCCTGGCTGGCCTCCTGACTCCTCGGGCACCCTGGGCGGAGCAATGACCTATCCGCCAGGGGAGGGTGACGCAGATGAAGCTCACGGTTTTCGGTGCGACGGGCCGGATCGGCTCCGAGGTGGTCCGCCAGGCGCTGGCCGCCGGACACCGGGTGACGGCGGTGGTACGGGACCCGGGACGGTTCGCGGTGACGGGCCCGGGCCTGGACGTGGTCCGGGGTGATCTCCACGACCCGGAGTCGCTGCGCCCGGCGGTGGCGGGCCGGGACGCGGTGCTCTCCGGGCTCGGCGCGAACCGGCGGGCGGACGCGGCGGCGGGCATCACCCAGCGGCTGACCGGCTCGATCGTGAAGGCGATGGACGCGGAGGGCACCCGCCGTCTGCTGGTGGTCAGCGCGGGCCCGGTGGGCCCGGAGGCGCCCGACGACCCGTTCTTCGACCGCCTCACGCTGACGATCGTCACGCGTGTCCTCAAGGACGTCTACGAGGACCTGCGCCGTACGGAGGCCGAGCTGGCCGCCTCGGCCCTGGACTGGACGGCGGTACGCCCGGTCCGCCTGGTCAACAAGCCGAGGACCGGCGTCTACCGCACGGCCGTGGGGGCGACCCCGCGCGCGGCGCGCACGATCGGGCGGGCGGACGTGGCGGACGCGATGCTGGGAATGATCACGAACCAGGCAACGGTGAAACAGGGGGTCTGCGTGGCGTACTGACCCCTGCCCGCCCCGCTCAGATCTCGGCGTTGACGGTCACCGGCTCGTTGACGAGGGTCACCCCGAAGGCCTGCTCCACTCCGGCGACGACCTCGCGGGCGAGCGCGAGCAGGTCCTCGGTGGTGGCGCCGCCGCGGTTGGTCAGGGCGAGGGTGTGCTTGGTGGAGATCCGGGCGGGCCCGGACCCGTACCCCTTGGTGAACCCGGCCTTGTCGATGAGCCAGGCGGCGGAGGTCTTGGTGAGCCCGCCACCGAGCTGCCAGGCGGGCGGGACGACGTCGGCGCCGAGCCGCGCGGCGACCTTGCCGAGGAACGCCTCGTACTCCCGCTCCCCCAGGATCGGGTTGGTGAAGAAGGACCCGGCGGACCAGGTGTCGTGGTCCTCGGCGTCCAGGACCATGCCCTTGCCGGCGCGCAGCCGCAGCACGGTCTCGCAGGCGGTGGCGGCGGGGACGCGGTCGCCGGGCTCGACGCCGAGGGCGCGGGCGGTCTCGGCGTACTTGATGGGCGCGGAGAGCCCGCCGGCGTCCTCCAGCTCGAAGCGGACCCGCAGGACGACATAGCGGTCGGGGTGGGCCTTGAACCGGCTGTGGCGGTACGAGAAGTCGCACTCGTCGGCGGTGAGGACGACGGTGGCGCCCTCGGCCCGGTCGTACGCGACGACCTCGCGGATGGTGGAGGAGACCTCCTGGCCGTACGCGCCGACGTTCTGGATCGGGGTGGCTCCGGCGGACCCGGGGATCCCGGCCAGACACTCGATCCCGGCGAGCCCGGCCTCCACGGTCCGGGCGACGACGTCGCTCCAGACCTCCCCGGCGGCGACGTCGAGCCGGGTCCCGTCGAGCCGGAACCCCTTGGTGGCGATCCGCAGGGCGGTTCCGGCGAACCCCTTGTCCCCGATGACGAGGTTGCTCCCGCCCCCGATGACCAGCAGCGGCGTCCGCGCCGCGTCGGCCTCCCGCACGACGTCGACGACCTCGTCATCACTCTCCGCGACAACGAGCCGCTGGGCGGCCCCACCGAGCCGGAAGGTGGTGAGGGGGGCGAGGGGGGCGTCGAGTTCTACATACACGGGGTCCAGCCTACGGTCCCCACCGGGCCGGAGTGATGCCCGGCCTTTGTCCGCGGCTATGTGGTGGGTTGCTCGCGCAGTTCCCCGCGCCCCTGATCCGCCCGGCCCTTGCCTGCGGGCCGGTGGTGGGTTGCTCGCGCAGTTCCCCGCGCCCCTGATCCGCCCGGCCCTTGTCCGCGGGCCGGTGGTGGGTTGCTCGCGCAGTTCCCCGCGCCCCTGATCCGCCCGGCCCTTGTCTGCGGACCGGTGGCGGGTTGCTCGCGCAGTTCCCCGCGCCCCTACAGGGACGGGGCCTGCGGCCCCTGTCCCTCCCGCTCCTCGTACCCCGGAGGAGCCGTACCCCCTAGGGGCGCGGGGAACTGCGCGAGCAACCCACCACGACCCGCAGACGAGGACCGGGCACAAGAAGGGGCGCGGGGAACTGCGCGAGAAGAGGCCACCACCCGCAGACGAAGACCGGGCACAAGAAGGGGCGCGGGGAACTGCGCGACCAGCCACCCACGGTCCGCGGACGAGCGGGGTCCGGGGCGAAGCCCCCGGGAAACCCTCCTACCCGACCAGCGCATCCTCCCGAGCCGCCACGGGCTCGGGAGAAGCCGCCGCCACAGACACCCGCGGCAAGCACACGGCGCTGACGGCCGCCAGCGCCACCACCCCCGCCCCCACCCACAGCGCCGGCCGCAACCCGTCCACAAACGCGGCGGCCGACCCGTACCCGCCCTGCGCGGAGAACACCGCCGCCAGCACGGCGACCCCCAGCGCCCCGCCGACCTCCCGCAGCGCGTTGTTCGCCCCGGACGCGATCCCCTGCTCCGACGCCCGCACGCTCGACATCACCAGGTTCGCCGCCGGCGCGAAGTACAGCGCCATCCCGACCCCGCTGACCGCCAGCGCCGGCAGCTGCGCCGCGTACGACACGTCCGGCGCCAGGATGACGGCGAACCACGCCAGCCCGATCGCCTGGAGCGCCAGCCCCGCCGTCACCACCGGCCGGCCCCCGATCCGGTCGGACAGGATGCCCGCGACCGGCGCGACCAGCAGCGGCATCGCCGTCCACGGCAGCATCCGCAGCCCCGCCTCGGTGGGCGAGTAGCCGAGCACGCCCTGGAGGAACTGGCTGAGCAGGAAGATCGAGCCGAACATCCCCACGAACATCAGCAGACTGGCCAAGTTGATCGCCGCGAACGCCCGGCTCCGGAACAGCCGCATCGGCAGCACCGGCGCCGAGCTGACGGTCCCGTGCCACACGAACGCCCCCAGCAGAGCCGCCCCGGCCACCAGCCCCGTCAGCACGACCGGGCTGCTCCAGCCGTCGATGTTGCCCCGGATCAGGCTGTACACGATCCCGAAGAGCCCCAGGCTGGCCAGCACCGTGCCACGGATGTCGAGCCGCGCCCCGCTCCCGTACGACTCCGCCAGCCGCAGCCGCGCCAGCGGCAGCACGGCCACCCCGAGCGGAACGTTCAGCCAGAAGATCCACTGCCAGGAGAAGTGCTCGGTCAGCGCCCCGCCGATCAGCGGCCCACTGGCCACGGCGAGGCCGTTGACCGCGCCCCAGATCCCGTACGCCAGACCCCGCCTGGCCGCCGGCACGGCCGCCGTGAGCAGCGTGAGCGTCAGCGGCATCATGATCGCCGCCCCGACGCCCTGCACCGCCCGCGCCGCGACCAGCCCGTCGATCCCGGGCGCGAGCGCGGCGGCGGCGGAGGCGCCGGTGAAGATCGTCAGGCCGGTGAGGAAGAGCTTGCGGCGCCCGAACCGGTCCCCCAGCGCCGCCCCGAACATCAGCAGCACGGCGAAGGTGAGGGTGTACGCGCTCACCGTCCACTCCAGGTCGTCCAGCGCCCCGCCCAGGTCCTCGCGGATCGACGGCAGTGCGGTGGTGACGACGAGGTTGTCCAGCGCCGCCATGAATCCGGCGATGCTGGTGATCACCAGGGCCCACACCGCGCCCCCGCGCCGGCCGCCCTCGTCCCCGCCGTCCCGGCCGGGCCCGCGCTCCGGCCGCTCCGACAGCCGCTCGAACGACTGCCCCGACAGCCGCTCGGCCGACTGCCCCGTCTTCCCGGCCGTCTTCCCGGCCGTCTTCCCCGCCGTCTGCTCAGGTATCTGTTCAGGTGTCTGCTCGGACATCGCTTCCCGCTTCCCACTCCGGTTCGCCCGGAGCTCGGTTCCGGTTGTTAGTTATCAGTTACTAACTTTCGAGCCCATACGTATGCGCCGCACCGCGTCCGGCAGGGCCCCGGCGGCTACTTCTCCAGCCGCCCCTTGACCCGCGCGGAGGGATAGATCTCCTCCCACACGCGATGCTCGGGAGGGAACCCGATCGCCACCAGCGTGTTGATCAGCATCCCGTACGCCAGGAACGTCGTGGTGTCCTTGTAGCCCTCCAGCGGGATGCTGACCGCGTCCCAGAGCTCCATCCACTCCCGCCGCACGGCCTCGCCGAAGGTGTGGTCGCCCGCCGCCTCGGCCGCGGCGACCGCCACGTACACCTGCATCTGCATGAGCAGCCGCTCCGGCTCCTCCGCTATGACCTTCGTGTACGCGTTCGCCATCGCGTGCACCGCCTCCTCGCCGCGCAGCCCTTCCGAGGCCTCGACGAACATCCGGACGGTGTCCTCCATGCAGCGGTGCATCGCCGCGAGGAAGATGGCCGGCTTGTTGGGGAAGAGCCGGAACAGATACGGCTGCGACACGCCCACACGCTTGGCGATCGCCTCCGTGGACGTCCCGTAGTAGCCGCGGTGAGCGAACTCACTCATCGCCGCCCGTACGACGCTCTCGCGCCTCTCCTCCGCGCTCATCCTGACCATGGAGACAAAGTTAGTGGCCAATAACTAACTTCGCAACCCCTACGGGACGGCCGCCGGTTTCCGCCCCGGCGGCCGTCCCACGGCGGGCTCACGCCAGCGCGACCACCGCGCGCGACATCCCCAGCACCTTCTGGCCCGCGCTCATCGCCGTCAGATCGACCCGGACCGTCCTGGCCTCGTCGTCCAGCTTGGCCGCGACCTTGGCGCTGACCTCGACGAGCGCGCCCGTCTCGTCGTTCGGCACCACGACCGGCTTGGTGAAGCGCACCCCGTACTCGACGACCGCCGCCGGGTCGCCCACCCAGTCGGTGACCACCCGGATCGCCGCGGCCATGGTGAACATGCCGTGCGCGATGACGTCGGGCAGCCCGACCTCCTTGGCGAACTTCTCGTTCCAGTGGATCGGGTTGAAGTCGCCCGAGGCGCCCGCGTACTGCACGAGTGTGGCGCGACTCACGGGGAACGACTGCGCCGGCAGCTCGGTGCCGGTCTCGACGTCCTCGTAACGGATCTTGGCGCTCATCGTCACTCCCCCTCGGCCGCGCGGGCCACCAGCTTGGTGAAGGCGGTCACGACGTGCTCGCCCGCCTCGTCGTGGACCTCACCGCGGATGTCCAGGATGTCGTTGCCCGCGAGGGACTTGATCGCCTCGATGGTGGAGGTCACGGTGAGCCGGTCCCCCGCGCGCACCGGGCGCCGGTACGCGAACTTCTGGTCGCCGTGCACGACCCGGCTGTAGTCCAGGCCCAGCTGCGGGTCCTGGATCACCACGCCCGCCGCCTTGAAGGTGATGGCGAACACGAAGGTCGGCGGCGCGATCACATCGGGGTGCCCGAGCGCCTTGGCGGCCTCCGGGTCGGTGTACGCGGGGTTCTCGTCCCCCACGGCCTCGGCGAATTCGCGGATCTTCTCCCGGCCGACCTCGTACGGCGCGGTGGGCGGGTAGGTCCGCCCCACGAAGGACTGGTCGAGCGCCATGGGCTCACAACCTCCTGCTTGGTGATCTGCTGGTTGATCTGCGGAACAAGAACGGGACACGGCGACACGCGCGCGTACGGCGGCGTACGACGAGAGGCCGCTCCCCGGAAGGGAACGGCCTCTCGTACGAGCCTGAGTGCTAAACCCGTGGTTAGCGGGTCTCGCGGTGCGCGGTGTGCGAGTTGCAGCGCGGGCAGTGCTTCTTCATCTCAAGACGGTCCGGGTTGTTACGCCGGTTCTTCTTGGTGATGTAGTTCCGCTCCTTGCACTCCACGCAGGCCAGCGTGATCTTCGGGCGGACGTCGGTGGCAGCCACGTGAGTGCTCCTTGACGGACGGATAGACGGATGAACGCATAAAAGAGTAGCCGATCGGGAGACCGACCCCACAATCGGCTACTGGTGCTACTTGGAGTAGCGGTGACCGGACTTGAACCGGTGACACAGCGATTATGAGCCGCTTGCTCTACCGACTGAGCTACACCGCTTTGATGATCCGGTCCCCGCTTGTGGGCGGGGACCCTCTCACCAGAGCCCCAATACGGAATCGAACCGTAGACCTTCTCCTTACCATGGAGACGCTCTACCGACTGAGCTATTGGGGCGAGCGATGAAGACATTACACGGTCGGCCGCCGATCGCCCAAATCCGTTTCGCCGGCCCGCCACCCGGCCGTCCCGGAGCCGTCCGGCGCCGGTCGTGGGGCGGCTTCCCCAGGGGGCGCGTGAGGGTCCCGGGGCAGGTGGGACGCGATCCCGGACCGCACCCGCACACCCCGCCCCACCCGTCCCGTACGCCACTCGTGACCACACCGGTACGACTATTGCGCTCCTCCTCGATGCGCGCCGGGTGCGCCCCTAGGGTCTGTCCGGTGGATCTGGTCGGTCTCGGGCCCGCGTGCCGACGAGATCCGCCGGGCAGGCCCTAGGCTCGGGTCACGCTGCGTGATCTTGCCCTGAAGGCCCTGCGGGCCCCGAGGACCACCTGGAGCGCGATGTCCGACAGCCAGTCGCAGCCGGCCCACTCACCCGGCGCCGGGGACGGCCCCACCGAGGCCGCCGCCACGCTCCTGCTGTCCGGCGCCCGGCTCGCCGACGGCCGGACCGTGGACGTCCGGCTCGGCGGCGGCCGCATCGAGGCCGTCGGGACCGCGGGCAGCCTCGCCGCGCACTTCTCCAAGGTCGACCTGGCCGGCTTCCTGCTGCTCCCGGCGCCCGCCGAGCCGCACGCCCACAGCGACACGGCGCTCACCGCGTTCGGCCCCGAGGGCCCGGTCTCGTACGCGGCCGAGGACGTCCAGCGCCGTGCCACCGAGGCCGCCCTGCTCCAGCTGGGCCACGGCGCGACGGCGCTGCGCTCGCATGTGCGGATCGACGACGTACGGGGGCTGGAGCCGCTGGAGGCCGCCCTCCAGACCCGCCGCTCGCTGCGCGGACTCGCCGAGCTGAACGTGGTGGCGGTGCCCCGGCTGCTGACCGGTGTCGCGGGCGCGGACGGGCTGGCGATGCTGCGGGACGCGGTGAAGATGGGCGCGTCGGTGGTCGGCGGGTGTCCGGACCTCGACCCGGACCCGGCCGGCTACACGGAGGCCGTCCTGGAGATCGCCGCCGAGCACGGCTGCGCGGTCGACCTCCACACGGACGGCGACGACCCGGCGCGCCTCGCCCGGCTCGCGGCGATGGCGGCGGGGCTGCGCCCCGGGGTGGCGATCGGCCCGTGCGCGGGGCTGTCCCGGCTGCCCCGGGAGGCGGCGGCGCGGGCGGCGGACCAGCTCGCGGCGGCGGGCGTCGCGGTGGTCTGTCTGCCGCAGGGCGGCTGCGGCATGACCGAACGTCAGGGAACGGCCCGTCAGGGCATGGCTCCCGTACGGACGCTGAAGGCCGCCGGGGTACGGGTGGCGGCGGGCAGCGGCGCGCTGCGCGACCTCGCCAACCCGGTGGGCCGGGGCGACCCGTTGGAGGCCGCGTACCTGCTGGCCTCCCAGGCGGGCCTGCGCCCCGAGGACGCGTACGGCGCGGTGAGCACGGCCGCCCGGGAGGCGATGGGCCTGCCCGAGGTCCGGGTGGAGGCGGGCTTCCCGGCGGAGCTCCTGGCGGTCCGCGGCGAACGCATCGCGGGCGTGCTGTCCCTGGCGTACAGCCGTATCGCGATCCACCGGGGCCGGGTGGTGGCCCGGACGAGCGCGGTACGGGAGTACTGCGACTCGGCGGCGGCGGTCGCGCTGGATCTGCCTCGGCAGTCGCGGATGGACGGGGCGTAGGCGGGGTCGGGCGGGCGGGGTTTCCCCGGAGCACCCGAAGGGGCCCGCGGGGACGCGCCCGGCGGCGCACCGGCGTACGGTCGTGAGCATGCGCATTGTCATCGCAGGAGGCCATGGTCAGATCGCGCTGCGGCTCGAACGGCTGCTGTCGGCGCGCGGGGACGAGGTCGCGGGAGTCATCCGCAAGCCGGAGCAGGCGGACGACCTGCGGAAGGCGGGTGCCGAGCCGGTCGTACTCGACCTGGAGTCGGCGTCCGTCGAGGAGGTCGCGGCGGTCCTGGAGGGCGCCGACGCGGCGGTCTTCGCGGCGGGCGCGGGCCCGGGCAGCGACGCGTCCCGCAAGGAGACGGTGGACCGGGCGGCCGCGGTGCTCTTCGCCGACGCGGCGGAGCGGGCGGGCGTACGCCGCTATCTGGTCGTCTCCTCGATGGGCGCGGACCCGCGCCACGAGGGCGACGAGGTCTTCGACGCGTATCTGCGGGCCAAGGGCTCGGCCGACGAGGCGGTACGGGCCCGCCCGGGCCTGGACTGGACGATCCTGCGCCCCGGAATGCTCACGAACGACGCCGGCACGGGCCTGGTCACCCTGGCCGCGTCGACGGGCCGCGGCCCGATCCCCCGGGACGACGTGGCTGCGCTGCTGGCCGAACTACTCGACACCCCCGCGACGGCGGGCCTGACGCTGGAGGCGATCAGCGGGTCGGTGCCGGTGATGGTGGCGGTCAAGGGGGTTGCGGGGAACTGAGGAGGGCGGGTTCACCTGGCTCCCACGCTCCCGCCCGGGCGGGGCGGGCGGGGCGGGCGGGACGGGCCAGGCAAGCCGGACGGGCTAACGACGGATCCTGGTCTGCTGCTGGTACTCACCATTGACCCTGACGATTTCCTGGAACAGCTCCGGGAGATCGGAGAGATCGATATTCCTGGGGTTGGTGGCATAACTGATCAAGCCAAGCAGTCGGTGCAGGTTGTCGGCTTCTTGCTGCTGGCGCTCCCAGGCGGGATCGGCGGCCGACTTCCCGCCCTTGTGCGGAGCGGCGCGAAATCCCTCGTCGGCGGCGAGACAGTCCCGCAATGCCTGTGGCCATACGAGCCGCATGGGTTTTCCGTGGTCCTGCGGCCCCCGCTCCCGTGAGCCTTCCAGCGCGTTGAGTATGCGCGCCTCGTGCGACCGGTCGACGCGCGCCTGAAGCCCTTCGACGGAAGCGAGCCGGGCGGCCAGATCGCGGATCAACTTCCCATGGCGAAGCGCCCAATCCCGCTCCGCGCGCCGACTGCGCTGCTCGCGTACGGATTCCACCCGTTCGCTCTGCGTACGAGGAAGAGTGCCGTCGACACGCAGGGCGCGCGTGAGTTGGAGATGGCGGCGCTCCGCCGACTGACGGCCGCTCAGCTCCAGTGCGTCGGCAATGCGTTCCCAGGTGATCCTTTTCGTACGCGCCAGGGAGATCAACTGAAGCTCGTCGCTTTCCAGTTTGTCCCGGAGCATACGGATGACCATGAGCGTCGCCAGGACGTCGGTCTCCTCGACATCGGGCTGGATGATCCCGCGGGCCCGCTGGCAGATCCGGTCGTAGGCGCGGGCGACCTCCAGCAGCGTCGGCTCGGATCCCGAACTCCCGGGCCGGGAATGCCGCCTGACCCCGCCCGGGGACTCCAGCAGCCGCCCCCATGCCCGGTCCCGGTTGTATTCCGCTTCCGGATACTGCGCACGACGCGCGGCACGTGTCATCTTCATGACGACTCCCCCCGTCGTCTTTTGGACGACGTATTCGGCAGAGAGTCGTGTTCCGTCGCGCACAGTCGCGAGGTGTCCGACGGCCCTTCGATTGCCCCTTCGGACGCCGGGCCTTCCGCGTGCGGGACCATACGCGGCCGTCGACGCCACATGGACCGCAGCACCCCGACAGCCAATGCGGTGATCGCGAACATCACCTCGGCTATGTAGTGGGCACCGGCATCCTTGATGACAGAACTCAACATGACTGAATCAGCGCACGTCACAGACGCGCACTCGCCTCCTCACGGTGTGAGCGGAGCAGTAACTCGCCACGCCGGGTCGACGCATCGATGGCATAGGCCAGGTCCATACGGGCTCCTCGCGGCACGGAACGTCAGATTGCGGTTACAGCCCGACGTCGGGAGAAAGTCTGCCGCCCCGGAATCACGCGGACCGCCGCCACAGGACTCACCTCTCCAATCGCCACCCTTCACCATGGCCACATAAGGCACATTTCCCTAATACAAGACGCAAGAAGCCCCATCGAAATGTCGTCCGGGAGAGGCGGAGCAACGCATCGGGGCCGCCCTACTCCCCTGTAACCAGGGGTGGGGGCGGCGAAGCCGAAGCCGGACGGGGGCGACCTCTCTTCGCCCGGAGACCCACAGCCCCAGTGAGGCAGGTCACTCCCGGCCGAACTCGGCGAAGAACCCAGCCCCGAACAACGAGAAGACCCCCGCCGATCTACGTTTCCGCAGATCAACGGGGGTCTCACATCGCGTGGCGGCGCCAGGATTCGAACCTGGGTAGGCTAAGCCGACGGATTTACAGTCCGCTCCCATTGGCCACTCGGGCACACCGCCATGGGATGTCGCCGGTGGAAGACCCGCTTTCCGCGGTGCTCCCTGGCAACGACGTAAACGATACCTGATGACCGGGGGTGCTTCGCCACCCGGTTGATCAGCGCTTCGGCCGGGTCCGGGTGGCTAGGCTTTGGGGCAGCGGTTCGGCAGCCAGGCCGTACCCCCACGCACCCGATACAAGGAGCCACAGGACATGGCCGACTCCAGTTTCGACATCGTCTCGAAGGTCGAGCGGCAGGAGGTCGACAACGCCCTCAACCAGGCGGCGAAGGAGATCTCGCAGCGCTACGACTTCAAGAACGTGGGCGCGTCGATCTCTTGGTCCGGCGAGAAGATCCTGATGGAGGCCAACTCCGAGGACCGCGTCAACGCCATCCTCGACGTCTTCCAGACCAAGCTGGTCAAGCGCGGGATCTCGCTCAAGGCGCTGGACGCCGGCGAGCCGCAGCTCTCCGGCAAGGAGTACAAGATCTTCGCCTCCATCGAGGAGGGCATCTCGCAGGAGAACGCCAAGAAGGTCGCCAAGGTCATCCGCGACGAGGGCCCCAAGGGCGTCAAGGCGCAGGTCCAGGGCGAAGAGCTGCGGGTCTCCTCCAAGAGCCGGGACGACCTCCAGGCCGTTCAGGCCTTGCTCAAGGGCAAGGACTTCGACTTCGCGCTGCAGTTCGTGAACTACCGCTGACCCTCGGACGCACTGTCCGAATCCCGCCAGCGCGGGCCGGACGGGGGTCGCAGACTCGGTCTCGTACGCAGCACTCGTACGCGAGGAAAGGAACGCGCGATGACGGTCTACGCGACCCTCGACAGCCCGCTGGGCGAACTGCTTCTGGTCGGCGAGGAGTCTGCCACCGCGAAGGGCGGGACCGCGCTGGTCTCGCTCTCCATGCCCGGCCAGAAGGGCGCCGCCGCCGTCCGCGACGGCTGGCGGCGGGCGCCGGAGGCCTTCGAGGAGATCACCCGTCAGCTGCGGTCGTACTTCGGCGGCGAGCTGACCCGCTTCGAGATCGAGTACGCGCCCGGCACGGGCACCGCCTTCCAGCGGCAGGTCTGGGCCGAACTGGACGCCATCCCGTACGGGACCACCCTCTCGTACGGGGAGATCGCCCGCCGTATCGGCGCCTCCTCGGTGAAGGTGCGCGCGGTCGGCACCGCCATCGGCCGCAATCCCGCGCTGGTCGTACGCCCCTGCCACCGCGTCATCGGCTCCGACGGCACCCTGAAGGGCTACGCGGGCGGCCTGGAGCGCAAGGAGCACCTGCTGGGGCTGGAAGGGGCGCTGGTGGCGGCCTCCGGGAGCGCTGACGCTCTCGTCGGCCCTCACTAGCCCGGCCCGGCCCGATGAGTGACGCCCTGTTCCCCCGGCCACGCGCCGTCGTCGCCCCCGGCGCCGTGCAC
This sequence comes from Streptomyces crystallinus, assembly GCF_039521265.1. Classification (NCBI taxonomy): domain Bacteria; kingdom Bacillati; phylum Actinomycetota; class Actinomycetes; order Kitasatosporales; family Streptomycetaceae; genus Streptomyces; species Streptomyces crystallinus. Next base: position 22,395 of record NZ_BAAACA010000021.1, on the reverse strand, counting down.
GTGCCGGGGTGGCTGTCGCCCGAACGGCAGCGGGAACTGGTGGCGGCCTGCCGGGAATGGGCGCGCGGGCCCGTTCCCATCCGGCACACCGTGCTGCCGGGCGGCGGTGTCATGTCCGTGCAAACCGTCTGCATCGGCTGGCACTGGCAGCCCTACCGGTACACCCGAACCGCCGACGACGTGAACGGCCGCCCCGTCGCTCCCTTCCCCGACTGGCTCGCCGCGCTCGGGCGCGCCGCGGTGGCCGACGCGTACGGCGACCCCGCCGCCGGGGGCCGCTACTCCCCCGACACCGCCCTGATCAACTTCTACGACGGCGACGCGCGCATGGGGATGCACCAGGACAAGGACGAGCGCTCCGGCGCGCCCGTGGTCTCCCTGAGCATCGGCGACAGCTGCCTCTTCCGCTTCGGCAACACCGAGGACCGGGGCCGCCCCTACACCGACGTCGAGCTGGCCTCGGGCGACCTCTTCGTCTTCGGCGGCGCCTCGCGCTTCGCCTTCCACGGCGTGCCCAAGGTCCTGCCCGGCACCGGCGACCCGACCACCACCGGCCTGGCCGGCGGCCGCCTCAACCTGACCCTCCGCGAGACGGGCCTCAAAGAAGGACGGGTCTCAAATGCTGACCGCCGGGCGGCGGACCGGTAGAGGGCGGACTGGTGGAGGGCTGGCCGGTAGAGGGCTGGCCGATGGAAGTCGGCCGGCGGAAAGTCAGCCTGGAGGAGGCGGCCTGTGGCAGGCCGGGCCTCGTCTCAGCGGCGGTCGCGCGAGTTGCCGAAGACTATGCGGTAGGCGATCAGCAGCACCAGCGAGCCGCCTATCGCCGCCGCCCAAGTGGCGCCGTCGTAGAAGTGGTTGGCGACCGGGCGGTCCAGCCAGCGCGCCGAGATCCAGCCGCCGACGAACGCACCCGCTATCCCGATGACCGTCGTGCCGATCAGACCGCCCGGGTCCCGCCCGGGGAGCAGGATCTTGGCTATCGCTCCGGCGAGCAGGCCGAGGATGATCCAGCTGACGATGCCCATGTCCTGAACCTGCCTTTCGTTCGGTGGCGACCCGTGTGAGGTCGCGTCTCATGTCGTGTTGTTCCGGAAGACGTACTCCGTTCCGGGCGTGGTTGCGCCGGTGGCTAGGGTGCGGCGCATGACACAGGAACTGCGCCGCAGCCTCGGCGTCTTCGACGCCGTGGTCATCGGGCTCGGCTCGATGGTCGGCGCCGGGATCTTCGCCGCGCTCGCCCCCGCGGCGAACGCCGCCGGGACCGGGCTGCTGGCCGCTCTGGCACTGGCCGCAGCCGTCGCGTACTGCAACGCCATGGCCTCGGCACGCCTCGCCGCCCGCTATCCCGCGTCCGGTGGCACCTATGTGTACGGGCGGGAGCGGCTCGGGCCGTTCTGGGGGTATCTGGCGGGCTGGGGGTTCGTCGTCGGCAAGACCTCCTCGTGTGCGGCGATGGCGCTGACCGTGGGCACCTATGTCTGGCCGGGGCAGGCCCACTTGGTGGCGGTCGTGGCGGTGGTGGCGCTGACCGCCGTGAACTACGGGGGTGTGCAGAAGTCGGCGTGGCTGACGCGGGCGATCGTGGCGCTGGTGCTCGCGGTCCTCGCGGCCGTCGTGGCGACCTGCCTGGGGTCGTCCGCCGCCGGGCGCCCGGACGTCGGGCTGTCCGAGGGCGGGGCGGGGCTGCTCCAGGCGGCGGGGCTGCTCTTCTTCGCGTTCGCCGGGTACGCCCGGATCGCCACCCTCGGTGAGGAGGTGCGTGATCCGGCCCGGACGATCCCTCGCGCTGTTCCCCTGGCGCTGGGCATCGCGCTGGTCGTCTATGTGTGTGTCGCGGTGGCTGTCCTTTCCGTACTGGGCGCGGACGGTCTGGGGCGGGCTACGGCCCCGCTCGCCGACGCGGTGCGGGCGGCGGGCGCGCCGGGGCTGGTGCCGGTGGTGCGGGCCGGGGCGACGGTGGCCGCGCTCGGGTCACTGGTCGCGCTGGTGCTCGGGGTCTCGCGCACGGTCCTCGCGATGGCCAGGGACGGCCATCTGCCGGGCACGCTGGCCGCCGTGCACCCCCGGTTCCAGGTGCCGCACCGGGCCGAGGTCGCGGTGGGTGCCGTGGTGGCGGTGCTGGCGGCCACGGCCGATCTGCGCGGGGCGATCGGCTTCTCGTCGTTCGGCGTACTCGTCTATTACGCGATCGCCAACGCGTCGGCGTGGACGCTCGGGCCGGGCCGAGGCGGGCGGCCGCTCGCGGCCTGCGGACTGGCCGGTTGCCTGCTGCTCGCCTTCGCCCTGCCGCCGTCGTCAGTACTGGCGGGCAGCGCGGTGCTGGCCGTGGGGGCGGTCGCGTACGCCGTGCGGGCCCGGCGGGAGTGAGCAGAAGCGAGAGGTCGTGGGAGTGGCGCCGACACCCGCGACCCGTCCCGTCCCGTGCCTCGCACGCTGAGCCACTGCCCCGCCGCGCCCGGCCTCATATTCGGCCGTGGAACCCCGCCGGGAAAGTCTGGGAAACCTTCTCGTTCTCGGTCATGGCTCCATGGTGGACCACACCGCTGACAATCGGGCCGCAGCTACCCTGACCTGCCCTTTTCCCTGTGGATAACTTTTTGCCGGGTGGCTCCCGGCAGGGAAATTTCCGGGCTCCCGGCTGTGGGCCACCGGCTACCGGCTACCGGCTACCGGCTACCGATAGAACGGCTGGTCCGTCGGCACGATCTGCTTGCCCAGGGGCAGCAGCGAGACCGGGATCAGCTTGAAGTTCGCGATGCCCAGCGGGATCCCGATGATCGTGATGCAGAGCAGGAAGCCCGTGACGATGTGGCCCAGCGCCAGCCACCAGCCCGCCAGGATCAGCCACAGCACATTGCCGATGCAGGAGGCGGCGCCCGCGTCCCGCCGTTCCACGACCGTGTACCCGAACGGCCAGAGCGCGTACAGGCCGATGCGGAAGGCCGCCAGGCCGAAGGGGATGCCGATGATCGTGATACAGAGCAGGACACCCGCGACCAGATAGCCCAGGAACATCCAGAAGCCGCACAGGACCAGCCAAATGACGTTCAGAATTGTCTTCACGGGCGGCGACCTGCCATCTGTTCGAGTCGGGCGATGCGCTCCGCCATCGGCGGATGTGTCGAGAACATCTTGGAGACACCCTGGCCCGGGCGGAAGGGGTTGGCGATCATCATGTGGCTCGCGGTCTCGATCCGCGGCTCCGGCGGCAGCGGCAGCTGTTTGGTGCCCGCGTCGAGCTTGCGCAGGGCGCTGGCCAGGGCCAGTGGGTCGCCGGTCAGCTGCGCGCCGGAGGCGTCCGCCTCGTACTCGCGCGAGCGGCTGATCGCCAGCTGGATGACGGACGCCGCGAGCGGCCCGAGGATCATGATCAGCAGCATGCCGACGATGCCCGGGCCCTCGTCGTCGTTGGACCGGCCCACCGGGATCAGCCAGGCGAAGTTCACCAGGAACATGATCACGGAGGCGAGGGCTCCGGCGACCGACGAGATCAGGATGTCCCGGTTGTAGACATGGCTGAGCTCATGGCCGATCACCCCGCGCAGCTCGCGCTCGTCGAGGATCTGCAGGATCCCCTCCGTGCAGCACACCGCCGCGTTGCGGGGGTTGCGGCCGGTCGCGAAGGCGTTCGGCGCCTGGGTCGGTGAGATGTACAGACGCGGCATGGGCTGGCGCGCGGCCGTCGACAGCTCGCGGACCATCCGATAAAGCGCCGGGGCCTCGAACTCGCTGACCGGGCGGGCGCGCATGGCCCGCAGGGCCAGCTTGTCGCTGTTCCAGTACGCGTAGGCATTGGTGCCCAGCGCCACGAGCAGCGCGACGATCAGCCCCATGCGCCCGAAGAAGCTGCCGATGACGATGATGAGCGCGGACAGTCCTCCGAGAAGGACGGCTGTCCTCAACCCGTTGTGCCGGCGGTGCACGGTACGCCCTCCAAATGGTGCGGCAGGGGAACCCATTGCCTGATGGTCCTTCCACTTTCCAGTGGACGCTCCCGTACTGGTCAACGCCAGACGAGGACCGCTGGTTCCCTTGTGCGCGCTGGAGGGCGCCCTACTCCGTACGGGTGGGTCAGCGCGGGGCGGGCAGTCCGGCGAGCTCCAGGGCCTTCGGGTCGGGCTCCAGCTCGCTGGTGCAGTGCGCGCACCGGGAGGCGATGCCCGGGACCTGGGTGTAGCAGCGCGGGCAGTCGCGCAGGGCGGCCTTGATGTCGACCGGCTTGTCGCGGTCGAACCGTGCCTGCACCTTCATCATCGGGACGACGACCAGGAAGTAGAGCACCGCGGCGGTGATCAGGAAGGCGATCGCCGCGCTGATGAACTTCCCGTAGGGGAACTCGACGCCCTCGACCTTGAACTTCGCCGCCGTGAAGTCGCCCGTCGAGCGGGTGGCGAGGCCGATGAGCGGGGTGATGAAGGCGGTGCTGAAGCCGGTGACGACAGCGGTGAACGCCGATCCGACGGCCAGACCGACGGCCATCGTCACTATGTTCCCGCGAAGGATGAAGTCCTTGAACCCGCTCAGCACTGCTCTCGCTCCTAGTGGTCTTCGGCTGCCCGGCCGACCGTTCGCCGTACGGGCATGCGTGCGTACGCGTACGCGCGTACGACAGTGCCCTGCCCGGGCAGCGGAATTCAAACCGGCTGCGCGAACCGGTGCTCCCGATGGCCGAACGGGCGGTAGCCGACGGGCCCGGACGAGGCTGTCAGAAGAGGCTGATGGACGCGAAGTGCAGGGCCGCCTGGGGCATGCCCGACAGGCCGATGCCGGCGAGCGCGGTGAGCGCGATGGCGAGGGCGAGCGGGGCCGGGACGCGCGGGCGCACCACGGTCACGCCCGCGTCACCGGCACCTGCTCCCGTGCCGGAACCCATGGCTCCGACCGGTTCGGCGCCCGCCGCACTGCTCGCCGCCGTACCGGCCGCGACGGCCTCCACGGGGGCCTGTGCCTCCTCGGGCGCGCGGAACAGTACGGCCGTCCACCGCAGGTAGTAGTACAGGGCGATCACGACGTTGAGCGCCATGACGACCGCCAGCCAGCCCAGGCCCGCGTCGACCGCCGCCGAGAAGACCGTCACCTTGGCGAACAGGCCGATGATGCCCGGCGGCAGGCCCGCCAGGCACAGCAGGAAGAAGCCCAGCGCGAGCGCCGCGAGCGGACGCTCGGCGTACAGGCCGCGGTAGTCGGCGATACGGTTCAGCGGCCTCGTACGGGCGACCAGCGCGGCCACCGCGAAGGCGCCGAGGTTCACCACGGCGTACATCAGGGCGTACGCGACGGTCGCGCCGACCTGGGCGTCGCTGGAGTAGCCCGCCGCCGCGATCGGCACCAGCAGATAGCCGGCCTGGCCGACCGAGGACCAGGCGAGCAGCCGGATCGCGCTGTACGCGCGCGTGGCCGACTGCCGCAGTGCGCCCACGTTGCCGATGGTCATGGTCAGCGCGGCCACGACCGCGATCGCCGGGCCCCACACGTCCGCGTACGCCGGGAAGGCGATGACGGTCACCAGGATGAGGCCGGAGAAGCCGACGGCCTTGCCGACGACCGACAGATAGGCGGCGACCGGCAGGGGCGCGCCCACGTAGGTGTCGGGTACCCAGAAGTGGAAGGGGACGGCGGCCGTCTTGAAGGCGAAGCCCACCAGGGTCAGGGCGACGCCGGTCTGGGCGACGGTGTCCAGCTGGTAGGGCACGTCGGCCAGGCGGTTGGCGATCTCGGTGAGGTGCAGGGTGCCGGTCGCCGCGTACACGAAGCTGACGCCGAGCAGCATCACCGCGGTGGCGGTCACCGAGGAGAGGAAGAACTTGAGTGCCGACTCCGAGGAGAGCCGGTCGCCGCGCTTGAGGCCGACGAGCGCGAAGGCCGGCAGCGAGGCGACCTCCAGGGCGACGATCAGAGTGGCCAGGTCACGGGAGGCGGGCAGCAGTGCGGCGCCCGCGGCCGACGAGAGCAGCAGGAACCAGAACTCGCCCGCGGGCAGCTTCTCCTTGGTGTCCGTCATCGACAGCAGCGCGGTGAGCAGGGCGCCGCCGAGCACCAGGAACTGGAGCACCAGCGTGAAGCGGTCGACCGTGTAGCTGCACGCCTCGGGGTTGGTGGTGAGGCAGAAGGTCGAGCGCGTCGACTTGTGGAGCGGAATGAGGAAGAGCAGCGCGGCGACGAGCCCGGCGACCGTGAGCCCGCCGAGCAGCGGCTTGCGCTCCTTCGGCAGGAAGAGGTCGGCGACCAGCACGATCAGTGCGACGGACGCGGTGATCACCGGTGGGGCGATCGCGAGCCAGTCGACGGACTGGACGAAGCTTGCGGCGCCCGGGACGGCTGCGGCGCTGGCGGTACCCACGGCACTTGCGGCGGCCACGGTCACGACTTGCCTCCTGCGAGGAGCTTGTGGACGGCCGGATCGGTGAGGCCGAGAAGGACCGCGGGCCAAAGGCCGGCGAGGACGGTGAGGGCGACGAGCGGGCTCCACGAGGCGACTTCGTACCCCTGGACGTCCATGAGCCGCGGCTCCTGCCGGTCGTCCGGCGCGCCCATGCAGACGCGGCGCACGACGACCAGCAGATACGCGGCGGTGAGCAGCGTGCCGACGGCCGCGATGGACACGAAGGTGAGGAAGGCGGGGCGGCTGAGGCCGTCGGCCGGGTCGAACGCGCCGAACATGGCCAGCATCTCGCCCCAGAACCCGGCCAGTCCCGGCAGTCCGAGCGAGGCGACCGCCGCGAAGGCCAGCAGGCCGCCCAGGCGCGGGGCCCGGCCGTAGAGCGCGGCCCCGGTCGCGCCGGCGAGGGTGTCCAGGTCGGCCGTGCCGTACCGGTCCTTCAGGGCGCCGACGAGGAAGAAGAGCAGGCCGGTGATGAGGCCGTGGGCGATGTTGGCGAAGAGCGCGCCGTTGACGCCGGTCGGGGTCATGCTCGCGATGCCGAGGAGCACGAAGCCCATGTGGCCGACGGAGGAGTACGCGATGAGGCGCTTCAGATCGCCCTTGTTGCCCCGCTTGGCCAGGGCCAGGCAGGCCAGCGAACCGTAGATGATCCCGGCGACCGCGAAAGCGGCGAGATACGGGGCGAACCGGTGCATTCCCTCGGGGGCGATGGGGAGCACGATCCGGACGAAACCGTACGTACCCATCTTCAGCAGCACGCCGGCCAGCAGCACCGAGCCGACCGTCGGCGCGGCGGTGTGGGCGTCCGGCAGCCAGCTGTGCAGCGGCCACATCGGGGTCTTCACGGCGAGCCCGATCCCGATCGCCAAAACGGCGATGACCTGCACCGATGTGGTCATCCCCCGGCCGTTGTCAGTGGCGAGTGCCACCATGTCGAAGGTGCCGGTCTTCAGCCCGATCAGCAGCAGGCCGAGCAGCATCACGACGGAGCCGAGCAGGGTGTAGAGGATGAACTTCCAGGCGGCCGCCTGCCGTTGGTCGCCGCCCCAGCGGGCGATCAGGAAGTACATCGGGATGAGGACCATCTCGAACGCGAGGAAGAACAGCAGCAGGTCGAGGACGGCGAAGGTGGCGAGGGTGCCGGACTCCAGGACGAGCAGCAGGGCGACGAAAGCCTGCGGGGACGGGCCCGCGGGCATCTTGAAATAGCTGTACAGCGCGCAGAGGAAGGTCAGCAGCGCGGTCAGGACGAGAAGGGGGAGCGAGATGCCGTCGATGCCGAGGTGGATGCGCACGTTCAGCGTGGGGATCCACTTGATGTCCGTCGTGGCCTGCATCTTCGACGGGTGGTCCCGGTCGAAGCCGAGCGCCAGGACGATCGCCGCGAGCAGGATCACGCCGGTGACCGTCACGCCGTGGCGGAGCACGGCCTGGCCGGGCGACTTCCCCTTCAGTCCGGGCGGGGCGGGCAGCAGCGCCGCCACCGCGCCGACGAGCGGGCCGACCACGATGAACGCGAGGAGGAACTGCATCACGGACGCGCTGATATCAATCACGGCTCACGATCCGGCGTTGGCGTTGGCAAGGACGACGGCGACGAGCGCCAGGACGGCGGAGCCCGCGAGCAGCGCGCTGAGATAGGTCTGCACATTGCCGGTCTGGGCCTTGCGGACGGCCCAGCCCATCCAGCGCGGCAGGGCTCCCGCGCCTTGGACGTACGTGTCGACGACCTCGCGGTCCAGGAAGCGGACCAGGGAGGCGGCGGCGAGCACGGGTCGGATGAACAGGGCCCGGTAGACCGCGTCGAGGTGGAAGCCGGTGGCCGCGTGGCGGTGCAGCGGGCCGAGCAGCAGTCGGCCCGGGTCGGCCGGGTCGTGCGCGGAGGCGATGTCGCCGTAGGCCGGTTCGTGGCTGGCGATGGCCTCCTCCTCGACCAGGCCCCCGTCCGCCTCCGGGTGGGCGGCGACCGCGCCGATCGGGGTGCGCGCGGCCAGGGCGCTGGTGTGCCGCCAGGTCGCGTATGTGACGAGGCCGCCGACCAGGGCGACACCGGTGGAGAGCACCGAGGTGGTCAGGGCCGGGGTGAGCGCGTGGCCGTCGAACCAGTCGTCGAGGTAGCCGGTGGTGAGGCCGAAGGCGAGCGAGGGAACCGCGAGCACCCACAGGACGGTGTTCATGGCGATCGGCTGGCGGCCGTGGTCGGGGGCCGGGGTGCCCTTGCCGCGGAAGGCCATCAGCCACAGGCGGGTGGCGTACGCGGCGGTGAGCAGGGCCGTGAGCAGCCCGGCGATCAGCACGATCCAGCCGCTGCCCTGCGGGGCGACGGTGCTGTCGCCGAGGGCGGTGTGCTCGGCGGCCGACAGGACGGCTTCCTTGGAGAAGAAGCCGGCGAAGGGAGGGATCGCGGAGAGCGCGAGCAGGGCGACGGTCATCGTCCAGTACGCGTCGGGGATGCGCTGGGCCAGGCCGTCCATGCGGGACATGGCGGACAGCGAGTTGGTGCCGGCCGCGTGGATGATCACGCCGGCCGCGAGGAACAGCAGCGCCTTGAAGGCGCCGTGCGACAGGAGGTGGAAGACGGCCGCGCCGCGGTCGCCGACGGCCAGGGCGCCGGACATGTAGCCGAGCTGACCGATCGTCGAGTAGGCGAGGACGCGCTTGATGTCGTCCTGGGCGAGGGCGGCCAGCGCCGAGCCGACCATCGTGACGGCGGCCATCACGGCGAGCACGGTCAGCGCGGCCGCCGAGGCCGCGAAGACGGGGAGGAGTCGGGCGACGAAGTAGACGCCGGCCGCGACCATCGTCGCGGCGTGGATCAGGGCGGAGACGGGGGTCGGGCCCGCCATCGCGTCGGGCAGCCAGGTGTGCAGCGGGAACTGCGCGGACTTGCCCGCCACGCCGGCCAGCAGCAGCAGGGCGATCAGCGTGGGGTGGTCGATGCCGCCGGTGAGGGCGGCCTGGACGACCCCGGTGATCCGGAACGTACCGGCGTCGGTGGCCAGCGCGAACAGACCGATCAGGAAGGGGACGTCACCGAGCTTGGTGACCAGGAAGGCCTTCAGGGAGGCGGCTCGGGCCTCGGGGGTCTCCCAGTAGTGGCCGACCAGGAAGTACGAGCAGATGCCCATGATCTCCCAGCCGACCAGCAGCACCATCAGGTCGCCGGAGTAGACGACGAGCAGCATCGCGGAGGTGAAGAGGGAGACGAGAGCGGCGTACGAGGGGTAGCGCGGGTCGTCGCGCAGGTACCCGGTCGAATACAGCTGCACACAGGTCGCCACCAGGCCGACCAGGACGGCGACGAGGGCGGCGAAGCCGTCGAGGTGCAGGGCGAGGTCGATGGGGACGGACCCGGTCGGGGTGAGCCGGTGGGAGGCGTCGATCGACTTGCCGCCGCCCTGGTCCACGGCGACGACGACGGCGAGGACGAACGCGGCCAGCGTCGGCAGCACGGCCAGCGGACGCACATAACCGGGGGCGGTGCGGCCCAGCAGCAGTCCGGCGGCCGCGCCCAGGAACGGAAGGAGGGGGACGAGGACGGCGAGGGTGGTGGTGGTCACGCGGCTGCCTCAGCCTTCTGTGCCGGGGCGGCGGGGTCGTCGGGGCCGGAGCCCTCGGCGGTGTCGCGGAGCTTGTCGATGTCCGCGGTGCCCCGGTTGCGGTACACCGCCAGGACGATCGCCAAGCCGATGCCGATCTCGGCGGCGGCGATGGCGATGGTGAACAGGGTGAGCGCCTGTCCGGCGTGCAGGGTGTCGCGCAGCCAGACGTCGAAGGCGACGAGGTTGAGGTTGACGGCGTTGAGCATCAGCTCGACGGACATCAGGACGAGGATCGCGTTGCGGCGCGCGAGCACTCCGTACACACCGGTGCAGAAGAGGAGGACGGCGAGCCCGGCCGGATAGATCAGGTGCATCAGCGCTGCTCCTTGTCTCTGGGGGCGTCGCCCAGGGTGCCGCTCGGGTCGCCGCCCTTGCGGGACATGACGATCGCGCCGACGAGGGCGGCGAGAAGGAGGACGGAGAGCGCTTCGAACGGCAGCACCCAGTGGCGGAACAGGATCGAGCCGGAGACCTTGGTCGAGCCCTGGCCGGGGCCGTCGAGGTTGATCCAGGTCGTACGGAAGGCGTCCACCACGACCCAGAAGAGGGAGCCGGCGGCGGCCAGGGCGACGAGGAGGGCGGCCCACCGGTTGCCGGAGTCGGCGTCCGGGGAGCGGCCGATCGGCGCCTTGGTGAGCATCAGTCCGAACAGGAGGAGGACGACGACGGAACCGACGTAGATCAGTACCTGCACCCAGGCGATGAACTCGGCGGTGAGCAGGAGGTACTCGACGGCGATGCCGCCGAGCGCCACGACCAGCCAGAGGGCGGCGTGCACCAGCTGCTTGGTCGTGACCGTGAGGACGGCCGCGCCGAAGGTGACCGCGCCGACGAGGAGGAACGCGATCTCCACGCCGGTCGGGGAGAGGAAGCCGTGGTGCACCGGGTGGTGCCCGGCGGCGAGGAGGTGCATCATGCCGGGCCCTCCTCGGCCTCGGGGGCGGACTCGGCGGCCGGGTCGGCCGACGCGGCCTGCGCCGCCTCGGCAGCCTCCGCGGCCTCGGCCGCGGCGAGCTTCTCGGCTGCCTTGCGGGCCGCGGCGATCTCCTTGGGCTCCTCGGCGCCCGGGTCCAGTGCGGGCGGGGCCGGGACGGTCCACATCCAGTCGCGGAGCTTGTCGCGCTCGTGGGTGAGCTCGTGGATGTCCGTCTCCGCGTACTCGAACTCGGGCGACCAGAACAGCGCGTCGAAAGGACACACCTCGATGCAGATACCGCAGTACATACAGAGGGAGAAGTCGATGGCGAAGCGGTCGAGGACGTTGCGGCTGCGCTCGCGGCCGCCGGGGGCGGCGGCCGGGATCGTCTCCTTGTGGGAGTCGATGTAGATGCACCAGTCGGGGCACTCGCGGGCGCAGAGCATGCAGACCGTGCAGTTCTCCTCGAACAGGCCGATCACTCCGCGGCTGCGCGGCGGGAGTTCGGGCTGGACGTCCGGGTACTGCGCGGTGACCGTCTTCTTGGTCATCGTGCGCAGCGTCACGGCGAGTCCCTTGGCCAGGCCGGACCCGGGGAAGCGGGACCGGGCGGGCGGGAGCGACGCAGCCATCAGTTGATCGCCACCTTCACGATGCCGGTGAGCGCGATCTGCGCGAGAGCGAGCGGGATGAGTGTGGTCCAGGCGAGCTTCTGGAGCTGGTCCTCGCGCAGCCGGGGATAGCTGACGCGGAGCCAGATGACGACGAAGGCGAGGAGCGCGGTCTTGAGGAGCGTCCAGACCCAGCCGAGCCCGTCGGCGCCGAAGGGGCCGTGCCAGCCGCCCAGGAACAGGACGGTGGTGAGGCCGCACAGGACGACGATCCCGGCGTACTCGGCGAGGAGGAAGAGGGCGAAGCGCAGGCCCGTGTACTCGGTGTACGCGCCGAAGATGATCTCGGAGTCGGCGACGGGCATGTCGAAGGGCGGGCGCTGCAGTTCGGCGAGCCCGGCGGTGAAGAAGACCAGGGCGCCGACGATCTGCCAGGGCAGCCACCACCACTCGAAGGCGTTGAGGATGCCGGGGAGGGAGACGGTGCCCGCCGCCATCGCCACGGAGGCGGCGGCGAGCAGCATCGGCAGCTCGTACGCGAGGAGCTGGGCGGCGGTGCGCAGTCCGCCGAGGAGGGAGAACTTGTTGGCGGAGGCCCAGCCGGCCATGAGCGAGCCGAGTACGCCGACGCCCATGACGGCGAGTACGAAGAAGATGCCCGCGTCGACCACCTGGCCGACGGCGCCCTCGCTCGGGCCGACGGGGATCGCGACCAGGACGAGGAGGTACGGGAGCAGGGCGACGGCGGGGGCGAGCTGGAAGACGCGACGGTCGGCGTCGGCCGGGACCACGTCCTCCTTCTGCGCGAACTTCACACCGTCGGCGACGAGCTGGGCCCAGCCGTGGAAGCCGCCGGCGTACATCGGGCCGAGGCGGCCCTGCATATGGGCCATGACCTTGTGCTCGGTCTGCCCGATGACCAGCGGCAGGACGAGGAACACGGCGAAGACGACGAGGAGCCGGAGGGCGACGTCGAGTGCGTCGTTCACGCGGGTTCGCCTCCGGCGGGGGTGTCGGGGTCGGTGTGGGTGTCGGTGTGGGTGCCGGTGTCACGGTCGCGCGTGGCGGGCCCGGCCGGGTCGGCTGCGGCTTCCGGTGCGGAGGGCCGGGCTTCGGCGGGCGCCGGGGTTCCGGCCTCGGCACCGGGTTCGCCCTCGGCCTCGGCCTCGGGTGCGGCTTCGGGTGCGGGGGGCCCGGCTTCGGTGGGCGCCGGGGTTCCGGGCCTGGCACCGGCCCCGCTCCGGGCCTCGGGGTCGACCTCGGGCTTCGGGGTCGGGGCGGCCGGGGTCGGTTCGGCCGGCGTCGGCGCGGCCGGGGTCGGCGGTTCCGTACGGGCCGGCGCGGCCGGGGACGGCGGGGCGTCGTCGAACGCCGGGCGCGGGTTGTTCCAGGGCGCGTCCGTGCTGCGGGTGCGCGGCGGGGCGGTGGGCTCGGGGCGGGCCGAAGGCTGGGCCTGGGAGGCCGAGCCCTCGGAGGCGCTGCGGGTGCGGCGCGGCGCCGGACCGGCGGTGGGCGCGGTTCGGGGTGCGGCCTCCGGGGCGGGTGTGCCGCCCAGGGCTCGTGTGCCCTCCGGAGCCGGTGTGGTCTCCGGAGCCGGTGTTCCCTCCGGGGCCGGTGTGCCGCCCGGGGCGCGTGTGCCCTCCGGGGCCGGTTTGGGCTCCGGAGCCGGTGTGGTCTCCGGTGTCTGGGACGCCGAGCCCTCCGAGGCGGTGCGGGTGCGGCGCGGGCGCGGAGTGGGGGTCTCCGGGGCCGGGGCCTCGGTCGCCGACATGGTCTCTGCCGCCTGGGGGGCTTCCGGCGCCTGGGATGCCGAGCCCTGCGATGCGCTGCGGGCGCGGCGCGGGGTCGGGGCTGCGCCCTCGGCCGCCGTCTGGGACGCGGAGCCCTCCGTGACCGTACGGGTGCGGCGGGCCGGGCGGTCTCCGGCCGCGCGCGGGGTGCGGGCCGGGGCGGGCGGAAGCTGGCCCTTCAGAGGGCCCCACTCGTTCGGGTCCGGGACGCCGGGCGGGAGCATCTGGCGACGCTTCGGGCCGCCGTGCTCCGACTCCCCCGGCTCCTTCGCGCCCGGCCACGCCTTGGCGACCCGCGCCGCGAGGACGAAGTCCTTGCGCAGCGGGTGGCCCTCGAAGCCCTCGGGAAGGAGGAGCGGGACCAGGTTCGGGTGGCCCTCGAACGTGACGCCGAACATCTCGTGCGTCTCGCGCTCGTGCCAGGCGGCGCCCGCGTACACGTCCACGGCCGAGGGCAGGACGGGAGCGGTGTGCGGCACGGTGGTACGGACGAGGAGGCGGCGGACGCGGCGGCCTTCCAGGGAGACGACGTGCGCGCAGACCCGGAAGCCGGTGCCCGGCTCGTCGACCGCGCTGAGCCAGTCGAAGTACGTGCAGCCCACCTTGTCCCGGGCGATCTCCAGGGCAGGAATCCACGAGCCGGCGGGGACGTCGACGGTGAGGAGGCCGTACGCCTCCTCGGCGGTGGCCTCCTCGCCGAAGATCTCCGTGACGGCGTCGGGCAGACGGTCGTACGCGGTCACTGCGCGGCCCCCGGGGTCGGCGTGTCGCCCTCGGTGGAACCGGTGGAACCGGTTGCCTCGGTGGAACCGGTGGAACCGGTTGCCTCGGTGGAACCGGCTGTTTCGGTGGAGCCGGTTGTTTCGGTGGACCCGATGGACCCGGCGCCCTCCGCCGCCCCGTTCACAGGAGCGGCCGTCGTCGGAGGCGCCGTCACCAACCCGCTCGTGAGCTGGGCCGTCGTCGCCCGCGTCGCGTAGCGCTCGCTCAGGGACTCGCGGGCGATCTTCTCCTGGAGTTTGAGGATGCCCTGGAGGAGGGCCTCGGGGCGGGGCGGGCAGCCGGGGACGTAGACGTCGACGGGGATGATCTGGTCGACGCCCTTGGTCACCGAGTACGAGTCCCAGTACGGGCCGCCGCAGTTGGAGCAAGCGCCGAAGGAGATGACGTACTTCGGCTCGGGCATCTGCTCGTACAGCCGCTTCACCGCCGGGGCCATCTTGTCCGTCACCGTGCCGGAGACGATCATGAGGTCCGCCTGGCGCGGGCCGGGCGCGAAGGGGATCACGCCGAGGCGGATGAAGTCGTGGCGGGCCATCGAGGCCGCGATGAACTCGATGGCGCAGCAGGCGAGTCCGAAGTTGAACACCCAGAGGCTGTAGCGGCGGCCCCAGTTGAGGACCACCTTCATCGGCTCGGGTGCCAGGCGCGAGAGCACGCCCAGGCGCTGGCCCTGCACGGCCGAGGCCCCGGCGGGCGCCGGGGCGCCGTTTTCGGCCACGGTCGGCGTGGGCAGGAACCGGGGATCCGGAGTCGTCACGTCCATTCCAGGACGCCCTTCTTCCATGCGTAGAGCAGTCCCACGGCCAGGAAGCCGAGGAAGATGAACATCTCGACCAGCGTGGCCGCGCCGAATCCGGGAGCGGCGAAGACCGTCGCCCACGGGAAGAGGAAGATCGAGTCGACGGCGAAGATCACGTACAGGAAGGCATAGACGTAGTAGCGCACTTGCGTGTGCGCCCAGCCCTCGCCGACGGGGTCCACTCCGCACTCGTACGTGAGCAGCTTCTCCGGCGTCGGGACCACTGGCCGCAGCAGCCGTCCGGCCCCGAAGGCCACCGCGACGAAGAGCACGCCGACGACGGCGAGCAGTCCGACGACCGAATAGCTGTGGAAGTAGTCCGCCGACAGCTGGCGTACGGTCGGTTCCGGCACGTCCGCCCCTCGCTCCCTGACCTCGTTGCGTTCGTTGCGGTCTGTTCGACGATCTGTACGCACGGGAGTCTAGGCCCTGCTAAGGACGGCGTAAGCAGGTGTCTCACGCAGGTTGCACACCTGACACCTGGGCGGCGGCGTCCCAGCGGGCACCGCCGCCGTGTCCGGAACTGGACCCCGGGCGCGACCTGGTCGCAGCGGGGTGCGCGGGCCCGGGAGGGTGTGGTGAGTGGCGGGGGTGGGGTTTTCCCCCGCCCGAACCGGCATAGCTACCCCATGGCGCCCGGCCGCGCGGCCCGGCAGGCTTGCCTACATGACCAGCACCTTCCGCGACGAGCCGCAGCCTGGCCGCCGCTCCGGCCGACGGCCGGGACGGCCGGGACGGCCGAAGAGCAGGCCGTACGACGGGCCGCACGGGCGGCCGTACGACGGGCCGTCGGACCAGCCGTACGACCAACCGCATGGACAGTCGTACGAACAGCCGTACGAGCAGTCGTACGACGATGTCGACAGGCCGCCGCCCGCGCGGTTCGCCTATGACCGGCGGACCTGGAAGGAGATCACGCATCTCCTCGCCAATCTGCCGATGGGGCTCATCGGCTTCGTCTACGTGGCCGTGCTGGTCTTCACCGGCGTGGGGCTCTCGGTCACGGTGATCGGTCTGCCGCTGCTGGCGGTCGGCCTGGTCGGCGCCCGCCAGCTGGGCAAGCTGGAACGCGCGCGGGCGCGCGCGCTGCTCGGCGTACGGATCGAGGAGCCCACGCCGATCCCGGCGCGCGCGCTGCGGCCGGGGGCGCGCGGTGGGGCCATGCGCTGGCTCTGGACGAGCCTGAAGGACCCGGTGGGCTGGCGGAACGTGCTGTACGAGTTCATCCGGCTGCCCTGGGGCGTGCTGACCTTCGCCGTCACCACGGTCAGCCTGTTCGTGGCGTGGCCGGTGCTCGGGTTCGTCGCGCGGGCGCTCACCAACGTGGACCGGATGATGGTGCGCGCGCTGCTCTCGCCATCGGACGACCTGGAGCGGCGGATCGCCGAGCTGGAGTCGGACCGGGGGGTGGTCGTGGACACGGCGGCGGCCGATCTGCGCCGGATCGAACGCGATCTGCACGACGGCGCCCAGGCCCGGCTCGTCGCCCTCGCCATGGGCCTCGGCCTCGCCAAGGAGAAGCTCCTGGAGGACCCGGACGCGGCGGCGGCGATGGTCGACGAGGCGCACGGCGAGGTCAAGCTGGCGCTCCAGGAGCTGCGTGACCTGGCGCGCGGCATCCATCCGGCGGTCCTCACCGACCGCGGTCTGGACGCCGCCCTGTCGTCGGTCGCCTCTCGCTGCACGGTGCCGGTGAAGGTGGAGGTGGATCTGCCGGGGCGGCCGGTGCCGGCCATCGAGGGCATCGCGTACTTCACCGTCTCCGAGCTCCTCCAGAACATCAGCAAGCACAGCGGTGCGCGGGCTGCCTCGGTGGAGGTGTGGCGGACGGGCGACCGGCTGCTCATCCAGGTCGAGGACGACGGGCGCGGTGGGGCGCGGCTCGACGGGGGTACGGGGATGGCGGGGCTGGCCGAGCGGCTGGGGGCGGTGGACGGGTTGTTCGTCCTCGACTCGCCGGTCGGGGGGCCGACGGTCGTGACGGCGGAGCTTCCGTGGCGGGCGTAGCCCGGTATTCGCCTGCGGGGCCGTCTGTGGCTGATCGCGCAGTTCCCCGCGCCCCTGATGTGCCCGGACTTTGTCTGCGGGTGTGTGGTGGGCTGGTCGCGCAGTTCCCCGCGCCCCTAGGTGGTTCGTCAGCTGCGGGTCCGTGGCCGCTTCTCGCGGCCCTTGGGTAGTTCGTCGGCCGCGGGTCGGTGGCCGCTTCTCGCGCCGTTCCCCGCGCCCCTGAGGGGTCGGGCCTAGCCGGAGATGTCAGCTCGGCCATGGGGGGCTCGGTGGGGGTCTCAGCCTTCGGGACCTGCTCAGCCACCGGCTTTTAGGGGCGCGGGGAACTGCGCGAGCAACCGGCCACCGGCCCGCAGACGAAGGCCGGGCGCAAAAGGGGGCACGGGGACCCGCCCGAGGGACCGGACTACCCAGGGGCGCGGGGAACTGCGCGACCAGCCCACCAGGCACCCGCAGATGAAGGCCAGGCGCAAGAAGGGGCGCGGGAAACTGCGCGGCCGGCCGTCCACCGAGCCGCAGACAAAGGGCCGACCCCGGCCCAGGGTAGGGAAAACCCCCCGTTGGAGACGGTGACCGGCTCCATGGTCGGGGGCGAGCGGGTCAAGCAGACTCGTACGTACGAGAACGCGGCCACGCGTACATCTGGGGAAACGGAACGGACGGACCGATGATCATGGAGACGGAGTACGGGCGGCGGCGGCCGGCGCGGCAGCACTTCCTTCCGCCGGCGCTGCGCGCGCCGCTGGAGGCCCGGACGTTCCGTGAGTTCGGCTATCTGCTGCTCAGCCTGCCGATCAGCATCGTCGCCTTCACCTGGGCCATCGTCATGGTGTCGCTCAGCGCCGGACTGCTGATCACCTTCCTCGGCATCCCAGTGCTCGCGCTCGGGCTCGTCGGCTGCCGCGCCCTCGGCGCGCTGGAGCGCGGCCGGGCGCGGGCGCTGCTCGGCGTGGACGTGCCGGCGCCGCAGCCCGTACGCGGCAAGAGCGGGATGGCCTGGATCGGGGCGGTCCTGAAGAGCGGGGTGTCCTGGCGCCACCTGCTCTACTCGGT
The DNA here is from genome assembly GCF_039521265.1 of Streptomyces crystallinus. Classification (NCBI taxonomy): domain Bacteria; kingdom Bacillati; phylum Actinomycetota; class Actinomycetes; order Kitasatosporales; family Streptomycetaceae; genus Streptomyces; species Streptomyces crystallinus. The sequence goes on along the minus strand of NZ_BAAACA010000021.1, from coordinate 4,452 downwards.
GCTGCACTTCCCGTGGGCGGTCTTCTCCTTCGTCGTCTCGCTGACGCTGTGGGTGAACGGGTGGGGGCTGCTGACGTATCCGCTGTGGTACTGGGTCTTCCCCACGTACGCCGGCCAGGACGGCATGCAGCTGTACGGGGACGGGACGCACAACTTCTACTTGGACTCGCCGTTCGAGCTCACCGTGACCACGCTGGTCGGACTGGTCATCACGCTCGCCGTGCCGTGGGTCATCCGGGCGCTGACGTACGTCGACCGGGGGCTGCTCTTCGGGCTGCTCGGGCCGTCGCGGCTGGAGGAGCGGGTGGTGGAGCTGGAGTCCGACCGGGGCGTGGTCGTCGACACCTCGGCGGCGGACCTGCGGCGCATCGAGCGGGATCTGCACGACGGGGCGCAGGCGCGGCTGGTCGCCCTCGCGATGGATCTGGGGCTGGCGAAGGAGAAGCTGACCGAGGATCCGCACGCGGCGGCGCGGATGGTGGACTCGGCGCACGGCGAGGTGAAGGTGGCGCTTCAGGAGCTGCGCGACCTGGCGCGCGGCATCCATCCGGCGGTCCTCACCGACCGCGGCCTCGACGCCGCCCTGTCCTCGGTCGCCTCGCGCTGCACGGTGCCGGTGCAGGTGGAGGTGGATCTGCCGGGGCGGCCGGTGCCGGCCATCGAGGGAATCGCGTACTTCACCGTCTCCGAGCTCCTCCAGAACGTGAGCAAGCACAGCGGGGCGAGCCGGGCCGGGGTCGATGTGTGGCGGGCTCAGGACCGGCTGATGTTGCAGGTCACGGACAACGGGCGGGGCGGGGCCTCGGCGGCCGGCGGGTCCGGGCTCGCGGGGTTGGCGGAGCGGCTGGACGCGGTGGACGGGATTCTGGTGGTGGATTCGCCTCCGGGCGGGCCTACGACGGTTACGGCGGAGCTGCCGTGGCGGGCGTAGCCCGCGGAACGAGGGGGTCGAGCGGGGCCTTCGGCCCCCCACACCCCCTTTCGTCTGCGGGTGAGTGGTCGGCTGGTCGCGCCGTTCCCCGCGCGCCCTTTTTGGCCCGGTCTTTGTCTGCGGGTGAGTGGGGGGCTGGTCGCGCAGTTCCCCGCGCCCCTAGGTGGTTCGTCGGCCGCGGGTCGGTGGCCGCCTCTCGCGCCGATCCCCGCGCCCCCAGGTAGTTCGTCGGCCGCGGGCCGGTGGCCGCCTCCCGCGCCGTTCCCCGCGCCCCCAGGTAGTCACGGGGCGCGGGGAACCGCGCGAGCAGCCCGCCCCCCCCAGCCGCAGACAAAGTCCGGGCCCAGATTTCCCGCAGCGCGGTCCGGATGCTGGGATGCTTGGTGTGGGCACCGTCGTCGGGCGGGGGCTCAGTCGAGCATTACCTAGCCGGGGGGCTGCAGATCGTGGAGGACAGGGTGCGGGTCGTCATCGCCGAGGATTCAGTGCTGCTTCGGGAGGGACTGACCCGCCTGCTGACCGACCGGGGGCACGACGTCGTCGCCGGGGTCGGCGACGGAGACGCGCTGGTCAAGACCGTCGGCGAGCTCGCCGACCAGAACGCGCTGCCGGACGTGGTGGTCGCGGACGTACGGATGCCGCCCACCCACACGGACGAGGGCGTACGGGCCGCGGTGCTGCTGCGCAAGCTCCACCCCGGAATCGGGGTACTCGTGCTGTCGCAGTACGTGGAGGAGCAGTACGCCACCGAACTGCTGGCCGGTTCCAGCCGCGGCGTGGGCTATCTGCTCAAGGACCGCGTCGCCGAGGTCAGGGAGTTCGTGGACGCGGTCGTCAGGGTCGCGCAGGGCGGTACCGCCCTGGATCCCGAGGTCGTCGCCCAGCTGCTCGGCCGCAGCCGCAAGCAGGACGTACTGGCCGGGCTCACACCGCGCGAGCGCGAGGTCCTCGGTCTGATGGCCGAGGGGCGGACCAACAACGCGATCGCGAAACAGCTGGTCGTGAGCGACGGCGCCGTCGAGAAGCACGTGAGCAACATCTTTCTGAAGCTCGGTCTCTCCCCAAGTGACGGGGACCACCGACGGGTACTCGCGGTACTGACCTATCTCAATTCCTGAACACCTGACACCCTGTCAGGTGCGTCGGGCGGGGGCAGGGGACCAGAACCGAAGAACGAGCGAGGGGCGTCTTACCAGAAGGAGCCGGGGGGCGACTGAAATATGACAAACCGGGGCATTGGACCATCTCAAAAGGGTGTCCGGGATGCGATCCATCCAAGGAAGGCGACCCTTACAGACGTAGGGTGGACTTTGGAGCGACCGGTTCTCCGGGCGCGCCCGAGCAGCCCGTCCCAGGGAGGTCCAGTTCAGTGACCAGCCAGGTCAGTACGTCAGCCGAGCAGGCAGACGGGGCCGAAGAGGCCGTCGTCGGCGAGCAGCGCAAACCCGTGGGCCACAAAGAGGTCAGGCGCCTCGACCGGGTGATCATCCGGTTCGCGGGTGATTCGGGTGACGGTATGCAGCTCACGGGTGACCGGTTCACTTCGGAGACCGCCTCGTTCGGCAACGATCTGTCCACCCTGCCGAACTTCCCCGCCGAGATCCGCGCCCCCGCAGGCACCCTGCCCGGCGTCTCCAGCTTCCAGCTCCACTTCGCCGACCACGACATCCTCACCCCCGGCGACGCACCCAACGTCCTCGTCGCCATGAACCCCGCCGCCCTCAAAGCCAACCTGGCCGACGTCCCCCGCGGCGCGGACATCATCGTCAACACCGACGAGTTCACCAAACGGCCCATGGCCAAGGTCGGATACGAGACCTCGCCGCTCGAAGACGGGACGCTGGAGGCCTACAACGTCCACCCCGTGCCGCTGACCACCCTCACCGTCGAAGCGCTCAAGGAGTTCGGGCTTCCCCGCAAAGAGGCCGAGCGCAGCAAGAACATGTTCGCGCTGGGGCTGCTGAGCTGGATGTACCACCGGCCCACCGAGGCCACCGAGGCCTTCCTGCGGCAGAAGTTCGCCAAGAAGCCGGAGATCGCCGAGGCCAACGTGGCGGCCTTCCGGGCGGGCTGGAACTTCGGCGAGACGACCGAGGACTTCGCCGTCTCCTACGAGGTCGCCCCCGCCACCCGCGCCTTCCCCACCGGCACCTACCGCAACATCTCCGGCAACCTGGCCCTCTCCTACGGACTGATCGCGGCAGGCCAGCAGGCGGATCTGCCGCTCTACCTCGGCTCGTACCCGATCACCCCGGCCTCGGACATCCTGCACGAGCTGTCCAAACACAAGAACTTCGGCGTGCGCACCTTCCAGGCCGAGGACGAGATCGCCGGAATCGGCGCCGCGCTCGGCGCGGCCTTCGGCGGCTCCCTCGCCGTGACGACGACCTCGGGCCCGGGCGTGGCCCTCAAGTCCGAGACCATCGGGCTCGCGGTGTCCCTGGAGCTGCCGCTGCTCATCGTCGACATCCAGCGCGGCGGACCCTCCACCGGCCTGCCCACCAAAACCGAACAAGCCGACCTGCTGCAAGCGATGTACGGGCGCAACGGTGAGGCCCCGGTGCCGATCGTGGCGCCGAAGACCCCGGCGGACTGCTTCGACGCGGCGATCGACGCGGCCCGTATCGCCCTGACCTACCGCACCCCGGTGTTCCTGCTCTCCGACGGCTACCTCGCCAACGGATCCGAGCCCTGGCGCATCCCCGACCTCGACGAACTGCCCGACCTGCGCGTCCAGTTCGCCACCGTGCCCAACCACACCCTCGCCGACGGCACCGAGGTGTTCTGGCCGTACAAGCGCGACCCACAGACCCTCGCCCGGCCCTGGGCCGTGCCCGGCACCCCGGGCCTGGAACACCGTATCGGCGGCATCGAGAAGCAGGACGGCACCGGCAACATCTCGTACGACCCCGCCAACCACGACCTCATGGTCCGCACCCGCCAGGCGAAAATCGACGGCATCGAGGTCCCCGACCTGGACGTGGACGACCCCGACGGCGCCCGCACACTGGTGATCGGGTGGGGCTCCACGTACGGGCCCATCACCGCCGCCGTGCGCCGGCTGCGCGCCGAGGGCGTACCCATCGCGCAAGCCCATCTGCGCCACCTCAACCCCTTCCCGCGCAACCTCGGTGACGCCCTGCGGAGTTACGAGACCGTCGTCGTCCCCGAGATGAACCTCGGCCAGCTCGCCACCCTGATCCGGGCGAAGTACCTGGTGGACGCCCGGTCGTTCACCCAGGTCAACGGCATGCCGTTCAAAGCCGAGCAGCTCGCCACGGTCCTCAAGGAGGCCATCCATGTCTGAGGCGCTCAAGCTGGTCCCGAAGGCCGAGGCCGCCCAGTCCATGAAGGACTTCAAGTCGGACCAGGAAGTGCGCTGGTGCCCCGGCTGCGGCGACTACGCCGTCCTCGCCGCCGTCCAGGGCTTCATGCCCGAACTCGGCCTCGCCAAAGAAAACATCGTCTTCGTCTCCGGCATCGGCTGCTCCAGCCGCTTCCCGTACTACATGAACACCTAC